>NZ_JASXTH010000016.1:0-125445 GCF_036596185.1 Rhizobium sp. GR12 | reverse complement strand
ATCATGAAAAACGCTATTCTTGTGCCGCACGGTGTTGCTTCCCTTCGTGTCCGAGATCGTCGCCAAACGCTCGAACATAAGTAGAATCAACACCGTGCGCCTTGTCTACAAAATTTAAACCGGACAGTAGTGGGCTTGACCCGAGGATCTGCAACCGATTGATTTAATTCAACGTGATTAGATCTTTGGGACAAGCCCAAGGATGACGTCGAGGAAACAAGCACCCTCTCGCCGTCAAATTCGTTGCAAAAGCAGGACGCCCTGTCATTTAGACCGGACAGCGGTGAACACCCGTTTGTAGCGCGCATTCAGATAGATTTGCGAAACGCAGGATGCACTGGCCGATAACGGCTGCACCGGCTTATCGCATACGCATGGCGAAAGGCTGCCATGCGCTGAGTGCATTACCGGCGGAACATGCCGCGGTCGATTTCGCGCTGACGGAATTCGAGGTCGACATTCGACACGGAGCCGCTGAGATATTCGAATTCGCGTTCCTGAGTGGTCTTGCCACGAACAGCACGGGCGATCTTGCGAAGGGGAGTAAACATGGTTTCATGTCCTTTCAGTTTGGAAGTGGCGTTTCTCATCGGTGAAGAACCACCGGCACGCCGCGTTTTCCGTTTTCAATTTCTGAGAGGAAGATAGTCGTAAACCACCCCTGCGACCAGAGACAGGAAAAGGCCGCTGCCATGCGTTCAACGCATAACAACAGCCTTCGATGATATCAGAATGATCAAAAATGCCTCAATCGAAGGCACGTGTGACAGTCGATACGCAATCGAGATCCTTGAGCTGCGACAATAGCTGGTTCAATTGCCGCAAATCCCAGACTTCGACATCCAGCGCCAGTTCGGAGAAATCCGTGCCGATGCGGACCATGTTGAGGCCACGTATATTGACGTCCAGCGTCGCGATCGATTGCGCGACCGAGGCGAGCGTGCCCGGCTCGTTCAGCGCATTGATCATGACCCGCGCCATGAAACGCGACTTGTTCGCCTCGTCCAGATCCCAGCGGACATCGATCCAGCGCTCAGGCTCATCGTCGAAACGCTGCAACGCCGGCGCCTGAATGGGATAGATGGTGATGCCCTTGCCTTTTTCCATGATGCCGACGATGCGGTCACCGGGAACGGCGCCGGCGGCACCGAAATGCACGTCGACATTGCCGGAAAGGCCACGGATGGGCAGCGGATCGGGTCCATCAAGCATTTCAGTCGCGCCATCGTCCTCCAGAACGGAGCGCGACTTTCCGGGGATCTTGAACACCATGCCGGAAGCGCTGCGCATGTTGAACCAGCCGTCGTCGCCGGTCATCTTCACCGTCACGCGCTCGTCCTGGTAATCAGGATAGACCGCACGCAACACATCGAGCGAGGAGACTTCGCCGCGCCCGACGGCGGCGATTGCGTCTTCCACATCCTTCTGCGCCAGGCGATGCAGCACGGGCTTCAGCGCGTCACGCGAGAAGGCTTTGCCGGCACGCTCAAAGGTGCGTTCCAGAATACGATAGCCGAGGCCGGAATATTGCTTGCGGATGGCCATGCGGGTGGCGCGGCGGATGGCCGAGCGGGCCTTGCCCGTCACAACCACCTCTTCCCATGCGGCAGGCGGCACCTGCACGCCCGAGCGGATGATCTCCACCTCGTCGCCGTTGTTAAGCCGGGTCACGAGCGGCATGATCCGCCCGTTGATCTTGGCGCCAACAGTGGTGTCGCCGATATTGGTGTGCACCGCGTAAGCGAAATCGATGGGTGTGGCGCCGCGCGGCAGCGCGATCAGCTTGCCCTTGGGCGTGAAGCAGAACACCTGATCCTGGAAGAGTTCCAGCTTGGTATGTTCGAGGAATTCTTCCGGGCTGTCGCCTTCGGCCAGCGATTCGATGGTGTGGCGCAGCCAGGAATAGGCGTTGCTTTCCCGTGAGAGCAGATCGCCCTCCCCGTTTTCGCCATCCTTATAAAGCGCATGGGCGGCAATGCCGAATTCGGCGATCTCATGCATGCGCTTGGTGCGGATCTGCAACTCGATACGCTGGCGCGAGGGGCCAACGATGGTGGTGTGAATGGAGCGATAGTCGTTCTGCTTCGGCGTGGAGATGTAATCCTTGAAGCGGCCCGGCACCACGCGCCAGCGGGTATGCACGATGCCCAGCGCCCGGTAGCAGGCAGGAATATCATCCACCAGAATGCGGAAACCGTAGACATCGGAAAGCTGCTCGAAAGAAAGCGACTTCGACTGCATCTTGCGGAACACCGAATGGGGCTTCTTCTGACGCCCCTTGACGTTTGCCCCGATCAGGCCGTTCGCGACAAGAAGCTCGCGCAACTCGTCCTCGATCTTCTTGATCAGCCCCTCGTTGCGCGTCTCCAGTTCCTGCAGGCGGTTGGTCACCGTCTCATAGGCTTCCGGGTTGAGATAACGGAAGGACAGGTCCTCCAGCTCGTCGCGCATGTCCTGCATGCCCATGCGGCCGGCAAGCGGCGCATAGATTTCCATGGTCTCTTCGGAAATGCGGCTGCGCTTGTCAGCCGGCATATATTCCATGGTGCGCATATTGTGCAGGCGGTCGGCGAGCTTGACCAGAAGAACGCGCACGTCGTCGGAAATGGCCAGCAGCAGCTTGCGCAGGTTTTCGGCCTGCTTGGCCTTGCGGGTCACGAGATCGAGCTTCTTGAGCTTGGTCAGCCCTTCCACGAGCCGGCCAATATCCTCGCCGAAAAGCTCATCGATCTCAGCGCGGGTGGCGGTGGTGTCCTCGATCGTATCGTGCAGCAGCGCCACCGCGATGGTCGATTCGTCGAGATGCATTTCCGTCAGGATGGCGGCAACTTCCAGCGGATGCGAGATATAGGGGTCGCCATTGGCCCGCTTTTGCTGGCCGTGTTTCTGCATGGCATAAACATAGGCCTTGTTCAGCAGGGCCTCATTCGCATCCGGTTTATATTTTTGAACTCGCTCGACGAGTTCGTATTGCCGCATCATGCGATATTCCACAAAAAGAAAGCGCGCCAACCCGAGGGTCGGCGCACAATGCTGCATCAATAAGGATCAGATTATGACGGCATATATTGACAGACGGTAACCACCGCCCGCCAATGGCGTCATAAAGTTAATCAATAGTCGTCATTTTTTTCCGGCGGCACAAGGCCTTCGATACCGGCCAGCAGTTCTTCTTCCGACATCTGGTCGAAAGTGACGGTTTCCGGCTGGTCGTCGTCTTCGCCATCGGTAGAGGCCGAGGCTGCGAGCGTGACCGGATCGGGCTCCGGCTCGTCCACTTCCACATGCTTCTGCAGCGAATGGATGAGGTCTTCCTTCAGATCGTCAGGCGAAAGCGTCTCATCGGCGATTTCGCGCAGCGCCACGACCGGGTTCTTGTCGTTATCGCGGTCAATCGTGATGGACGAGCCCTGGGAAATCTGGCGCGCACGGTGGCTGGCGAGAAGGACCAGCTCGAAACGGTTGTCTACTTTATCAATGCAATCTTCTACTGTGACGCGGGCCATTGCCTGTCCTTTATGGGTCGTGATGTCGCCGATCAAAGCGCCGTGCGTTCTTGCGGATGCACAAGGGCCACTCTAACCTATTGAATCTGCGCCTCGTGATTTGCGAAAAACACTAATGATCTCTCGCGACGGTGCTGTCCGGCTTCCGATACAGCCATTGGCCGCGGAATTCAAGTTTTTCCTGTGTTTGGCGTCTTTTGGCACCTTATTCGCCAAGTTTGGCGGCTCGGGAACAAAATGTCTAGCAGATTTGTCTTGGAATACGCGGGAAGGTAGCTTACTTAAAACGCAACGGCGATGCGCGAAACTCGTTGAATACGACATATTTTTTCGCTTTCGACCGGAAATAAAAGCCAGGCAATGGCCTTTCCAAAAAAGGAATGGGATGGAATGTTCGATCCACGGGAGAAAATTGCGCTCTTTATAGACGGAGCCAATCTTTATGCAGCATCTAAAAGCCTGGGGTTCGATATTGACTATCGCAAGCTTCTAAAGGCGTTTCAGAAGCGCGGATACCTGCTGCGCGCCTATTATTACACCGCCTTGATCGAGGATCAGGAATATTCCTCGATCCGTCCTTTGATCGACTGGCTGGATTATAACGGCTACAAGGTCGTGACGAAGCCGGCGAAGGAATTCACCGACGCGCTCGGCCGCCGCAAGATCAAGGGCAACATGGATATCGAACTCGCTGTCGATGCCATGGAACAGTCCGAGACCGTCGATCATCTGGTTCTGTTTTCCGGCGACGGCGATTTCACCAAGCTGGTGGACGCCATTCAGCGCAAGGGCCGCAAGGTTTCCGTGGTTTCCACCATGGCAACGCAGCCCGCAATGATTGCCGACGATCTGCGCAGGCAGGCCGATCACTTCATTGATCTCATGACTTTGAAGGCCGAAATCGGGCGTGACCCGAACGAGCGCCCTGCCCGCCACGTCGAAAGCCCGGAAGCGATCTGATCCGGTCTTTACGAGGCTCACACAATGAGAACGCGTCCGTCTGAAAAGACGGGCGCGTTTTCGTTTGGGCGTCATGGCCCAGTGTCGCAGCCGGAAAAATTCCCCTTGAAATTAGCAAGTGTCAAATTCGGCCGGTCAAAATTATATCTTGGTTAATTTTAGACGTGTCTAAATCACCCAACGACACCAACGATGTGATTTTCGGTGTCAAATCAGGATGTTCAGACATGCATGGCCAAGTGAAAACCAATCGACAACTCGACGAAAGACTGAATTTTCTGGGGCTTGGCCACGAGCAACGGCAAAAACTTTCCGACATCAAGGGTGTCATCACCGGTTCTCTCGACGCCTCCCTCGATCGGTTTTATGCGAAGGTTCGCACGGTGCCCGAGACGGCAAAGTTCTTCACGAACGACGCCCATATCCAGCACGCCAAGAGCATGCAGCTGAAACACTGGACGAGAATCACCTCAGGCACCTTCAACGAGGACTATACCGACGCCGTGACGGCCATCGGCCGTACCCATGCAAGGCTGGGTCTGGAGCCGAGATGGTATATTGGCGGTTATGCGCTGATGCTTGATGGCATCGTCAAGGCTGTCATCGATTCGGAGCTGAAGGGCCTTTTCGTGGACAAGAAGGCCCGGAAGCTGAAGGACGCCCTGACGGTGACCATCAAGGCCGCCCTTCTCGACATGGACTATTCAATTTCTGTTTACCTCGACGTGCTTGCCGCCGAGCGGCTGAAGGTCGAGGAACAGCAGGCGC
Source organism: Rhizobium sp. GR12 (assembly GCF_036596185.1). Taxonomy (NCBI): domain Bacteria; kingdom Pseudomonadati; phylum Pseudomonadota; class Alphaproteobacteria; order Hyphomicrobiales; family Rhizobiaceae; genus Rhizobium; species Rhizobium sp. GR12. The sequence goes on along the minus strand of NZ_JASXTH010000016.1, from coordinate 120,211 downwards.
AGATGAAGAAAGAACAGGAGCAGGTTCTCGAATTGCTCAACAACGCCCTCAACAAGCTGGCGAATGGCGACCTCACCTCCAGCATCAAGGAAAAGACCGCACCGCAATTCGATGGGCTGATCGCCAATTTCAACGTTGCGGTCGGTAATCTCTCGAGTGCGTTTTCGCAGATCGTCGAGGAAGCCGACAAGATTTCCGGCAATACGCGCGAACTGACATCGGCAACCGACGACATGGCGCGCAGGACGGAGCAGCAGGCGGCCGCCCTTGAGCAAACCGCCGCCGCCGTGGAGGAAATCACCACCATTTCCAAACTTTCGGCGCAGCGCTCCGAAGAGGCCAAGACCATCGTCGAAAGCTCGGCTGTCGAGGCGGCGCGGTCGCGGGATGTGGTGACGGAAGCGGTGAAAGCGATGGGCGCCATCGAGGAATCATCGCAGAAGATTACCCAGATCATTTCCGTCATCGACGAGATTTCGTTCCAGACCAATCTTCTGGCGTTGAATGCCGGCGTGGAAGCCGCGCGCGCCGGCGAAGCGGGTAAGGGTTTTGCCGTCGTCGCACAGGAAGTGCGCGAGCTGGCGCAGCGTTCGGCCAATGCCGCCAAGGAAATCAAGACCCTCATCACCAAATCCTCCGAGGATGTGATGAAGGGCGTCTCACTGGTCAACAAAACCGGCGAATCCCTGAATACGATCGGCAACAAGGTGGATCATATCCAGGATCATATCGCCTCGCTGACCAAGGCGGCGCAGGAACAGTCCATCGGCATTCAGGAAATCAGCGCTGCCATCAACAGCATGGACAATCTGACCCAGAAGAACGCCGCCATGGTGGAGGAAACCAATGCGGCCACGCATAATCTCAGCGACGTCAGCGCCAATCTTGCCGCACTTGTCAGCAGATTCAGCGTTTCGGCATCGACGTCTTATGTGGAGCGGACTTATCGGGCGGCGTAAGGGGTCGCCACTGGCGGAAACACACGCCCGTCATCCCGGCCTTGAGCCGGGATCCAGCCAGCCCAAGTCCTTGGGCTGAAAAGAACTCTCTCGCCGCGCAGACGCGCGGCTGCTGGATTCCTGTGACAAGCACAGGAACGAGGGAGTAGGCTTTAGGCGTTGTTCCCCTTCAGCAGCCGCGATTTCTGCCTGTTCCAGTCGCGTTCTTTTTCCGTCTCGCGCTTGTCGTGCAGCTTCTTGCCCTTGGCCAGCGCCAGTTCCAGCTTCGCACGGCCTTTTTCGTTGAAATAGATCTTGAGCGGCACCAGCGTCATGCCCTCGCGGTTGATACCGACGCGCAGCCGGTTGATCTCGCGCTTGTTCAAAAGCAGCTTGCGGCGGCGGCGCGGCTCATGGTTGAACCGGTTGGCCTGCAGATATTCCGGCAAGTGGGAATTGATGAGCCAGATTTCCTCGCCCTCATCCGATGCATAGGACTCGGCAATGTTCGCCTTGCCTTCACGCAGCGACTTGACCTCGGTGCCGGTCAGCACGATGCCTGCCTCATAGGTATCCATGATTTCGTAGTTGAAACGGGCCTTGCGATTTTCCGCAACGATCTTGTTTACAACGCGCTGGCTGCCTCTGGGGGCCATGATATTTCAATCCCTGATTTTTCTTATTGCGCCTGTGGCTTATCCACCAATGGCGGTTTCCAGACCTCTATTTAGTATCGTCACGGCAAAAAGGAAAGGCGCGCGGAACGGCTTCGTTTCGCAAAGCCGTTCCGCGCGCCTTAAAATGTTTGCCGTTTCCCTTAGTTGGTCAGGCCGGCATGTTTCAGCGCCGCGTCGATCGCCGCTTCCGTTGCGGGTTCCAGCGTGCTCATCAACGGCGAGCGAACCTTGCGGTTGCCGCCACGCGTCTTCGAGAGCGCATATTTGGTGCCGCAGACACCGGGTTCCATGAAGATGGCCCTGTGCAGCGGCATCAGGCGATCCTGGTACTCCAGCGCCTTGGCATAGTCGCCCGCAAGCATCGCCGCCTGGAATTCGGCACAGAGGCGCGGCGCGACATTGGCGCTGACGGAAATGCAGCCGACGCCGCCATGGGCATTGAAGCCGAGCGCGGTGCCGTCCTCACCTGACAGCTGGATGAAATCCTTGCCGCAGGAAATGCGCTGTTCGGAAACGCGATCGAGCTTGCCCGTCGCATCCTTGACGCCGACGATGTTCTTATGCGCCTTGACCAGCGCGCCCATGGTTTCCGGCGACATGTCCACCACCGAGCGCGGCGGGATATTGTAGATGACGATCGGCAGTTTCACCGCTTCGGCAACGGCGGAAAAATGGGCGAAAAGCCCCTTCTGCGTCGGCCTGTTGTAATAAGGTGTGACCACCAGCAGCGCGTCCGCGCCGGCATCCTGCGCGTGCAGGGCAAGCTCGATCGCCTCATCGGTATTGTTGGAGCCAGCGCCCGCGATGACAGGAACCCGTTTCGCCGCTACCTCGATGCACAGCTCGACGACACGTTTGTGTTCGTCGTGGGAGAGGGTTGGAGACTCCCCCGTCGTGCCCACCGGCACAAGACCGTTGCTGCCTTCGGCGATCTGCCATTCCACATGGGCGGCAAACGCCTGTTCGTCCACGGCGCCATTGTCCGTGAACGGGGTAATGAGGGCGGGAATTGATCCCTTGAACATGCAAAGCTCCTGGCTGCCGAGCCGGTTCACGCTTCGGCCGCATTCGATGGTTAAAACCGGCACACATTAGTGCCAGCCCCTTGCGCCGACAAGCGCAAAGGCAGCCTATTTTGTCCGAAATTGTCGGAAGTGTGACAGTCGGGGAGCCTCACGCGGCGGGCCAAAAACCACGCGGCGGCATTCCGCTCCGCTCGCGGACCGGTGAATAAAAGTTGATTGGGTCGCGCGGCGGAAAGTAAGATTTCGTTAAGCACAAATTCCGTAGATTCCAGAGCGGGATATCAAGCGAAACGCCTTGGGGCGAATTTCACAATCCCGCTGCAATGAAACGACAATACAACAGGGTCGATTGTTTCCGTCTGGTCATGAAGAGCGGTATGAAGAACACAGTTCTGGGTTTGATAGCGGCGGGTCTTACCGCAAGCGTTTGGAGCGCATTGGCACAGCCGGCGCCGGAAGGCGTCGTACCGCTTCCCTATGTGAAGCCGGATGCGCCTGCCGTTCCGGCCTTCATGCCCGCCTCCCCCGAAATCACCGGCGCAATACCGCGCCTCAACCGTCCTGATGACGCCAGCCAGCTTAAAGCCGGACTGGACGCCCTTTCAGGTCGCGACGCGGCTCGAGCCATCACTCTTCGCAACGCCATGCCGTCGGGAAGCCTCGACCGGCATATTCTGTCCTGGGCGATTGCCGTTTCCGGCCAGAAGGATGTGCCTTCCGCCGAGATCGCCGCAGCTGAGCGCGAGCTGACCGGCTGGCCGGGCGCGGCAACGCTGCGGGCCAATTCCGAAAAAGCGCTTTACCGTGAAGATCCGCCGGCGCCCCAGGTGCTTGCCGCCTTCGCCAGCGGCCGGCCGGAAACCGCCGAGGGCAGCGTGGTGCTGGCAAGGGCTCTCGCTTCTTCCGGCAAGGTTGCCGAATCACAAAGCCTCATCCGCCAGCTCTGGGTCAGCGAAGGCATGGACAAGGACATGGAAGACCGTGTTCTTGCCGAGTTCCCCACCTATCTGACGCCCGCCGATCAGAAGGCGCGCATGGATTACCTGATGTATCGCAGCCGCATCGGCCAGGCGAAGCGTTTCGGCGATCTGGGCAAGGCGCAGTCGCTCTACAATGCCTGGGCCGCCGTGTTGCAGCGATCGGGCAATGCCACGGCCCTTTTGGGCAAGGTCGACGCCAACTGGCGCGGCGACCCCACCTTTCTCTTCGCGCGCATCGAGAATTTCCGCAACCAGCAGAAATATCCCGAAGCCGCAGCACTTCTGAAGCAGGCCCCGAAGGAAGCGGCAAAACTCGTCAATCCCGGCGAATGGTGGAACGAGCGGCGCATCATCGCGCGCGGCCTTGCCGATCTCGGTGATTTTTCCGAAGCCTATCGCATCGTCGCCAATCATTCGGCCACCTCCGCCGTCGATATTGCCGATGCGGAATTTCATGCCGGCTGGTATGCGCTGCGGGCGCTGCGCGATCCCGCGACTGCTTCGCGTCATTTCAATACGCTTTTGCAGACCTCGAACCGGCCGCTTTCGGCCTCGCGCGCCTATTATTGGCTCGGGCGGGCGGCGGAAGCGGGTGGACCGGGCGATGCCCGCGATTTCTTCACCAGAGCCGCCGCCCATCCCGGTACCTTTTACGGCCAGCTTGCCGCCGCACGGATCGGCGCAAAGACGCTGAACGTCACCTATCCCAGCCCGAGCGGCACTGATCGCGAACGTTTTATCGGCCGCGAAGCGGTGCGCGCCATCGACCGGCTGGAAGCGGCGGGTTATGGCTGGCGGGCCGACAGCCTTTACCGATCGCTGGCGGAACAGCTCGACAGCCCCGGCGAACTCGCAATTCTCTCGGCGCGGGCGGAGAGCAACGGCAACCATCAGGTCTCGCTGCAAATCGGTAAGACGGCCTTCAGCCGTGGCATCGATGCGGCAGCCCTCGCCTACCCGCTCGGCGTCATTCCCGCCAGCGCCAATATTGCCGGTTCCGGCAAGGCGCTCGCCTATGCCATCGCCCGGCAGGAAAGCGCCTTCAACCCGGCCGCCGTCTCCGCCGCCAATGCCCGCGGGCTGCTGCAATTGCTGCCGGGAACCGCCAAGGGCGTGGCCGGACGCCACGGCCTGCCTTACACGCCGGCGATGCTGACCGGCGATGCCGGATATAACGCCACGCTCGGCGCCCATTATCTCGGCGAGCAGATCGACAGTTTCGGCGGCTCCTATATCCTCACCTTCATCGCCTATAATGCCGGGCCGAAGCGCGTACCGGAATGGATCGCCCGATATGGCGACCCGCGCGGCAAACCTATCGACGAAGTAGTGGACTGGATCGAGCGCATCCCCTTCCCCGAAACGCGCAACTACGTGCAGCGGGTGATGGAGAATTATCAGGTCTACAAGACCCGCCTCGGGCAAAACGCCGATATCGTCGACGACCTGCGCCACGGACGGGCGGGATAAGAGCCGGGATCATCGGCTGATCGCTCCAGGAACATCGAAGCACCGGCTGGCCCGGTGCTTTTTTTTGTTTTTCGGTCTGCTGCCGATGGGCGTTTAGGCTTTTGAAGATGTTCAAACGAAAAAGCCCGGCTCGAGAGCCGGGCTTTCCATCACTGACAATGTCAGATCAGATTAGAACGTGCGCTGAAGGCGAACGAAGCCGGTCCACTGGTCGCCAGCACCGGTGTCAACACCTTCGGTGCCGTCAACGTCCTGGTAGTTAACAGCAACCTTGGTAGCGAGGCCCTGCGTGATCTGGTAGTCCAGCGTTACGCCAGCGCGCCATGCATCGCGGTCACCAACGAAGTCGTTGTCAGCACCGATGTCAACCGTACCGAAGTACTGTGCGCCGGGGGTGATCGTCAGCTTGTCAGTTGCCTTGATGGCGTATTCAGCAGCAACCGTCCACTCAGACTCTTCGTAGTAAGAGTTTGCACCGGAAGCCCATGCGCCGGAGAGGCCAAATGTGCCCGGACCGACGTCAGCCGTGAGGATTGCACGGATTGCACCGTTTTCCTGGTCTGTGTCATAGCTGCCGAGCAGGTTTGCGCTAACTGCGCCAAACTTGGCACCGATGATACCGCTTACGCCAACGTTGTTCGGGCCTTCGATGAAGCCACCCTTGGCAATGCCGAGGTTCGAAACGGTGTCAAGTGCGGTTTCCAGTTCTTCAACCGAAATGCCTGCATAGAAGGAACCGGCATCGTAGGTGTAACGCAGAGCGTTCGAACGGGTCGAGTTCGAAGACAGGATATCGGTTTCGCCGGAGAGATCGTCATCCCACCAGGTGTACATGTAACCGACCTTCAGGCCGCCGAGTTCGATGAATGCCTGGTCGACATTGACGCCACGGTTGCTGTCGTTGTCAGCCTGACCGCGCAGACCGATGAAACCGCGCAGAGCGCCGAGTTCGGTGTCGGTGCGGGTGTCAATTTCAAACTGAGCGCGCGTGAACGAATCCCAGTCAGACGTGCCAGACTGGTTACGACCGAAGTCGGTCTGGAAACGGATGTAACCGCCGAACTTCAGGCAGGTTTCGGTGCCGGGGATGTAGAAGAAGCCGGTGCCGAAAGCGTCGCAAACGCGAACGTATTCCAGGGGCTCAGGCTCAGCAGCGACGATAGCGTCGGCAGCGTGAGCGCCGGATACTGCTGCGAGAGCGGCAGCGGAGCCGATCAAAAGGCTCTTGATGTTCATGGTTGACCTCCAGTCAAACGCTAATTTTCTAAGCGACGGGTGGGATACACAAATAAATGCGTGCCGCTTATGGAGATGATTAGAGCCAAAACCGGCCGGACAGGCAATCGTAATCATGACGAAAGGAAGACAGTAAGGTGTCCTTAGTTTTGCATTGTTGCGAAATAGCTACAATTCTAACCGACGGACCGCCTTTCCTAACAAATCGTTAATAATTCATGATTTTCAGCGACTTAACAGAAATTGCGGGAACACCGCCGGAGCGAAGCTCATCAATCGCCAGAATTTTGACATCGTCGAACCACGGAAAATCGTCAAAAACGCGCTTCCATTGATGGAAATCAGGACTTCTATTCGGGAGTGAGAATCAGTCGAGAACGTAAGCCCTCCCAGCCTCCCCGTTCGATAGGCTGCAAATGCTTGAATGCCGAGCGAATCAGCATCGATGCGAATCGTCCATTTTATTTTATGAAGCGAAGTCGCCGGAGCGTCCAAACACCACGGCGATCGACATTTAGGTAGCCCGGCTTGGGTTAACATGCATTCAAACAAAAAAGCCCGGCTCGAGAGCCGGGCTTTCCATCACTGACAATGTCAGATCAGATTAGAACGTGCGCTGAAGGCGAACGAAACCAACCCAGCTGTCGCCAGCGCCGGAGTCAACACCTTCGGTGCCGTCTACGTCCTGGTAGTTAACCGAAACGAGCGTGGAGAGGCCCTGGGTGATCTTGTAGCCAACAGCTACACCAGCGCGCCATGCATCGCGATCGCCAACCCAGTCGTTGTTGGCGCCGAGGTCGATGGTGTTGAAGTACTGGAAGCCGGGGGTGATGGTCAGCTTGTCAGTTGCCTTGATGGCGTATTCAGCAGCAACGGTCCACTCGGACTCTTCGTAGTAGCTGTTCGCGCCAGAAGCCCAAACGCCAGAGAGGCCGAGGGTGCCGGGGCCGATGTCAGCCGTTACGATAGCGCGGATTGCGCCTTCTTCCTGATCGGTGTCGTAGCCGCCGAGAACGTTCGCGCTTACAGCACCGAACTTGGCGCCAACGATAGCGGAGATACCAACGTTGTTCGGGTTTTCGAACGAACCGCCCTTAACGATGTCGTTGGAGATGTTGGAGCCCGAACGCAGGCCTTCCAGTTCTTCAACAGCAACACCAGCGTAGAAGGAGCCAGCGTCGTAGGTGTAACGGATGGCGTTCAGACGGGTAGCGTTCGAAGAAAGGCTATCGACTTCGCCGGAGAGACCATCATCCCACCAGTTGTAGTAGTAACCGACCTTGAGGCCGCCGAGTTCGATGAACGCCTGGTCGACAACAACGCCACGGTTGCTGTCGTTGTCAGCCTGGCCGCGGAAGCCGATGTAGCCACGCAGAGCGCCGAGTTCGGTGTCGGTGCGGGTGTCGATGTTGAACTGAGCGCGTGTGAACGAATCCCAGTCAGACGTGCCGGACTTGTTACGGCCGAAGTCGGTCTGGAAACGGATGTAACCGTCGAACTTCAGGCAGGTTTCGGTGCCGGGGATGTAGAAGAAGCCGGTGCCGAAAGCGTCGCAAACGCGAACGTATTCCAGGGGCTCAGGCTCAGCAGCGACGATAGCGTCGGCAGCGTGAGCGCCGGATACTGCTGCGAGAGCCGCAGCGGAGCCGATGAGAAGGCTCTTGATGTTCATGATTGACCTCCAGTCAAAGTTTTTAAGTGGGTTTGGGTACTTTTTTGCCGAAGGACAGCATTCCCTGCCCCATTCCCGTGTTCTTAGAAGCCAAACGATCCACCGCCTCGCTTCTGGTCGTGAAAATACAAAAGGTTTCACCGCATGCAATCGCCAAACCCCGATTAAGGGCATTTGCGTATATGCTTCATTTCGCTTTGTTGCGGAAACAACACACAGAGCGCACCCAACCCAGGGACAGCTTTACCTTGCGTTAAGAAATTGCTTGAGAATCCGTTAGTTAGCGCGGTTAACAAGGTCTTTCTAAACTATCGCTCTTTTCGGCGATCCCTTGCCTCGCCGGGCGGGGATAGTCGAAATTTTCACCTCCTTCCGACCCTGCCCTTGGCATTATCCGGTGCGGCGCATGGTGAAACACCTGCGACTCGCTGCCGATTCACCCTCAACGATTCGGGGAGCGGGCTCCAACACGTCATCCGGCGCGCCGATTAGCGTCCGCTATGCCGTCGCAAGACATTGCGCAGGACAATGAAGGGCCGGTGGTTGGTGCGGTGATTATATGGGGAGATGGCGCATCGCGTTTGATGGCGGGACGTTCCCCGCAAGACCTTCGTTGCCGCACACTGGGAGGGAAGTCCATTCGATGATCTTTACCAACGGCTCAGGCACGACCCAAATTGGAACACCCATCAGCTTGATCGTGCGCATGACATCCCGAGGATTGCTCCCGAAGCGCTGACAAGGATTCTTCTGGAGAACGGAGGTTCGTCGTAAACATCCGCGACGGGGATGTTAAAAGGACGTTCGTCAAACCGTTTGGCTGAATTTGATGAAGTGCCGTTCTGCATGGCGACGGCTGCCGTCCTGAGCGATATCCGGTATCGACAAGGGATGGCGGAGAGGATGGGATTCGAACCCACGATACGCTTTTGACGTATACTCCCTTAGCAGGGGAGCGCCTTCGACCACTCGGCCACCTCTCCGGTGCGGCCTGATTATTGCGTAAAAAAAATGAATGCAAGGCTTTTTCGAAAAGAAGCCGAAAAACCTGTTGGTCGAAGATCGTCCGGCGAAACTTTGCGGGGCCATTCGGGAACTTCTTGTCTGCCGGCACGTTCTCGCTTCGGTAACAAAAGAGGTGTTCTAATGGCTCAGACAAAACTGAATGTTGTCGAAGATACGATCGAAAACCAGATTGCCGAGTTGCGCTCGCAAATTTCGTCTCTCTCCAAATCCGTTTCCGCCCGCGCGGAGGGTGTCGGCGAGGATGCGTCGGAATTTCTGGATGAGGCGCGTGGCCGCGTTCGCAAGGCAGCGCATAATGTCCGCGCCCAGGGCCAGAATGTCGTGGAGGCGGTCAAGGAAAACCCAGGCACCGCAACCTCGCTGCTGACGATCGTCGGCGCACTCGGTTTCGCGATCGGTTATGCGATCGGCTCCGGCTCGCAGCATAGCTCCTCGAACAGCAGCCTTTATCGCTGGCGTTGATCGCCGCTTATAAAGACCGTATCCAGGCAAGGCGAGACGCATTCCGCCTTGCCTGTTCGCATTGATTTCAAGGACACGAAAACGGGGGGCGGAATGCTGTTCAGTGACGATCTTGAAGAGGCATTGTCGGATTTTGCGAGAGATCACGGCATCGACAGGGATGAGGCCATCCAGCGCATCATCCGCGCCGCCCTTATAAATACGGGTTATCTCGCCTCCGGCGAAGAAGGCATTCCGCCGGAAAAGCTGAACGCCAGCAACGACGATTGAGTTTAATAGCCGGATTTCGCCGGTGCGGGCGCTGCCCCACCCTTGTAGCGGGCGGAGAGAGAACGCAGCGTGTTGGCGAACTCCGTCACATCCGCGCCGACCGCGACGAAAGACGCGCCGAGTTCCAGATAACGGCGATTGAAGGTCTCGTTGAAGGTCAGGATACCGGCGGCCTTGCCGGCTGCGACGATCTTGACGATCGCGGCTTCGATCACTGCCTGCACTTCCGGCTCATCCAGCTTGCCAAGATAGCCCATATCCGCCGCCAGATCGGCCGGGCCGATAAAGACGCCATCCACGCCCTCCACCGCCAGGATATTGTCGAGATCGTCGATTGCGGCCCGCGTTTCGGCCTGAACCAGCAGACAAACGCTGTCGGAAGCGCTTTCCGCATAATCCGAGATGGTGTTGAAGGCTGACGCGCGGGCAACGGCCGCCCCCATGCCACGAATGCCGCGTGGCGGATAATGCATTGCGCTGACCAAACCTTCAGCCTGATCAGCCGAATCGACCATCGGCACCAGAAGCGTGCGCGCGCCCGCGTCCAGCAGCTGCTTGATCATCCAGCTTTCGCCGACAGGCACGCGCACCACCGGTTCCGCCGGTGAGGTGGCAAGCGCCCGCAACTGGTCGATGATGCTGCGCAGATCGTTCGGCCCGTGCTCGCCATCTATCACCAGCCAATCGAACCCGGCCGTTCCGGCGATTTCCGCCGTGATGGCCTCGCCCATATCCAGCCAGAGGCCAATTTGCGGCTTACCCGCGTGAATGGCGGTTTTGAAACGGTTTTCGGGAGCGGGCATGTTTTCCTCAGGAGAGCAGTAATTTCAGATCGGCGGACAAGTCCGCCAGGATGGCGCGATCCGGCTCGGCGCCGGTATCGAGCAGCTTCTTGCCGGCAACATAGGCCTTGGCATCGTTGACGGCATCGACGGCCACGAAGCGCCCGTCGCGGAAATACCAGACCGACCAGCTGCCTTCGCGCGGGCCGCGGCGCAGGACCGTTTCGTCGTAACCGAGATTGAAACCGGCGATCTGCAGCTTCACCTCGTATTGATCCGACCAGAACCATGGCTTGGCGTCATAGGCGACATCGGCGCCAGCGAGGACCAGAGCGGCGGCCTCGGCCTGATCGACCGCGTTCTGCACCGATTCGAGGCGCACATGTTCGCCCCGCCAGGGCAGCAGCGCGCAATCGCCCACCGCATGAATGTCCTTGTCCGAACTGCGGGTATAGCTGTCCACCACGATGCCATTGCCGACATCGAGGCCCGTTTCGCGGGCAAGGCGGTCGTTCGGGGTTACGCCAATGCCGACGATGACAAAATCGACATCGAGCACCGAACCGTCCGAAAGCTCGGCGGCGGCCACCCGGCCTTCCATGCCGACAAGCCGCACGAGGCCGGTCTTTTCGCGGATGGAGACGCCGTGCGCCTGATGGATATCGCGCATGATGTCGGCGGTTTCCTTCGCCGCGACGCGCTGGAGAATGCGATCGGCCATTTCGATGAGCGTGACCTCGAGACCGAGCTTGCGGGCGACGGCGGCCGCTTCCAGGCCGATATAACCGCCGCCGATCACTAGCAGCCTGCGACCGGGCTTCATCTCCTCGACCAGCAGGTCGGCATCGCGCTTGTCGCGAACGGTCAAAACCCCTTCGAGATCACCGCCAATGCTGGCGGGCAGCAGGCGGGGCGCTGCCCCGGTCGCCAGCACCAGCTTGTCGTAGGAAAGCGTGCTGCCATCTTGCATACGCACGGATTTGGCGGAGCGGTCGATCTCCTCCACCCAGGTGGAGAGCCGGATATCGACATTGTTTTCCGCGTACCATTCCTCCGGCCGGAACATCAGCCGGTCGAATGTCATCTCGCCGAGAAGGTATTTTTTCGAGAGCGGCGGCCGCTGGTAGGGATAGGCGTCCTCGGAGCCGATGATGGTGATGGCGCGTTCGTCCTTCAGCGCCCTGAGCTTTGCCGCCAGCGCGAAAGCGGCCTGCCCCGCCCCGACGATTACCAGCCTTCCCGTCACAGTCCACTCCCAGAACAATCGCCAAGCGGCCGATCCTGCCGCACCTCGCGAAGCTATATTGCAGGATCAGGCGTAACGCCAAGTACGGCCCGCGTCAACCGCACAGCGACACCAGCCCGGTGCAAGCATGACACATTATCAGCACAGACTGCGACACCCCTGCAACCGGACGGAGCCGAGCGCATTTCCCTGAAGGGAAACATCGGCTTGCGAAAGGCGATCTGGCCCATGTCGAGACGGACAACAGACAATTGCGCGGATTTCCTTCACCCATCGGCAAGGAAGCGGCGTTAAAATCGGCACTAGGAAAAGGCAATCCGGGAGGTTGTCATGGCTTTACATATGAATCCCCATCAAAGCGTCCCTCAGGACGAGCAGTATGAGAAATTTCAGATCGACCGGCCCGGCAAGATCACCTTCATCGGGCATCATCTCAGCGCGAAGGACACCATGCGCTGCCTCGTGCGAACCATCTCCCTTTATGGTGCGGAGCTTGAGGTCAGCCCGCATCTGGAGATGCCCGCCAATTTCTATCTGGAAATTCTCGGCATCCGCGACGAGATCGGCTGCACGATGATCCGCCGGGAGGAAGAAAAGGTCACCATCGGCTTTAACATGCTGATCGATGCGGAATTCCTGCACCATGTGCGCCGGCTGAGCTTCGAGACCAGCGTCTAACACCTACGAAATCCAGCTCAGAGAATGCGGCTGCGCGGTGGCGGGAGGCCGTCACAACGCCTTATGACAGTCCAGACGTTTGGGTCTGCCGCCCTGCTCTTTCGACCGACTGCAACCGTAGCCGGAGGTCGAAAGTCAGGGCGGCCGTTATCATATCTTCACGACGGCCGCCGTGACGTACATGAACAATACGCCTGCCGCGAGGCCGCTAAGGACGGCTGGAGACAACGACAGCGAAGCAACGTCCCGGCCGTTGGTGCGGGCCATATAGGCTGCGACCTCGACGATAACCTGCAGGATGGCTCCCGCCCCGATGGCAAGCGCGAAGGCTGTCCAATGCGGCGCATAAGCGAGGCTGCCGAGCCACATGCCGAACACAGCCGGGCCGCCGGCCAGCAGGGTCAGTCCGGCGAAGACCCACAATGACGGCCGCTTTTTGAGAATCGGCGCGGCAATGCCGATGCCTTCGGTGACGTTGTGGATCGCAAAGCCCAGCACGAGGAAAGCGCCCAGCCCCGCAGAGCCTGCCGCAAAGGCCGCGCCGATCGCCAGCCCTTCGCCGAAATTGTGCAGGCCGATGCCGAGCGCGATATAGGTGGCGAGCGCCAGCCCGGTGGGCGTGCCATGCCGGCGGCCGACCGCCATCAGGACCAGGAAGGCCGCAAAAGCGCCGAGCACGACCATGACCCGACCCTGAAAAAGCGCGGCCGTCTCACCGGCGATTTCCAACGCCTCTTCCGTCATGTCGATGAGAAGATAAAGCAGCAGGCCGATCGTCAGCGCCAGAAGGAAATTCATGCCGCTTTGGCCGACATTGCGCAGGGCAGGATAGAACATCAGGCCGATCGCGACCGGCATGACCCCGACGATGATGCCGATCAGCGTCTGGGTCCAGAGTTGCCCCGATGTCGCGGTGGGGGTCGGCACCGCCACGGCGATTTTATGATCGAAACTGGTGCCGGAATTGGTCACGACGCGAACGGCGTGGGCGTCGGCGAGGTTCCACGGAAAATCGACATCCAGCCAGGCGGACGAACCTCTTGGGATTTCGCCCGGAGGTGATTGGGTGAATGTCCAGTAGGCGGCGTCCACCTGCACCTGGGCGATCGTCATCGGCTCCGAACCGCCGGCCCGAACCAGCAATTGCATGCCCTTGTCGTTGAGGATCGTACGCTCGAAGGTCAGGTTCTCGACAGGCGGCGCGCCGTTGTCGATCCGTCCGAGAGGATCGGCGACAAAAATCCAGGCGATGGCGGCGGCGAGCGCCAGAAGCGGCAGGGCGATCCAGACAAGGGTGATGCCGGAACGGGCGGGTGCGGTTGTTTTCGTTTCCATGACATTCATGACAGCTTCTCCACGACGTCGAACATGCCCATCCAGCCGAGTTCGGTGAATTCGGTCTGGTGGGGGTGGAACATATAGAGCCCGGGTTCGTGCTCGGCGAAGGTGAATTCCAGAATGCCGCGTTCCGCCTGGCACTGGGTAATGAGGTCGACAGTCTGCAATGTCGGCGTCAGCGTCGTGCCCTGATTGAAGTAGTTGAAGAAATTCGCATGCAGGTGGAACGAGTTGATCGGATCGAACTCCAGCACGTTGACGAGATAGATGCGCACCGGCTTCGAGCGGAGAATTTTGATCGGTTTTTTGGCGAAGGCATGCGCGACGGTGTTGACGGCGTAGAACTCGTTGTCCTCGTCGAAATTGGTGTCGAAGGCGTTCGAAACCATCACCATTTCCTGCCAGCCCGCGTTTTCGGGCGTGCCGAGCAGGCGCGAGCGCGCGACATCGGCGTGTTCGGGATGCCGGTCCGGATCGGGATCGATGATGAAGGCGCCATACATGCCCTTGTGCATGTGCCGGCGCAGCGGCACGTTGTGGCAATGATACAGGTGGCAGCCGAAAGGCTTGGCGTCGAATTCGTAGGTGAATTCGCCGCCCGGATCGACCATGCCCGGCGTGCCGGGAATGCCGTCCATCCGCGCCGAATGGATGCCGTGGAAATGCAGGGAATGCGGGTGGGAACCGTAATTCTTGAAATTCACCCGGATACGGTCGCCTTCCTTGGCGCGCAGCGCCGGTCCCGGTACGCGGCCATTATAGGTCCAGGCCGGAAACATGACGCCGGGAGCGATCTCGATGTCCTTGTCCTCGGCGGTAATCTCGAAGGTGCGAAGGGTGCGCCCGTCAGCGGTGCGCTCCACCGTGCCGGTCTCCCAATCCGTCAGCATCTCGTGGGGATCGAAGCCGTTGGTTTCGGAATTAACCTCGCCGACCGTCATCATCGATCCATGCGCGCCATGGGTGGAGGCGGCAGCGCTCGCCGGGGCGGACGCAGCTGTTGTGTGTCCCGAATGCGCGGTCTGGCCGGAGGCGTTCGTTGCCAGAAGCGCGCCTCCGCCCGCAGTGATCAGTCCCCCGGCGAGTAATCCTCTACGACTGACCAGTTCGCTCGCAGGCCGCGTCGGTGACTTCTTCTCCATTTTGAAACTTTCTTTCCATTTTTTGCAGCGGCTGTTGTCGTAAAACCCACCGACCTTGCGCTCATTATTGCAATTAAGAATTATTTGCAGAATATAACTATACTCACTATTCCATCCATATTCTGCAATTAGGAATTAATTGCAACAAGCTTTTGCGCGTGGGGCACAATATAGTGGCAGTCGATCGCCTCGCCCCAGCGGCTTCCGGCCGGGCAGCTCGATTTTCTACCAAGCGTCATTACAACAGGAGCGCAAATTCCGGCATGAGGGGGTTTCCAAACCGTTGGAAATCTGACTCATTGTGGCAAACTGCGCTTTGTCAGAACGAGCCTTCCCAACTGCATATCGGATTCAACAATGTCATCCTTTTCACGCCTTACGCCGCTTGCCGTCTCTCTTCCTTCAACCGTTCCTTTCGTCGGCCCGGAAGCCATCGAGCGCAACCGTGGCCTGAAGGTGGAAGCGCGGATAGGCGCCAATGAAAGCGGCTTCGGCCCCGCCCCTTCCGTGCTTCTGGCCATGCGGGATGCGGCGGCCGAGACATGGATGTATAGCGATCCTGAGAATTTCGAGCTGAAGGAAGCGCTCGCCATCCACCATGGCGTCTCGCGCGACAATATTGCCATCGGCTGCGGTGTGGACGGGTTGCTCGGCGAAATCGCCAGATTGATCGTCGAGCCGGGTACGCCGGTGGTCACGTCGCTCGGCGGTTATCCCACCTTCAATTACCATGTGAACGGTTTTGGCGGAAAACTCGTGACCACGCCCTATGTCGACGATCACGAGGATCTCGACGGGCTTCTCGATCTGGTTATCCGGGAAAATGCGCCGCTCGTTTATTTCGCCAATCCAGACAACCCGATGGGAAGCTGGTGGGAGGCAAGCGAGGTCGTGGCTTTTGCCCGCGCGCTGCCGGAAACCTGCCTGCTCATTCTGGACGAGGCCTATTGCGAAACCGCGCCCGCCAGCGCCGTGCCAGTCATCGATACGCTCGTCGGCCAGCCGAACATCCTGCGTATGCGGACTTTCTCGAAAGCCTACGGGCTTGCCGGCGCCCGCGTGGGTTATGCCATCGGCACGCTTGGCAATGTCGAAGCCTTCGACAAGATCCGCAACCATTTCGGCATGGCGCGCATTTCGGTCGCCGGCGCCCTGGCCGCACTTAGGGATCAGGCCTATCTGCATGAGGTTGTCGGAAAAATTTCAGACGCGCGCGAGCGTATTTCCGCAATCGCCCGCGACAACGGCTTCTCACCCCTGCCCTCCGCCACCAACTTCGTCACCATCGATTGCCATCGCGACGGCACCTATGCCCGCGCCATCGTCGACGGATTGATGGACCATGGCGTGTTTATCCGCATGCCGGGCATTGCCCCGCTCAACCGCTGTGTTCGCGTGAGTGTGGGACCGGAGGACAAGCTCGATCTTTTCGAGCAGGCTCTACCGAAGGTCATCAAGGCGCTTGGGTAAGGTTTAGCAACTCCCGTTCCGTCATTCGGCCTCGAGCCGGAATCCAGCATGATCAAGTCCTTGATCATGAAAGACTCTTTCACGGCGCAGACGCGTCGTGGCTGGATGCCGGATCAGGTCCGGCATGACGGAGAACAACAGCATCCCGATGAGCCTGCGGCATCAGGTTCAAGCTGAACGTCGGGTGCTGTGAAGATGATTCAACGCCCTCCCGCAAACCACTGTTCGCGAATCGTTTTCCAGCAACCGATATCGCCAAACATAAGAAAACCGCGCCGGCCTTGTTCCTGCCGGTCGCGGTTTGATGTGTCAGCGCAAAAGCTTCTTTTTCAGAAACCCTCGCCGCATTCCCCTTCGGGTTTACTTTCGTTTGCACCGGTCTTCGGGACTGGAGGGAACCGGACCGGAAATTCTATCGCGGATGCGGTGCTTTAGTGCATCGTCATCCAGTCGCGTGCGGCACGCAGCGCTTCGGCCAGTTCCGCCTTGGTCATGTTGCGGGCGAGATCAGCGCGCAGCGAGGCGGCTCTTTCCGATCCGCGGATCGCGGCGATGTTGAGCCATTTGTGAGCCGCGACCAGATCCACCTCGCATCCCCGGCCGGTCGCATAGACCAGGCCGAGATTGCAAAGGGTGTCGGCGCGGGTTTCGCTACCGGCAACTGCCATTTCGATATCGCGAATTTCAAAGCGTGCCATTGTTTTAATCCCTGTCTTCTCGCCTGTTTCATCAAGTGCCTTCTTGTCGAGGCTAACCTTTGGAACTGCCGTCTTTTGCGGCTTTTTTGTTCTTCCGGCCGGCAGGTTTTCCCTGCGCTTTTGATGAGCCCAATATGCCATGAGGCTTTCAACGGGCGCTTAAAAGGCATGATTAATGTGAGGCAAACAAACTGCAAACGATTGGTAAAATTGGGTTTTTGTTAAATATCACAAGGTGCGGAAATTAAGGACTTTGGAGCGAATTTTACGAAAACTTTAGAATTGGATTTCAACCCTTCATTCACCACGATCCAAACAACGATTTTCGAATTTCCCGCTCTTCCGCGTGTTCCGCAGGTGCAAATCCCCCGTCACAGCCGTAAATTTCTATTTCCTTTTACGTGAACGTAAAATAATATCCGCCTGCCTGTCATGAGGATGAAACAGGCAAAGGACAAAGCGAACGTGGCGAGCAATCGTTGCGCCGCAGGGTGGCCATGCGTCGTGGATGGCGTATGGCATGCCGAAGAGGTTTGGATCTGCGCATATAGTCCCTGACCGGGTTCAGGAGAGGCTGTG
This sequence comes from Rhizobium sp. GR12, assembly GCF_036596185.1. Lineage (NCBI taxonomy): Bacteria > Pseudomonadati > Pseudomonadota > Alphaproteobacteria > Hyphomicrobiales > Rhizobiaceae > Rhizobium > Rhizobium sp. GR12. Next base: position 102,522 of record NZ_JASXTH010000016.1, on the reverse strand, counting down.
CGAATTTCGGGAGGAGTTTTTATGAAGCGTGTGATGATGATTGCCGCCGCCCTCATGCTGGGCGGCAACCTTGCTTTTGCCGCCGAGCCGATTGAAGGCAACTGGAAGACGGCAAGCGGCGAGACAGCCGTAATCGGCCCCTGCGGCACGGCCTTTTGCGTGACGCTGAAGACCGGCAAACATGCCGGAAAACAGATCGGCAAGCTTTCCGGCAAGGGAAACAGCTATGCCGGCGATATCACCGATCCCGCCAACGACAAGACCTATAGCGGCTCCGGCACCGTTTCCGGCAACTCGCTGAGCATGAAGGGCTGCGTGCTGAAGATCCTGTGCAAATCGCAGACCTGGACACGGCTATAAGATAGGCGCGGCGGGCAGGCCTTTGACCGCTTGTCCGCCCTCGCAAGCGCATGCCGTGTGGAACACATGTATCCGTTGATGTATCGTTGCGGCCAGCCGAACACCATCGAGAGCGACGCATGCGCCCCACCCTTTCGACAATCCTGATTTCGGGCACCTCGCATGTCGGTAAAAGCACCCTTGCCGCTCTGTTGAGCGCAAAGCTTGGTTGCGAGGCAATATCGACCGACGGTCTCGCACGCCATCCGGGACGGCCCTGGCCCGGCATACCGGCGCCTGTGGAGGAGTATTACAGGCAGCTGTCGGCAGACACGATCTATTGGTTTCTGAAGGTCCATCACCAGAACATCTGGCCGCTTATCCGCGCGCGGATCGACAGCCGATCCGGCACCGGCAAGCTCACCGTTTTCGAAGGGGCTGCTCTGCGGCCGGAACTCATAGCGCCGCTTTTGGAAGACACCACCGCCGGTGTCTTCCTGCATGCAGAGAATGATTTTCTTCTTGAGAGAATGCGCTCGGAGGCACGATACGAAGATGCGGCGGCTGACCAGCGCCGGATCATGGACGCCTTCATCGAGCGATCGCTGCGTGAAAATACCGAAATGCTGGCATCGGCGCGGCAACACGGTATGCAGCTTGTCGATGTTGCGAAACCCACAGCGCTCGAGAGGCTTGTCATTGAACTTGCCGAGCGCGCCGCAGCATCTCCTATATGATGCGAAAGGCGGGCGTCCACGCTCCTCCGCCATCGAAAGTTTCAATTTCTGCCGCAACGATCCCGTTAATCTCCCTGAACACCATATGAACCGGGGTCTCAGGGTCCGTTCAGTCCGAGTGTGGCAAAACTCTGTCCATGAACTCCAATAAAGGGGAATGGACATGACAAAGTTGATCAGCCGGCTGGCAATCTTCGCGTTTCTCATGGCGATCTTCGCCATGTCCTTCGCCTCGCTCGTCGTTAATCCCAACCGCAGCTTTCAGCGGGTGAATGCCGGTGCGGCCATTGCCTGCCAGCATAGCCCGACGACCAGCGCCAATTGCCCCGTCGTGCTTTGAGGATCGACCAATGACCCGCAGCTTTTCCAACGGCCTGTTTTCCGCACTGAGACTGGTGCTGATGGCCTCGATCTTTCTCGGCCCGGTGGCGGGCCTTGCGGTCTACAAGGCCGATCCCCGCACCGCATCGAAAGGCGCCGGTTTCGTGCTGCTGATGAGCCTGCAACGCGGTGCGCTCGGCTGAGATTTCGCCGCCCCGCCACTATCCCCGCCGCTTTTTCCGTTTCTTTTCAGTTTCTTCGTATTTCTGTCGCTTGCCTGTCGAAATAGGCCTCTTATAATGGGCCATGACAATAGCAAAACGAACGATTCCGCCCTTTGCCTTCATCAGCCCCGAGCCTTTCGCGCCGCAGACATTCACGGACCCGAAAGAAGCAGTCGAGGCTTTGACCGCGCTTTACGAACGCAATACGGCGTTCCTCATCAATTCCTTCACCGAACTTGCCAAGGGCGCACCGATCACCGGTCGTTACCGCGCCTGCTATCCGCAGGTCAGCCTCGAGACCGCCACCTTCGGCCATGTCGATTCGCGCCTTTCCTATGGCCATGTCTCCGCCCCCGGCGTCTATACGACGACGATCACCCGGCCGGAGCTTTTCCGCCATTACCTGAAAGAGCAGCTGGGGCTTCTGATCAAGAACCACGGCGTTCCGGTGACGGTTGCTGAATCGGCCACGCCCATTCCCTTGCATTTCGCTTTCGGTGAAGGTGCTTATGTCGAGGCGGCTGCGGCATCCTCGCTTTCCGACGTGCCGCTGCGCGATCTTTTCGATACGCCCGACCTTAACAACACCGACGATCTGATCGCCAATGGCGAATATGATCAGGTGCCGGGCGAACCCGCGCCGCTGGCGCCCTTCACCGCGCAGCGCATCGATTACTCGCTCGCCCGCCTCAGTCACTATACGGCGACGAGCGCCAGCCATTTTCAGAATTTCGTGCTGTTCACCAACTACCAGTTCTATATCGATGAATTCGCCGCATGGGCGCGTCAGTTGATGAAGAATGGCGGCGAGGGTTACACATCCTTCGTGGAGCCGGGCAACATCATTACCCTCGCCGGCTCCGACAAGCCGGAAACGGACTCGGTGCTCGGCCGCCTGCCGCAGATGCCCGCCTATCACCTGAAGAAAAAGGGCCATGCCGGCATTACGCTGGTCAATATCGGCGTCGGCCCTTCGAATGCCAAGACGATCACCGACCATATCGCCGTGCTGCGCCCGCATGCATGGCTGATGGTCGGCCATTGCGCCGGCCTGCGCAACAGCCAACGGCTGGGCGATTATGTTCTGGCGCATGCCTATGTGCGCGAGGATCACGTTCTGGACGACGACCTGCCGGTCTGGGTGCCTATTCCCGCTCTCGCCGAAGTGCAGCTGGCGCTGGAAGGTGCGGTGGCGGAAGTCACCGGTTACGAGGGCTTCGAGCTGAAACGCATCATGCGCACCGGCACCGTCGCCACCATCGACAACCGCAACTGGGAGCTTCGTGATCAGGCGGGTCCGGTCAAGCGCCTGTCGCAATCGCGCGCCATCGCGCTCGACATGGAATCGGCCACCATCGCCGCCAACGGCTTCCGCTTCCGCGTACCCTACGGCACCCTGCTCTGCGTCTCCGACAAACCGCTGCATGGCGAACTGAAACTACCCGGCATGGCCACGGAGTTCTACCGCACGCAGGTCGCCCAGCACCTGCAAATCGGCATCCGCGCCGTGCAGAAACTGGCCGCCATGCCGACGGAAACCCTGCATTCGCGCAAGCTCAGAAGCTTTTACGAGACGGCGTTCCAGTAAGATCGCGCATCTTCGCCCTCAAGGTGTCTATGTTGTCTCAAACACCTTGAGACGTTGAAATGCATGTCACTATCGACCTTGATGACGAGTTGATCGCGGAGGTCATGGACATTACCGGGTTATCCAACTGCGAAGCAGCAGTTGAAATGGCCTTAAGAGAATTTGTCCGGATACACCGGCAGCGACGCGCGCTTGAGGAACTGCGGGGCATTGGCTGGGAAGGCAATCTCGAGGAAATCCGCGAAAGCTGGAGCACGGATAAAGCCTAGCAGTTGAAGGTAGACGTAAGCTGTCATCTTCCGGTTTGCCCCCTTGCTGCCCGGCTTAATTTCGGGACACGCTGCATTGCATTGAAGTTAATCGCAAAGAGTGCGCATCTTTTCAGCGTCATCCTTGGGCTTGTCCCAAGGATCTAAACACATCAATAAAGTCAATCCGTTGCAGATCCTCGGGACAGGCCCGAGGATGACGGCAGAGTGTTTGGCGCGATTCATCATTCCATCTAACGACGCCACGCTTCGTTCGTTTCCGGCGCGTCGCGACACGTCTGAATGCCATGGACCTTGTCCAGAAATCTAACCGGACAGCGGTGGTCAGGCCCGAGCATGACATCGAGTGTGAAGTAAGCCTTTCAGCAGCTCGCGATGAAAGGTTGGGTCCACCTAAACCACCTTCACCGTACCCTCCACACGCACGGAAAAATTCACCGACCGTGCGATGAAACATTTCTCGTGAGCGTCGTGGTGCAATTCATCCGCCCTGGCAGGATCGCCTTTCGAGATGGTGATGACGGGTTTCAGCACCACTTCGCTGAAATGGCCCGCACCGTCCTTTTCCATAACCAGCGTGCCTTCGGCATTGTCGATGTAGTCTTCGACGATGATGCCGTTGACCGAGCAGAAATGCAGGTACCAGAGCTTGTGGCAGGCCGAGAGCGAGGCAACCAGCAGGTCTTCCGGGTTCCAGCGGGAGGGATCGCCGCGGAAGGCGGGGTCGGATGAGCCGGCGATATCGGCTTTTCCTTCCGCCGAAATGACGTGATCGCGTTCATAGTCGCGGTAGCCGGAAGTCCCCTTGCCACGATTGCCCGTCCACTTCACCTGAACGGCGTAATGATGTTCCTGTCCTGCCATGTCATTCCTCCCTTAGAGTATTTTGTCACATTTCCGGCCGCGCATCGCGCAGGTGGTCGAGCCCCTTGCGCAACGTCTCGATGATCTGGTCCACTTCTGAGCGGCTGATTGTCAGCGCCGGCGAGGCGAGCATACGGTCGCCCGTGGCGCGCATGACGAGACCGTTTGCCAGGCAGTGGTTGCGCACCGCAGTGCCGATGTCATCAGGCTTGGCAAAACGCCGGCGAGTCGCCTTGTCCGCCGTCAGTTGCAGGCCGCCCATAAGGCCGACATTCACCGCCTCCCCCACCAGTTCGTGATCGGTCAGGCTATTCCAGCCTTGCGAAAAATAAGGGCCGATATCGTCGCGCACCCGCTCCACCAGCCCCTCATCCTCGATGATTCGGAGGTTTTCAAGGGCGGCAGCGGCGCAGACGGGGTGACCGGAATAGGTAAAGCCGTGGTTGAAATCACCGACTTCGGACAACATCACCTCCGCCACCCGGTCGGAAACGATGACGCCGCCGATCGGCAGATAACCGGATGACAGGCCCTTGGCGACGGGCGCAAAATCCGGCTCGACGCCGAAATGCTGATATCCGCACCATGAGCCGAGACGGCCGAAACCACAGATCACCTCATCGGAAACCAACAGGATATTACGCGCCTTGCAGATGCGGGCGATTTCCGGCCAATAGGTCTCAGGTGGCACGATGACGCCGCCTGCCCCCTGAATGGGTTCCGCTACGAAAGCGGCGACATTCTCCTCGCCAAGTTCGTCGATCTTCGCGTCAAGTTCGCGGGCGACCTTGAGACCAAATTCAGCCGGTGAGAGATCGCCGCCTTCCGCATACCAATAGGGCTGGCCGATATGGGCGACACCCTCGATCGGCAGGTTGCCCTGCTCGTGCATCCATTTCATGCCGCCGAGCGAAGCGCCGGCCACGGTCGAGCCGTGATAGCCGTTGCGCCTTGCGATCACCTTGATCTTTGCGGGATGGCCGAGCGCCTTCCAGTAAACCCGCGCCATGCGGAACCAGGTGTCGGTGGCTTCCGAACCGGAATTGGTGAAGAACACATGGTTCATCTTCGGCCCGGCACGGGACGCGATCTTCTGCGCCAGAAGCGTGGCTGATGGTGTCGTGGTGCCGAAAAAGGCGTTGTAGTAGGGCAGCTCGTTCATCTGGCGCTGCACGACATCGGCAATCTCGCGACGTCCGTAGCCGATATTCACGCACCAAAGCCCGGCAAAAGCGTCGAGATACTTCTTGCCGGTGCTGTCATAGATGAAGACCCCTTCCGCCCGCTCGATGATGCGGGTGCCTGCGGCGTTCAGCTTGCCCATATCGGAAAAGGGGTGAAGGTGGTGGGCGGCATCGATGGCGGCCAGATTGGATATCGCCGTGGGGACTTCATTCATGACAGATCGCACTCCCGCAAAAGCAACGGCGCTCGCGCCACCGCATCCAACCGAACATGGCCGGGCGGCTCCGATTTGGCAAGACTGGCGTTTTCGGGGGAACAACCATCCTTTGAGCGAGCGGTCGCCGCTTGTTTCTTCTCCCCGCCGGGGAGAAGTCCGCGGCAGCGGGATGAGGGGGCGAGCGTCGAGGTGTACGGAGGGGTTGCCCCCTCATCCGGCGCTTCGCGCCACCTTCTCCCCGGCGGGGAGAAGAAACCGGCGGCACCCCCTCGTTCTTTCTGCCGTGTGGGCGCTACGCTAAGAACCCTCGCCCCACCAGCACCTTCAATTCGCCGGCATGGACCTTCAGCGCCACGTCGCGTTCCATCGGCAGCAATTCGCCATCGATGACGCAACGCAGATCGTGGCGCCTCTTCGGAAAATGCAGTTCCACATCTGTCACGGTCGTGGCCGTCACGGCGGCGTTTTCCTTCAGCCTGCCGCGCAGAATGTCGAAAACAAGCCTTGCGACACCTGAAGGAGAAAGAGGATCGGTGAGGTAAAAACCAAGATGACCACCTGACACATTATCCGCCACCAAAAGCGAATTCTGGCCGAATTCGTTGTTGGAGACGGAAATGGCCGAGACCTTGCGGTGCTGCATCGCGCCGTTGACGGTGTACTCCACCTCGAACACCGGCGGATTGAGAATGACGCTGATGGCGGCGCGGATGCTGGCCTTGATCTTGCCGAGGCGGGAGGCGAAGGCGAGATTGTTGCGGTAGCGCACCATGCGCGAATGCAGGCCCGCAGAAAACTGGTGGACGAAGAGGCGGCCGTTGGCGCTGGCGATATCGACATTGGCGATCTCGCCATTCGCCAGCGTCTCCAGCACCTGGCGGATGTCGAGCGGCAGCTTCAGCGAGCGGGCGAACAGGTTCATGGTGCCGGCCGGCACGACGCCGAGTGCGATGCCGTGTTTCCAGGCGATGCTGGCCGCCACCGAAATGGTGCCGTCGCCGCCGCCGGCAATGATGCCTTCGATATCAGGCTCCTCGGCGGCATATTGCATTTCCTCAACGATTTCCTTGCCGGAAACGACGCGGCAATCGATAGCGTGGCCGGCGCTTGAAAAGACCTCGCGGACGTGGTCACAATAGGCATCCATATCCGTGGTGCGAAAGGTGCCGCCGTCACGATTGAAAATTGCAATGAGCTTCATATACCAACCCGATCCCGTGATGCAGCCGCGCGTAAATGCCTGGCGCCCCATAGAGTTCCGAACACCATCGCGTGAAGATCGTCTTTTGCCGAGAATCGCTCTACCGCAATGCATCATTTCATGTTAGGGATCACTTAAGGTCATTTTCATGACCGCGCATCTCCAGTCAGGGCAGGCCGTTCCCATACGGTCTTGCCCTTTTTTCTGTGGGGTCCTCCCCCTTCTCAGGTAGCAATGAGCCAGTCGAATATGTCGGAAGCCCGCCTTGGGGTGGAGAGTGAAACCGTTTACACGGCAGCGCCGGCTGTGGCCCTGTCGCCGCTTGCCGTCGCTCTGATCGAACTGGCGCTTGCCGCCGGCGGCTTTGGCATCGGCACCGGCGAATTCGCCATCATGGGCCTGCTGCCGGATGTCGCCACGACCTATGGCGTGACGGTGCCGCAGGCAGGTTACGTCATCACGGCCTATGCGCTGGGTGTCGTCATCGGTGCACCCATCATCGCGGTTCTGGCTGCGCGCATGACGCGGCGCACATTGCTTCTCGGCCTCATGGGACTTTTCGCACTCGGCAATATCTTAAGCGCCGTCGCACCTGATTTCCTGAGCTTTACCGTGCTGCGCTTCATCACCGGCCTGCCGCACGGCGCCTATTTCGGCGTTGCAGCGCTGGTCGCCGCCTCCATGGCGCCAATCCATAAACGCGCCCGCGCCGTCGGCCGCGTCATGCTCGGCCTCACCATCGCCACCCTGCTCGGCACCCCGCTCGCCACCTTCTTCGGCCAGATGCTTTCCTGGCGCGCGGCCTTCATGCTGGTCGGCGGCATCGGGCTGTTGACCGTCGCCCTCCTGTGGCTGTTCCAGCCGCGTGACAGGGTAGAGGAAGGCGCGAGCGTGTGGCGTGAACTCGGCGCTTTCCGCCGCGTGCAGGTGTGGCTGACGCTCGCCATCGCCTCGGTCGGTTTCGGCGGCATGTTTTCGGTTTTCAGCTATATCGCCAAAACCACCACCGATGTCGCGATGATGCCGGTTTCCACCGTCTCCATGGTGCTGGCGCTGTTCGGCATCGGCATGAATGTCGGCAATGTGGTCGGTTCGCGGCTCGCCGATATCTCGCTCAATGGCACGATCGGCGGCATGCTGGCTTTCAACGTGGTGGTCATGGCCGTCTTCGGCATGACGGCGCATGATCCGTTCATGCTGTGCCTCTGCGTTTTCCTGATCGGCTGCGGTTTTGCCGCCTGCCCCGCCGTGCAGACACGGCTGATGGATGTCGCGGCGGATGCGCAAACGCTTGCGGCCGCCTCCAATCATTCCGCCTTCAACATCGCCAACGCGCTCGGCGCATGGCTTGGCGGCATGGTCATCGCCATGGGCTATGGATATGCCTCCACCGGTTATGTGGGCGCGGTTCTTTCCCTTCTCGGGCTTGGCGTTTTCCTCGTTTCCGTCACCGTCGAACGGCGCGCAAAAGCCGGCTGAATGCCGGTTTTTCAGCAGCCGGAACACCCGTTCCGGCACCTGCGTGAAATCTTACGCAGATTTCACATTTGGCTCGCTTGACTCTTTTGCATTTCAGGCGCAACACGGCCTCACGCGCAGGCCGTAACCCGGCACGGCGCGGATTTCAACGGAGCATCATTTGATGTCTAGCGACAGTAGTAGTCGATTGCCTTTGCCGAAAGCGGCGAACGGGAACTGATCCGACCCCTGTCGGCTCACCACCGCGTTCGCCGTAATCGGCGAATCGACGGAAAGGTGAGCAATCATGAACTTCCACACCCTCTCCCAGAGAGCCAGCAAAGCTGCACGTCTTCTCCGCAGCGGAAATTCCGGCTCCACGACCATTGCAGAACGCGTCGAGCACCTCAACACGCTCGATACCGACGCTGCCGTAACCGCGCTCCTTGCCTTGCCGCAGGCAAAGGCCGTCGCCATTCTCGACCGGCCGGAACTGCATGACGCAGCCGCGATCATTGCCGGCATTCCGCTTGAACAGGCCGCCCGCTTCGTCAACCTGATGTCCGACGACCGCGTGGCCGACGTTCTGGCGGAAATGGCAGAAGAGCCCCGCGCAAAGCTGTTTTCCCGGCTGGACCGCACGACCGCGCTCTCCATCCAGCATCTGATGGGTTATCCGCCGCGCACCGCCGGCTCGATCATGACCACGGAATTCGTCAGCGTGCCTGATGACTGGACGGTGGAACAGACCCTTTCGCACATCCGCATCGTCGAGCGGTCGCGTGAAACGGTCTATGCCATCTATGTGCTGGCGCAGGACGGAACGCTCTCGACCGTCGTGACGCTGCGTCGCCTGCTTACCGGCGAGGCCGGCGCATCCATTCTCTCCGTCGCATCGAAGGAAGGCACCGTCTGTGCCAGCCCCTTGATGTCGCAGGAGGATGTCGCCCGGCTGATCCGCAAGCACGACCTTCTGGCGCTTCCCGTCGTTGACGACCACTCGCACATTCTCGGCATCGTCACCGTCGACGACGTCATCGACACCATGATCGCCGACACCACGGAAGACGCCCACAAGTTCGGTGGTATGGAAGCGCTCGGCAAGCCCTATATGGCAATGGGCTTTCCGGACATGGTCCGCAAGCGCGCCGGCTGGCTTGCCGCCCTGTTCCTCGGCGAAATGCTGACGGCCAGCGCCATGCAGCACTTCGAAGGCGAGCTGGAAAAGGCCGTCGTACTGACGCTGTTCATTCCGCTCATCATGTCATCCGGCGGCAACTCCGGTTCGCAGGCCACCTCGCTCATCATCCGGGCGCTGGCGCTCGGCGAACTCAAGCTTTCGGACTGGTGGCGGGTGCTGCTGCGGGAAATCCCGACGGGTCTCACGCTCGGCTGCATTCTGGGCGCCATCGGCTTCCTGCGTCTGACCATCTGGCAGCAGGCGGGCTTCTATGATTACGGCGAGCACTGGCTGCTGGTCGGCGCCACCGTGTTTTCCGCCCTTGTCGGCATCGTCACCTTCGGCTCGCTGGCCGGCTCCATGCTGCCTTTCCTGTTGCAGCGCCTGCGGCTCGATCCCGCCAGCGCATCCGCACCCTTCGTCGCCACGCTGGTGGATGTCAGCGGCCTCGTCATCTACTTCTCGGTGGCGCTGATGATCTTGAGCGGTACGTTGCTTTGAAATATCCTTGCACAATATTGGCATAGATCAAACGGCTCACTGAACATTGTCAGTGAGCCGTTTTTTTAATTTCCTCCGCAAGTGCTTCGACTTCTTCTAAGCGAAAAAGCTTCGCACCAGCTCGTTCAAAATCATGTCGAAGGTTTTCGACGAAACGATCAGGTTGATCACCAAACTCTCCAACAACGATCAAACGGTTGCCTAGCGTTTCTGATAGCGCTCTTCCTTCCAACACCCTTTTCCCCGCCTCCGCTAAACCACGTTGAGGGTTATCGAAGCGGGCCGCATCTATGAAGTTATAGACTCCATTTTGATAACCGTAGTCAGCTTGCAGATTAACGCCATATTGTTCGATAAGAACTGGACTTGGCCGTTTATCGAGAAGAGATAAGACACCCGCCTCTCGGAAGGCGCTAGTAAGCAACGTGTTAACTCGATCAACCTTCTTCGATCGTGCATCCCATGCCACAAGATCAATAAACAACTTTTCTACTGCAATATGGGCACTTTTACCAGCAACTGCATTCAATGGCGTTAAACGAAATATATCTGCTCTTTTAGAATTGAAGTCATCAATCCAACTACGAGTAATCGCAGGCCGCGAAAAATGAAATTCGATCCTCTGATAGAAATCGTGAAGAGCATATTTTAGAAATGTCGTATTTATATCTCCAAATACTTTTCTTGCGCGAGTAAAATCATCCGCTAATTTAACGACAACTTTACCCTGATCATTTTCAAAAACGGCCACTCCGACATTTATATATTCAAATCGCTCAGGAAACGGGCTGAGTTGTATTATCGAATAAAATAGCTTCATCTTTTCCACGTCATCCCTCCTTCCTAATCAAACTTCATTTCTTGTTGAGCAAATATCGCATCTGGAACCCAGTTACGCATGCAATCTGCCCGGTGAACCAGCGCTTCTGCCAATCGATGGGCTGTATTATTCATAAAGCCCCATTCGGGTGGAGAGGCGGCACATATATCCTCTATTTTATCAATTGCTATCGTGCACAACCTATCTAAGGCGCTTTTAACGTCATTTCGAGTTAGCATTGCGGCAAACTCTTTAAATAGTCCGTAAACTATTTGCTCCTTCGCCCACTCATCATTGATTTCGTCCTCCAGAGAGGTTTCTGCAAAGGCGTGGCTATGATCAATCACAAGTAGCTGGGTCTTCCGTCGATCCGCCTTGAATAGAATATTATCGTAATTTAATACCTCCCCGTTTGCGTCGTCGGCGAAGCGATCCTTGTTTCTAATCCAAGTGTCAAACACAACAAGAAGCGCGACTTCACTTGGATTTCGTAGATTTGCCAGAAGCCTTGAATTTGGTGCCAGACTAGATGCTTGCTCCCAACGTGAGAAAAATGCCGGCCCGGGCAGAACCGTTACAAAGGGATCCTCGGTTGTCAGCTCTGAAATTTCAGCAACGGCGAAATCGGGAGTACACAATCCGACAAGTCCGGCCAATTCGGCGGCCAACAACTCGCTCACAAGCGCATCTAATCCTTGTCGGTTTCCCATATATTTCACTAAAGCCATTCCGGCATCTGTGACAACGTACAATGGCTTGGTGCTTGTTGAAAGCACCGAGCTAATACGTTCTATACGAGTGGGTCGCCACTTCGTTCCTGCCAGCAATTTCCACCCTCCGTTGCATCGGTGGTACACCAGCAAACCAAGGACTTCAATTAGGGAGATTATAACGGCCGCTTTCTGTCCAATAAAATGGCGGGCAAGAGCTGCTTAGCCGCCAGCATTGATGACGCCCGTGCCCAGCAGCCCCAGAAGAATGACGCCGATGACGACACGGTACCAGACGAAGGGCATATAGCTCTTGGTGGATACCAGCTTGAGGAAGACGACGATCACGGCGTAGCCGACCACGAAGGCGATCAGGGTCGCGAGCCCTGTCGGTCCCCAGCCGACCGGATTGTCCTCGCCGATGCTTTTGAACAGCTGGTAGAAACCCGAGCCGAAGACGGCGGGAACGGCGAGCAGGAATGAATAACGTGCGGCCGCCTCACGCGTGTAGCCTAAAAGCAGGCCGGCGCTGATGGTGCCGCCAGAACGCGAGACACCAGGGATGAGCGCCATGGCCTGCGCGAAACCGAACAGGATGCCGTCGCGCCAGATCAGCTGGTTGAGCTTATAGCGTTTTTCACCGATCCTGTCAGCAATGCCAAGGACGATGCCGAAGACGATCAGCATGACGGCGGTGATATAGAGGTTACGCAGCGAATGCTCGATGGCGTCCTTGAAGAACAGGCCAAGCAGCACGATCGGCACGGAGCCGACGATGATCAGCCAGCCGAGCCGCGCATCCGCCTTGTCATAAAGGCCGAGGCGAAAGTTCTGCCGGAGCCAGGCGGCGGCGATCCGCATGATATCCGACCAGAAATAGACCAGCACCGCCGCTTCCGTACCGATTTGCGTGATCGCGGTGAAGGCGGCGCCGGGATCTGCACCGGAGGGCAGAAACTCTCCCGCTATCCTCAGATGCGCGCTTGAAGAAACCGGAAGAAACTCCGTAAGCCCTTGCAAAAGGCCGAGAAATGCGGCCTCCAACCAACCGATGCTCATGTGATTTGATGTCCCTGCTGCGAATCGAGTTCGCAGCATTATGCATCAATCGGGGCAAATCCGTGTTGCAGCGCACCATGAAAAAAGACCCGGCGCGGGCATGGTTTTACCCGTGATTTTTCAGGCCGCCTTCTCCGCAGCCTCCGGAAGTTGGGTGTATTTCGTGCCGTTCTTGCACACGACATGGGCGTCGCCCCAGCTTTTCAGCGCCGCGATCACCGGCTTCATGGTCTCGCCGAGCGGCGTCAGCGCATAATCCACGCGCGGCGGCACCACCGGGAAGACGGTGCGCGAAATCAAGCCCGCCTCTTCCAGCTCCCGCAGCTGCTTGGTCAGCATGCGCTGGGTGACGCTTGGAATGTGGCGGCGCAGTTCGTTGAAGCGCAGCGTGCCTTCGTTGACGAGATGATAGAGGATTACGCCCTTCCATTTGCCGTCGAGAAAACTCAAGGCGGACTCCACCGGGCAGCCGGGAAAATTGCCGGTAAGCTTGGCGCGCGGTCGCGACATCACAGTATCCTTTTTGTATGTATCGTCACAAAATGTGCATTCTTGCGATCGATGTTCATATGTATCAAGTAAGAGGCACGCAAACAAGCAAAGGAGACTGTTCATGCGCGCCATCGGTTACAAGACAAGCCAGCCCATCACCGCGACGGATGCCCTTGTCGACATCGACCTGCCGCAGCCGGAAGCCACAGGGCACGACATTCTGGTGGAGGTGAAGGCCGTTTCGGTCAATCCTGTCGACACCAAGGTGCGACGCAACCAGGCGCCGGAAAACGGCGCTGTCCGCGTGCTGGGTTTCGATGCGGCTGGTGTGGTCAAGGCCGTCGGCGACAAGGTCTCGCTGTTCAAGCCCGGCGACGAAGTGTTTTACGCTGGCGTCATCAATCGCCCCGGCTCCAACAGCGAATTCCATCTGGTCGACGAGCGCATCGTCGGCGCAAAGCCGAAATCGCTGAATTTCGAGGAGGCCGCAGCACTACCGCTGACCGCGATCACCGCTTACGAGACGCTGTTCGACCGGCTGCGGGTGAAGGAGCCGGTTCCGGGTGCCGCCAATGCGGTTCTGGTGATCGGTGGTGCCGGCGGCGTCGGTTCGATCGCCATCCAGCTTCTGCGCGCGCTGACTGATCTCACCGTCATCGCCACGGCTTCGCGGCCGGAAACGATGCAATGGGTGAAGGAACTGGGCGCGCATCATGTCGTAGATCACAACAAGCCGATTGCCCCGCAGGTGGAGGCGCTTGGGCTCGGCGCACCGGGTTTCGTGTTCTCGACCACCCATAGCGACATCCACGCCGCCGACAGCGTGGCGGCCATCGCGCCGCAGGGTCGTTTTGCGCTGATCGACGATCCGGTCGGCGGTTTCGACATCATGGCCTTCAAACGCAAATGCGTTTCGATCCATTGGGAAATGATGTTCGCCCGCGCCGTCTTCCAGACGCCTGATATGATCGAACAGCACAGGCTGCTCAACCACGTCGCCGAACTGGTCGACGCCGGCAAGATCAAGACGACGCTTACGGAGGTTTTCGGCACCATCAATGCCGCAAATCTGATCAAGGCGCATGCGCTGATCGAGAGCAACAAGGCCAGGGGCAAGGTCGTGCTTTCGGGCTTCTGATCGACGCTCGGGGCATCCGCATTTGCGCGGATGCCGCCATGCTGCGTTTTTTTACCTCAGCCATGCGCGAAAGATCGCGCGTGGCTTTCCCTTCCCATCAATCGTCGTCCGGGTCTTCCGGGCAAGGCCACGAGGCGGGCGTCGTCAGGCCGTTCGGCAATTTGGTCTTGGCGTCGCCGCAGGCAATATCGATCTGCCTTTGCTCCAGCCCGGTCGCCGCGGAAAGATCCACCCCTTCGATCCGGGTCAACAGCAAGAAGGCGCTGGTGAAATCCACTGGACCACCGAGCTTTGCGCCACCGAAACGGGCGCGCGACAGGTTGGTCAGGGAGAACTTCGAGCCATTGAGCGTTGCACCCTCGAAATCGGCCCGCCCGAGTTCCGCCTTGGTGAAATCCGTGCCGTCAAGCTTGGTGTTCTCGAACTTCGCCCGCTGCATTTCCGCATTGTTGAATTTGGCGTTGGTGGCATCGGCAGCGGAAAAATCGCTGCGATAGGCTTCCACCTTGGTCAGATTGGCGCCCTGCAGGTTCGCCTCTCCCAGAGCCGAGCGGATGAGTTTCGCCTTTTCCAGATTGGCGCCCTTCAGCGACGAGCCGCGCAAGTCGGTATAGGTGAAATCCGTCCCGTAAAGCATCGCCGAATCGAGATTGCTGCCGCCGAGCATCAGGAGGCGCTTGTTGCATTCGCGCCAGTCGATGCCGGCCATGGCATCGGCGCGGCAGCTGGCAGCCATGGCGGGGCCACCGCTGAGCGAAACTGCGATTGCCACACCTGCCGCCAAACCGGTAAAAAACCCTGTCTTCCACAGTATATTCAGCCTTTGAAAGCCGGACATTCTCTTACTCCTGCCGCCGGGCAACGGCGCAAACGCAACAGCTTTTGAGCCGAACCAGGGACCATATGTACATTCAAGGCGTTACCGCATCCTTGACCCACACTCCATGGGCCACGCGACGGTACAACACCCCAACATCCTATATGTAAGAAATCGAAGGGCAATCCACAAATACAGGGGGGAAGAGGCTTTCGACGCCTCCCGCACACGACGTCATCCTCGGGCTCGTCCCGAGGATCCAACCACGTATCGTAAAATCAATTGGTTGCAGATGCCCGGGACAGGCCCGAGCATGACGAAGGTTGTCGGCTGGCCGGCACCAAATTCACATATTGGCGTAAACCGGCCCCTCGCCACCCTGTGGCGGCACCCAGTTGATGTTCTGGTTGGGGTCCTTGATGTCGCAGGTCTTGCAGTGCACGCAGTTCTGCGCGTTGATGACGAAGACTTCCTCGCCGTCCTTTTCCACCCACTCATAAACGCCTGCCGGACAATAGCGCGTCGAAGGGCCGGCATAGACGTCGTGTTCGGAACGCCTTTGCAACTCCATATCCTTCACCTGAAGATGCACCGGCTGGTCCTCTTCATGGTTGGTGGAGGACAGGAACACCGATGACAGCCGGTCGAAGGTCAAAACCCCGTCCGGCCTCGGATAGGCGATCGGCTTGTGTTTTGAGGCCGGTTCAAGGCTCTGCGCATCGGTCTTGCCGTGTTTCAGCGTGCCGAAGAACGAGAAGCCGAACAGCTGGTTCGTCCACATATCGAGACCACCAAGACCGACTCCAACAAGCGTGCCGAACTTCGACCAAAGCGGCTTGACGTTGCGCACTTGGCTCAGGTCCTTGCCGATGTCGCCATCGCGCCATTCCGCCTCGATCTCGGCTACCTCGTCATGGGCGCGGCCGGCAGCAATCGCGGCCGCGATCTTTTCCGCCGCCAGCATGCCCGACAGCACCGCATTGTGGCTGCCCTTGATGCGCGGAACGTTGACGAGCCCGGCGGAACAGCCGATCAGCGCCCCACCGGGGAAGGTCAGCTTCGGCACGGACTGGTAACCGCCCTCGGTGATGGCGCGTGCACCGTAGGAGATACGCTTGCCGCCCTCGAAAGTGTCGCGGATGGCCGGATGCGTCTTGAAGCGTTGGAATTCCTCGAAAGGATAGAGATAGGGGTTCTTGTAATTGAGATGCACCACAAAGCCGACGGCAACGAGATTGTCTTCCAGATGGTAGAGGAACGAGCCGCCACCGGTCTTGAAGCCGAGCGGCCAGCCGAAGGAGTGCTGGACAAGGCCCTGTTTGTGGTGTTCCGGCTTGACCTGCCACAGTTCCTTGATGCCGATGCCGAATTTCTGCGGCTCGCGATCTTTCGAGAGGTCGAATCTGGCGATCAGCTGCTTGGCGAGCGAACCGCGCACGCCCTCGCCGATCAGCACATATTTGCCGTGCAGCTCCATGCCGCGGGTGAAGGCAGGCCCCGGCTCGCCGTTCTTCTCGATGCCCATATCGCCGGTGGCGACGCCGATCACAGCACCTTCGTCATTATAAAGCACTTCGGTGGCGGCAAAGCCCGGATAGATCTCGACGCCGAGCGCTTCCGCCTTTTCCGCCAGCCAGCGACAGACCAGCCCCAGCGAGACGATGTAATTGCCGTGATTGTTCATCAAGGGCGGCATCATGAAGTTCGGCAGGCGGATAGAGCCGGCCGGGCCCAAGAACATGAACTGGTCGTCCGTGACCTCGGTCTTGAAGGGATGCCCCTCCTCCTCGCGCCAGCCCGGCAGCAGCCGGTCGATGCCGATGGGATCGACCACAGCACCTGAGAGGATATGCGCGCCGACCTCAGCACCTTTTTCCAGAACGACGACCGAAAGCTCCGGCTCGACCTGCTTCAGACGGATCGCGGCGGCAAGACCCGCAGGACCTGCACCGACGATAACAACGTCGAATTCCATCGCTTCGCGTTCGGGCAGTTCCATCGCTTCCGTCATCTTATCCTCTCACATCGCCGGTCCCTTCCGGCTGTAGTTATATCCGCTTTCCGGCATTCACGCCGTATTGTCCGCGCCGGGCAAAAAGCCCGTCTGCAACAAGGCGTTCACATCGTCTGTCTTCGCAAAGCGAAACGCCTTTGTCGAGCTTCCATAGCGGCAAAACATGTCGCATGCCACCCAATTGTCAGACAACCTGATGAGTATTTTATTACTTTTACGTGCACGTAAGACAAAGAATAAGAACTGGAAGCGTAGGCGTCAAGGGTAGTCAGCATTTGCGCCGCTCTTGCGTTTATCGCCGCAACTGAAACGCCCATTCGGCTAGCTTCATCAATGACGACGCTTCCGTTTTGCGCCAAAAGAAGCCATACGGTTCTGATGGTTTCGTGCTACTGGCGTGCACGCGTTGAAACCAGCACCTATCCTCGGGAACAGCATCCGTGGTCTACAGCAGGAAAGATCGAGCGTTGGCCCGCAAGAACAGAGATGAGCTAGCTTCATGGGACGAGCCTACGCCAGAGCTGGTGTTCTGTCCGATGTGCGAGCGCGTCATCCCGGAGGATCAGAGAGATGAGCATCATCTCGTTCCCAAGAGTAAGGGTGGAAAGAAAATCGTCTGCCTGCACCGTATCTGCCACGACCAGATCCATTCGATCTTTACCGATGCCCAACTCGCCAAGAAGTTTTCCACGATCGAAACCATCATGGAAGACCCTGCGGTGCGGACATTCGTCACTTGGGTGAGAAACAAGCCTCCGGGCTTTTCGGATTCTGCAAAGGAATCACGGCAATCATTCCGTCGAGGCCGCTAACCGCCATGATTTCGTGGCTGTCGACAACTTTGGCGAAATCGGATTTGAGATGGGCCATGGTGACATCAAAAATCGCGCGAGCAGACAGATTTTCATCGGGAAGGTCGAAACACATGACGGCATCGCGGACCACGATCATCGTGAACCCAAGATCCGACCCAACTCGAACGGTCGTGTTAACACAGTAACCTGCAACGGCACCCGTGACGACGAGAGCTTCGATGCGATTGTCCCGGAGATAGTTTTCCATCTCGGTCGATGCAAAGGGCGATGATGTGCTTTTGACAAAAACGGGTTCGCCGCAAAGGGGTTCGACGCCTGGCATCACCCGTTGTGCTGGTGCGCCTGGGTGCATCGGCGATGCCGGATCGGGGTCGCCATGATGAACATGGATTATCGTCTCACCGTCCTTACGAAATTTCGCAGCTAGTGCGGCGATCTTGACGATGGCATCGCCATTGATATGATCCCGCCCGCTATCGAGGCGGTCCTGCAAGTACGTCTGCATATCAACGATAACAAGAGCTTTTTTCAAAATCCGTGATCCTGTACGTCTGCAAAGGCAATAGTCTCGCCTATCATGTGCCAACATGTCCGCAAAGGGCCACAAGCCGACTTAGCTACAATCACTCTCCCCACCTCAAATCGCCCATTCCTCATCCGTCGTAAACACAATCGTCAGCCACCGATCCGTCCCCTCGCCGCCGAGCGCATCGCCGATCTCGTCGCGGATCGCGTCCCACTCTTCCAGACGCCGGGCTGGCCAGTTCTTCGGCACGATGAAGAACAGTTCGATCTGACGGCCGCGCCCTACCCTTGCCACATAGGAATAATGCGAGGCGAAGCCGAATTTTTCGACGGTTTCCGCCGCCACATTGTCCACATGCTGTTTGAACTCCAGCGGCGTCACCAGAAGTATATCGCCGAGCGCCTGTTTCACATTGCCGAGCGGCATGGGAATGATGACGAGGCAGACCAGTGCCAGCACGGCGGGGTCGATATAGGGAGCGATCCACTGATGCGCCGTTCCCGTCAGCCCGTAACCGATGGCGAAGGCGAGGAACAGGGCCACGCTCAGGAGCGCGCTCATCAGCCAGCTTTTGGCGTCCAGCGCCACGAAGGCGGATTTCAGCTTGCGGTTTTGGCCTCTGACGAACCATGCCATGGCGAGCGAGACGGCGAAACTGACGAAGGTGACGATGACGGCGTAGTCGAACTCGATCGACCTGCCGCCGTCCATCAGGCTGTCTATGGCATTGATCAGGGCATAAATCGCAGCCCCCATCAGGAGCGTGCCGTTAAGGCCGAGCACCATCGGCTCCAGATGCCAGAAACCCATGGTGAAGCGTTCCGCCAGCCTGCCACCGGGCTTGGGTGCAGCAGAGGCGGCAATCAGCCGCGCCACGAGCAACGCCAGCACCGTCATGAAAGCGTCGGTCAGGGCATAAACGCCATCGAACACCACCGCGAAGGAACCGGAGAACAAGCCCGCGCCGATGCCGACGACGGCCAGAAGAACCGTAACGGCGATGGAGACTTTAAGCAGGGATTGTTCCGTCATGACGTGTATTTTACCTTCAAAAGCGGACGCCACCTTCCTATAAACAGGGCAGACACAGCGGGATAGCGAAAAATATGTGCGATTTTCGCCGGTAATCCCGCTCTCATTCTTCGATCTAGTGCAAACAGGACAGGACAAAACCCATGGATCTCGGTATTTCCGGCAAACGCGCCCTCGTTCTCGCCTCTTCACGCGGCCTTGGGCTGGGCATTGCAACGGCGCTGGCGAAAGAAGGGGCGCATGTCCTTCTGGTTGGCAGAAGCGGTGAGAAGCTGGATGCGAACTGCAAGGCGATCAATGCACTCGGCAAAGGCAAGGCCGATTGGGTGTGGGGCGATCTGGCAGAGGATAATTTCGTCGAGGCCATGGTTCAGGCCGTCAAGGACAAGCTCGGCGGCATCGATATTCTCGTCAACAATACCGGCGGTCCGACGCCGGGTAGCGCGCAGGAGATCACGGTCGAGAAGCTGGAGGGCTTCTTCCAGTCGATGGTGCTGCGGGTCATCACGCTTACCAACGCGCTGTTGCCGCAGATGAAGGAACAGGGTTTTGGCCGCATCCTGACCGTCGCTTCCTCCGGCGTGTTCGAACCGATCCCCAATCTGGCGCTGTCCAACACGCTGCGCGGGGCGCTTGTCGGCTGGAGCAAGACGCTGTCCTCCGAAGTGGCCGGGTTCGGCATCACCTCCAACCTTCTCCTGCCCGGCCGCATCCACACCGACCGCATCGACGAACTGGATGGCGCCAACGCCAAGCGTCTGGGTAAAAGCGTCGAGGAAATCCGCGAGGCTTCCGTCAAGAGCATTCCGGCTGGCCGCCTCGGCACGGTCGAAGAATTCGCCGCCGCTGGCGCTTTCCTCTGCTCGGTGCCGGCAAGCTACATCACCGGCACGATGCTCAGGGTAGATGGCGGCGCGGCAAAATCGAACTGACGCCGAAAAGACATCAAGAGACCGCTCCGTAGATCACGAAGCGGTTTCGGCCGGTATTCTTGGCTTCATAAAGCGCCGTGTCGGCGCGGCGCAGCACCTCGCTGGCGCTCTCACCGGGATTTGCGAAAGCGATGCCGGCCGAGCAGCTATAGCGGAAATCGGGCACATCCTTCAGCGGCGACGCCTCGGTCAGCGACGATAGCAGGCTTTGCACGATGCTTTCGGCGCTCAGCATTCGCGAACCGCTGAGCACCAGCAGGAACTCCTCGCCGCCGATCCGGCCGGCCAGATCGTCGCGGCCGATGGCGGCGGAAAACCGGGCCGCAAAATCCTTGAGCACCAGATCGCCGCACGCATGCCCGAAACGGTCGTTCACCGCCTTGAAGTGATCGATATCCATGATGATCACCGCAAGGGCCTGGGCCTTGTTGGGTCCAAGCATCTGGTTGAGAATATCCATGGCGTAACGGCGGTTGCCGAGGCCGGTCAACTCGTCGCTCAGCGCCGATTTCAACGCCCTGTCGCGCTCCTGCCGCAGATCGCGCAATTCGACGCCAAGCTCGGAAATATCGGTCATGACACACAACATCCAGCCGCCCGGCAGCGTCGTTTCCGTCGTCAATATCCAGCGTCCGTCATTGAGGCTGGTTTCGATGGTGCGGAAAGGCAACTTGCCGCGCCTCGTTTTGGCGGAGCGCAGCCATAGTTCGAAATCGGAGGTTTCGACGGCGGTGCCGGTGGAACTGCGGTAGCCGCTGCGCATCAGTTCCACCCAGCTTGAAAAGTCATCCGGCCCCATGCCGAGCGCGTTGCGGAACGTAGTATTGGCGAAACGCAGCTCGTCGTCACCGTCGAAAAGGGCATAACCCTGCTGCGACGCTTCCATGAGATCCATCAGGTGGCGATTGAAGCTATCCGCGTCGCCGCGCACAGGGACCATTGGTTCGGGCAGCGCATCTTCGAGGGCGGAACGGGCCGGCTTGTGGGACATCGAGGCTTCCGTTTACAAACGCAACACGATAAAACGAAATCTATTCTTTAGCGCTATATTTCAACTTTATACTCAGCGTGTACGAAAAAATATTTAATGCGGACGGCGAGACTGCATCCCCTTGCGAATATTACTTCATGCAAATGTCACGATAAACCTCAAGACGGCGCTTGCCATTCCATCGGGCTTGTGCAATCAACCGCCCTCCTCTGACATCGGGACGCCAAGGGCGTCCTTTATTTTCACGCAGGGCCGCTTTTCAGGCCGGGCGAGCATTTCTATCGGCGACAAGGATATGGCGATGACGCAAAAGCGGGCACTGGGCCTCGATTTCGGCACGACCAACACGGTCATGGCTCTTTCCGACGGCAGCGGCGACAGCCGTTCCATGCGCTTCACCAGCAGCGCGGGCACGGATGACAGCATGCGCACGGCGCTCTCCTTCATGAAGGATTCCGGCCTCGGTGCTGCCGCCCTGCATGTGGAAGCGGGCCACGCCGCCATCCGGCAATTCATCGACAATGCGGGCGATTGCCGCTTTCTGCAATCGATCAAGACCTTTGCGGCCTCGTCGCTGTTTCAGGGCACGCTGATTTTCGCCAAGCGCCAGAGCTTCGAAGATCTGATGGACGTGTTCCTGCGCAAGCTGAAGACCTATGCGGGCGCGGAATGGCCGAGCGACGTCTCGACCGTCATCGCCGGCCGGCCGGTGCGTTTCGCCGGCAGCAATCCGAACGAAACCCTGGCGCTCGCCCGTTACAACGAGGCGCTGACCCGGGCCGGTTTTCCGGACATCCACTATGTCTACGAGCCGGTGGCGGCCGCCTATTATTTCGCCCAGAGCCTGAAAAAGGACGCCAACGTGCTGGTGGCGGATTTCGGCGGCGGCACCACCGATTATTCGCTGATCCGCTTCGAGACCCATGCCGGCAAGCTTTCCGCCACCCCCATCGGCCATTCCGGCGTCGGCGTGGCGGGCGATCATTTCGACTTCCGCATGATCGACAATCTGGTCTCGCCGGAAATCGGCAAGGGCAGCAAGTTCAAAAGCTTCGACAAGGTGCTGGACGTGCCTTCCGGTTATTACGTGAATTTCGGCCGCTGGAACCAGCTGTCGATCTTCAAGACCTCCAAGGAATTCACCGACCTGAAATCGCTGGTGCGCTCGGCGATCGAGCCGGACAAACTCGAACTCTTCATCGATCTGGTGGAACATGACGAGGGTTATCCGCTCTATCAGTCGATTTCCGCCACCAAGATGGCGCTGTCTTCGGCTGAGGAGGCGGAATTCAACTTCGCGCCGCTCGGCAAGGCCGGCCGCAAGATGGTCAAGCGCAGCGATTTCAACAGCTGGATCGCCGATGACCTTGCCAAAATCGAAGGCGCACTGGACGAGGTTCTGGAAAAGACGCAGGTCGCACCTGATGCAATCGACAAGGTGTTCCTCACCGGCGGCACCTCTTTCGTGCCGGCTGTGCGGGAGCTTTTCACCCGCCGTTTCGATGCGGGCCGCATCGAAACCGGCGGCGAGCTGCTCTCGATTGCCCATGGTCTCGCCATGATCGGCGAAAGCGGCGACATTCAGCGCTGGACAGCGTGATTTACGGGTTCCCCGAGCGGGGAACATGGGATAATTTCCGCCCATGATCGCCGCTCACGACCTTTCCCCGGCCGAACTCGCCGCGCTTCTGCATTTTCATGCGGATGCGGGTGTGGACTGGTTGCTCGAAGAGCAGCCGGTCGACCGTTTCGCCGAGTTTGCCGCCGCCCGCCCGGCCCGCCCCGCAGCGCGGCAGGAAAGTTCTGCGCCCGCGCGCCAGACGGAGGGCGGTTCGCCCGAGCGCCGTGCCGATGCTCCCCAGCGGCAGACGGCAAGCCGCACCGCGCCGGCGAGAGGCGCGCCGCCTGCCCCCGCAATTCAGCAAAATGTCGCCATGCCGGACGAACAGGCCGTGGCGGCCGCACGGTTTGCGGCAGAGAGCGCAAGGTCGCTTTCCGAACTGAAGACCGCGCTAGAGGGTTTCAGCGGCTGCAACCTCAAGAACAGCGCCCGCAACACGGTATTCACCGAAGGCGATCCCGCCTCCGCCGTCATGGTCATCGGCCCCATGCCGGATGCGGATGACGACCGCGAGGGCATGCCCTTTGCCGGCAAATCCGGGCTGCTGCTCAACCGTATGCTGGCCGCAATCGGCCTTGAACGCTCAGGCATCATGCTCGGCAATGTCGTGCCCTGGCGGCCGCCGGGCAACCGCCCGCCGACTCAGGCCGAAATGGATATTTGCCGGCCCTTCATTGAGCGGCAGATTGCCCTTGCGGAGCCGAAACACCTGTTGCTTCTTGGCAACTTGACCGCACGTTTCTTCTTCGGCGGCACCGGAACGATCCATACGCTGCGTGGACAGTGGCGTGATGTCGCAGCCGGACACCTGGTTTTACCGGCGCTGGCCAGCCTGCATCCGCAGGAACTTCTGAACGCACCTGCCAGCAAGTCATTGGCATGGCAGGATTTATTAGCCTTTCAGGCAAAAATATCCGAAGGCTGATTGCCTCATTCTTATTCAGTGTAAATGAATTATGAAAAAAGCCATGCGCAGTTTGCATAACAGCGCCGCATTTGGCCGCATTGCCGAATCCATGCTGCACTGCGATAAGCCGTCGTGTCTTGGGAGGAATTCGGTTTAAGGAACCAAGGCAATGACCACTCGCTTCCGTCCGGTGCATTCCGGCTTTGAAACGCTCCGCCTGGCGGGCCTCGGCCCTCGCTCCAGTCAGGGTTACCATCGTTTCGGCGCTGCCGCTAACGAACAGATGACCGCACGCGCTGCCATGCAGCAGG
Source organism: Rhizobium sp. GR12 (assembly GCF_036596185.1). NCBI lineage: Bacteria > Pseudomonadati > Pseudomonadota > Alphaproteobacteria > Hyphomicrobiales > Rhizobiaceae > Rhizobium > Rhizobium sp. GR12. Next base: position 78,253 of record NZ_JASXTH010000016.1, on the reverse strand, counting down.
TTCGCGTCACACGTCCTGCAGCTGTCTTCGCGGATTTCCGCGAGCGCTGAGAACACTCAGACCGGCGTAAAACCGGTCACATCTATGATTGCGCGCTGGCGTCTTTCTTCGGGAGGGCGCCTTTTGCTTTTGCAGGGCTCATACGCCGACTTGGCCTGAAGATGCCGCGCGGCTTGCGGCACACACCGCGCATGCCGCGTTGCGTTTGGGCGCATTCATGCGCAGCATCACCCCTGCGGCGTTGAGGCCTTGCGGGCCGCCCTTCGCGCTAGCCCCAGCTGATGTTCACGGAAAATGATGAAGATGCCTGCGAATACCACGATCGCCGTACCGATCAGCATGGTGAGGGTGGGAATGTCTCCGAACAGGATGTAGGCGACCGCGATCCCGAACACGATGGAGCTGTATTCGAAGGGTGCGATGGTGGAGACCTCCGCATGACGATAGCTCTCCGTCAGGAAGATTTGCGCGACGCCGCCACAAATACCGCTGGTGATCAGCAGAACGGACTGTCTCGCATCCAGGTCGCTCCAGCCGAAAGGCACGCTGACCAGCGACAGCAATGTGGCGGTAAGCGAGAAATAAAGCACGATGGTCGGTGTTTTTTCCGTGTCCACCAGTTGCCGCACCTGGATCATCGCAAGACCGCCGAGTGCCGCGCCGCAAAGCACGGCAATGGCGCCCAGCCCCTCGCCCGCGGCAAAACCGCCCTCCCTCAGCAGCGTCAGCTTCGGCCACAGGATCACCAGCACGCCCATCATGCCGACAAAAACCGCGCTCCAGCGGTAGATGCGCACCTTCTCGCGCAGGATGAAGGCTGCAAAGACGACGGCCAGTAACGGCGAGGCGTAACCGATGGCGATGAATTCCGGCAGCGGCAACAGGGTCAGCCCGTAAAAACCGCAGGCCATGGAGAGAATGCCGAGAAAACCGCGCTTGAAATGGCCGAGAAGATTGTTGGTGTGCAGCGCGCTTGTCAGCGCATGCAGCCAGGCAAGGTAAACGACGATGGGAATGATGGCGAAAGCGGAGCGGAAGAAGGTGATCTGGCCCGCCGGCACATCGGGACCGGAGGCCTTGATACAGGTCTGCATTACCAGAAAGAAGCCGACCGAAATCAGCTTCATACTTATCCCCCGAAAGGGATTTGTCGGTTCGGCGTTCATCGGGCAGTTACTCATATCGGCTGCGCAAACACGCCATCTGGTAATTTTTCACGGGGGAAGGACGACCTAAGGGGAATTGGACTGGCGCAAGGCTAGAACAATTACACCAATCGCTTACATCAAAAATTGTTATTCACCCATGAATTCGGTTGATCTGACTGCGGCGCGGGACCGTTTTCGACCGGCAAAGGCACGCCTGCTAAAATTTGAAGAAAATAAAATACAATTTCAGCAATCGTTCAACATTTGCTGGCATGGTCCGCAGGTCCGGCAGCGGGAGGATCGTCTGCGGGGCTGGAACAGCCTTCCATGGCGGGACAGAACGTCCTCCGACGCGCACATGATCGTGACGAATACTGCACCTATTTTACATCCGGGCCTTATGGCGACATGATGCCCCGGAGGACAACGACAAAGTTATTCAGGAACAGTCATGCGAACAGACACGGGCCAGATCGTTCACCTGGCAGATTACCGCCCCACCGATTTCGTTCTGGAGCGGGTGGATCTCACCTTCGAACTCGACCCCAGGAATACCAAGGTCGAAGCCCGTCTCATCTTTCACCGCCGGGAAGGCTCGGACCAGACGGCGCCGCTCGTTCTCGATGGCGACGAGTTGAAGCTTTCAGGCCTGCTGCTCGATCAGATGGAGGTTCCCGTCGCGCAATATGATGCGACGCCGGATAGCCTGACCATCCGCGATCTGCCGGCGGAGGCCCCCTTCGAGATATGCATCACCAATTACATCAATCCGCAGGTCAATACGCAGCTGATGGGGCTTTACCGCACCAATGGCGTCTATTGCACCCAATGCGAGGCGGAAGGTTTCCGCCGCATCACCTATTTCCCGGACCGGCCGGATGTTCTGGCGCCCTATACGGTGACGATCATCGCCGCCAAGGAAGGCAATCCGCTGCTGCTGTCGAACGGCAATTTCCTCGGCGGCGGCAATTACGATGAAGGCCGCCATTTCGCCGCATGGTTCGATCCACACCCGAAACCCAGCTATCTGTTCGCGCTCGTCGCCGGCGATCTCGGCGTGGTGGAAGACACGTTCACCACCGTCTCCGGCCGCGAAGTGGCGCTGAAGATTTACGTTGAGCACGGCAAGGAGCCGCGCGCGGCCTATGCCATGGACGCGCTGAAACGTTCGATGAAATGGGACGAGGAGCGATTCGGCCGCGAATACGACCTCGATATATTCATGATTGTCGCCGTGTCCGATTTCAACATGGGCGCGATGGAGAACAAGGGTCTCAACGTCTTCAACGACAAATTCGTTCTGGCCGACCCGGAAACCGCATCCGACGCGGATTACGCCAATATCGAGCGCATCATCGCGCATGAATATTTCCACAACTGGACCGGCAACCGCATCACCTGCCGCGACTGGTTCCAGCTCTGCCTGAAGGAAGGCCTGACGGTCTATCGCGACCAGGAATTTTCCGCCGATATGCGCTCGCGCCCGGTCAAGCGCATCGCCGATGTGCGTCACCTGAAATCGGAGCAGTTTCCGGAGGATTCCGGCCCGCTGGCACACCCGCCGCGCCCGGATACCTACCGCGAAATCAACAATTTCTACACGACGACCGTTTATGAAAAAGGCGCCGAAGTCACCCGCATGATCGCCACGATCCTTGGGGAAGACGACTTCAAGAAGGGCATGGACCTTTATTTCGAACGTCATGACGGCGACGCGGCGACAGTCGAGGATTTCGTCAAGAGTTTTGCCGATGCCAGCGGCCGCGACCTGTCACAGTTTTCGCTGTGGTACGTCGAGGCCGGAACACCGCTCATCTCCGTCTCCTCCGGTTACGATGCCGGAACTGCCACCTTCAGGCTGACGCTGGAACAGACCGTGGCCCCCACACCCGGCCAGCCGTTGAAACAGCCTCGGCATATTCCCCTGTCGGCGGCGCTGATCCTTGATAACGGCCAGATCGCCGAACCGCAGGCAGTTACGGGCGGCGAATACCGCAACGGCGTGCTGCACCTGACCGAACGCAACCAGACATTTTCCTTTACCGGCATTTCCTCGCGGCCGGTGCTGTCGATCAACCGCAGCTTCTCTGCGCCGGTCAACCTGCACTTCGAACAGGGTGCTAGCGACCTCGTGCAGATCGCCCGGCACGAGACGGATATGTTTGCCCGCTTCCAGGCCCTCACCGATCTGGCTTTGCCCACGCTGATTACCGCCACCAAGGCCGTCCAGAACGGCAAGGAAGTGCGCATCGACGCGGACCTCGTCGCGACGCTGATCGAAATCGTCGGTGACGACACGCTCGAACCGGCTTTCCGGGCGCAGGCGCTGGCGCTGCCGAGCGAAACGGATATTGCCCGGGAACTGGGCGGCGGCTACGATCCCGACGCCATTCACAAGGCGCGTAATGCCACGATCAAGGCGATTGCAACGGCTGGACTGGAAACCTTCAGACAGCTTGCGGACGACAAGGCTGACGGCGAGGCCTATAGCCCGGATGCCGCCAGTGCCGGACGTCGCTCGCTGCGCAACGGTGCGCTCAACTATCTCGCCTTTGCGGAAGGAACACCGCTGCGGGCGGCAAAGGCCTATGCCGACGCCACCAACATGACCGATCTTGCGCATGCGTTAGGCGTGTTGACCCAGCGTTTCCCCGATAGCACCGAGACGAAAGAAGCGCTCGCCGCCTTCGAAACGCGCTTTGCCGACAATGCGCTGGTGCTAGACAAGTGGTTCTCGCTGCAGGCCGCCATTCCGGGCGACGGCGCGCTGGACCGCATCAAGGCGCTGATGAAATCGAAACATTTCGTCGCTACCAATCCGAACCGGGTGCGTTCTCTGGTGGGCACGCTCGCCTTCTCCAACCCCACCGGTTTCCACCGTGCCGACGGGGAGGCCTATCGGTTCCTTGCGGAGCAGATCGTCGCCATCGACAAGCGCAATCCGCAGCTTGCCGCCCGCATTCTTACCTCCATGCGCTCCTGGCGGTCGCTGGAGGCAAGCCGCGCTGAACATGCCAAGGTCGCACTTTCGACGATCGCCGACGCAAAAGGCCTTTCAACGGATGTCAGTGACATCGTCGGGCGTATCCTGAAGGGCTGATTTCCTTCACTTTTCCGGCAGTTCGAAACGGACTGCCGGACCTGTCCCGAAAAAATACGGAGTCGGTTCAAGGGGTTAAAATTCTTTTAACTATTGCCTCTGGACACGGCGAATCGCATTTGATTCACTACGTATATTCGAGCGGCGGCGCTTCGAATCACTGGGGATATCACGAAGGCGGGACAATGACGAACGTGCGGCGGGCGACTGCGGGCGATGAGCGACCGTATGCCAAATTTTCTGATCTTGCGGCCTGGGGCGAAAGGCTCTCCAGCGACCTGATGGGTTTGATGAATGGCTCCGACCGCCCGATGCCGCAGGTTGAGACCCTGCTGAAACGCCTGATCCCCATTCTCATCCTCGCCTTTCTCGTCGTCATCGCCGCCTCGCGCATGCTGGGCATTGTTGCCGAATACAGCCGCATGGAAGAGGCCGCCCGCCACTCCACGGCGCTGACGGCGCTGACCGCCAAGGCCGCCCTTATCAACAACGGTATTGTCTTTGCCTCGCAAGAGCGCACCCGTGCCGAGGCGAGCCTTGCCGCAGCGCTGCCTTCGGGCAGCCTCGCAGATGGCACCATGGTTCTTCTGTCCGGCAGCAATGGCCGGATTTTCGCGGGCGCCGGCAAGGACGCCACGCTTTATATCGGCACGTCGTTGCCCGCCTTGCTGCCTGAAATCGCCATCGTACAGCGTTTTCCCGGCGCACCCGGCACCATCGAGACCAATATCGAAGGCGAGCCGCATTATGCGACGATGATCCCCTTCGGCGACGATGGCGGCATGGTGATCGCGTGGCGCTCGCTGCAGCCGATCCGCTCGTTCTGGCGCAGCGAAATCGCCATGAATGTTACACTCTTCGCCGGCATATCCTCGATCCTTCTCGTCGTGCTCTACGCCTATTACATGCAGGTCAAACGCGCCCGCGACGCCGACGACATCTTCGCCGAATCCAACCTGCGGGTGGAGACGGCGCTGTCGCGCGGCCGTTGCGGCCTCTGGGACTTCGATCTTTCGACACGGCGCATGTTCTGGTCCGGCTCGCTTTACGAAATCCTCGGCAGGCCGCCGAAAGCAGCGCCGCTGTCCTTTTCCGATGCGGCGCGGATGATGCATTCCGAAGACGGTAATCTCTACGAGCTTGCCCGCGCTGTCGGCTGCGGCGATCTACGTCAGATCGACCAGATCTTCCGCATGCGCCATGCCAAGGGCCACTATGTCTGGCTGCGCGCCCGCGCCCAGGTCATCCGCACCAATAATGGCCCGCGCGTCATCGGCATCGCCATGGATGTTACGGAACAGCATCGCCTCGCACAACGCTATGCCGAGGCCGACCAGCGCCTGGCCGACGCCATCGAATCCACCTCGGAAGCCTTCGTGCTGTGGGACAAGAACGACCGTCTCGTAATGTGCAACACCCATTACCAGAAGGCTTACGGTCTTCCGGACAGCGTGCTGGTGGCAGGTACGGAGAAAAGCACCGTGCATGCGGCGGCCGCACGCCCGGTGGTGGAGCGGCGCGTTGCGGACCCCGACCAGTCAGGCCTTTCGCGCACCACGGAAGTGCAGCTCGCCGACGATCGCTGGCTGCAGATCAACGAACGCCGCACCCGTGACGGCGGCCTCGTTTCCGTCGGCACCGACATCACGCTTCTGAAGCGCCATCAGGAACGCCTACGCGATTCCGAACGCCGGCTGATGGCCACCATCGGCGATCTTTCCGCCTCGCAGCACAAGCTGGAACGGCAGAAGACCGAGCTTTCCGACGCCAACGCCAATTATCTCGCCGAGAAAGAGCGCGCCCAGGCCGCCAACCTCGCAAAATCCGAATTCCTCGCCAATATGAGCCATGAGCTGCGCACGCCGCTCAACGCCATTCTCGGCTTTTCCGAAATCCTGCAAAACGAGATGTTCGGGCCGGTCGGTTCGCCGAAATATTCCGAATATGCCCGCGATATCCATGACAGCGGCAAGCACCTGCTCAACGTCATCAACGACATTCTCGACATGTCGAAGATCGAGGCGGGCCATATGCGCATCAATCGCGAGACGATCGATCTGGCGCCGCTCATCGAGGAAACCCTGCGGCTGACCGCCATTCAGGCCGAGCAGAAGAACATCACCGTGCAGCAGAAGGTCTGCGCCGGGCTGACGATGCAGGGCGACCGCCGCGCCATGAAGCAGATCATGCTCAACCTGCTCTCCAATGCCGTGAAGTTCACCGGCGATGGCGGCCGCATCGCGCTGCGCACCCATGTGCACGAGGCCGCCATGATCCTCACCATCGCCGATACCGGCATCGGCATACCCGCCCAGGCGCTTGACAAGATCGGCCAGCCTTTCGAGCAGGTGCAGAGCCAATACGCCAAAAGCCAGGGCGGCTCCGGCCTCGGCCTTGCCATATCCCGCTCGCTCGTCAGGCTGCATGGCGGCACGATGAAAATCCGCTCCTGCGAAGGCCGGGGAACAGTGGTGACGATCATCATCCCGCATGCGGCGGGGCATTGCGGCACGGTGCATTGAGTGGGTGTGGGGTCGCGCTAAAGCAACGGCAGCGCGCGCAGCCACCCCCCTCTGCCCTGCCGGGCATCTCCCCCTCAAGGGGGGAGATCGGCCAGGAGCTAACACTAGCTCATTCGCAACATTAGAGATGGCCTAAAAGGTGCCGCATATCGATCTCCCCCCTTGAGGGGGAGATGCCCAGCAGGGCAGAGGGGGGTATCGCACCCACCATCAGCCACCATCATCCACCATTCTTCACCGTCGCCACAAAAGCCTTCCGCACCGTCTTCGCCAACCGCTTCACCTCGCCCTCCAGCGTGGAAATATCCGGGCAGTCTCCAGCCCGGCAGACGAGATCGATGAGGCCGGCCGGAGCCTCCTTCGGGTTAAAGGCGCCGTCGATGCACAGCCGCACGATCTGGGAAATCTCGGTATAAAGCGCCATTGCCGCCATGCAGTCGTCGAAGGATTGCTGCTCCATCACCGGCGCGGCCAGCACCTGCAACGCCGATGCCGTATTTCGCCCGGGTTCGTGCGGGGCGAGACCCTTCACCGGGCCGACCAACGCCAGATATTGGGCGATGAATTCCAGATCGACCAGACCGCCATTGATGAGCTTGAAGTCCCAGATGTTTTCCGGCGGCTTTTCCTGTTCGATGAGGCTGCGCATTTCCAGCACGTCGGCGGAGACTTTCGCCACCTCCCGTTTCCGGGAAAGCACCGAGGCAACGATGTGGCGCGCATCTTCGATAAGCGAAACATCGCCGCAGATCAGGCGGGCGCGGGAAAGCGCCATATGTTCCCAGGTCCAGGCTTCCTCGCGCTGGTATTTCTCGAAGGCGGAAATGCGTGTCGCCACCGGCCCCTTGTTGCCGGAGGGGCGAAGCCGCATGTCCACCTCGTAAAGCACGCCTTCGGCCGTTGGCGCCGACAGCGCCGCGATCAGCCTTTGGGTGACGCGGGTGAAATAACGCACCACGTCAAGCGGCTTTGCGCCGGTGGATTCATGGGCGGCATCGTCATAATCATAGAGGAGGATGAGGTCGACATCCGAACCGGCCGTCAGCTCGAAGGAGCCGAGCTTGCCCATGCCCATGACGGCCACGCGCCCGCCGGGATAGGGTCCGTGCGCCGCCTCCATCTCCGAAAGAACCGCATTCAGGGCCGCCTCGATCACCAGATCGGCGAGATGGGTGAAGGCGCGGGCGGCGATCTCACCACGGATAGCACCGGTCAGAAGCCGAACGCCGATCAGGAAACGCTGCTCGGCCGCGAAGATGCGCAGCCGGTCGAGAATATCCTCGTAGTGGCGGGCATTGGAGAGAAAACTCGCCATCCGGCTGCCGAGATAGTCGCGCGTCGGCACGTCGCTCATCAGCGCCGGGTCGAGCATGCCGTCGAAGACATGCGGACGCGCGGCGATAATCTCGGCAAGGCGCGGCGCCGACGACATGATCGTCACCAACAGTGACAGCAGCGCCTGATTATTGCCGAGCAGCGAGAAAAGCTGAATGCCCGCCGGCAGGCCGGAGAGGAAATTGTCGAAGCGCAGCAGGGCTTCGTCCGCCCGCTTGCTTTCGCCGAAGGCCCTGAGCAGATCCGGCGTCAGTTCCGTCAGCCGCTCACGCGCCTCGACCGATTGTGTCGCGCGGTAGCGGCCATTGTGCCAGGTGCGGATGACGCGGGAAATATCCTCCGGGCGTTCGAAACCCAATGCCGCGAGCGTCTTCAACGTATCGGGATCGTCTTTCTGCCCGGTGAAGACCAGATTTCCTGCCTCACCGGAGAGCTTCGTTTCCTGCTCGAACAGCGCCGAGTAACGGCGTTCCACCAGCCGCAGCACCTCTTCCAGTCTTTCGGAAAACGCCTTCGTATCGGCAAAACCGAGCATGAAGGCGATGCGCTTCAATTCCGTCTCGGTGTCGGGCAGCACATGGGTCTGCTCGTCGCGCACCATCTGGATACGGTGCTCCACCTCGCGAAGGAACCAATAGGCCTCCGTCAGGCTGTCGCGCGTTTCGGCGTCGATCCATTGCGCCTCGGTCAGCGCCGCAAGCGCATTTTCCGTTGCCCGCACCCGCAGCGCCGGCATACGGCCGCCGGCGATAAGCTGCTGCGTCTGCGCGAAAAACTCGATCTCGCGGATGCCGCCGCGCCCGAGCTTGACGTTGTGGCCCTTCACCGCAATCGCGCCATGGCCCTTATGGGCGTGAATCTGCCGTTTGATGGAATGGATATCGGCAATCGCCGCATAATCGAGATATTTGCGGAAGATGAAGGGCGTCAGTTCGCGCAGGAAGTTTTCGCCTGCCGCAAGGTCGCCCGCCACCGGACGCGCCTTGATATAGGCGGCGCGTTCCCAGTTCTGGCCCCTGCCCTCGTAATAAAGCAGCGCCGCTTCCACGGGTATGGCAAGCGGCGTCGAGCCGGGGTCTGGCCGGAGCCTGAGATCAGTGCGAAAGACGTAACCATCTGCCGTGCGCTCCTGCATGATGCGCACGAGGCGGCGCATCATGCGGCCGAAATTCTCCGTTGCATCATAGGGATCGTCGATGATGCCCGCCGACGGCTCGAAGAACACCACCGCGTCGATATCGGAGGAATAGTTGAGTTCGCGTGCGCCGAGCTTGCCCATGCCGAGCACGATCAGTCCCGAGCCTTCACTTGGCGCGGCGATGTTCTTCAGTTTGAGCTTGCCGCTTTCATGGGCGACGAGCAGCAGGTGATCGATGGCGGCGGAAAGCGATGCATCCGCCATGTCGCTCAGCCACCGCGTCGTATCGCGGGCGGTGAAAATGCGCGCCAGATCGGCGAGTGCTGCGACGAAGGAAAGCCGCCGTTTGGCTATTCTCAAACGCGACATCACCTCGTTTTCGACGGGCACGCCACCCTCTTGCCCGGGCTTCCAGCAATCGCGGGCCTGACGGACAAGATCGGTCAACAGCGGCTCCAGCGGTTTGGAAATAGCAAGCGTCAGCAGCCCTTCATCGGCCGCAGCCATGTCGCGCAGATAGGGCGACAGCGTGAAAGCTGCGGCAATGAATTCCTTCAGCGGGCTTTCACCGGCAAGCAGCGCGGCCACCGCCGGCTCATTCTTGCCGATGTCTTTCAGCGTCGAAAGAACCGATTTCAGCTCCGTCTGCGTATAGGGGCGGATCACGCCCGGCAGAACCTCGCTCAGCCGCCTTTGCGCGGTTTGGGGTTGCGTCACTGTCTCTCTCCCTCTCCCGACTGTCCCGTCCGCCCTTCGACCGTGCCTCGCTTCCGGAACGCACCGCCTCCGAAAACCGTCCTGCCGCCGCACGTCGTCGAAGCCTCCGGGCGCATACACTCCCGCGTTGTAACAAATGCGGGGCGCTTTGCGATCAGGAAAACCGCTTATGCCGATGTTTTCCAGATCCGGCACTCGGGCTTTCGTTTCGCACGCTGAGGACCGCACCGCGTAATGTCGCTGCAATTATGCCCGCGTAGCGTCCTCATCAACGAAACCCGACTCCAGGTTTTCCGGCGCTTCAAGCCCAGCCCGGAAATTCATCAAGGCTGCAACGGATATGATCATGAAACAGATTTTTACGGCAAAATGGCACAAAAACCTGCGCGCGCTGGCATTGTGCCTGACAGCGTTGCCGATGGCGCAGGCCGTCTGCACGCCCGTTTTCGCGGCCGATATCGGTAAATCGGACAGGTCGGCCGATCCGCAGGGCAATTTCGACGACGCCCGCTACAGCAGTTCCAGCGAATGGAAAATCACGCTCGGCGTGGGTGCGGTCTATGCGCCCAAATACGAGGGTTCGGACAAGTTCGAGGCCGGCCCCTTCCCGCTGGTTTCCGTCGAGTACGGCGATACGCTGAGCATCGATTTCAGCGGCGCCACCGTCAACCTCTTCAACCAGAACGGCTTCAGACTGGGCGTCAAGGGCGGCTGGGAAGAAGGGCGCAAGGAAAAGGACGACAAGAAAAATCTTCGCGGGATGGGCGACATCAAGGCAGGCGGCGTGGTCGGCGGTGTCATCGCCTATGGCATCGACCCCTTCGAAATCTATGCCAAGGTGGACAAGACTATCGGCGGCAGCGAAAGTCTGACCGCCACTGTCGGCGCAAGCGTCTCCCAGAAATACGAGCAATTCATCTTCGGTGCTGATCTGTCCGCCACCTGGGCGGACGACAACCATATGAAATCCTATTTCGGCGTAACCTCTGCCCAGTCCGCCCGTTCGGGCCTGCGCCGATACGACGCGAAGTCGGGCTTCAAGCGCATCGACGCCAGTGCCTCCGTCTCCTATCTGATGACGGAAAACTGGACGTTGACGGGTGCCGGCGGCGTCGGCTTCCTGATCGGCGACGCCAAGGAAAGCCCGCTCTCGAAGAAGGACATTCAGCCCTTCGCGATGCTTGGTGTGTCCTATACGTTCTGAGCCGGAGCAGGCCTCAACGACCGTTCTCGGGAAAGACCATCGAAACGGTCAGTCCCGGGCGGGCGGCGTTCGATGCGTCGGTGTCCGACAGCACGAGCGATCCGCCGTGCAGTTCCATCACGGCTTCCACCAGGGATAAGCCAAGTCCCGTGCCGGGTTTCGAGCGGCTTTCATCCAGCCGCACGAAACGTTTCAGCACCTCGCCGCGTTTGTCGGCGGGGATGCCGGGGCCATTGTCGGCGACGGAAAGCACGATGGCGTCCGGCTGTCTTGCCAGACGCACGACGAGTTTTTTTTCGCCTTCGCCCTCGCAGGCATATTTCATGGCGTTGTCGATGAGGTTCGAAAGCGCCTGGCCGATCAGTTCGCGGTTGCCCTGTACCGAAAGGCCCGGTTCGATCTCGGCCTCCAGTGCCAACCCGGCATCTTCGGCCACCGGTTCGTAAAGCTCGGCGCTGTCGGCGGCGATCGCCGACATATCCACATCGGTCATCTCGGCGGCAATCGAGCCTGCCTCGACGCGGGAAATCATCAATAGCGCGTTGAAAGTACGGATAAGCTGGTCGGATTCGGCGATGATGCCTTCGAGCGCCGCGCGCCGTTTCGTCTCGTCATTATCGTCCAGTGCTGCGGCGGCCTTGTTGCGCAGCCGGGTCAACGGCGTTTTCAAGTCATGGGCGATATTGTCGGAGACCTGCCGCAAGCCCTCGTTCAGCTTCTCGATACGGCCGAGCATGGCATTGAGCGAGCCGGATAACCTGTCGAATTCGTCGCCGGAGCGGCCCTGCGGCAGGCGCTGCGAAAGATCGCCGGCCATGATTTTCTTTGTCGCCGCCGACATGCGGTCGATGCGTTTGAGGGCATTGCGGCCAATGCCGAACCAGATCAGCAGCGCACCGGCACTCATGATGGCGAGCGCCACCATCAGCGCGTTGCGCACCAGCGCCCGGAACTTGGTCGGCTCGCCGAGATCGCGGCCGATCAGGATACGCAGGCCGTTGTCCAGCATGAAGACATTGGCGGTCGCCATATGCTGCACGCTGTCGCCGCTTTCGGAATAACGCTCGTAGCGGAAGGGGAAACCCGTCCAGCCCTCCTTGTCGAACACGCCAGGCTGCACGGAAGCGACATTGCCGGCAAGGATTTCGCCATTCGGGCCGGCGATGATGTAAAGGCTCGCCCCCGGCTGGCGGGCGCGGCGCTCCATCATCCGCAGAAGCGGGTTGATGCCGCCGCGATTATAGATGCGCTGCACGTCCGACACTTCCTGCAGCACCGCATCACGCGTCTGCTGGTTCAGCAGCCGTTCGGAAAGGGCGGTGACATAAAAGACCAGAAAGGCGGCGCAGAGCGCAAATAGCAGGATATACAGCGCCGAAAGGCGCACCGCTGTCGACCGGAACAATATTCTGAGGCGGGCCATTTTCGCCAATCAGCCCTCGTCCTTCATCATGTAGCCCGCGCCGCGAATGGTCTTCAAAAGCGGCTTGTCGAAGTCCTTCTCGATCTTCGAGCGGAGGCGGGACACGTGGACGTCGATCACATTGGTCTGCGGGTCGAAATGATAATCCCAGACGTTTTCCAGAAGCATCGTGCGCGTCACCACCTGGCCGGCATTCTTCATGAGATATTCCAGCAGTCGGAATTCGCGCGGCTGCAACAGGATTTCCTTGCCGCCGCGACGGACATCGTGCGACAGCCGGTCGAGTTCGAGATCACCGACCCGGTAGATCATATCCTGCTCGGGCTTGCCCTTGCGGCGGCCGAGCACCTCGATGCGGGCGAGCAGTTCGGAAAAGGCATAGGGTTTCGGCAGATAATCATCACCGCCGGCGCGCAGGCCCGTCACGCGGTCATCCACCTGCCCCAGCGCGGAAAGAATAAGGACCGGCGTCTCGATACCGCGCCGGCGCAGCTCGCTGATGACGGAAAGCCCGTCGCGGCGCGGCAGCATGCGGTCGATCACCATCACGTCATAGGAATTCTCGCAGCCCATGAACAGGCCGCTTTCACCATCGCTCGCGTGGTCGGCGACGATACCAACCTCCCGGAACGCCTTGGTCATATAGGCCGCAGCCTCGAGATCGTCTTCAATAACAAGAATCTTCATGTGCGGGACCATAGCGCCCTCGCCCTTTTCCGCACAACCGGAAACAGATGCGACAGACATTTCCTGAACCTTGTTTTCCATGAGATTTCCTCCGAAGACCTGATCTCTAGCGTCTCCCGGCCTTGAGACGGGGCGATCCGCATATGGACGGGTGGTTTCCGCTTGTTTCTTCTCCCCGCCGGGGAGAAGGTCGCGGCAGCGGGATGAGGGGGCGACGTTAGCGATAGACCGAGGGGTTGCCCCCTCATCTGCCCCTTTGGGGCATCTTCTCCCCGGCGGGGAGAAGAAATGGCCGGCAACGCCCTGCCATACTCAACCGCCCCATCTCAAGAGCGGGATACGATGCCGGCCTCGCAAGAGAAACCGGCATCGCATTTCACATTCTTAGCTCTGGTCGATATCGAGAGCGACAAAGCGGCTGCCATTGTCCGTCTGGATCTGGAACAGCGCCTTGGAGCGTCCGTCCTTCTTGGCCTGTTCGAGAATTTTCTCGATCTCGGCGGCGGAAGCCACCTGCTGGTTGTTGACGGAGGTGATCTTTTCACCCGTCTTCAGGCCACGGGCAGCAGCGTCACTGTCCGGGTCGACGTCGGTGATGGCAAGGCCGTTGCCGTCATCGGCGGGAGAAACCGTCAGGCCGAGGCTGGACAGCACCTTCTCGCTGGAGGACTGGCTGCCGCTGTCGTTGTTCTGGCCCGGCGTCGCCTTGGAGGCGTCGTCGCTTGCGAGATCACCGAGCGTTACCGTCACCGACTGCGACTTGCCACCGCGCCAGAGCGAGATTTCAACCTTGGCATTGGGGGCCATGCCGCCGATGCGACGCGACAGGTCACGGGCATCCTTGACAGGCTCGCCGTTGACGGCGGTGATGATGTCACCCTGCTTGATACCGGCCTTGTCGCCCGGCGAGCCGGACTGCGGCGAGACGACGAGCGCACCGCTCGCTTCGGCAAGACCGAGCGATTCGGCAATGTCCTTGCTGACGGGCTGGATCTGCACGCCGAGCCAGCCGCGTTCGACCTTGCCGTCCTTCTGCAGGTCGGCGATCACGTCCTTGGCCACCGATGCCGGAATGGCGAAGGCGATGCCGACGTTGCCGCCGGAGGGCGAGAAGATCGCGGTGTTGATGCCGACCACTTCACCGTTGAGGTTGAAGGCGGGACCGCCGGAGTTACCGCGGTTCACGGCGGCGTCGATCTGAAGGTAATCGTCATAGGGGCCGGAGCCGATATCGCGGCCACGGGCCGAGATGATACCGGAGGTAACCGTGCCGCCAAGGCCGAAGGGGTTGCCGACGGCGACGACCCAGTCACCGACGCGGATCTTGCTGTCATCGGCAAACTGCACATAGGTGAACTTGCGGTTCACATCGACCTTCAGCAGCGCCAGATCGGTGCGCGGATCGCGGCCGACGAGCTTTGCTTCGAGTTCGGTGCCGTCATTCATCACGACCGTATAGGCGGAACCGTCATCGACCACGTGATTGTTGGTCACCACATAACCGTCTTCGGAGATGAAGAAACCGGACCCCTGAGCGACCGGACGCAGCGGACCCTTGCCATCACGATGGCGGTTCGGGCCACGGTCGGAGCGATCCTGGTTGGGGCCGCCGAATTCCTTGAAGAAGCGCTTCAGCGGATGGTCGTCCGGCAGCTGATCGAGACCACGGCCACCGAAGTTGAAGGAGAAGTTGCTGGCGTCATCGGAAGCGGGCTGCACGTTCGACTGGACGCGAACGGAGACGACGGCGGGCGAAACCGCGTCGACCACATTGGCGAAGCTCGGAACCTGCGGCGCGGTCACTTCGACGGGCGCGGCAAACAAATGGGTGATCGGTGCGGCGATGCCGGTCGAAAGCATCAGCGCGGCAAGACCGCCAACGGTCGTCGCCTTCAGAACCGTCTTCAGCGAGGAACGTCCGTTTTGCGAGTGAGACATGGTGTACCTTCTTTCTTCATTCAGACTGGAGCCCGTTTTACCGGGGAGAAGCGGTGGATGAGAAAGATATAGGAGGTGACACCTTACAGCGAAGTGTCTGACGAATGAAAAATCCGTAATGTTGAAAAAGAACCGAGGACAGACATGGAAATCGATTATTTTTCAATGAGATTGCGAATTCGCTCTTCTTCGTCCGCGCTCAGCTTTTGCGGCCGCTCCTGCGTTGCCCGGCGGCGCGAAAAGATAAACACGGCAAAAATTCCCGCAAGGGTGAGACCGATGGGCGCGCCCCACAAAAGCACGGTGCGAAGGCTGAGGCGCGGTTTCAGCAGCACGAACTCGCCGTAGCGCGACACGACGTAATCGATCACGGCCCTGTCACTGTCGCCCTCAACCAGCCTGTCGCGCACCAGGACGCGCAGATCGCGCGCCAGTTCGGCATTGCTGTCGTCGATCGACTGGTTCTGACAGACCATGCAGCGCAGTTGCGAGGTGAGGTTCCTCGCCCGCTGTTCGAGCACAGGGTCCTTCAGCACCTCGTCGGGATTGAAGGCCGAGGCGGGAAACGCGGCGAATATGAGGGTGAGAAGAAGAGTTAGCCTCACCACACCCTCCCTCATTCCTGTGCTCGTCACAGGAATCCAGCCAGCCCAAGTCCTTGGGCTGAAAGGGGTCTTTCGCCGCGCAGACGCGCGTCGACTGGATTCCTGTGACAGGCACATGAATGAGGGTAGGAAGGCCGCACTCATTCCGCCGCCTCCGGCATCGCGGCCGCTTTTACCGGCTTCGCCTTGCGGTTCGGCGCGCCCACCCGCAACCGTCTGTCGGAGAGCGAGATGAAGCCGCCTGCCATCATGAAGAGCGTGCCGCCCCAGATGCAGAGGATGAAGGGTTTCCACCAGATGCGCACCACCATGCCGCCATCGGCCATGGGATCGCCGAGCGAGACATAGAGCTGGCTGAGGCCGAAGGTCACGATGCCCGCTTCCGTCGTCGGCATGCGGCGTGCGGTGTAGAGCCGCTTGGAAGACCAGACGTCGGCCACCTCCACGCCCGCCTTGCGCACGGTGAAATGGCCGCGATCCTCGGTGAAGTTCGGGCCGACGGCATGGCGGATGCCGTCGAAGGTGAGGCTATAACCGCCCGCTTCCGCCACCATGCCCTGCTTCATTTCCAGAACCGTTTCGGTCTCGAAGGTGGTGACGGTGACGATGCCGAGCACGGTGATGCCAAGCCCCATATGGGCAAGCGCGGCACCGAAAGCCGAGCGCGGCAGGCCCTTGAGGCGGCGGAACGCAATGCCAAAGGCCAGCTTGCCGAAGTTGGCGCGATACCAGAGATCGGCGAACGCCCCGAAGATCAGCCAGAAGCCGGCGGCAATGCCGAGTGCCGCCAGCACCGGACCACCGTTTTCCACATACCACAGCGTCAGCCCGGCAAGGGCTGCAACGGCCGCCGCCACATAAAGCCGCTGGAACGCCCCGAGAAGATCGCCGCGTTTCCAGGCCAGCATCGGCCCAAAGGGCGTGACGATCAGGATCGGGATCATCAGGAGGCCGAAGGTGAGGTTGAAGAACGGCGCACCGACCGAGATTTTTTCACCCGTCAGCGTTTCGAGAATGAGCGGGTAAAGCGTGCCGATCAGCACGGTCGCGGTCGATACCGTCAGGATCAGGTTGTTGAGGACGAGCGCGCCTTCGCGCGAGATCGGCGCAAACAACCCGCCCACCTTCAATGTCGGCGCGCGCCACGCGAAGAGCGCAAAGGCTCCGCCGATGAAAAGCGTCAGAATGCAGAGGATGAAGATGCCACGGCTCGGATCGGTGGCGAAGGCGTGCACGGAGGTCAGAACGCCGGAGCGCACGAGGAAGGTGCCGAGCAGCGACAGCGAAAACGTCATGATCGCCAGAAGCACGGTCCAGATTTTAAGCGCCTCGCGCTTTTCCATGACGAGCGCCGAATGCAGCAGCGCCGTGCCCGCAAGCCATGGCATGAAGGAGGCGTTTTCCACCGGGTCCCAGAACCACCAGCCGCCCCAGCCGAGTTCGTAATAGGCCCAATAGGACCCCATGGAGATGCCCGCCGTCAGGAAGGTCCATGCTGCCAGCGTCCACGGCCTTACCCAGCGCGCCCATGCCGCATCGATCCGACCTTCCAGAAGTGCTGCGACGGCGAAGGAAAAACAGACGGAAAAGCCGACATAACCGAGATAGAGCAGCGGCGGATGGATGGCGAGACCGAAATCCTGAAGGATCGGGTTCAGGTCCTGCCCTTCGGCCGGCACCCGCTCCAGACGCATGAACGGATTGGAGGTGAGCAGGATGAACAGCAGGAAAGCGACGGAAATCCAAGCCTGCACGGAGAGCACATTGGCTTTGAGCGTTTCCGGCAGGTTGCGACCGAAGACGGCGACGAGCATGCTGAAAAACACCAGGATCAGCAGCCACAGCAACATGGAGCCTTCGTGGTTGCCCCATACGCCGGTCAGCTTGTAGAGCATCGGCATCAGCGAATGGGAGTTTTCCCAAACATTACGGACGGAGAAATCCGAGACGGCGTAAGCCCGCGTCAACGCCGCGAAGGACAAGGCCACCAGCAGGAACATCATGATGGAGCCGATCGAGGCGATATCCATCAACGCGCGGTCGTTGCGGCGTGCACCGATCACCGGCAGCGTCGAGACGATCAGCCCCACGGCGAGCGCCAGAACCAGAACATAGTGGCCGATCTCGTTGATCATCGCGTCGCTCCGGTCTTGTCGGCCGAAGCCCCGTCTGTGGAAACGCCGGAAGGCTGTCCGCCCCCCTCGGTTTGCTGCCACAGGCCCTTGTCCTTCAGCCGGTCGGCCACTTCCTTCGGCATATAGTTCTCGTCGTGTTTGGCCAGAACGCTGTCAGCCACAAAACCGCGGGTCGCGGCATCGAAAACGCCTTCCGTCACCACGCCCTGCCCCTCGCGGAAGAGATCGGGCAGGATGCCGGTATAGCTGACCGGTACGTTTGCTTCGCCGTCGGTCACGGTGAAGCTTACCGTGCGGCCCTCGCCGCGCTTGACGGAGCCTTCCGCCACCAGCCCGCCAAGGCGGATGCGGGTGCCGGGATTGACCGGCGTCTTCTCCAGATCGGCCGGCATGTAGAAATAGGCGATGGACTGGCCGAAGGCGAACATGACGAGTAACACCGCCGCGACGATGAAGCTCATGCCGCCGCCGATGATCGCCAGCCGTTTCTGTTTGCGGGTCATTGCGTCACTCCCTGCGGCGCCGCATTCGGCGGAGCGCTCCCCCTGACCGGTCCGGCCGAAACGCCCAATTCCTTTGCCAGCGCCAGAAGCTGTCTGCCCTGCTCGCCCTCGGGCGGAAAAGCCTGCAGGCCGGCTCTCAATGCCGCACCCGCCTTCGCTTCGTTCTTCAAGACGGAATAGGCGCGCATGAGACGCATCCAGCCCTCGAGATCAGCGGGGTCTTCTTTCAGCTTGGCGTCGAGGCTCGCCACCATGCCCTCGATCATTGCCTGCCGATCGGCGGGCGTCATGTCTTTCGCCGCCGCCACATCGTCTGCGGTCGGGCCGGGTGCTGTGGGCGCTGCCTTACCGCCGGTTCTGGCGATATGTTCACGCACCAGCGGCAACCATGGCGCACCGGCGGGCGCATCCGCCGCCAGCGCCGCAAAGGCCGCGCGCGCTTCTTCGGCCTTACCCGCCTGCTCCAGCGAAAGCGCCAGATAAAATCGGGCGCGCGGGTTGCCGGGCTTCAACCGCTCGGCTTCGGCAAAGGCCTTGCGCGCGGCTTCGATGACGATGCCGTCATTGCCCGCCACCAGCGTTTCGCCAAGTCCCGTCAGTCGTTCCGGGTTTGGTCCGTCGAGCCGAAGCGCATTGCGATAGGCAAGCTCGGCATCGCCAAGCCGCATCGTCTTGAAATAGATCGGCGCGAGGATATCCCAGCCAGCGCCGTCATCCGGGTTCTGCGCCAGATGCCTTTCGGCCCGGGCGACGAGAAGGTTCATGTCGTTGCCGGGGTTTTCAAGACGTGCTTCCAGCGGCATGTCCGGCACCTCCGGACTTCCCTTCCAGACGTAAAGACAGAGGCCGAGTGCCGGCAGCAGAACGGTGATCAGGGTTACGGCGAGATTGTGCCCAAGCGGCCGGGCGCTGCTTTCAGCACCTTGCCCGGCATCGGCGGCGGCAAGCAGCCGGCGGCCAATTTCGGCGCGGGCATATTCGGCCTCGGTTTCGCCGATCAGGCCGGCCGCGCGTTCACGGTCGAGTTCGGCAAGCTGGTCGCGATAGACGGCAACTTCGCCGTCGCGCCGCGTCTGCGACACCTCGGTCTTCCGCATCAGCGGGTACATCAGGACGATGGCGACAGCCGCCGTCAGTATCGCAACGACAATCCAGAACATAAGGCTCAATTACTCGAATGCACGGCACATGGAAACATGAAGCACGGAGATGACGTGAATTTGAGACATCACGCCGCACCGCCCGGCATGTTCCGGCTGCACCGCGATGCCCCTTCCTGTCATTGTGGAAAATCCGCGACCTTGATTTACGTCAAAGGAGACCAGCTGCCATCGGCATTGCGGCAGGCCGCACCGCGCACCCGGGTTTCCTTTTCATCGACGGTCAGGGTGTGGGAATATTGCCGGCAATTCTGGTTGCCGACCTGATAGGGCGCGTTGGCGACCACCTGCCCGCTGGCATCGTCGCCGGTCCATGAGACCGGCGTGCCGACCGGGGACGTTTCCAGCGCCTTATATTCCGCCTCGAGCGCCTTGGTCTGGTCGCCCCTGTCAAGTTGCACGCCGCTTCGCCCGACAATGCCGCCCTGCAGATTGGCAAGGAACGGTGTCGAAGGCTGCGCCGAGCGGCCAAACAGGCTGCCACCGCCCGCCGGGCGGGTGCCCGTGGTGGTGCAGGCGCTCAGCATCGAAACGCACAGGATCGAGAGAAGTGCCGGGCGTGACACCAGCGAACGCATCGTCACGGAGCGACAGCCATCATACACGTCAACCAAACCCTGTCCTCTTTCCGCTACCGCATTGCACCTAATATACCGGCATTGAATTTCTTGCCTTTTTTCGTGGCTCACGCAAGCTCTTTCGAGAGGCCGGGCAAAATCAGATCGGCTTTCAGCCCACCTATCCCGCTGCGCGAGAGGGAAAAACGGCCATGGTATTCAGACACCACCTCGGAAACGATCGACAATCCGAGGCCCGTTCCCGGTCGGCTCTCATCCAGCCGCCTGCCGCGCTTCATCGCTTCGCTGATCTGTTCCGGCTCCAGCCCCGGCCCATCATCCTCGACAGTCAGCTCCACCCAGGAACGGCGCGCGATTTCAGCATCGGAGGACGGGTGTGTGCCGGCGGTAAGCGTGACGACCACTCTCGTCTCGGCAAAACGCGCGGCATTTTCCAGAAGGTTGCCGACGACCTCCTCCAGATCCTGCTGCTCCATGCCAAGCACGGTGCCGGGTTGTTCGAAATTCAGCACGAACTGCTTGTCCGGGTTCAGGCGGCGCATCACGCGCACCAGCCGTTCCAGCGCCGGCTCCGCTTCCACTCGGGCAAGGATCGAGCCGCGCTGGGCGGCGATGCGGGCGCGGGAAAGATAGGACTGCACCTGCGCCTGCATGGCGTCGGCCTGCGCACGCACCAGATCGCCATGCTGCGGCTCCAGCGTGCGGGCCTCGTTCAGAAGCACGGCAATCGGCGTTTTCAGCGAATGCGCGAGATTGCCGACCTGCATGCGGGCGCGCTCCACAAGCCGCCGGTTGCTGTCGATCAGCGCGTTGACCTCGTTCGCCAGCGGCTGGATTTCGCGCGGGAAATCACCTTCGAGGCTTTCCGCCTCCCCGCCCCTGATCTTGCCGAGCGCCACGCGGGCCTGATCGAGCGGCCGCAGACTGTAGAGAATGGCGAGACCGTTGACGACCAGACTGCCGACGCCGAAGACGGCGAGCGCCAGATAAAGGCTGTTGGAAAAATCGCGCACATCGTCTTCAACGACATTCAGATTGCCGGAGACGCGAAACCGCGCCGCACGACCCTCACCATCAAGCACGACTTCCGTTTCGGCCACGCGCACCTTATTGCCCGCCTCATCGGTGACGGCATAAAACCGCTCATAGCGGTTATCGAAAGGCGCATCGATGATGCTCGGCACCGGCAGGGACGAGACGCCGAGCGAAGAGGAGACCAGCGGCGCGGTCTGGAAGTTGCCGAGCGGCTCCACCACCCAGTACCAGCCGGTATCGGGCTGCGAGAACCTGAGATCGCCGAGCTGCGGACTGCCCGCCAGCGTGTTCTCGTTGGAAATCGTCACGGAATTGATGACGTTATAGAGCTGGGCGCGCAGGAGATCGGTGAAGCTACGCTCCACGCCCTGCCGGTAGAGCGTCGAAATCACAACAGCGATCACCACCAGCGCCAGCGCCGACCAGGCAGAGGCGAGCAGCAGAACGCGGGCGGTAAGAGAGTTACTTCGCATCTGCCGGCGCTTGCATCCGGTAACCGAGACCACGGATCGTCTCGATCAGATCAACCCCGAGCTTCTTGCGCAAACGTCCGACAAACACCTCGATCGTGTTGGAATCCCTATCGAAATCCTGATCGTACATATGTTCGACCAGCTCCGTGCGCGAGACGACCTCGCCCATGTGATGCATGAGATAGGAGAGCAGGCGGAACTCGTGCGAGGTGAGCTTCAGCGTCACGCCGTTGACGGTCGCCTTGGAGGATTTGGTGTCGAGCTTGACCGGACCGCAGACGAGTTCGGAGGAGGCATGGCCGGCGGCGCGGCGGATGAGCGCGCGCACACGGGCGAGGACCTCTTCGACATGGAAGGGCTTGGTCACGTAATCGTCGGCACCGGCATCGATGCCCGCCACCTTGTCGCTCCAGCGATCGCGGGCAGTGAGAATGAGGACCGGCATGGCCTTGCCTGCGGCGCGCCATTTCTCGACGACGGTGATGCCGTCCATCTGCGGCAGGCCGATATCGAGAACGATCGCGTCATAGGGCTCGGTATCGCCGAGATAATGCCCTTCCTCGCCGTCGAATGCCTGATCGACAACATAACCGGCTTCTTTCAGCGCATCGGTCAGCTGACGATTGAGATTGGCATCATCCTCAACCACGAGAATACGCATTGTCCGCCCTTTCCTGTGTCCCGGCCCGCGCGCGCGTTGCCGGTCATGCTAAGTCTCTCGGATCGTTTTCCGATATTTCGGCGATGCGGGCAAGGCTACATCGGCACGCGCATCGTCACCTTGCGCGGGCGCTCGCCATTACCCTGGACGAGAACGGTGACGACACAGGACTGACCGTCGCCGGAGGGATAGACCGAAAGAAGCTGGCCGCCGGTTTCGCGCACCACACGGGAGACGGCTGCGCCGCAGTCGCTCGCAGCCAGAATGTAATGGCCCTGCAAATCAGCCTCGGGCGCCGTGAAACCGGAAAGCCCGGCTGCAAGCGTCGCGATGATGAGAGGTGATGCCATTGCACAAATCTTCCAGATAAATCGGGTGCGTCTCGAACCGTATTGTGACCGAAGTTGTAGCGCAAAGCGTCTGAATGGCAAATGAATGCCGCCCCCGCCGCGACGGCGCACGGTGGGGACGGCATGGGCGCAAACGTTGTCAGCGGATGGCGCGGGTTGCCGAAAGGCGGCCGTAAAGCGCGATCAGGCCGCCAATTCCGCCCGCCACCGTCACCAGCCCCTCCGCCAGCTCGCCCTGCAGGCCTGCGGGCAGGTTAAGACCGGCGATGCTGAAAAGCGGCGCGAAAACCGCAATCAGCGCCCCCCAGATCGTGCGCGATTGATACCATGGCTTGGTAGTGTCCATAATCTCGTCCTTTGCGTTGTTTTTCAGGCAGTTGTCAGAGCGGGAGAAGGGCTTGCGCCGCCACTCCCGAGGGCACCGCGCGGCCGAGCTGGCGGACACGCACGGAAATGTGATCCCGCAATGCCGGGAAATCTGTGAGTTCATCCGTGGCGGGGTACAACCATAAGGGTTCGGAGACCTCCGCCGTGCGTCGTACTGCCTCGCCGTCCAGCACCTCCACGCGGTAACGCTCGAAAGGCTCGTCCAGTGGTATCTCCGTGGCGTCCCAGCCATCGGCGTCCACCCGGCCCCGGCGCATCCAGCGCAGCAGAACGCCGTCCCTGCGTCGCTCGCCGGAAAGATGCGCCGGCGCAAGCGGCGTCTGCGCCCGCATGCCACCCTCGAAGGCGAAAGGCCCGGCGGGAGCGCCCGCCTTTCCCGCGACTTCAGCGATCCAGTTCAGGCGACGTCCGCAGTCGCTCGCGGCAAGGCCGAGCGGCTGCACCGCCGCATCCAGCACCACGACCGCGCTGCCGATGGCCGCGCCTGCGGCAAGCGCGTCTTCCGTGCAGCCAAGCCCACGCAGCAGGGCGGAAAGCCGCCAGCGAGAGGGCGCGATTTCCTCGGCCCGCGCAAAAGCGACGATCTCCCAGACACCGTTTGCGGCCCTGACCGCGATGCGGTTCTCACCGTTCAGCACCGAAAGTTCCTCAGCCGAGGAAAGCTCGCCGGAGGGCAGATCGATCAGGATGGTGTTTTTGCGGTCGAAACGGCCGGACGGACCGGGCGTCAGAGGCATCGTCAGCGCACCGATCATCGCGGGCCGGTCGAACACGGCGCGTTGGCGATAGCCTTCCGCACCCGGCGAAGCGGAGACGAGAACCGGCCGCCAGGGCCTCGCAAAAACTGCGATCCGCGCCGAATCTTCCGGCGCGGCGCCGTCATGGCGCGGCAGGTCGAGAAACAGCACCTCCGGGGCAAAACCTTCCGTACCGGTTCCACCACCCGTGCGCCGTTCGTCCGCAGCGCCTGCGAAAACGGAGAGGCCAGCGGAAAAGGCGCGCGCTTCCACCTGACGCACATTGCCGTCTTCGATCCGGCTGACCAGAAACCGTCCTGCCGGAGCTTCCGCAAAAACGCCTTGCGGAAGGCGGATGCAATCGCCGGGTTCCAGAGCGATATCTCCAGGCGGCAGGGCAAAGCGCAAGCTGCGCCGCGCCTGCCGGTTGTCGCGCAACAGGGCCTCAGCCGCCGCTTCCGCCGTTTCCGCCGAGAGGGCAGCGTTGAGATCGAGCCGCATCACCCGGCTGCCGGCATCATCGATGCGACGCGAACGCACGCTGGCCTGCTCGTAATCAAGCGCGGGATTGAAGGAGGTCAGCACGGCTTCAGCAGCGAAATCGCTGTCATGGCCGCGATTTTCCGACCACAACGGCTCGTCCTCCAGATCGGCGACCAAGGCCACGTCACGAACGGGCAGCACCGCCGAGTTGCGGGAACGGAAGCGCAGGGTTCCGCCATCTTCAGTGGCATCCACCTGAAACGCGGCCATCAACGGTTCCAGCAGGTTGCGGGCGGAGGTGACGTCGCCCTGCACATAACCGGTCAGGTCGCCGCTGACGGCGGAGACGTCGAAACCGGAAAAGCCGTGATCGGTGAGGATTGCCGCAATCGTATCCGCAAGCGTCGCGGTTCCGAGCCTCCCGTTCAGCCAATGGCCGGTGCGCCAGTTTGCGCCGTCGCTCCAGGCCGCTCCATTCTGCGGAAAGGCCGGAAAAGGCCGCGCATCCCAGGTCCACAGGTAAACCCGGTTTCTGTCCACCATCGCGGCATCGTCTTCGCCCGTCCAATGCTCAAGATGTGCTTCCAGAAACCGCCGCTGCTGGCTGTCGGCGCGGCCCCTGCGGGAAAAATAGGGAAAGGCGTTTTCCGCCGATTTCGGATCGGGAAAGACATTCGGGCGCGTCGCACTCTTGTCCACCGCCGGGCAGCCGAGTTCGGTGAACCAGACCGGCTTCGATCCCGGAACCCATGCGGTCGGTGTGGTTTTCTCTGCGCCCTTCACCCGCTCGTAGTGGGCGTTCAGCCACCAGTTTCCGATGTCCTTGTAACGGAACACCCATGGCTTGCCCTTCAGCCCATCGGTGATGGCCGTGCGCCGCCGCGCCACGCGATCCGCGTCGCTGGCGTAATACCAGTCGAAGCCTTCGCCTGCCGTCATCGCACGGCGGAAGACGCCAGCATCGTCCGGGCCGCTCATGCCATCAGGATTGCCGTTTGCGACGTCCTCATCGCGCCAGTCGGAAAGCGGCATGTAATTGTCGATGCCGATGGCGTCGATATCGGGGCTTGCCCACAGCGGATCGAGATTGAAGAACACGTCGCCCGAACCGTCCGCCGGCTGGTAGCCGAAATATTCGCTCCAGTCCGCGCCATAGGTCAGTTTCGTCTCCGGCCCGACAATGGCGCGCACATCCGCCGCCAGCCGCACCAGTTCCTCCACGAAAGGAAAGGCATCGTTGCGGTCGCGCAGGCCTGTCAGGCCGCGAAACTCCGAACCGATCAGGAAGGCGTCAACGCCGCCCGCCTTTGCCGCAAGTGCCGCGTAATGCAGCACCATGCGGCGATATCCTTCTTCGCGGTTGCAGAAGGTGGAAATTTCCGCCCGTGCTGCCTCGCTGCGGTCGGGCGAACCTGCCCTACCGGGGGCCGGAAAACAGGTGATGCGCCCGCGCCAGCCATAGGCGTCCTGCTCGCCTTTGCCATAGGGGTCAGACAGGCCGTTGCTGGCCGGCACATCCATCATCACGAAGGGGTAAAGGCAGACCTTCAGCCCACGCGCCTTGAGGTCGGCTATCGCCTGCACCACGCTCGCATCATCCGGCGTGCCGCCATAGGCCGGTCCGCCATCGTGGTGGCTTACCAGATGCGCCTCCCCACGTGACAGGCCGGCGACGGACCACGGGGCGCTTTCCCGGTCGCGGTCGGCCACTTCCACGCCCGGCAGAATGCGGCATTCGCCCGCCCGCATGTCAGTGCCGAACCAGCTCACCACAAGGGCCACATTGCGAAGGTTGGGGCAAAGCGCCTGCAATTCGTCGATGGCCGCCTGCCAGTCGGTCGAAGCCGTAAGACCGTTGCGGTTCATGATGCGGCTTTCACCCAGGCCGGTACGTTCGGAAACCTGCGCCGTGGCGTAGCCGTGTTCCGTCGCACCGGGGATGATGGTGATGGCACGGATGGCTTTTTCCAGCCTTCCGACCGGCCGCACCACCTCGAACTGCATGAGCGGAATGCGATTGCCATAACCGTCGAGCGGCAGGCGTTCGAACACGACATAGGCCAGCCCCCGAAAAGCCGGCGCGTTGCCCGCGCCCTGTTTCGCCTCGATCAACGGATCGGGCAGCTGGGTTTCGCTGCCGGGATAAAAGCGCATCTCGATGTCTGTCAGGTCCAGTTCCCGCCCATCGGCCCAGACGCGCCGCACCATGGCCGCTTCGCCTTCGCATAGCCCGACGGCAAGATTGGCGAAGTATCGATAGGTTTCCACCTTCGGGCCGCGATTGCCCTTGCCGCCGCGGCGTTCCACCTCCACGCTTTCCTCGAAGCGCGTCGCCCAGATGAGCGTGCCGCCGATCCTCGCCGTGCCGTAAAGCCGGTTGATGGCGGCGCCCTCGTCCGCACCGGGAATCCGCGCCGTCGAAAGCCTTGCGCCCGATACGGTCCGTCCGTTCGAAAGCAACGCACGGTCGACGGCATTGCCCGCCAGCGCACCGGCCGCGCGGCCGATAACGGCTCCTAGAGGGCCGAAAACGCCGCCGAGTGCTGCGCCCGCCGCCTGAAAGATAATGGTCGCCATGGGTCGCCTCGGAAAATATCAGGGATCGGGAAAACGGAAGACGCCGGCAATGCGCCGCTTCCAGCCCGGAACGAGGGCGGAGCGCACCACCGCCGCCTGTTCATAGGCGTGGATGAAATGTTGCTGTCCGGCGAAGATGCCGAGATGTTTCGCCGCCGCGTCGCGCCGCCAGCGGAACAGCAGGATGTCGCCCGGCATCGCTTCGTCCATGTCGCGCACGGTCGCGAAATAGCGCTTCGCCGCCGCCATCAGCCGGTCTTCGCCGCCGCGCTCCGCCCAATCAGGCGCATAGGGCGGTGGCAGTTCGGGCTCTTCGCCATAAAGCGTGCGCCAGATGCCCCTGACGAGGCCGAGGCAATCGCAGCCGACGCCCTGCAATGACGCCTGATGCCGGTAGGGTGTGCCAATCCAGCCTTGCGCCAGCGCCAGCACTCTTTCTCCAGTCCCGTTCATGGAAACAACGCCTTGCCATCATGGGTCTGGCTGCCGCTGGCGTAGGAATAGGCGAAGTCCGCGCCCGGCAGATGCGGAAAGCCGCGAAAGTTCAGATGATTGGCGAATTTCGTCTTGCAGGTCGCAAAGCTCTTGTCGCATCCGGCCGTGACTTCGAAAACGTCACCCGGTGACGGCGCCTGTTCCGGGGCCAGCCAGAAGGACAGAAGCGTGTCGCCACCGCGCTTCTCGTGCCCATCGAGATCGAAACTCTTGCCGGTGAGCCGTCCGCTCAGGAACCTCATCTTGCCCCGGCTGAAGAAACCGTCCGTGAAAGCCTCAAGCCCTGTCGCCAGCAGATTGCCCGCCGTATCTACGCCCGTAACCTTGCCGCCGCCGGTAAATCGCTTGAGATCGACGCCGCATCGCCTGTCGCCAAGTGCGGCATCGCAGCGCCGCCCATAAACCCTGCCCTGCGGCTGGCCGAGGCGATGGGCGATGCTGCGCAGCTCGGCGCGAAATGCGCCGCCCGCCCGTGTCACCTCGCCGATTTCCCGCATGTTCAGCAACAGATGCTGTTCGGGCACCTGCCAGTTGACGAGGAACAGCGCCACCTGCGCGCCATCGAAACGCCCGGCAGCGAGATCGTTTTCCGAAATCGCCTCGCTGGAAAAACCGCCCGCCACCTCGCCCGCACTCGCGCCCAGCCCAACCTCGCTGTCGCCATCGCTCGCCCCAAAGCCGCTTGCGGCCAAGTAGGCCGTACCGCCGAAGGACAGGGTCTCGTCATGGTCGGTAAAGCCGATCAACACACCGTCCTTCAGCGTCACCTGCCAGCAATGGCAGGTGGTGGTGGCGTCGCCTTCCAGATGTTCGGCAAGGGCGGGAGGAATGGTCTTCATGGCAGGATTTCCATCAGTGGAATGGAGGGAATACGCCCCGCCTCGAAGGCAGTCAGGTTGATGTCGATGCGATCGATCGCGAACCGCACCGGCACGTCGAATTCGTAACCGGCGCGGATGGCTACGCCGGCAGGCGGCACCTGCCCAGCGCGAAACGTCACCATGCCGGTTGAATGATCGACCGAAAAATCCGTTGCCGAGGCTTTCACCCCTGCTATGGAAACGACGACAGAACCCTCGACCGGCTTTTCCAGCCGACGGGTGAAGGCGCCGCCCGCATCGGCATAGGTCTTCAACAGCTGAAAACTTGCAGTCATGCCATCGCCGGTGCCGATCCGCTGGTCGGTAGCGGCGGGTGTCGCGCCTGGCGGGCAGGATTTAAAATCTACCGGATCGCGAAAACGGAAGCCATAAAGTTCGCCGCGACGCGCCTCGAAAAAGGAAAGCACCTCGTAAAGATCGGCGACGGAGCGGATGCCGGATCCGGCGTCATAGGCGCGTCTGGCATTCTTCCAGCGCTGATTGCGGTTCTCCCGCCCGTTGGAAAGGTTGACGATATCGGTCCGTCTCACCGGCCCGCCGCTGGTGCCGAGCGCCAGCCGCAGCGGAAACCGCACTTCATGAAATGCCGCCATGTCGTTGTTCCACGAATCTTTTTGCTGTGTTGGGAAATACGTCGCGCGCCCGAAGGGGCGTGCAGCGCCTCACAATCCGCGCTGGCCGCGCCCGACACTGCGGGCGAGCATGGCGGCAATCTGGCCTTCGCTTTTCCTGAAGCTCGCCGCATCGGTCGCAGTCACATTGAAGACGATCTGCGCTCCGCCGCCGCCTGCGGGTGCAGCAACACCCAGAGCCCCATCCGAACCGCGTTTCAGCGGCAGGATGGCCTCCGCGCCCGCCTCGCCCATCAGGCCTAGCCCCGCCCCCATCGGAAAGAAGGCGGGGCTGGAGACGACGCCGCCATCCGCAAAAGGCGTGATACTGCGTCCCGGCACCCCGCCATCGGCGAAGGCAAACAGCGAGCCGCCACCGTTCAAAAGCCCGCCGACGGCATTGCCGATCATGCTCTCGAGCGGCTTCAGCCCGGCGGAAAGCGCCATGCCGGAGAGCTTTTGCCCAAGGCCGCGCAACACATCGTCCAGCCCCTTACCGCCCGTCGTCGCCGCCTGCATGGCGGAGGTCAGCGCCGCCCCGAACCGCTCGGAGCGCCGTTCGAGATCGCCCATCACATCCGCGAGCGCTTCCGCCTCCTCGCGGCTCCCCGCAATCGATCCTTCGCCTGCCATCGCGCTTGCCTTTCTGATTCAAAACGGAGCCGTATATTTTTGAATTGCCCGGTGGTTTTCACGAAAAAATGCGCCTCCAAAAAAAAGAAACCACAATTCACCCATCCGGAAACCGCCGTATCATCGCCTCCATCGCCGGACGGTCGATAGTGCTGGAAATGGCGCGTGTGCCGCCTGTCATCGCGAAGAACTCCCTTGGTGTCAGCCGCCAGAAGGTTTCGGAGGAAAGCCGCAGCAGGCAGAAGCCGGTGTGGATCACCGCCTCCCAGGGGAAAGGACGCGGTGTCACACTCTCCGCCTCGCCTGCTGCGGCGCTTAGGGGTCCGGTGGCGTCTGCCCTTTCGGACCGGCGAAAGTCGCGGTCAGAAGATCGGCGACGATGACGGCGTGGCCGGCGATGCCGCCCTCGACGGTGGCGGCGGCGACATCCTCATCGGAAAACACATTGCCCGCGCCGCGCAGACCCGCGCCGATCACCCGGATCATATCCGCCGCCTTCATGCGCCCGCTTGCGAAACGTTCGGCGAGTGCAGTGAGATCATCGGCCTGAAAGGCGGTTTCGAGTTCGGCAAGCGCGCCGAGCGTCAGGCACAGAATGCGCCGCTCCCCGTCGATCAGCGCCTCGATCTCGCCGCGATGACGGTTGGCCCGCCCGTAACGCAATCCCTGCGGCATCAGATCGCTCCGAAGGTGAGGAGACCGGCCGATTCCAGCGCGATCTCGAATTGCACTTCTCCATCATGGCGGCCGGAATATTCGAGCGCGACGATCTGAAACGGCCCGGCGACGGTGCCGAAATCGGGAATGACAATCTGCCAACCCGGAATTGTGCCGGCGAAAAACGCGCCGCGTACCAGCGCATCGCTTGCCAGATCCTTGAAGATGCCGGAAGCCGTCAGCGACGCCCGCTGCACGCCGGCACCGGCCAGCAATTCTCGCCAGCGCCCAGCACTTTCACCGTCCGTTATGTCCACGGTCTGGGCGTTGAACGCCAGCCGCTTGGTTCTCAGCCCCGCCACGGTCGTGTAGGCACCGGAATTGTTGATCTTCAGCAGCAGGTCCTTGCCCTTTTGCGCCACCATTCGTGTTCTCCTTGTTGTCTCGATTGATGTTGCCGCCCTGCTAAAGGCCTGCTACCAATAGCTTTCCAGCCCCTCGCACTTCCGATTTTCATCATGTCCGATGCCTCCCCTCCCACGTCTCGTGCGCGCCTTATCGGCGTGCTTGCGGTTGGGCAGGTCGTCAGCTGGGGCACATGTTTCGACATGCTGGGCCTGCTCGGACCCAGGATCGGCCAGGAACTGGCAATCACGAACGAGATCGTTTTTGCCGGCCTTACCGTCATGATGACGATAAGCGCGCTGTGCGGACCGCTTCTGGGAAGAACTCTCGTGCGCCACGGCGCAGCACCCGTCCTTGTGGCGGGTTCGTTGCTCTTCACCGCCGGTTTTATCGTGCTGGCCTTTGCAGGCGGCGTAAAAAGCTATGTCCTCGGCTGGGTCGTGATGGGTTTTGCCGCAGCCTGCGGCCTGACGACGGCTGCCCACACCGCCGTGGTGGAGCGTGTCGGCGCTGAAAGCGGACGGTCGCTGACGCTTCTGATGTTGTTTACCGGGCTTTCGGCGGCGATTTTTCTGCCCGTCACAGCATTCGCAAATCAGCACTTCGGCTGGCGCAGCATCCTTTTCGGGTATGCCTGTCTGCAATTTTTCGTTCTTCTGCCTCTTTACGTCTTTGCTCTTCCCGGGCGACCGACGCGCAGAGTGGCGAAGCCGAAGGACGCAACCGCCATTTCACCGGCGCCTGCCGATACACGACGCGCCTTTGTGCTTCTGGCGGCAATGACGACGATCAGCGCCTTCACGACCTTCGGCCTGTCGCCGCTCCTGCCCTTGCTGCTGGTGCAGGCGGGCGCTTCGCAATCGCTTGCCGTGCAGCTGGCGGCCGTGCGCAGCATACTTGCCATCACGGCGCGCGGGCTGGATTTTCTGCTCGGAAAACACGGAGGCCCTTTCGTCACCGCCGTGATCGGCTTCTGTCTGCTGCTCGTGTCCTTCATCCTGCTGATCGTTTTTGCCCCGGCCATGCCCGCTTTCATCGGCTTCATCGTTTTCTTCGGCTTTGGCGCAGGCGTACTCACCGTCAGCCGGGCCGTATTGCCGCTGGCGGTATTCTCCCCGGAGCAATACGGCCTTCAGGCCGCGCGCATTTCCCTGCCGCAGAACCTTGCCATTGCCGTGGCCCCCGTCATTTTCACGCTGGCGCTGGATCGTGGCGGGGTATCGGCCATGCTGACCATTGCCGCCGTGCTGATCGGCATTTCGTTTCTGCTGCTGATCATCCTCTGGAGAGCCGTGCGCAAACAGGCTTCCTGAGCCGGCCCTATTCCGTCACCGCCCTGAAACGCATTTCCGCAAGGAAATTCCGCGTCTTCGGCTCGCGCCGCGAGCGGGTGGAGAGAAATTGCAGATTGACGAGCGAGATGCCGGTGAGCGGAAGGGCTGCGTCGTCGAGCAGGATTTTCACCCGCTCGGCGATTTCCTCCGCACGTTTGCGGCCATTGGCCTCACCATATTTGAAGCGACAGAAAATGCTCCTCGGCCTTTTCCGTCGCCGTCGAATAATCGCGGCTTTCGAGATCGCCAATGACGATTGAGGGCAAGAGCCCGCGCGGCAAAAGCCGATCAACGACGCCACCTGGGGTGAGCGCCACCAGCGCGACATCCCCGGCAAGCCGCACGAAGATTGCCTTTAGAAGCGGGTTTGCGGCGCTCACGGGCTTTCCTCCTCGCAGCGACAGACGATGAAGCGGCCGGTTTCGTCCGGGTCCATCACGGTGCGGATCGCCAGAATACGCCGGCCCTTGCGAAAGCGCATGCCGGCGGCGATATCGCTGCGCCAGGCCAGCCAGACGCGGTGGGTTATCGTCACGCCCTCGGCGGAGGCCCGTTCGTGGGACGTATCGGACACGGGTTCGATCGCGGCCCAGAGCGAGCGCAGGACATTCCAGCTTTCCGCAGCACCACCTTGCCCATCCGGCGTTTGCGTGCGCACGTCCAGTTCCAGCCGCGCCGTCAGCTTGCCGTTGTCGAGAAAAACGAGGTTCATGGCTTAAAGCCCCACACGGCAGAAAGGCGACACCAGCCGCTCATAACCGGCGGGAACACCAGCCGGCTGGTTTTCCAGAGCAACGGCGCCACGAAAGGCGAACATCTGGGCCACATGCATCAGCATGGCTCGTTTCAGCGTATCGGGCACATCCGTTCCCGCCTCGCCATAACCGGCAGCGAAGTCGATTTCGATGCCGTTCATCGCCCGCCCAGGCGCTGGCGGATCGCGCAGCCACAGCCTTGCGGGCCGCGCCTCGCCGTCGAGCAATCTGTCGGCGGCGGCGATGTCGGTCGCGCGCCCCTTACCATCGAAAACGACAATCGTTTCGATGGCTTGCACCGGTCCCTTGCCAATCGGAATCACGCCGCTCGGCGGCCATCGGTCGAGATAAAGCCGCCATGTCTGACGTATGAGGCAAAGCCCGGTCGTGCGTTCCAGATGTTCGCGGGCGGTACGGATCAGCGCGGCGAGAAGCGCGTCCTCATCGGCGGTATCGAGACGCAGATGCGCCTTGACCTCGGCAAGCGTCAGCGGCTCCGCCTGCGGCGGATGAATGAGGGCATAGGTCATGGGGTCTCCGGAGAAGATGGCAATCGCGTGAGTGAGTGAGTGGGTGGGTGCCACTTGTTTCTTCTCCCCGCCGGGGAAAAGGTCGCGGCAGCGGGATGAGGGGGCGAGGTCGGTGATAGATCGAGAGGTTGCCCCTCATCCGGCCCTTCGGGCCATCTTTTCCCCAAGACGGGGAGAAGAAACGGGCCGAGACATCTACCTTCAACTCACCCCGAACTTCACCAGCTTGATCGCCTCGAAGTTCTGCACGCCGCCGCCCACACGTTTGGTGGTGTAGAACAGCACATAGGGTTTCGCCGAATAGGGATCGCGCAGGATGCGGACGCCGGTGCGGTCGACGACGAGGTAGCCGGCGCGGAAATCCCCGAAAGCGATGCCGAAGCTGTTTGCCGTAACGTTCGGCATATCCTCGGCTTCCATCACCGGGAAGCCCATCAGCGAGGCGGGCTGGCCGGCAGCGGCTGGCGGATGCCAGAGATAGGCGCCGGTCGTGTCCTTGAAGCGGCGCAGCGCCCCTTGCGTCTTGCGGTTCATCACGAAGTTGCCGTTCTGGCGATGACCCGCCTTCAGCCCATAGACGGCATCCAGCAACACGTCCATCGGCCCGGCGGAAGCAAAGCCGCCCGCAACACCGGTCGCGACATAACCGATATTGCCCCAGCTCCAGTTGTCGTTGGTAACGGCCGTATAGGACAGGAAACCCTTCGGCCTGTTGACGCCGTCGCCGGTGACGAAGGCGGCGGCCTCCTGCTCGGCAAAGGCGATATCCACTTCCGAAGCGATCCAGGCATCGATATCGACGGCCGCGTCATCCAGCAGACCCTGCGTGGCCGCAGGCATGGCGTAGAGTTCCATGGTCGGGAAGGAAAGTTCGGCCAGCTGCGGCGTCGCCGTCTGCGGACGGGCCGCCGTTTCGGAGACCCAGCCGGTTGCCAGTCCGCCGGGCGAAAACGGCTTTTTCAGCACGGCGGTGGACACCTGCCGCACGGTCGCCAGTGATCGGATCGGCGAAATCGCCGTCATGCGGCGGCCGATCTCGCCATCCGTCTCGGTCGGCAGCAGAAAACCGCCATCAGCGCCGCTTGATCCGGCAAAGGCCTTGGCCTCCAGATCGCGCAGTGCACCCTCCTCGCCCCGGCGGATATAGGCCTCGAAGGCGGCGTTGTGCTCATCCATATCGGTGGAGTGCGCCTGCTTGCGGCCAAGTGCCGGACGCGCCTTCTTGAGCGCCAGATCGTCCATGATCCTGCGGTTGTCATCGAGCGCCTTGTCGATGCGGTCGAGCTTGTCACGGGTCACGACATCAGCGCCCATCTTGCGTTCGATATCGGCAAGCCGCTGGTCGTTGGTGTCGCGGAAGACCTCGAACGCCTCCATGAATTCATCGAAGGCCGCCGTCATCGTGTCGGGCACGGCCTTTATCTGCGGTGCAACCGTCATTGCGGCCGGTCTGGTGGTCTGGTCTGTCATGTCGCCATCCTTGTGTCGGAAGTGTCTGTCGGGAAGTCAGCGTTTGAAGGCGGTGTCGAAAAGCGAGCGCGCGGCGCGGCGCATGGTGCGCACCAGTTCGGTCTCGCGGTCGCGAAAGAAGCGGGCGTGCTTGACGTCGGAGACCCTGGCCGACGGCAGCATCGGAAAAGTCACGACGGAGATTTCCCAGAGATCGGCTTCCAGAATGCGCCTGACGCCGGAACGTGCCGCCTTGCCGGAACGCCCCTCCTTACTGGAACGTATAGTGCGAAAACCGATGGACAGCCCGTCCAGCGCGCCCGTCTTCATCAGCGAATGCACCTCGCGGGAGCGGGCGACGCCGGGGGCCAGAACGCCCTCGACGTAAAGGCCGCGCTCATCCTCGCGGATGGTGCGCCATGCGCCGATAGGCTCGGCCGGATCGTGCTGATAGAGCATGCGGATGCCGGCCGCGCCGCGTTCCTCGATCGAGCGGCGGAAAGCACCGCGCTCGATCACGTCGCGACCGAGATCGACCTCGCCGAAGACGCTGGCATAACCGGAAAACGTGCCGTCGCCGGATATGCCGCACAGTTCCAGATTGGCGAATTTGCGCGTGGCGGGGCGCGGCCCGCGATAGACGTGCATGGGAAACTCCTGCGATGTGAAGAAAGGGGAGCCGCGTGGAGGCTAAGCGCGCGGACGGGCGTTGTAGCGGTCGGCTACGCGCACCAGCAGGCCAAGCCCCCACCAGGCCACCATGCTGGCCGCGGCCGAGCCCGCCACCATGATTTCGCGGCCGGAAAGCGCGCCGGCGATATCAAGCTGCTGCACGATCCACAGGCCGACCGGCCCGCCGAAGATCATGCCGCAGGAGACCCCGGTCACGAAACGGCTCGCCGCTTCGCGTTTGCTTTTCGGCAGGAGATAGACGAGCGACACACCCGCGCCTGCCACGGCACCGGTGATGCGGGCGGCCCAGATGCCGGCCTCATTGGCGAATTCAGACATGGGTAATCATTCCGGTTTAAGATGTGAAAAGTCGGACAGACGCGCCGCGTCGCCCTCGGGTCAGTTGCGCACTTTCAAAACGCCGTTTCGCGAGTCTTCAGAATCGCTTGGGCGGCAGACCTCACAAAACGATTCCGCTGGTTCATAAATTGCTCGAAGATGCGATCCGCTACGGCGGCCTCGCCGCCTAGTAGCCGACCGCCTCCCGTTTTT
This sequence comes from Rhizobium sp. GR12, assembly GCF_036596185.1. Classification (NCBI taxonomy): domain Bacteria; kingdom Pseudomonadati; phylum Pseudomonadota; class Alphaproteobacteria; order Hyphomicrobiales; family Rhizobiaceae; genus Rhizobium; species Rhizobium sp. GR12. Next base: position 42,383 of record NZ_JASXTH010000016.1, on the reverse strand, counting down.
CCTCGTCGGTCAGAAACGACGCCGCGCCGATGCGCGTCCACAACGCGTCCCGCTCGCCGGCAAGCCCGGCGATCCTGTCGAGATCCGGCTCCAGCCTCAGCCCTGAACCGAACACCGGCGACAGCCAGCCGCAGAGCCTTGCCGCCGTGCGGTTGACCAGCGGCAGCACGGTGAGGCGATAGAAGGCGCGGTTCGCTTCCTGGTAATTGGCATAGGTATTGTCGCCGGGAATGCCGATCAGCATCGGCGGCACACCGAGCGACAGCGCGATGTCGCGCGCGGCACCGTTGCGTGCTTCCAGAAAATCCATGTCGCGCGGCGAAAGTCCCATCGCCTTCCAGTCAAGCCCGCCTTCCAGAAGCAGCGGCCGGCCCGCATTCATCGCGCCCTGATAACCTTCCTCCAGCTCGCGTTTCAGCCGTTCATACTGCTCGGTGGAAAGATTGCCGCCTTCCTTCGGCTGGTAGACCAGCGCGCCGGAAGGCCGGGCGGAATTGTCGAGCAGGCGTTTGTTCCACTGGCTGGCGGCATTGTGCAGATCGAGAGCGGCCCCCGCAGAGGCGAGCGGCGCGAACCCCGCGCGATCATCCAGCGGGTGGAAAAGCTTCAGGTGCAGCAGTCCCAGCCCGTCACGATCAGTGGCGATACGCCTGATGGCGCGGCCTTCGGCACGGTAATCGTAACCCACCGGCCAGCCATCTGCCCCCTCGACGATGCTGACCCGGTCGGGCCGCAGAAGATGCAGTTCGCGCAGGCGCTCGCCGATCAGCAGCGGCTCGACATAGGCGTTTCCGGCCAGCATCAGATGGCCGTACAGCGCCTCGAAAAAATCCGGCCCGCCCATATGGGCGCTCGGCTTGGCCAGAAGCGTCAGCAGCGGATGATCGCCGATCTCCTCATTGCCATCGTAAAGCAGCCAGCTGACCGACGCGGAGGCTTCCGCCACCATGCGGGCGGCACGGTGCGCCACAGGGTTTTTCATGAAGCCCTCGCGGGCAAGTGCGGCATAGGATCGGCCGGACCAGAAGGCCTGCCCACCCTGCGCCGCCACCGCCATGAAGCCACCCGTCGCCGTTTTGCGTTCGGGCACGGCTCTGCCATCCGCCGGGCGCCGCCACGGCAGGGAAAACGGAAATCGCATGGAATTGTCCTTGTTTTGTCGCCGTGCGGCATCTGCATGCCGTCACCCCGGACTAGATCCGGGGTCCAGCGCGATCAAATCCTTGATCGCGTAAGACTCTTCTCACGGCGCAGACGCGCCGTGGCTGGATGCCGGATCTAGTCCGGCATGACGGAGGAATAGTTTACGCCTATTGTCCGCAAACCGAGCACAGATGCGCCCCCGCCCTCTTTGAGGAAAAGAGAACGCTTACCGGATCGGCGCTTTTACCGCCGTATCGCTGTTGAAATCGGCGGCCACACGGGTTTCACGCAGCGGCTTTACCGTGCGGGTCGACAGATCGTAGGCGGGGTCGGCCTTATAAGCAGCCAGCGCCGCCTCGTTTTCAAACTCGCCATAGACGATGAAATCGACCGAATTGCCCCATTGGTCCTTCTTCACGTTTTCGCCGATTTCCAGCTTCAGCGAATGCGGTATCGCGGTGAGGCCGGAAAGCCCCTTGCGCACGGCGTCGCGGTTTTCCTCGGGAACGGTGAAAAAAACGATATGGCGGATCACGGTGTCACCTGTCATGCAAAATTCGAATTCGGCCTTGCCGGCGCAAATAACGGGTTATCATCTGGCCCGCGCCGGTTCAATCCGCGCTGCGACAAGGGCGCGATGAAATGCCCGCCCGTAATCGCCGACAAGCCGCGCCCGGTCATTGCCGTTGATGATGGCGCGCGCACCTTCCCAATCCTCGCGCTCACCGCTGAAGAAATCGGAAAGCCTGCGGCCGGTAAAGCTGCCGGCCGCCATGCCGTGGATCAGGATCGCGGTTGCCACATCCGGCTCCATGGCCCGCTCGGGGCGTGCCAGCAGGTCAACTCCTGTCAGCGCCGACATGGCCTCGTAGTTGCGGCGATGCGTCAGTTGTACGAAGCCGCGCCCCAGCCAGCTTTTGCCTTCAGCGTCCGGCCGCCAATAGGGTTTGCGCACCATCGGCAGCCGGCCCGCCGCAAAAGCCCGGTCGAGCCTTGCGATCGCCTCCGCATCGTTTGCCGCCAATGTTTCGCGCACCGGCTGCATGGTCGCCGCCGTTTCATGAAATGTGGTGGCCAGCATATAGGCCAGAAAGCGCGGATCGCCGCCTGGTAGCGCCTTATCGAAACCCGCCAGTATCGTCCTCGTTCCGGCAAGCTGTGCGGCGCGCAGACGGCCGCTAAAGATGGAAATTCGTACCGACGCGACGAATCGCGCCTCGTCATGGGCCATAGCCGGCTCCTGAAAATCGGGGGCGATCACCCTTTCAAGTTTTTCCACATGACGGCCGTCAGAACTAAATCGATTTGAAAAAATCCTAATCGATTTTAATCCGCAGGCCGGGGTTTCGAGGTAAAAAATTTCTTGAATTCCGCAACCTTGGAGCGCTAACTCCGTTCATCGCGCAATTGTGCAGCGTTGATCATTCAAGGAGGAATGCCACCATGACAGCGACAATCCCCCAGACCGTTTATGACCGTCTCGAAAACGAGTGGCGCCAGATGCGCGAAACTGGCTCTCAGCCGAAACCGGCGCAATCTCCGAAGAAATAAACGCCGCTCGCGTTTATCGCTAAACGCATTTGCGCATTCGACATTGTCCCCGGCAGGTTCTGACCGGGGCGAACATGTGTCGATTGTGGAGATTTGGCACGGCATCATCGCGTGGTTTTGGCCGCCGAAAAAGCTGCCGGAATAACAATAGGGCGGCGGCGTTCGGACCGGAGGGGTGCTCACATCCCCCGCACCCTCGGCTCGCCGGCAACCGCCGTCGTCAGCGCCGTTATCGCCCAGACCAGCGCATCCAGCCGGTCGGGCGAGCGTCCTGACGAAAGACCGCCGGGTCCGAAATCCGCCATCTGATCCTCAAGCTTTTCAAACCGTGCGGCGTGGCGCACCCTGCCCTGTTCGTAAAGTGCGGCCACCGGCTCGGCGCGGGTGAACTTGCCCCGGCTTGCCCGCACCAAGGTCAGCGGCAGGTTGGCGTCTATGCTCTGCAGCATCGCCCGCACCATCTCGCCGCCCTGATTGACCTCGGCCACCACCCGGTCGGCCTCATGATGACGGGCGGCGGCGACCACGGCCCGCGCCCAGCCGGCCGGCGTTTCGCCTTCCACCGAACAATCCGCAAGCACCACCAGTTTGCCAGACATGCCAAGTCCGGCCACGACGATGCCGCAGCAGGAATTTTCACCTATACCGGCGGGCGGATCGACCGCCACCACGATCCGCGCCAACGGCTCGTGCGCCGCGTCCACGATCGCTTCCAGATCGGCCCGTTTCCACAGCGCGCCTTCGCGCTCATCGATCAGTTCGCCGCCGATTTCCTGACGCCCCAGCCGCGTGCCGCCATAACGATCATGCATGGCTTTCAGAAAACCCGGCGAAAGATTTTGTGCATTCATCGCCGTCGGCATGCGCGCCACCCGGCTCGAGGGGTCGGCGAGGAGCGCCTTCAGGAGCGGAATGGGCCGTGGCGTCGTTGTTACCAATTGCCGTGGGGCCTCGCCCAGACGCAGACCGAATTGCAGCATGTCCCAGGTTTCCTGCGGATATTTCCATTTTCCCAGCTCATCGGCCCAGGCCATGTGGAATTGCGGCCCGCGCAGACTTTCGGGGTCTTCCGAGGAAAATATCTGCGCCATCGCCCCGTTTGGCCAGACGAGCCGTCGGCGCGTGACCTCGAAGGCGGGACGGCGGCGGCGCGCGATGCGGCAGATGCCGGAAACGCCGTCGATCATCACCTCACGGGCATCCCCCAGCGTTTCCGCCACCAGCGCGATACGCAAATCCGAATGTTTCTCACTCGAGGCGATCCTGTGCACCCATTCGGCCCCGGCGCGGGTCTTGCCGGAACCGCGCCCACCGATCAGAAGCCATGTCCGCCAGTCGCCCTCAGGCGGCTGCTGCGGCAGGTTGCCGATGAAACGCCAGTCACGCAGAAGGGTAAAGACCCGTTCCTGCAGGCGCGGTTCGGGCGAAAGACCCCTCATGCACTGGCCCCCGACGGAGCACTGGGCATCCGTGTCGCTTCCGCCTCCAGTCTTGCGCGGCATTTCTGCTCGGCCAGTTCGTCGATACGCTTAAGGAAATGCGCCACAGCGGCTTCGTAATCCTCGGTATCGGTGTCATCCTCTCCGGCAAGTGCCGCCCGTTCTTCCGCCAGCAGACGTTGCAGAGCGTCGATCCGTTCCAGCGTGCGGACGACGACCGAAAGCTGGTCTGTCGCAGCCTTCACACCGGCACGCGCCTGCTTGCCCGGAGCATCCTCCGTCGCCGACAATAATGCCGCCTCGCTCGCCTGCCGCAGATTGCGATACATGTGGAACTGATCGCGCATCTCCACCGTCAGTTCGTTCAGCATCTGCCGCAACTCGCCGTTGCGCGCCGCATCTTCGGCGGCCAGCTTGTCGGCCCGCGATTTTATCTCAGGTGCCGTTTCCAGCCTCGCCTCGCCGCCATAGGCACATCTTTCCAGCCAGACGCCGTGCAGCGCCAGATCGCAATTGCGGAAATTCGTCATGAGGTCGACCTGCGAGAGAAATAACATGATGCGCACGAGCACACCGGTTGGGGAAATACCACCCTCGGAACCGGTTCAGATTGCAGACAAAGTCTGAGCGCCCTCCATCGTCATCCTCCTTTCGGAGACGAACGAGGCATGGGCATCATCCAATAAATGATGCCCCTCACCAAACACTCCGACGTCATCCTCGGGCCTGTCCCGAGGATCTGCAACGTCTTGATTTTATCGGTGTGTTTAGATCCTTGGGACAAGCCCAAGGATGACGTCGAGAATGGCGGCACGTTTGTGACCAAACCCGAACGCAACCTGCCAAACCGGCTATTGCCGTTCAACCGCAAATCTCCGACTGTATCCAAACACTATCAAACCACCGTCACGCTGTAAAGGATTATTTTCCTATTACGATGATTTTTATCCTCCCCGAGGGGTTTGCACCCTCGCCCGCCGCATACTACACTCTCGCGAAAGCGGTGAGGCAAAGGGGCAGGTCAAGTTGTTGAAACAATGGGTTGGACGGTTGTTCTCGGGTCTTTCGGCAACCGGCATCGTCTTCGGCACTATTCTGTTCTGCGCTTCGCTCACACCGTCTCTTCTGCCGCGCACATGGCTGATGCAGGGTGTGCTGTGCGGATTTTCCTTTGCCATCGGCTATCTGATCGGCGTGGCGCTCACCGCGATCTGGACCTATCTGGAATTGCCCCATCCCTCGCGCCATAACCGGCATGGCATCCGTTTTCTTATAGCGCTTGCCAGTGCGGTTACGGCGATAGCCTTTTTGTGGCAGGCGAAAGACTGGCAGAACTCCATCCGCATATTGATGGAACTCGATCCGCTGCCCAGCGCCCATCCCACCAAGACCGGCGGCGTCGCGGTGCTGGTCGCCACCCTCCTCATCGGCGCGGGCCGGCTTTTCCAGCTCATTCGGCGGTTCTTCTCGGCCCGCAGCCGTCATTTCCTGCCGCGCCGGCTCGCCAATGTGCTCGGCATCGCCGCCGCAATCGTACTGTCCTGGATGCTGCTGAACGGCCTGATCTTCGATATCGGTCTGAAGTTTGCGGATTCCTCGCTGAAACAGGTGGATGCGCTGATCGAACCGGATGTGCCGCGCCCTTCCGACGCGCTCAAAACCGGCAGCAGCGCTTCCCTGATGACGTGGGAATCGCTTGGCCGCAGAGGCCGGGAATTCGTGGTCGGCGGGCCGGAGGCACAGGAGATTTCCACCTTCACCCACCGCCCCGCCAGGGAGCCGCTCAGGGTCTATGCGGGCTTAAATTCGGCATCGACACCTGAGCAAAGAGCGTCCCTTGCACTGGAAGAGCTGAAACGGGTCGGCGGTTTCGAGCGCAAGGTGCTGCTGGTCGTCATTCCCACCGGCACCGGCTGGATTGATCCGGAAGCGCTCGACACGGTCGAATATCTGCATGACGGCGATGTCGCGAGCGTCGCCGTACAATATTCCTATCTTTCGAGCTGGATAGCACTTCTGACCGAACCGGATTACGGCGTGGAAACGGCACGCGCGCTGTTTCAGGCGGTCTACGGTTATTGGACGACCCTGCCGAAGGAAACGCGACCGAAGCTTTATCTGCATGGCCTCAGCCTCGGTTCGCTGAATTCGCAAAAATCCTCCGATCTTTACGACGTGCTGGCCGATCCCTTCCAGGGCGCGCTGTGGAGCGGCCCGCCCTTTTCCAGTCCCACATGGCGCATGGCCACCGATGGCCGGGTGGCGGGTACGCCGGAATGGCTGCCGCGTTTCCGCGATTCCTCCGTCATCCGCTTCGCCAACCAATATACCACCGCGCACATGCCCGATGTGGCGTGGGGGCCGATGCGTATCGTCTATCTGCAATATGCCAGCGACCCGATCACCTTTTTCGAGCCCGCCTCGCTTTACCGGCGTCCGCAATGGATGAGCCATCACGGACAGGATGTCTCCACATCCTTCCGCTGGTTCCCGGTCGTGACCTTGCTGCAGCTCGGTCTCGATGTCGCCGCCGCCACCACGGCGCCGATCGGTTACGGCCATGTCTATGCGCCGGAACATTACATCGATGCGTGGATGGAGGTGACCGGGCCTGAAGGCTGGAACGCCGAGGATATCCAGCGGCTGAAGATGTTCTTCAAGGCCCGCCGCGGCTCCACCGATCCGGCGTAGGCGCGGCGAGCGTATCGTTTCCGGCGTCAGTCTTTCAGCACGTCCACATGGTCGGCCACATAGGTCTCCAGCGAGTGCGGCGCGTGGCCGGTCAGCGTCTCGACATCACCGGTCACCGCCGACGTCCAGCCTTCGCGCACGGGATGGAAGATCGAGGCGAGGAAGGACGCATAATCCTTCGGAACGCCCGCACCGGTGAGGATGCCGATGAAGACTTCGTCCGAAACGGGACCGTAAGAGACCGGCTTGCCGATTGCCTGCGAAATGATCGCGGCCGCCTCGCCGTAACCGATCGCCCGCGGGCCGGTCAGGTTGAACGCCTTGCCGTCGAAGGCATCCGTAGTCAGTGCCGCCGCTGCGCTGCCGGCAATATCGCGCACATCGATGAAGCTCGTTTTGCCCTCGCCCGCCGGAACGGCGATCTCGCCGTGTTCGATGCCAGCCTTCCAGTAGCTGTGGAAATTATCGGCAAACCAGTTGGGACGCAGAATGACGTAAGGCACGCCGGAAGCGATGATCTTCAGCTCGACCTGGCGATAGGGAATGGAATCGTCGGCATCGACGCCGAAGACGCTGAGGAACACGATCTTCACCTTGCGGCGAGCAGCCTCCTCGACCACCGGCGTCAGCGCGTCGATGATATCCAGACGCCCGCCTGCCAGGATCAGAAACAGCCGGTCCACGCCGTCGAATGCGTCCGCGTAGGTGGAGGCATCGGTATAGTCGAAACGCACCCCTTCCGCGCCGTCCGCCGCATTGCCGGTGCGCGAGGCCGCCTTCACCTTTTCGCCCTTGGCCAAAAGCGCCTTTACCAGCGGCGTGCCGATGGTGCCGGTGGAACCGATCACAAGTATCTTGCCAGTCATCTCATATCTCCGTAGTATCTAATTGAAACCATGTTTCGAAAACACACATACTGCGTGTTAGAAATCATGAAAAGAGAGCACTTTCCGGTTATCTGGTATCCTTGCGGAAACCTGTCCGGCCCTGAAACAAGAGGATGACATCGATGGAACGCATCTTTGACGTTTACGAGGACCGCTGCCCGACACGGATGGTTCTGGACAGGATCGCCGACAAATGGGCGCTGCTGATCCTTGACCGGCTGCGTGTGGAAGCGGTGCGCTTCAACCTCCTGCGGCGGGAGATCAAGGGCATTTCGCAGAAGGTCCTGTCGCAGACGCTGAAGAAACTGGAGCGCGACGGGCTGATTTCCCGGCAGGCCTTTCCAACGGTTCCGGTCACGGTCGAATATTCGCTGACGCCACTTGGGCGCACGCTGACCGAAACGGTGGCGGCACTCGCCCACTGGGCGGAGGGCAATATCGATGCCGTGCTGGCGGCGCAGAGGGCTTATGACGGTAAGGTTGCGGCTTAGGCGCCGCTCCCTTCCGTCATACCGGCCTTGAGCCGGTATCCAGTCAGCCCAAGTCCTTGGGCTGAAAAGAGTCTTTCTCGCCGCGCAGACGCGCGTCGGCTGGATGCCGGATCGAGTCCGGCATGACGGAAGTCGGGTTTACCGCACTTCCCAACCACCCCACCAACACCCTACCGCGAAATCCGCGTCGAAAGAATGATCGAAGAAAGCGTGCGCTCCACGCCATCCAGCGCGCCGATGCGGTCGATCAGCCGGTCGAGATCGAGGATGGAGGGCGCGGCGAGAATGGCGATCAGATCAAAGGTGCCGCTCACCGAATGCAGCGTCGTTACCTCCTTGATGGCGGAAAGTGCCGCCGTCACAGCGGGCAACGCCTTCGGGCCTATGGTGATCAGCACATGGGCGCGCACCAGCCCGGAAAGATAGCTTTCCGAAAGCCGCAAACCATAACCGGCAATCACACCGTCCGCCTCCAGCCGCTCGATGCGGGCCTGCACCGTGGTGCGCGAAAGGCCAAGTTTGCGCGCCAGTTCCGCCACCGGCATGCGGGCATTTTCGGAAAGCAGGGCGAGCAGCGCCCGGTCCTTCTCGGCTATCGTCATAGTGACCAATCCTATCGTCTAATTGCGCAATATTAACCCACTATCCGCACATAGTGAAGCTGCGAATCGCTAATAAAAGCTGTCATTCTGCCTTAGAAGCGCATCCTGTGCGCGGAGATGTGCGAATTTACTGCGGGGAACAAGAACATGAAAAACATTGTCGTTATCGGCGCGGGCAATATCGGCTCGGCCATCGCCTGGATGCTGGCCGTCACTGGCGATTATCGCATCACGGTTGCGGATCGCTCGGCAGACCAGTTGGCGAATGTGCCGGCGCATGAGCGTATCGACACCGAAATCGTCGACATAGCCGACCGCCCGGCGCTGGAAGCTTTGCTGAAAGGCAAATTTGCCGTGCTGTCCGCCGCCCCGTTCCATCTGACGGCGGGCATCGCGGAAGCGGCCGTCGCTGTCGGCACGCATTATCTCGATCTCACCGAAGACGTCGAATCCACCCGCAAGGTCAAGGCACTGGCGGAAACGGCACAGACCGCGCTCATCCCGCAATGCGGCCTTGCACCCGGTTTCATTTCCATCGTCGCTGCCGATCTTGCAGCCCGGTTCGACAAGCTGGACAGCGTGCGCATGCGCGTCGGCGCTTTGCCGCAATATCCCTCCAACGCGCTCAACTACAACCTCACCTGGAGCACGGACGGGCTGATCAACGAATATATCGAGCCCTGCGAAGCGATCGTCGAAGGCCGCCTCACCGCCGTTCCGGCCCTTGAGGAACGCGAGGAATTCTCACTCGACGGCGTCACCTATGAGGCCTTCAACACCTCGGGCGGTCTCGGCACTCTTTGCGCCACGCTGGAAGGCAAGGTGCGGACCATGAATTACCGCACCATCCGTTACCCCGGCCATGTGGCGATCATGAAGGCGCTTTTGAACGACCTCAACCTGCGCAATCGCCGCGACGTGCTGAAGGATCTGTTCGAAAACGCGCTGCCCGGCACGATGCAGGACGTGGTCATCGTCTTCGTCACCGTCTGCGGCACCCGCAACGGCCGTTTTCTACAGGAAACCTACGCCAACAAGGTCTATGCCGGCCCCGTTTCCGGCCGGATGATGAGCGCCATCCAGATCAGCACCGCCGCCGGCATCTGCACGGTTCTCGATCTGCTGGCGGAAGGCTCTTTGCCGCAGAAGGGCTTCGTCCGTCAGGAAGAAGTGACGCTGCCGCATTTCCTCGAAAACCGGTTTGGCCGATATTATGGCGCGCATGAGCCGCTGGCGCGGGTAGGGTGAGTTAAGGGCATCTATGGCGCGTGGCGTTGCAGCTTGTTTCTTCTCCCCCGCCGGGGAGAAGGTGGCCCGAAGGGGCGGATGAGGGGGGCGACGCCAGTGATGGACCGCACCCTTGCCCCCTCATCCCGCTGCCGCGACCTTCTCCCCGGCGGGGAGAAGAAAGTAAGCCGCATCCGCTCGGTCCAGCGCGCCCATCAGCTTTTACGCTACGTCCCGCAAAACGTCCGGAACACCCTCTCATCGCTCATCGGCGGCTGCATGTAGACGAAATTGTCCGGCCGTTCCTCGAAGGGCGTCGCAATCGCGGTCAGCATGGCGTGGAAGGGTTCGAAATCACCGTCCTCCACCGCCGCCGCGATCAGTTCCTCGATGCGGTGGTTGCGTGGAATGATGGCCGGGTTGATGGCGAGCATCGCCCGTGACCTCTCAGTGGTGGAGACGTTTTCCAGCCCTGCTCTCGCCTGCCAGCGCGCCAGCCACTCGTCCGCCGCCGCGATATCGATGAACATGCCGCGAAACGGCTCGGCATCGCCGTCTACCGCGTGGGAAAGACGCCGGAAGGTCTGTGTATAATCGGCTTCCGATGCCTGCATCAGCGCCAGAAGCGCCTGCACCAGCTCGATATCCCCCTCTTCCTCACCCGTCAGACCAAGTTTTTCGCGCATGCCGGCAAGCCAGCGTTTGGGAAAGGCGGCGGCGAAATTGGCCAGCACGGCATTGGCAAGTTCGGCGGCTTTCTCCACTTCCGGGTCGAGCAGCGGCAGAAGGCATTCCGCCAGCCTTGCGATGTTCCATTGGGCGATGCCCGGCTGGCTGTTGAAGGCGTAACGCCCCTGCGCATCAATGGAAGAGAACACCTTGTTCGGGTGGTATTCGTCGAGAAAGGCGCATGGCCCGAAGTCGATCGTCTCGCCGGAGACCGCCATATTGTCGGTATTCATCACGCCATGGATGAAGCCCACCATCATCCAGCGGGCGATAAGCTCGCATTGCCGCTCTGCAATGCCGCGAAGCATCGCAAGGTAAGGATTGTCAGCGTTTTTCGCTTCGGGATAGTGGCGATCGATCACATAGTCGGCGAGGTTCTTGATCGCCTCGTCATCCTCGCGCGCGGCGAAGAACTGGAAGGTGCCGACACGGATATGGCTTGCCGCGACGCGGGTGAAAACGCCGCCCGGCAGGCCGACCTCGCGCTGCACCCTTTCGCCGGAAAGGACGGCGGCCAGCGCCCGGGTGGCGGGAATACCGAGCGCAAACATCGCTTCCGACAGGATATATTCGCGCAGCACCGGGCCGAGCGCCGCGCGCCCGTCACCCCGCCGCGAAAACGGCGTCGGGCCGGAGCCTTTAAGCTGGATATCGCGCCGTTTGCCGTTTCTGTCGATCACCTCACCAAGAAGAATGGCGCGGCCATCACCCAGCTGCGGCACGAACCCGCCGAACTGGTGGCCGGCATAGGCCATGGCCAGCGGCTCGGCCCCTTGCGGCACCACATTGCCGGAAAAGATCGCCGCCAGCTTTTCATCGTCGAGGCCCGATACGTCGAGAAGAAGCTCGTCGGCCAGCCCGCGATTGAAGGCGATGAGGCGCGGCGCTTTCACCGGCGTCGGCAAAACCGCAGCGCTGAACCGCTCCGGCAGGCGGGCATAGGAATTGTCGAATTTCATCACAGATAAACTCCCTGCTTTTGCCTGATATGGCGTTTTTAGCGGCTCGTTGCGAGAGGGAAACATCCTGTGTTGAACTTTCTTTCGTCCCATTCGTTGCGTTTCCTGAACCAGAATAGCCGCAACGAAAAGGAACGGGAATGACCATCGTTGACGCCGTAACCGCCGAGCCGGAAAGCGCAATCCGCACAATTCATACCGACCTGCCGGTCAACGCCACCTTCCATGTCTGGTTGAAGGCGAAAAAACCGGCGGAACCGGGCGCCGTCTCCTTCTCCAACGCGAATGGCAAATTCGCTGAAGTTTCAAGCGTCAACACGGAAGAGTTCGGATTTAGAATCTACCAGGTCTTCGGCGGCGGCCATGTGGAGCTGAGCTACGACACGGTCACCACAGCCGTTTCCGTCATCTACTGGTTCACCGCCGCCGACGTGCTCGAAACCGGGATTACCGTCGTTCATAGCAAGCCGGACAATGCAGCCCCCGATCTGCCGGGCAGCTATCACTTCCGCCCGCCCTTCGGCTGGATGAACGATCCGAACGGCTTTGGCCGTTTCGAAGGCCGGCCGCACCTGTTCTACCAGCATTATTCGCACGGGCTGCGCTGGAACACCATGCATTGGGGCCACGCCGTCTCATCGGATTATCTGCGCTGGCGGCATCTGCCGATCTTCCTGTTCCCCTCCGAGGACCTGACGACGCGGCCGGACAAGCGCGGCGGCGCCTATTCCGGCTCCACCATTCCGCTAGTCGAAGGAACCGGCATCCGGGTGTTCTTCACCGAGCAGGTTCAGGACCGCATACCCGAACAGCAAATCCAGCTCACCGCCACCTCCTCCGATCTGATCATGGCCGGGCAGGCCGAGGTCATTCTGGGAACCCGTCCGGACGGACAGGGGCTGACGCCGGATTTCCGCGATCCCCATGTCTTTCGCGGTCCGGACGGGCTTTGGAAAATGGTGCTGGGCAGCCAGAGCGAGGGCGGCGGCGTCATACTGCTATACGAGACGCTCGACCCCACCGCCGCCTCGGGCTGGACCTATGTGGGCAAGCTATGGGTGGAAACGCGCTATAAGACCACCGCCATAGAATGCCCCTGTCTGCTGCCGCTCGACGGCCCGGCCAATGCCCGCTCCACGCGCTGGGTGCTGGTTTACGGACTGATGCATTCGGAAGACCCGGAGACCGGCCGCAAGAACCTGACCATGGCCGATGTCGGCTGGTTCGACGGCAAGGTCTTCACCAAGGAATTCGGTCAGGAGCTGGATTTCGGCACTGACAATTATGCCTTCCAGGCGTTTCTGGATGGCGACAGCATCATCGGCATCGGTTGGCTCGCCAATTGGGCGGATGCCAATCCGGAGATCGATTTTCCCACATCCATGACGCTGCCACGCCGGCTCCATTATTCGAACGGCGAGCTTCTGACCCCGCCGATCGGTGCGGCGGAAAGCCTACGCAGCCATATTCTCGACCGCACGCGTCTGGCGGCCGGCGAACGCGTCACCTTCATCAACGGGGCGGTGGAGATGCTGATCGAGCTTGCCTCGCCAGGCGCGCCTTTCGAGCTTGCGCTCGATCATCCTGCGGTCGAACTTGGCCTCGTTTCCGATGAAACCGGTCTGTGGATTCGCCACGAGGACGGGCGCGACGGCCCCTCGCCTCACTATATCGCCAAGGGTGCAAGGGCCTCGCGCATCCGCATCTTTCTGGATTACGGCTCCATCGAGGTCTTCGCCAACCGGGGCCGGTACGTCGGGACAAAACGTATCGAGGGTTTCGAACCCGTGCGTTCGGCCCTCCTCACGGCGGCGCCCGGCGCGGTGGTCCACGCCACCACCTGGGCGCTGCGTCCATGAGGAACCTTTTGGCGGAGCTGGCGGTTGATAATTCAGAAACCGCCAAAAGGAGAAACGGCATGACCAAGATCCGCGATACCCGCGACCCCATCCTGTTTCCGACTGAAGCCAACGAAAACAAGGCCGAGAAAAAACGCGCCGGCAAGGGCATCGTCATCGTTATCGGCGCGATCGCGATCATGTCCTTCGTCGTCTATCTGGTGGCGATCACCATCGCCACCACCCAGTCGTAACCGCGCGCCGTAGAGGCGTTAGCGCTGGCCGCTCCGTAGCCCGCGGGTGGTCAGGATCGCAAGCAGCGACACGATGACACCCAGCCCGTAAAGATAGACCATCGGCATCGTTACATCCGCAAGATCGATCTGCGTGACGAGATCGGTTGCCGCAGCAACCGTACCGCTTGCACCCGCACCGGCCGCAGCACCGAGCGTCGCGACGGTGGGCAGCAATGCGCCGGTCATTTTGCGCTCCTCTTCCGGCGCAGCCTCCATGGCCGCCTGGCTGATGCCGGCCCAGGACATTCCGAAAGCCGAACCGATCAGGATTTGCCCGGCAAGCATTTCCGGCCAGTTTCCCGTCGCCAGCCCAAGTCCGAGCAGCGCGCAGCCGGGCACCATCTGGTAAGGGCCATAATGCAGGCAAAGCTCCCGCAGGCGGCTGGAACGCACACTGCCGATGAGCATCGCCACGAAGCTCCAGGCAAGCGGCATCGTCACGACGATGAAACCGGCGAAGGTCGGCTCATGGTGCCAGAAATTGATGGCGACATAAGCGAGATAGACGCTGCCCAGCGCATGGGCATAGGACATCAGGAACAACACCCAGAAACCGCTGCCGAGCACCGTTTTCAGCCGGAAAGAATCCTTCGGGAACAGGCCGGCGGCAGGGCGGGTGCCCACCTTCAGCGAGGCCCACAACAGTGCCGCCCCGGCAAGCAGGGAGGCGATGCGCAGGCCGGCATCCTCAAAGGCGGAGGGTGCGGAAAAGGCCAATGCGCCGACAAGGCAGAGAAGCAGTGGAACCAGCGGTTTGCGCGTCGTCGCCACCGGCCGCTGCTCCGCCGAGACGGCAATCGCCGTATAGGCCAGCAACAGCACGATCAGCGGCGCGGACAGGAGGAAGGTCGCGCGCCAGGAGATATGCTCGGTTGCAAAACCGCCGGTCAGCGGCCCGACGAAGGACGCGACCGCCCAGATGGCCGCCTCTATGGCGAAGACCTTCGGCAGCAGGGCCGAACGAAAACCGGCGGGTATGAGACTGTAGCAAACAGCCACGATCAGGCCGTCGGCAAGCCCCTGCAACGCCCGGCCGATGACGACCCATAAAAAGCTGTCGGCGAGCGCCGACATGACGGAGCCGAATGAAAAGATCAGGCAGCACAGGAATAGAACACTGCGTGCGCCAAAACGCTCGCGAAACAGAACGGCGGTAACGCCACCCGCCACGGAACCGACGAAATAGAGGCTGTAGGCCCAGCTATAGAAGGCCGCGCCGCCGATTTCGCGCACGGCCACCGGCAAGGCCGTCACCACCGCGAACTGGTTGAAGGCGTGCAGGCCGATACCGGAGGAAATAACGGTCAGAAGCGAGAGGTTCGCCCCACCAAGCAATTCCGTCCAGCTATTTTTCTCCGTCATTTCCATACTCGTCAAAGCCGTATCCTTTCCTTTTTTGCGATACGGCCGGCAAACTAGAACCTCAAGCACCATTGAGGTCAAGGCGCCTTTTTCACTATTCCCGTTTGCGCGAATTAACCGGCGTCAGGAACCCTCTGCGCGCGCCGGTCGTTTGTTCAGTGACACTGACAGAAAGGATACCGTCATGGACCGCAAGAAAATCATGCCCCGCAACGAAGATGCCATGGACGAGGACCTGCTCGATCTCGACATCGACGCCCTTCCGGCAAAGGGAGAAATTCCGCAGTCGATCGAACAGGAAATCGAGGAAGAAGAGACCGAGACCGAGGACGATCCCTATCAGGAAAGCGACGAAGCTCTTCCCGACGACGCGGAAGAGCGCGTCATCAACCGCAACCCCTCGCGGGAAGGCGGCGCATTCGACGAGGTTTAGGTAAGACTGTCGGCGGAGGATGCAAAGCGCTTCAGCATATGGCGCAGATGGTCCTGACCGCCGAAAAACACCACGAGAATACGAACGGTCTTTTCGCTCTCATCGACATCGAAATAAAAAATCGCCTGATTTTTCGTTACCCGGCGAAGGCCGGGCAATATTTCGGGTGACAGCGTCCCCTGAAAAGGCGCTTTTTGAAGAGCTTCCATATCCGCTTCAATCGAGCCCACGCGCCGCGCAGCTCGCGTAAAAGCTCCTGGCAAGGCGTCGCCAAGGTCGAGATATGACTGGACGAGATGATCCAGAATGAGGCCGAGGTCCTGATCCGTTTCCGTCGAACGCAGCACCTTAAAGGCCATAGCTGGCCTTTTTGGCTGCGATCATCGCCGCCGTTCTGTCCTTGCCATCTTCGACGGAGATAAACTCCCCCTGCCCGCGCTCAGCCAGCAACTCGCGAAGGACGGCAAGCTCGGCTTCCTTCAATTCGGTTTCCTGCCGGAGCAATTCCAGTCCGCGCTGGACCACGGCGCTGAGGCTGGCATAACGCCCCTCCTCCACCAACCTGCGAGCGAAAATATCCTGCTGATCGGAAATGGAGACAGATGCTTTTACGGACATAGCGGTGGTCCCGTTTCAAGAGAATGATGCTACTCAGCAGCACATCTTCCACACTCGTTCCACCGACTATGACTGCC
This sequence comes from Rhizobium sp. GR12, assembly GCF_036596185.1. Taxonomy (NCBI): domain Bacteria; kingdom Pseudomonadati; phylum Pseudomonadota; class Alphaproteobacteria; order Hyphomicrobiales; family Rhizobiaceae; genus Rhizobium; species Rhizobium sp. GR12. Next base: position 26,040 of record NZ_JASXTH010000016.1, on the reverse strand, counting down.
CGTCATGTCCGCAACGTGAAAATTCATGGTGTTCGCCAGTCGATGTCAGTGGGTTCTCGCGGGCTTGTGGGCGGTCTTTTCGACGCCTGCCGCAAGATCGTCGAGGATCGGGCAATCGGGCCGGTGGTCGCCGCCGCAGCAATGGGCAAGGTGGGACAGCGTCTTCACCATGCCCTTCATCTCGGCGATCTTCTGTTCGAGATCCGCGATATGCACGAGCGCAATATCCTTCACCGCCGAACTCTCGCGGCTCTTGTCCTGCCAGAGTTTCAGCAGCGTTTCGGTCTCTTCCAATGAAAAGCCGAGCGTGCGCGCCCGCTTGATGAAGCGCAGATTGTGCACGTCCTGCTCGCCATAGACCCGGTAATTATTGCCGGTGCGGGCGGCGGGGGTGATGAGGCCGATCTGCTCGTAATAGCGGATCATCTTGGCGGAAACGCCGGATGCTTCCGATGCCTGTCCGATATTCATAGTGTTACTTCCCTATAGGCGACCATTGCCCGTTTCGAGACCCTATGTAGGGATTCCCATCATGGGAAGGTCAAGGGAAGAGGATGCATTTTATTGCGCACAGAAAAGTGAGTGCGGTCGCCAGCTATGAACGCATGCGGGCAACACAGTCATGATCGTTGAAATTGGTGCTCAATTGAGCTACATACGAGATCTGAAAAAGGAGGTCGATCATGACCGCAAATGCATATGTGAGAGCGCGTATCGATCAGGCAATCAAGGACGATGCGACTGCCGTGCTTGATAGTCTGGGGCTGACTGTTTCCGATGTCATGCGAATGATGTTGACGCGAATTGCCCGCGAAAAAGCGCTGCCGATAGAACTGACGCGCCCGAATGCTGAAACGCTTGCCGCGATTGAAGACGCTCGTGCTATCGCCGCCGCGAAGCGCAATCGTTTCGGCAAGGCAGATTGAGCTTTTCAAGTAAACACGCGATCTGAACGATCCCGGTTGACCCTGCTACCTGTGCACCGCCAGCCGGGGAATATCGCGCAGGAAGGCGTCGCGCACCAAAGGGCCGAGCGCTTCGTTCGATGGCTTGTCGGCAACGCGCAGCCTTGCGAAGACGATGTGCTGACCTTCACGCTCCGCCCAGCCGACGAACCAGCCGAAGGGGCGGTTGCGGTCGGGGTTGCCCTTTTCATCACGCATGTAGCCCGTGCCGGTCTTGCCGTGCACGCTCCAGCTCTCCGGCGCGTCGAACACCGGCACGATCGCGCGGGTCTTTGCCTGCGCATCGCGTGAGAGCGGCAGATTTCCGGCCAGCAGGCGGCGGATGAAGCCCACCTGTTCGACCGGCGAAACGGTCAGCGAAGCGCCGAGCCATGAATGGGTGAGGCCGTTATTCTTGCCCGGCTCGCCGGATACATCGGCGTTGCCGTAACCGAGGCGCTTCACATAGGCGGCGAATTTTTCCGGGCCAAGCCTACGGGTGAGTTCGCGCGAGTACCACAGCACAGAATCCTGTTCCCATATGGTCGGATCGACCGTCTTGCGGTCCTGCGCGCGGGCCTCCGTGCCCGGCTTCCAGTCCCATGCGGGCGTCTTCTCATCCAGCAGGATACCGGCATCGTAACCGATCAGCGCCAGGGGCACCTTGAAGGTGGAGGCCGGCGCCACGCGCTGGTCACAGGCGCCCTGCTGGTTGATGACCGCGCCGGTTTCGATGGAGGTGACCAGCGTGCATTCAAAGGCCTGCGATTGCTGGGCCGAGGCGGAAAACGGCAGGATGCCCTGAAGGGCAATACACGAAAGAATGATGGCGGGCAGCCGATAGCGCATGCGTTTTGATGTCCCTCGTCCGCATTTTGCGGATCATTTGCCGGAATGGCTGAACGACGGTCCTTGTTTTGGACCTGCCGTTCGCCCGAAACCGCGGCACACTTTCGGGCGACATGCCTTAAGAGAACGATGGGGCAGGAATAGGACCAAAGCGAAAATTGACGCTTTCCGTCATCCGTTCGCCTTTTCGCCCGCCGTCTCACCCACTGTCAGCGGCCAGTCGACCACATAATCCTCGAAGTCGTCAACATCCACATCCAGCTCGTTGACGGTGCGGCCACGCGCGGAAATACCGGCCTGATGCACGGTGTTCACGTCACCGGAGACGAGATAGTGCCACCAGTACAAATCCTTGCCGTCACGCACCAGCGCATAGGCGCAGGTGGGCGGCAGCCAGCCGATTTCGTAGACCTTCTTCAAATCCAGCTGGATACAGTCCGGCACGGTGGCGCGGCGGTTATCATAGTCGGAACACCGACAGCTTTCGCCGTCGAGCAGCTGACAGCGGACCGACGTGAACGCCACCTCGCCGGTGTCCCAGTCCTCCAGCTTGTTCAGACAGCACAGGCCGCAGCCGTCGCACAGGCTTTCCCATTCCTCGCCGGTCATTTCCTCCAGCGATTTGGTTTTCCAGAACGGCGCGTCATTCATCGTTAACATTTCCGTTCCATTTTGATCTATTGGAGGGCAAGGTTTAACCGTTCCCTAATCCTTAATATCGTATCGCCAAGGGCTGGTTTGTACGATATTTTAGCATTTCGGCGGGTGGCAAACGGTCATTGGCCCGGGACAAGCCGCCGCGTCAAGCAATTCTGGCAGAACCATGCCACGGTTTTGCGTCCGGAATTGGGTGAAGCGCAGAAACATCGACGGTCCGCGTTGCGTTGAACAGGAAAACATCGCCAGGTGCAGGAAGAAAAAGACGATAAGAACGGTCGCAAAAAGCGACACACCCTGCTGAGAATCGATAGCTTCATCGACTCCGGCCTGTGGACGGCTGCGGCAAGGCTGGTGGATTTCTGGGAAGACGTCACCATCGCCTCGCGCAAACTGCATGTGCGCGGCTGGAAGAAACTTCTCGTCAACCTGACCGGCGACGCACTGACCTTCGGAACGGCGGGCTGCGTCGTGCTTCTGGCGCTTGCCATGCCCGCTTTTGAAGAAACCAAGAAGGACTGGCGTTATCGCGGCGATTTCGCCGTGACCTTCCTTGACCGTTACGGCAACACCATCGGCCATCGCGGCATCATTCATGAAGATTCCGTCCCGATCGACCAGATGCCTGATCACTTCATCAAGGCGGTTCTGGCCACCGAAGACCGGCGTTTCTTCGACCATTTCGGCATCGATTTCATCGGCCTTGCCCGCGCCATGAGCGAGAATGCCCGCGCTGGCGGCGTGGTGCAGGGCGGCTCGACGCTGACGCAGCAGCTTGCCAAGAACCTGTTCCTTACCAATGAGCGCTCGCTGGAGCGCAAGATCAAGGAAGCCTTCCTCGCGCTCTGGCTCGAGACCAACATGTCGAAGAAGGAAATCCTCAGCCTTTATCTCGACCGCGCCTATATGGGCGGCGGCACCTTCGGGGCGGCGGCGGCGGCGCAATTTTACTTCGGCAAGAACCTGACCGATGTGACGCTTGCCGAATCCGCCATTCTGGCCGGCCTGTTCAAGGCGCCTGCCAAATATGCGCCGCATGTCAACCTTCCGGCAGCGCGTGCGCGCGCCAACACCGTGCTTTCCAATCTGGTGCAGAGCGGGCTGATGACCGAGGGTCAGGTGATCGGCGCAAGGCGCAACCCGGCCACCGTCATCGACCGCGCCGATGTGAAGGCGCCGGATTATTTCCTGGACTGGGCCTTCGACGAGGTGCAGCGGCTGGCGGCGCAGGGCAAGTTTAAGGATCACACCGTCGTCGTGCGCACCACCATCGACACCGGCCTGCAACAGGCGGCCGAACAGGCGATGGAAATGAGCCTGCGCGAATTCGGCGAAGGCTACCGCGTCAAGCAGGGCGCGATGGTGATGCTCGAAAACGGCGGCGCATTGCGCGCCATGGTCGGCGGGCGTGATTACGGCGAGAGCCAGTTCAACCGCGCCACGGCGGCGCTGCGCCAGCCGGGGTCCTCCTTCAAGGTCTATACCTACTCGGCCGCCATGGAAAAGGGCATGAAGCCGGAGACGCTGATTTCCGATGCGCCGGTGACCTGGCGCGGCTGGTCGCCGCAGAATTACGGCCGCTCCTATGCCGGCAAGGTGACATTGCAGGTGGCGCTTGCCAAATCCTACAATACCGTGCCGGTGCGGCTCGCCAAGGACGTGCTCGGCACGCAGGTGATCGTCGACACGGCCAAGGCGATGGGGGTGGCCACGCCGCTGCGCAGCGACAAGACCATCCCGCTCGGCACATCGGAATTGACGGTTCTCGATCAGGCAACGGCCTATGCCGTGTTCCCGGCCGACGGCATGCAATCGCGCCGCCACGGCATCGAACAGGTGCTGGATTACGAGGGCAAGGTTCTCTACGATTTCGGCCGGGACGAGCCGCCCGCCAAACGGGTGCTTTCCGAAGATGCCAATTCGAAGATGAACCAGATGCTGGTGACCATTCCCGTCATGGGTACGGCCCGGCGCGGCGCGTTGGAAAACGGCATCGTTTCCGGCGGCAAGACCGGCACATCGCAGGCTTACCGCGATGCCTGGTATGTGGGCTTCACCGGCAATTACACCACGGCGGTCTGGTTCGGGAACGACGATTTCACGCCGATGAACAACATGACCGGCGGCGCGCTTCCGGCCATGACCTATAAACGGCTGATGGATTACGCCCATCAGGGCATGGAGCTACGCCCCATTCCCGGCATCCAGAACCCGCTGCCGACAGGCACGCGCCCGCAGCCCTCGGCCGAAGTCGCCGCCGCATCCGCCAGCGCGCCCGCCATGCCGGCGCTTACGCGCCCGCGTTCGCTTTCGGCAGAGGCAACGCGCGTCATCCGCTCCATCGCCAAAAAGATGAAGGAAGCCTCGCCTTTGACCGTGACGACGCAGAAGGTGGCGGAAGCTTCGTTGCGGGATGGCAAAGATCAGGCCGGCCGACAGTAAAGGCCGCGTACCTTGCCTTAGTAGGTTTCTGCCGGAGCGCGAGGTTTACCCCCCTCTGTGCCGGGCATCTCCCCCCAAGGGGGGAGATCGGCAAGCGGCGCTACCGCCACTTCATTCACTGACGTTGAGACGGGCGAGACCTCGCCTCGGGTCGATCTCCCTCCTTGTGGGGGAGATGTCCGGCAGGACAGAGGGGGTGAGCCACACGCTCCACAGCCCCCTTCTCTGCAAATCGAGCGCCCAATGCTCAAGGCATCAGCGCCGCCCTCGCCGTTTCCACCACCGAGGCCGTCAGCCCCGCCAGCCGGTCGGCGGCGAGCCGGTTGACCTGCCAGTAGAGCGGGATATCGAACGGTGTGCCGGGAACGACTTCCACCAGCCTCCCCGCTTTGATGTAATCATGCACCAGCTGCACCGGGTTGAGGCCCCAGCCCATACCGGCGAGGCTCGCCTTCACGAAACCATCGGTCGAGGGCAGCCAGTGGGTGGGATAGGAGACATCCTCACCCAGCGCGTTTCTGATCCAGCTGGCCTGCAGCCTGTCCTTCTGGTTGAAGGTGAGCCCCGGCGCGCGGGCAAGCGTGGCGGGCGTAACGCCATCGGCGAAATAACGCGCCATGAAATCCGGGCTGGCGGTGGCGTGATATCTGAGCACGCCAAGCGAAGTGACCCGGCAGCCCTGCACGGGCTTTGCATGGGCGGTGACGGCGGCAAGCACCCTGCCCCCGCGCAGCCATTCCACCGTGTGGTCCTGATCGTCCACCGCAATGTTGGCGAGGTAGTCGCTCGCGCCGGTGAATTTTGAAACCGCATCCAGAAACCATGTACCGAGGCTGTCGGCATTGGTGGCGATGTTGAGCGTGACGCGCTCCGGCACCTCCCCCGCTTCCGCGAGAGCCGGAAGCTGCCGGAACAATTCGCTCTCCAGCATGCCGACATGGTCCATGTGCCGGCAAAGCCATTCGCCCTTTTCCGTCGCCACGCAAGGGTTGCCGCGCACGATCAACACCACGCCAAGCCGCTCCTCCAGCTGCTTGATACGCTGGGAAACGGCCGACGGCGTGACGCACAGCACCTGCGCCGCCTTTTCGAAACTGCCGGTCTGGGCCACGAGCGCGACGGCCCGCATGGAGGGATAGTCCAGCATCAAAGGCCTCCTTGTAGAGGTTGATATGGGCGTGGTGGGCGGGAAGCGTCCGGGCGGTAGTACTCTCCTCCCTCATTCCTGTGCTCGTCACAGGAATCCAGTCGACGCGCGTCTGCGCGGCGGGAGAGCCCTTTCAGCCCAAGGACTTGGGCTGGCTGGATTCCTGTGACGAGCACAGGAATGAGGGTGGAGAGGAGACAACGTCGTAGAAAATCGCCCTGTTGTATGGTTTGACCGATCATTAGTTTTTCTTATTTTAGCTGAATTTGTTTAATTTGATTAAGCCACGTGAACGAAATATCAAAGCACTCTGTTTGGAAGTGGTGGCATCGGCCATCCGCACAGGCACGGGGCAGCAGCCAGCATGGACATACAGATATTTTTCACCGGCCTGACGATGGGTCTGAGCCTCATCGTCGCCATCGGCGCGCAGAACGCATTCGTTCTCAAACAGGGGCTGGCGCGCTCGCATGTGTTTGCCGTGTGTTTCACTTGCGCCGTTTCCGACGCATTGCTGATCACTGTCGGCGTTTTCGGTTTTCAGCGCATAAGTGCGGTCATGCCGGCGCTCGATCCCATCATGCGGTATGCCGGTGCGGCCTTCCTCATCTGGTATGGCGCCAAAAGCCTGCATTCGGCGCTGCGTTCATCGGAGGCGCTCTCGGTCGCGGAAAAGCGTGAGGCGAGCCTGTGGCAGACGCTCGCCATTTGCCTCGCGCTGACCTTTCTCAATCCGCATGTCTATCTCGATACCGTCGTGCTGCTCGGCACCATCTCCACGCAGTTTCCCGGCTTCGAAAAGACCTTTGCGGCGGGTGCCGCCACCGGCTCGCTGCTGTTCTTCTTTTCGCTGGGTTATGGCGCGCGCTGGCTGCGCCCGATCTTTGAGAAGCCTTCCGCCTGGCGCATCCTCGAAGGCATCATCGCCGTCACCATGTGGGCCATCGCCTTCAAGCTGGTCATGGGTGCCTAAAGCGGCGGGCTATCCCCCTCTCCGATATCCCAATAAAGCCCGGCCATGATGGCAGAGCCTCGCGGGCAATCTCCTTCGGCAGATGTTCGTTCGGCGCATGCTGCGAGCAGCCGGGATAGGAATGCGGCACCCAGATGGTGCGCAGTTTCAGGATATCGACGAAGATATGGCGGCTTGTCGCGACATGATGGAATCCCTCTTCTGATCATTTTCACAAAGACTAAACAAGCCGCGCCATTTTCCAAACAGGGAATCAGTGATAGTCCTCGACCTGTTCAAAAACGGGAAAACAGCGTGTTCCGAGTTCCATTCCTTGTCGGCATCGCCCTACTGATCGCCTTTGGCGGCGGCATTGCCGCGACGCTGGCCGCACTTGAGGCGACATCCGGCTTCGGCTCGATCCGCATCGGCTCGTGGGACGCCTTTCCGGAAGCGCAGACGATCGAGGCCGATCCCTACGCCAAATCGCACCGCGCGGATGCCGGAAAGCTGCTTTACGGAACGGCCGAGGGGCTGGCCTTCACCGCCTCCGTCGACAGCGACGGCCAGCGTCTGACCGGCGAATGCCGCTACCGGCTGGCGGGGGCCGTGCCGCCCTCGCGTTTCTGGACGCTCTATACCGCCGACCAGCAGGGCAATGTGCTGGCCGAAGATGCCGGGCGGCCCTTCGCGCTCAATTCCCGCACACTTCTGCGCAGTGCGGACGGCGGTATCGACATCACCATCGCCCCCGATGCCCAGACCTATAACTGGCTGGCGGTGCCGCAGGGCCAGACGTTCAAGCTCGTCATGACGCTGCTCGACACGCCGGTCGCCGGCAGTTCCGGCCTGATCGACATCGCCATGCCGCAAATCCGCAAGCTGGGGTGTGGCAATGCTTAGGGTCCTGCTCGCCATCCTCACCGGTCTCGTCGCTGCTGCCGTGCTGCATGTCGTCATTCTTCTGGCGATACCGCATTTCAGCAATCGCGACGCCTATACCCGCGCCTTGGCGGAAGGAAAGCCGCATCTGTTTCATCTTCTTGAGGAGACGACGGAAAAAAAGACGCTGGGAAGCGGCGATCCCTTCATGCGGGTCGCGGTCTGCACCTTCAATATCGAGGAAAAGCCGGTCAGGCTCACCGCCATCGGCGCCGTGCCCTTCTGGTCCGTCGCGGTTTACGACAAGGCGTCGAACGAGGTGTTCAGCATGAACGACCGCACCTCCGCCGCTGGGGTGATGGATATTCTGGTGGCCGATGCCGTGCAGATCGCGGCGATCCGCAAGGCGCAGCCGCCGTCGCTGTCACAGGCCATTCTGGCGGAATCGGATCAGACGGAAGGGTATGTGGTGTTGCGCACGATGGTGCCGCAGCCAAGTTTCGGGGAAGAAGCGGAACGGTTCCTGAACGAGGCAAAATGCCAGCCGACGCCGTGGAAATAACGCCGGTCTATCAAGCGTAATCAGGATTTGAAAACGGTTTCCGGTGCGGGCTTGCGCTTGCGCGCATCCTTGCCATCCGGCTCCGTATCGCGTTTTTCATAACGCACGCCGGTAAACAGCACGACCTTCGCCGGACCCATCACCTTGCCGACCACGCCGGCGGGGCGCAGGCTTCGTCGGGCGTCGCCGATTGGAATAATAACTGCCATGCTCGTCTCCTCTTCGGGAGTCAATGTTGTTCATGGGAACCGCGCAAGCCTCGTCTTGCGTCGGGAATTTCATCACCATCACATTGCGCATATTCCAGTCCACGGACTGGTTTTCGCACGACCCTGAAACCGATAACGATTTTATACGGGATCATGCGCAGATTACGGCTTCGGCATGCCATTTTCGGGTTTATTCCATGGATCAGAATAACATGGAATCCTAATACTGCCCATGAAATTAGAGACAGACAGAGGTTAATGATCCGTTAACCCTAATCGCCGGGCGCCGACTTATCCCTCACAAAGCCACATCCGTTGGAAACAAAGGCGATGCGGCAAAGTTCCATGACATTTTTCCCGTCATGAAGGTTTTAAAAATTCCTTGTTGATAACAGCAGAATATCGCTTGCAACCCCCCATAGTTAACAGGGTGTCAACGGATTTGCTCTAATTTGAACCGATATTGTGTTTGCGTTTGTTGGGTAGTGCGTTGACCGACCGGTTTCGAGAACTTGAGAGGCCAAGAGCCGTGAGGAAGAAAGATGTGGTGCTTATGGCCACGGTGACGAATTTCGAGACTGTGTCCCATCCGTCAAAAACGGACCTTCGGCAGTTCGCTGAGCTTTTCATGCCGCTTTTCAACGCCTCCACCGAAGAAGCCAAGCGGGAAGCGATCGCAGCGCTTTCCCAGCATCCGAGCGTGCCCTCGGCGGTCGCCTTCTTCATCGCCTGCCAGCCGATTTCGATTGCCGCCCCGTTCCTCATTTCTTCGAAAAGCCTCGACGACGACACGCTGATTACCATTGCCCGCACGCAAGGGGCTGCCCATGCCCGCGCCATCGTCCGGCGTGACGACCTTTCGCCAACCGTCATCGATGCGCTTGTCGGCCTGCGCCACACCGAGGACCTGAAGCGGCCCGACGAGGAAACGATTGCCGTCGCTCCGCAGCCGGTGGTCAGCACCGTAGAACCGAAGGTGGAAGAAGACGCAGGCACTGCGACCGTATCTGCGCTCGAAGAGGAAATGCGCCAGCGGATCAAACAGATGGCGCATCATCTCAACCGCCCGGAAAGCGATGTTCTTGGTCTTCGACGCCTGGGTGACGTGCAGGAAGCCCTGCTCGTGCGTTTTGCCCGCGAGCGCGATGCGCGGCAGTTTGCGGTGGCGCTGGCGGATTCGCTATCGTCCAGCTACTGGCTGTCCGAGCGGATCATGCTCGATATATCAGGCGCACAGCTCGCCACCACACTCATCGGGCTCGGCATGGAATTTTCCGAGGCCGCCTTCATCCTGCAATGTTTCTATCCGCATCTTGCCGCCGCCGAAGGCGACATGAGCCGCGCCGAAGCCCTGCTCGACCGTCTCGATACCGTGGAATGCGAAGAGCGGGTGGAAAGCTGGCGGCGCGCCGACAGCTACACGCATTGCCGCGAACGGCCGAGCCACAGCGCACCGGTCGTTCACAAAACGGGGACGTGAGGTTAAGCAAGCCGGCCTGAACCTGAAGCAATTCCGGACCTCGCCGGGGTTCTCCGTGGATCTGTCAGGTCCGTTCTGAACCAGACGGCCCCTGACCTAAGGCTGATCCACCAGCGTCAGAAGAGTACCGATCTCGTCCGTTTCGATCTCGACAATCCACAGATCGCTATCGAACCGCCGTTCCTTTTCCAGAAGGGCGGCGGTTTCCTCGCCATCGACGCCGGCAAGGCGTGTCTCGAAGCGGCGCTCGGCGCGAATTTCCTCGTCATCGGCAAAACTTTGCGGCGCGGGTCCGTAGAGGTTTTCGCGGCCATCACGCAGACGTTGACGCACGAAGATTGCCCCCGCCGCCTCCGCACCCTTCTTTTCGACGGCAGCAAATCCACCGGCGGAAAAGACGCGCCGGACGAGGGCTGAGACGAAGATTTCGGATTTGAGGCGCATCGACGAGGCCTTTCCGGGCAAGCGTATACGGGGCCGAGAGGTTGCCCCCTCATCCGGCCCTTCGGGCCACCTTCTCCCCGGCGGGGAGAAGAAACAAGCGGCAACGTCCTGCCTTGACGTCTAAAGCGCCCCAATCGATTTCAGCTTCTTCAGCACCGCTTCGCTAGGCTCGCCGGTTTCCGGCAGGCGGTAGTGCTTTTCGAAATGGCGGATGGCGTTGCGGGTCTGCTCGCCGGCTACGCCGTCGACCTTGACCTCGGCATAGGCGATATTGACCAGTCCCTGCTGGATTTTGGCAATCAGCTCGCGGTTTACCGGCCTTGCGGCAGAAGCCCCGCCCGTGAGGGAAACCGGCTCGGCCTTGACCTGCGGTTTTTCCGCCTTGCGGATGGCTGCGGCGACGGGGTCGATCTCGATGCCGCCGCTGGCGTTGGCATCGGAAGGCCGGTCCCGGGGGATCGCGGCCACGGTTGCGCCGTCGATCCTGAGCGCTGCCAGCACCCGTGTCGTCGGCTCGCCGGTCTGCTCCATGCCGAGCGTTTCCTCGAAGAACATGATGGCGGCGGCCGTGCGCGGTCCCATCCGGCCATCCGCCTCGCCTTCGTAAAGTCCGCGTTTTTTCAGTTCGGCCTGAATGTCGGCAACGATCTGCTGCGGCTTCTGGTTTTCAGCTACGAGCGGCGTCGCGGGCGGCGCCGTTTCGGCTGCCAGTTGCGATGCCGTGTCGGTCTCGCTGGGACGTTCTATCCGGAAGGTGGTGACATTGCCCTGCGTACCGAGCGGCTCCGCCGCACGATAACCGGCAATGCCGTTCGGATTTTCAGCATCCCGCGTGCGCAGGAAAGGCGACGGGTGGACGCCCGGCTGATACCACAGCGCATTGGCGGCGACAAAACCGAAGACGACGGCAAAGGCGCCTGAGCCGCCCACCAGTTTCGGACGGCGCAGGAGTTCGCGCCCGATGGCCGAAACCACCAAGGAAACAATCCCGGCGCCGATCTGGGCCGTTGTTTTCTTAGGCGATTTTCGCTTTCGCGGGGCCATCGTCACCATCCTTTTTCATAATCGCGGCCATTTCGCCGAGCTGCCTGATGCGCGGCGGAAACTCCACCATACACTCGGTTTCAGCGTTTTCGCCACCTGCCATGCCGGAACCGTCGGCAGGCAACATGATCGTTACGACTGTCCCGTCGCCGGGCTGGCTGGTAATGGCGAAAGTGCCGCCATGCAGCGCCACCAGCCCCTTGACCAGAGACAATCCCAAACCCGTGCCCTCATAGCGACGGGTATATTCATTCTGAATCTGCATGAAGGGCTGGCCCAGCAGGTCGATCTTGTCGGAAGCGATGCCGATGCCGGTATCGCTGACCGTCAGCTTCAGCATCCTGCCTTCGCGCGCCGCATCGATCGAGATCACGCCGCCCGCATCGGTGAACTTGATGGCGTTGCCGGTCAGGTTGATGAGAACCTGGCGGAGGGCGCGCTGGTCGGCGGCGATTTCGCCGATACCGCGCTGGATGCGGCTGGTCAACGTCAGGCCTTTTTCCTTCGCCTGCAGACCGAGCATGGCCTCACAGGACGCAATGGTTTCCGCAATCGGGAAGCTTTCCATCATCAGCTCGTAACGGCCGGCTTCCAGCTTGCTCATATCCAGCATGGTGTTGACCACCGACAGGAGATGCGCGCCGGACTGGCGGATCAAGCCGACATATTCCCGCTGGCGGTCGTTTTCCAGCCTGCCGAAATATTCACCCGCCAGAATGTCGGAAAAGCCGAGGACGGCGTTGAGCGGCGTGCGCAGCTCGTGGCTGACGGCGGCGAGGAAGCGCGACTTGGCGTCATTGGCCGATTCCGCCTCCGCCGCCTTGCGGGCGACATCGCGGCGCAGCAGCTCCATCTCGGTGACATCGGAGAGCTGGGCGATGACGCGGCGCAGCCGGCCGGTGGCGGTGCGGATCGCCGTCATTTCCATACGCGCGTGAATGAATTGCACCGGGCGCGATTTCGCACCGGTTTCGAACCGCAGTTCCGCGCCGGCCTTGTCCTCGCCCTGCCGCAGAAGGTCGAAAGCCTGCATCAGCTCGATACGATCCGAGACATAGACATATTCGGCAAAGACGTGACCCTTGCAGGCCTGAAGATCGGCCGGGAATGTTTCAAGGTCGCGGCCGGAGACGCGCTCGACGAGACCGTTTTCATTGATGGTGAGCACGAGGCCGGGCATCTGCGAGGCCGCAACGAGGTCGTCGTCGCCGGCATGGGCGGAGAGCGACGCCGCGACACGCGCGGGACGCGAAAAGGCGATCAGCAGGGCGGCTGCGGCCAGATAGAGCGCCAGCACCAGGGCTGCGCCAATGGGCAGCGCGATGGCGGGGCTGAAGACGAGGCTGAACAGGGCGGGCACAACCAGAAGGCCAACGGCGCAGAAGGCAAACAGGCGGCGCAGGCGCGCAATGGTTCCGGCGCGCCTTTCGGCGTCCTCCTCCATACGCGCAAGCCATCTGCCCGCGGCATGGTCGACCAATGCGACCGCTTTTTTTCTCATGTTACGCAATACCAATACCGAATCCCTGAGACGGATCTAACAGCCCGACAATAGAAGGCCCCGGCTTAAGGAATGGATAAAAAGAATGGCGGCAAACGCCCGTGAAATGCGCCTCAGTCCCATTACGGGGCATTTCACGCAAGCTTTGCCAATCATGGTTAATGACGGGTAAGCGACGGATTTCGCTTCATTTTTGTCATCATGTTAACCTTTGTGGCAACACGACCCCCAGCTTTTGCCCGGAACAGGCGGCATCCGTCGTAATTATGCTTAACATGGACTGTTAAAATGCGAAGGAATTGCTGGCCGACGTCCCGATGCGAGGAGAATAGATACAATTTGAATTAAATTGCGTGGCTTTTTGCAATCGGCTGTTCGCCGGTCGCGTGTAGCTTCTTCCCAAGCCCGAAAAACGGGACAAAGGCCGATGACCCGAAACGGGCGGGGCTTCAAAACAAAGATCATCTGGCAGGGTGTCTGACAATGTGGTTTCTGATCAAAGGAACATTCTGGTTTTCGCTGGTGCTCGTGGCGCTGTCCTATTTCGGCAGCAGCAACGATCCTACCAAGGAACCTTCGGCATTCGATATTCCCAGCGCCGTTTCGGCAGCCGGTGAGGCCTATCGTTATGTCAGCGCCATCTGCATTGAAAAACCCGATGTCTGCGTCAAGGGCGCCGAAACCTTCCACGCGCTCGGCGAACGGGCAAAGGAAGGCGCCAAGGTCGCCTATGAATTGCTCGACGCCCAGCTCGCCTCCGGTGACAAAACGGCTCCCGCCACCGAGCTTGCCAGCGAGAGCGAAAAACTGGCCGAAGCGCCGGCAATCAGCGTCGAATTTCCCAAGGATACCGACATGCTGAAGACCGGCACTGTCATTCCCCTGCCGCAGAAGCGCCCCGCACCCTGAATTTTCCCGGCGGCACAGCGCCGCGCGATCCATTTTCCGCAGCCGGTTATGTCCGTCTGCGTGACTGCCTGCCTGACTTGCCCACGGAAACCTGCTTTCCGTGGGCTTTTTCATGGCCCGCATGGTTCAAAACCGCGCTTACTTGCCCTATATCGTAGCCAAGACATGCAATAACGAACGATACGGCGCAAAACATGGCCTCTCTCGACACGATCCTTGACGATTTCGCCTTCCTCGACGACTGGGAGGATCGCTATCGTTATGTCATCGAACTCGGCAAGGCGCTTCCCGATCTATCGGAGGACAAGCGCACGCCTGAGAACAAGGTGCAGGGCTGCGCGAGCCAGGTCTGGCTCGTCAGCCACAGCGACGGCGCGGAAGATCCTCTCATGACCTTCGAGGGTGATTCCGACGCGCATATCGTGCGCGGCCTCGTCGCCATCGTTCTCGCCGTCTATTCCGACAAAAGGGCCTCCGAGATCGCCGGTCTCGACGCCATCGAAGTGTTCGACAAGATCGGGCTGGTGGAACATCTGTCCTCGCAGCGCGCCAACGGCCTTCGTTCCATGGTCAAGCGTATCCGCGAGGAAGCGCGCCTTCTGGCCGCCTGACCCCTCACCCCGCCATCATCGTTCTTGTCATCGGAGGGCGATAATCTTCGTCGCCCCAGTGATGGCTTGACCGCCTGGCGCGTTGCGTCTGCGGCGCATAATGCCGGACAAGCGACAGCAGGGCGGCCCGCAGCAGCAGTTTTGCCGAACGCGCCGGCCATTGCCGCTCCCGCTCCACCGCCTCAAGCCCTTTTTCGAAACAGCAGACATCGATGGCGACGCCGCAGAGTTCTGGCCCCATGGCGTCGGCCGCGCGGGAAAACCTTGCCCGTGCAGCCATCGCCGCCTCGGTGAGATCGAGCCCGCCACTTGCCTCGCCCCTGGTGCGGCTCGTTATTTTCGGCTCCCATGTCGCCGTTACCCTGGGATTGAGGTGCGCGCGGTGGAAATCGGCGGCAAGGCGTTCGCCCGCCTGCAGGGCATCCGGGGGAAAGAATGCCGTGCCGTCCTTCTCCTTCAGACGTGAAAGGCTCGTCAGGATAGAGGAGTTGAGATTGCGCCGGGCCGACTGCCTGCCCTCGCCGGCATCCACGATCACCGACTGCAAATCCCAATGCTGGTCCTGAAAAATCTCCTCGCGGTCCTTGGCCATGGCCCGCTTCAGATAAGCGCCGAGTGGTGGCGCAGCGGAAAGCGTGGTTTCCTGCCTCTCGATCAGCCCCGACGAGATGGCGAGCCGGACCGTTGCGGCCGGAAAACGCGGGGCCGGACGCGCTGCCCTTTCTTTTTCTTCTCCGGGCCGGCGCAAGACCATATCGTCGCCGTCCTCCGAGATCTCGGCCTTGCCCGCAGCAATGGACCGCAAGAGCCGCAACAGAATAGGGTCCGAAGGCAGGCCCGCAGCGCTTTTCGCCTCACTCATCGCGGACCCCTTTCATCACGTTGAAAATGCTGCCGGTAAGCCGCTCCAGTATGGCGACGAACTCGTCAAAGGCCGGTTCGTCGCGACGATCCTCGACCACCTGGCAGGCATGGCCGACCGTGGTTCTGTCCCTGCCGAAACAGGGGCCGATATCCGACATGGGGATGCCGAGTTGCACATGGCAGACATACATGGCGATCTGGCGGATATGGCATTCGCGGCGCCGCCTGTCCCGGCGCGCAGCCAGACGATCGCCGGTCAACTGCACCATCTCCCCAGTCAGTTGCCGGACCAGCTGGCAAGCCTGCGAAATCTCATCCCGTCCGGCCACAGGCGGAAAACGGCGAAAGTTATGACCGCTGGCCTGCACGCAGGGCCGCAAGGGGGCAGGCAAAGAAACTATGTCCGGCGGCATATGCAACTCCTTTACGAATAGGAATTAATTCATACATCCGAGGACTGCTATGGGGAAGTGCAAATTTGACATGAAAAATCATGCGATTGATTTCGTTTAATTTTTGAAGAAATGCGAGACCCGACAGAGGATTTTTTTCCTCTTTCGAAATTATGCGCGGCAATAAAAAAGCCGGTCAAGAGACCGGCCGGCGAAAGGATCGAGTGTTGCGGCATGCCCTGCCGCCTTCTCCCCGCCGGGGAGAAGAAACGGCCGACATGATTCGTCTTTAAAAAATCAGCGGTTCGCCTTGCGGCGCTGACCGAGACCCATTTCCTTGGCAAGCCGCGAACGGGCTTCGGCATAGGCGGGAGCAACCATCGGATAGTCGGACGGCAGATCCCATTTTTCGCGATATTCTTCCGGTGTCATGCTGTGATGCGTCGTCAGGTGGCGCTTGAGCGACTTGAACGAGCCGCCGCATTCCAAACAGACGATATGATCGTCCTGAACCGACTTGCGAACGGACACGGCAGGCTTCTGCTTTTCAACATTGACCGCCACCGATGCCGGCGCCGATGTTCCGCTGAGTGCCGTATGAACATCCGAAATAAGGCCGGGAAGCTCTGTTACCGGAACGACGTGGTTGCTAACATAGGCAGCCACAATATCCGCCGTCAGTTCGACCAGCAGATCCTGGGCGTTACCGTATGCAGTTTCCGTCATTTAAGTATCTCCTGTTATTGATCCCCTGACGCGGGCAAACGCCGCATCGAGCGATGTGAAGTTACCCGGTGCCCCACCTTCGCCCTGTTGAAACCAACGTGAAATCTACCCCTAGATTTCAAGCGAAAACCGGAAACGAATTGATCCGAGATTCAACTTGTGGCCCGCGACATGGGCAGCAATGGCCTGACAGACCATAGATTAGACATTAATAAAATGCCTATGCCGACTATGAAGAGGCTAGATGCAAGTCACGACTAGCAACTTTACACTTAATTTGGATAGCATCAAAACAGCAAAAGTCAAATTCCTATTATGAATTTTTCAGTTCAAAACAGTCTAATTCGAATACAAAAAATTACGGGTAATAAAATACTATGCCAAGTAGTAATGGAAAACGAACACCCCCTGTTATTGAGGGGTAATTCAACTTCAAATTTTCTTTAGGTCATCAACTACCGATTTATCGGACAGTGGATAACCTGCCTTGTGTGCAGCCATGGCAAGAAGATGTGCGGAGACCGGCGCTGTCAAAACAAAGAAAAAGAAACCGGCGAGCGCCCGCGCCAGCGTCGATAGTTCCATGGAGTGAATGCCCACGGCCAGAAGCAGCAGGCCGGAGCCAACCGTGCCGGCCTTGGAGGCCGCGTGCATGCGGGTGTAGACATCGGGCAGACGATTGAGCCCGATCGCCGCGATCAGCGAAAAAGCAGCGCCTGAGAGGGTAAGCGCCGCAACCAGAATAGCCAAGAACCAGTCCATCATCGTCCGCCCTTTCTCTTTCCGCGACCTTGCTGGGGTCTCCTGGGGCTTTCATCGGCTTCCGACGCCCGCTCACCGTCCAGCACCGTTTGCGATCTGCGCCGGCCATCCGCGCCGCGCGACAGCACGAAGCGGGCAAAGGCCACCGTGGCCAGAAAACCGACCAGCCCGAGCGCGATGGCGATATCGACATAAAGATCGACGCCGGTGCGGACGGCGATGACCGCAATGAAGCCGATGGCGATGCCAACCAACATGTCGAGCGCGACAATCCGGTCCGGCAAGGTGGGGCCAACAACAACGCGATATACTGTCAGCAAAAAGGCGGCTGAAAGGACAACCGTGGCAAGTATAGTTGCAAATGAAACGATGTGTTCCGGCGTCATCCCTGAAACGCCTCCATGATCTTTTTTTCGAAACCGTTCCTGATGTCGTTCTTCGCGGCTTCGATATCGCTGCAATCGATCGCGTGGACGTAGAGCGTTTTTCTGTCCTCGGAAATATCGACCGAAAGCGTACCGGGGGTCAGCGTGATGAGGTTGGCGAGGAGCGTGATCTCGAAATCGGTCGCCACCGCCAGCGGATAGGCGAATATGCCGGGCTGCACGTTCAGCTTCGGCCGCGTCACCATAACGGCAACCTT
Source organism: Rhizobium sp. GR12 (assembly GCF_036596185.1). Lineage (NCBI taxonomy): Bacteria > Pseudomonadati > Pseudomonadota > Alphaproteobacteria > Hyphomicrobiales > Rhizobiaceae > Rhizobium > Rhizobium sp. GR12. The sequence continues at coordinate 8,020 of NZ_JASXTH010000016.1, read as the reverse complement.
CCAGGCCGACAGCGCCAGCTCCTTGAAGAACAGCAGCAATAACGACAGCACGCGGACAGGACGCAACCGGCGCCCTCCACCTTTACCCCCACCGCCGCCGGATATCTGGTGGCGGATAAGGCCGAGCGCCAGCAGCGAGACGATGAAACCGAAGAGGATGTTCGCCAGCGTGACGCTGCCGGTTACGGCAAGCCACACGGCGACGAACAGGAATTGCACGACATAGAGGCTCATGGTCTGCCTCCCTCGGAAAACACCGACTGGATATAGGCTTCAGGATTGCCCAGTCCCGCCGCCGCCTGCTGGCTGAGATTGAGCAGGCTTTCCGGAAACAGGCCGAAAAACACCACCAGCAATGTCAGCCCGACCAGCGGCGCGAAAGACGGGACAGCCAACGGTGACGTTGGCTGTGCCGGAGGCTGGCCGGTGGATGCTACCGCCGGTCGCCAGAAACACAGAAGGAAGACCCGCCCGAAGGCGATGGTGGTGATGAAGCCGGAGGCGAGAATGGCGGTGGCGAGCCACCAGGCGCCGATATCGATCGCCGATTTGACGAGAACGACCTTCGGCCAGAAGCCGGAAAAGGGCGGCAGGCCGGAGCCTGCGAAAAACAATGCGAGCGCAAGGCCCGAAAACCACGGAGCCTGCCGATAAAGACCGCTCAGCGACGACAGGGTAAAGCCGCCGCCGAGACGCGCGGCATGACCGGCGGCCAGATAAAGCGCCGTCATCAGCACCATGGAGTGCAGCGCGTAAAAGATCGCGCCCGCGACACCGGAAGGCGTGCCGATGGCGATACCCGCCATCATGTAGCCGATGCCTGATATGACGATGTAGCCGAGCATGCGGCGGATGTCGTTCTGGGCAAGCGCGCCCATGGCGCCCAGCACCATCGTCAGCGCCGCAGAGGCGGCAATGACGATGCTCAGCTCCTCCCGCTCCACCGGAAACAGCATGACCATGACGCGCAGCAGCGCATAGATGCCGACCTTGGTGAGCAGGCCACCGAACAGCGCGGAAACCACGATGCGCGGCGTGTGATAGGATGCGGGCAGCCAGAAATTCACCGGGAAAGCCGCCGCCTTCATGGCGAAGGCGAGAGTGAAGAGGCTGGCAAGCGTCATCAGCGGTGCAGTGTCCCGCAGCCCGGTCGCCTTCAGCGCGATATCGGCCATGTTGAGCGTGCCGAAGATGGCATAGAGATAACCGACTGCGATCAGGAACAGCGTCGTGCCGATGAGGTTCAAAATGGCGTATTTCAGCGCGCCATCGATCTGCTCGCGCGTGGAGCCGAGTACGATCAGACCGAAGGACGAAATCAGCAGCACCTCGAACCAGACATAGAGGTTGAAGAGGTCGCCGGTCAAAAATGCGCCGGTGACACCCGCCATCAGCAGCATCAGGAAGGGATAAAACCCGTATCGCCTGCCGCTGGCGTCGATATCGGCGCTGGCATGGATGGCAGCCGCAAGCGCGACGATGGCGGCCGCGAGCGACAGCAGCGTGCCGGTGAGATCAGCCGTGAACGCGATGCCGAAGGGCGGCAGCCATCGGCCCATGACCATGGTGAACGGCCCCTCGGTCACGACCTTCCACAACAGAGCGGCATCGAGCAACACCAGCAGGACGAGCGCCGTGATGGCAATGGGCGCATGCCAGCGCATGGCGTGGCGCAGCATCATCAGCACCGCGCCTGCGCCGATCGAGAGCGCGACGGGAAGAATGATCAGCCAGTCGGACAGCGGCACGGGCGCGACGACGAGTGCTGCGGAAAGATCGGATATTGCGGAAGTGGTGGATGAAGCCATGTGTCTGTGCCCCGCCCGCTCAATAACCGAGCGGCGGCAAAGGCTCGCCTGCCGGTTCTGCGGTGCGCATTTCGTCCGTATCGTCCGTCTGCAATTCCTGGAACGCACGCCAGGTCAGCACCAGAAGGAAACAGAAGAAGGAAAAGGAAATGACGATCGCCGTCAGGATCAGCGCCTGCGGCAGCGGATTGGCCGCGCCCGCGGGAAGGACGTCCATGCCGGGCGGAATGATCGGCGGCACTTCGCGCGTCAGCCTGCCTGCCGTGAACAGCAGAAGGTTGACCGCATTGCCAAGGATCGCGATGCCGAGCAGCATGCGGATGCTGTGGCGCGAGAGCATGAGATAGATCGCCACCGAGAAGAAGATGCCGACGAGAATGGAGAAGACCGCTTCCATCAGTCGCTGTCCCTTTCTTCCAGCGCAAGCGCAATGGAGGTGATGGCGCCGACCACGACGAGGTAGACGCCGATATCGAAGGACATGACGGTGGAGAGCGGCATCTCGACCCCGAGCAGGCTCGGATAGACCCAGAGCCCGGTCATGAAGGGCACGCCTGCGGCAATCGAGACGAGGCCGGACAGCATCGCCATAAGCAGCCCCGCGCCGGCGATGGCGAGCGGATGAAACACGATGGCGCGCCGGACTGCCGCCACGCCATAGGCGATGCCGTAGATCGCCAGCGCCGAGACCGCGATCAACCCGCCGATGAAACCGCCGCCAGGTTCGTTATGGCCGCGCAGCAGCACGAAGATGGAAAACAGCACCATGAGGCTGGTGACGACAGGGGCAACGGTGCGCAGTATAAGCGTGTTCATGCCCGTGCTCCCTTCTTCTTCGCGGTTTTGGCCGGTCCCTTGACGGCGGCCGGGCGGATGCGGATGAGCGCGAGGATGGCAAGGCCTGTTATCATCACCACCGCGATCTCGCCCAGCGTATCCGTGCCGCGGAAATCGACGATGATGACGTTCACCACATTCGCCCCATGGGCGATGACCTTGGAATAGGTGTTGTAGAAATCGGTGAGGCGATTGTCGAACGACGCTTCAGTCGCCCGCATCAGGAACAGGGCGAAGCCGGTGCCGCAAGCGATGGCGATGATGCTGTCCAGAAGCTTCTGGCCACGGCCGCGATGGTCTGACGGCGACAGGCGAAGCCGCGTCATCACCAGCGTCAAAATGACGACCGACAGCGTCTCGACCATGAATTGCGTGAAGGACAAATCGGGTGCGCCGAACAGCAGGAAGGTGACCGCCACGGCAAAACCCTGAATGCCGAGCGCGATGATGGCGGTAAGCCGGCTGGAAGCCGTCAGCACTGCGACAAGGCCCGCAACCGCAATGGCGATGAAGGTCAGCTCATGGATCTTCATGTCGCGCGGCCATGCCGGCATGGTCGGAAGTTCGCCATAGAGAAACAGCGGCGCAAGCAGCGCGGCGGCGACGATGGCGAATGTGGCGGTAACGTAAAATTCCAGCCTGCCGGGCTGGATGAGCCGCGTCACATGGAACGAGATTTTGACCAGCGCCGCGATGAAAACATCGAAGCCCCTGTCCGGCCCCGGCCCCAGCGCCTTGAAGCTGCGCACCATCAGGCCACGGACAGTGGATAGCTGCGTATAGAGGACGACGCCGAGCGCGATCGTCAGCAGCGACAGGCCGAGCGGCACGCCGATATGGGGAATGAGCGAGATTTCCACCGGGCGCGCCTCGCCCGCGATAGCGCTCGCCATGGGTGTCGAAACGTAGAAATGCGCGATGCCGGAAAAAAGCGCGATGGTCAGCCCCTTCACCGCCAAGAGCGCCGGGCCGAGCCAGAGCAGGATCGGCCCCTCATGCGCGTGTTTGGGGGTCTTGACCGGCCTGCCGATGAAGGGTTTCAAGCCCACGGCAAAGGCGACGGCGAACATCAGCGCGTTGCCGAGAATGGCGACGCCGGTGAACAGCACTGCGCGGGGATTGCCATGCGCCAGCGCATAATAAATCTCTTCCTTGGCGAGAAAACCGAAGAAGGGCGGCAGGCCGGCCATGGAAATCGCCGCCGCCAGCGCCGCCGCAAAGGTGATCGGCATGGCCTTGCGCAAGTCGCCAAGCTTCGTCACGTCACGGGTGCCGGTTTCATGGTCGATGATGCCGGCGACCATGAACAGCGCGCCCTTGAACAGCGAATGCGCCACCAGATAAAGCACTGCCGCCTCGATGGCGTGGTCCGAACCGAAGCCGGTCAGCATGACAAGCAGGCCGAGCGACGACATCGTGGTATAGGCCAGCATCAGCTTCAGATCGGTCTGGCGCACGGCCAGCAGCGCGCCGGTGAGCATGGTCAGCCCGCCGAAGAACGGCAGCAGGATCTGCCAGGCGGCGGTATCACCGAGAACGGGATTGAGGCGCATCAGAAGATAGACGCCGGCCTTCACCATGGTCGCCGAATGCAGATAGGCGGAAACCGGCGTTGGCGCTTCCATGGCGTTGGGCAGCCAGAAGTGGAACGGAAACTGCGCCGACTTGGTGAAGGCGCCACCGAGAACCAGAAGCAGCGCGGCCAGATAGAACGGGCTGTCGCGCAATATATCGCCGCCGCGCACCAGCATCGACAATTGCGTCATGCCGCTCATGTCCCAGATGAAGATCAGCCCGGCCAGCAGCAGCAGGCCGCCGCCGCCGGTCACCACCAGCGCCTGCAAGGCGGCACGGCGTGCGGCGGGACGCGTATGATCGAAGCCGATCAGCAGGAAGGAGGTGATGGAGGTCAGCTCCCAATAGACGAACAGCATCAACAGGCTGTCGGAGACCACGACACCGAGCATCGCGCCCATGAACAGGAGCAGGAAAGACAGGAAGCGGCCCTGTTGCGGATGCCCCTTCATATAGCCGCCCGCGTAAAGCACGATCAGCAGGCCGATTCCGGTGATGAGAAGCGCAAATGTCAGCGACAGGCCGTCGATGAACCAGGAGAAGCTGAGGTTGAAACTCGGAACCCAGGCGTAACCGCCTGTCACCACGCCGCCCGCCGCCACCTCCGGCAGCATCAGCGCGAAGTGCACGAAAGCCAATGCCGGCGCGATCGCCAATATCCACGCGGCATTGTGACCCAATTTTTTCACCAGCACCGGTGCGGCGAGCGCTGCCAGAAACGGCAAAAACAGCGACAAGAATGTCAGCGGCGTGACATCTGATGTCATTCACATCTCCCGGGGTGTCCCCCACCCCTGCGCGCCAATGAATGGCGTTCTTTTTCAAATCGGATTTTTCAGTTAAGGCATAGGCACCGCTATCTCAACCCAAATCGACTCTCGCCCCCCGCACATAACGTACTCGTTATAACATTTAGCCTCTTTCAATCGGCCGCAGCGATGACTATTTCTGGCAGGAACAGAAAGGATCATTCCATGAGCGATCTGACATCTCCCAAAGTGAACAAGAGCGATGCCGACTGGCGTGAGCAGCTGACACCGGAGCAATATCGCATCCTGCGCGAGCACGGCACCGAGCGCCCCTTCACCGGCCCCTACTGGGATACATTCCAGAAAGGCCTCTACCGCTGTGCCGCCTGCGACGAGCCGCTGTTCCTCTCCGACACCAAATTCGATGCGGGCTGCGGCTGGCCGAGCTATTTCGAGCCGGTGAAACCGGGCGCCGTGACGGAACATCGCGATGCGACGCTGGGCATGGTGCGCACCGAAATACGCTGCGCCAATTGCGGCGGCCACCTCGGCCACGTCTTCCCGGACGGCCCTCCGCCCACCGGCCTGCGTTATTGCATCAACGGCCATTCGATGGTGTTCGAGCCGATTTGATAAAAGAGGCTTGATAAAAGACAGGTGAAAGGCCGGCTTCCTCGCCGGCCTTTGTATTTGATGCCGCCGTCTCGACAGCCGGGCCGGAGAGTGAGATCATCGTCATCTCACTCTTTCCGGATCACGACCATGGCGCTCGAAACCATCCTCATATTCATTCCCGCCTGCTTTGCCCTGAACATGGCGTTCGGGCCGAACAATCTTCTGTCGATGACGGTCGGTGCGCGATACGGCATGGCGACGGCGGTGATGGCGGCGAGCGGCAGGCTCGTCGCTTTCGCAGGCATGATCGCGATTGCCGCGCTGGGGTTAGGCGCGCTTTTGATGGCGTCCGAGATGATGTTTTCGTTGATCAAATGGATCGGCGTTCTTTACCTGCTGTGGATCGGTTTCAAGCTCATACGCTCAAAGGCCGACATTACCGCTCCCGATGTATCCTCGGGCAACGGCAATGTTCTCAGGACCTATCTGCGGCAGGAGTTTTTCGTCGCCTCCGGCAATCCGAAGGCCATCCTGATCTTCACGGCCTTTTTCCCGCAATTCATCCAGCAGGACGCCTATTGGCAGAGTTTCGCCACGCTCGGCGGGATATTCCTGCTGCTCGAAGTGGTGGCGATCACCGTCTATGCCTTTGTGGGTTCGCGACTGTCCGGTCTCATGCGCAATGCACGCGCCCTGAAGCGCGTCAACCGGATCAGCGGCTCGATGATGATGGCTTTCGGCGTCATGCTCGCCTTCGCCCGGCGTCCCGCCTGACTGACATCCTCGCCGAGGTGTTAGCTTAGTCTCAGCTCCATGCAGGTCAGGTCCAGCCAGCGGCCGAACTTGGTGCCGACTTCCGAAAACCGGCCCGCGACCGTGAAACCGAGGCTTTCATGCAGGCGGATGGAGGCTGCGTTTTCCGATTCGATCGCGGCGATCAGCACATGCACGTCATTGCCTGATGCATGGTCGATGAGCGCCCGCATCAGCCGCTTGCCGATGCCGTGGCCGCGGGCGTCCTTATGCACATAGACCGAATGTTCGCGGGTGTGGCGATAACCGTCGAAGGCGCGCCAGTCGCCATAGGAGGCATAACCGGCAACCTTGCCGTCGAGAATGGCGACGAGGACCGGAAAGCCGCGCGACTTACGGGCGGCGAACCATTCCTTGCGGTTTTCCAGATCGACCAGCACCTCGTTCCAGATCGCCGTCGTATTCAGGACCGCGTCGTTGTAAATCTCCATGATGCCGGAGAGATCGTCCACGGTCGCATCGCGCAGTTCCACGCTCATTATCGTTCGCCCTCGTTCTTGCCTGCACCGCGCCGGCAGTCTTGCCGTCGCGATCTTCAGGCGAGCATTAGGCGATGGCGTGGATGGCTGTCCAGTGCCCCGTTGGTATCAGGAAGCACTCTTCAGGATGTGAGGGGAACGAGGCTGAACGAGGTAACCACCGCGACATAGTGGACAACGGCGGCGGCAACGACGAAGCCGTGCCAGATGGCGTTCTGGAACCGCAGCTTTTCCCAGACGTGAAAAATCACGCCCAGCGAATAGATGACGCCGCCGGCGACGATCAGCCAGAGCGTGACGGGCGCCAGATGCGACGAGAGCGGCTGCACCACCATGATGCCGCTCCAGCCCATGGCGAGATAAAGGCCGATGGCGACGCGGTCGTAACGGCCGGGAAACACGCATTTCAGCAATATGCCGCAGATGGCGGCAAGCCAGATCAGCCCCAGCATTGTGGCAATCAACGGCTCGTGAATGCCGCGCATCAGGAACGGCGTATAGGTGGCGGCGATCAGGATGAAGATCGCCGAGTGATCCAGCCGGCGCAGGAACCATTTTACGTTGGAGTGCGGCCAGATATTATAGGTGAAGGACACGGAGAGGCAGGCAACCAGCCCGAGACCGTAAATCCAGGCGGCCGCAATGGCGCTGAGGCTGCCCCAGGCGGTGGCGTAAAAAATCAGCGCCGTGGCGCCCACCAGCGCGAACACGATGCCGACGCCGTGCACAATGCCATCGGCGACGATCTCGTGAAAATCATACTGGCGCCCAAACCGCCACACGTTACTCATAATCCATACCCGTTTGCCTGCTTGTGACAAAGCATGACGGCAATTTTAGACAGGAACAAGACAGCGGCAGGTTAACGGCGATCAAATTGCGTTCGTGGCTGTTGCGAAATGAGAGGTTGGGCGATGCCGCTAACCCGAGCGATCGCCTGTGGAACAGGCGCATGCCGCTTGTTTCTTCTCCCCGTCCCCGCCTGGGAGAAGGTCGCGGCAGCGGGTTGAGGGGGGCGAGGGTAGAGATATTCGGCAACGTTGCCCCCTCATCCGACCCTTCGGGCCACCTTCTCCCCGGCGGGGCGTGTTGCAAAACACCTTGTTTCGGCCGTCTGACAGGGGGGAAGGCCGTGTTTTGGCCC
>NZ_JASXTH010000015.1:0-143600 GCF_036596185.1 Rhizobium sp. GR12 | reverse complement strand
GTTTTCGGTGGCTACATCGTCGACTACTATGGCGCCACTGCACCGTTAACCCTGACGGCGCTCCTGGCTGCAACCACTGTCGCTCTTGGGCTGATGCAGCGCGATAGTTGATCGTTGCGTCTCGAACTCGGACCACGATGGCGAATGCAGAGCACCTGATCACCCGTCGTAGTGCTGGCGTCAGTCACGCCAGCACCCGAGCTTCCGGCTCAGGATCGGAGAGTGCAATCCGTCCATCCGCGAGCTCAATTTCGGCGATTAAAGTGGGTTGGGCGAATACAAGATTTTTATCTTTGAGCGGAACAACCGGCTTTTGCGGTCTTCGGTTTATCGAGAGTTTCCGAAGATACTCCGCATCGCTCGTGCTGAAGCCTGCTCCCACCGAGCCGACCGACACCCAGCTATCGCCCCTCCTGCCTGTGAGCAACAGGCCGCCCAGCTTGCCGCAGGCGGCTTCCGACCATTCGTACCCGACGATCATGGAATACACTTGATCTTCAGCCAGTCTCCCGACCGGCCTACCTCAATAACGCTACGGGCCACGCGTTCAGCTGAGCGAACAAACGGACCTGATCCTGTTCGAAGGCCGTGGCCGCTGGAACTGTTTGCTTCAGTTCTGCCGTGTCGAACCACCGTTCGTAATTGTCCTAATCGTGTTCGTCCATATCCAAGCATTTCCTTGTAGGCGATATAAAGATGATAAAAATACTCCTGTTTAATGCTTCGGAACAGACCGGCGTTTGAAGCGCTGAAAACCTTTCCCAGGTCTGTGGTGTTCCGGGCTCATCAATGCGGTTCTTGCATGGCCCAAATCGACGACGCGATCCCCGGTGACACTGCCCCGACTTCGACTTTCGAGCGGCGGTTAATGTATGTGTTGGGCGGTCTTTACCTCGCTCAAGGGATACCGACTTATCTGCTTTTGGTAGCTCTGCCGCCGATCATGCGCGAGAGTGGGGCATCGCGCACGGCTATCGGGCTGTTTTCGTTGCTGATGCTGCCCCTCATCCTGAAATTCGCGGTCGCACCGTTTGTGGATCGATGGTCTCCTTTGCCCAAGCTCGGTCATCGCCGCAGCTGGGTGGTGCCGACCCAGCTTTTCGTCAGCGCCGGTATCGCTTCCATGGCTTTGGTGGATCCGAGCGATGCCATGGTCCTGTTTGCGATCTGCATATCGATCACGCTCGTGTCCTCCGTGCAGGATATTGCAACGGACGGTTACGCCGTAAGGTGCCTGACCGACAAGACGCGCTCCCTGGGCAATGCCGTCCAGGCGGGGGCCATTGCGCTGGGCGTAATCGTCGGCGGTACGGCGGCACTGGTGATCTTTCATGTCGCGGGATGGCGCACGATGATACTGCTGGTAGCAGTGCTATCGTTGCTGCCCCTTTTTGCCGCCCTGGCGATGCAGCCGGAAGCGCCCACGGCAGGGGAAGAGAAAAAGCGCGCCAGCCTTGGAGGTTTTTTCCGCCGCCCCAATGCCTGGCTGATCCTCGGTTTTGCGCTGACGTACCGGGCAAGCGAAGGTCTCGTTCGTGGTATGGAAGGCACCTATCTGGTTGACAGCAACGTGCCGACTGACTGGATCGGTTACCTTTCAGGTGGAGCGGCGGCAACGGCGGGCCTAATCGGCGTGGCGATCGCTGCTTTCATTATCCGCAAGGTTGGCTTGACGACAACGCTTATCCTGTTGGGTGGCCTCAGAAGCCTTTGTTTCCTCGCCTTCATGCTGAATGCTTCCGGCGTCTGGCCCGGCATGTGGGTGGCTATGTCGGCCTCGGCATTCCAGACGCTGATCCGCTATATGGAGCTGGTCGCCATATATTCCTTCTTCATGAAGAACTCCTCCAATGATCAGCCAGGAACGGATTTTACCATCCTCACCTGCGCCGAGTTGATTGTCTATATGGCGGGAGCTTCCGTAGCAGGCCTGGTTGCCGACCGGATGGGCTATTCCGCGCTCTTTTCCACGGCAACCGTTCTTTCGCTTGCGGGAATGGGACTGTCCGTCTGGTTCCTTCGAAGGATCGGGCGGTGTCCGAGGGCACCTGTTACGGCAGGTGCCTGATACGGACGCGAATCCACAACAATTCCATTGGAGTTGATCTCATGGACACGTTCCCACGGCACGATAACGATTTTTACCTCAAGCGTCAGGCACGCCGTGAATCCAATGCGCGCAGTTATCCGCGGCGGTTTCCCCTTGCGCTGAAATCAGCATCCGGTTGCATTGTTACCGATGTGGAGGGACGCACCTATCTCGATTGCCTCGCCGGTGCCGGAACGCTGGCGCTCGGACACAATCATCCGGAAGTCATTTCCAGCCTTCAGGATGTGCTGGCCTCGGGCCTCCCGCTGCATACGCTCGACCTAGCGACGCCTGTCAAAGACAAATTCGTTTCCGATATCTTCGAGACACTGCCTGCTGGCCTGCGAGACGAGGCGAAGATCCAGTTCTGCTCACCGAGTGGAACGGATGCGGTGGAAGCAGCGATAAAACTTGCCAAGACCGCCACAGGGCGCACAGATATCATAGCGTTTCGTGGCGCCTATCACGGCATGTCGCAAGGGTCGCTATCGCTAATGGGATCGCTCGGACCGAAGGCGGCTATCGGCCAACTGGTGCCAGGAGCGCATTTCTTTCCATATCCCTATGCCTATCGATGCCCCTTCGGACGCGGCGGCGACGAGACAGCGACGCTTGCGGCAGAATATTTCGAAAAGGCGCTGCGCGATCCTGAAGGTGGGATCAATCTCCCTGCGGCGGTTATTCTTGAGGCGGTTCAGGGCGAAGGCGGCGTTATTCCGGCGCCTGTCGAATGGCTGCGCAAGATTCGCGCCGTCACCAGCGAGCTTGGCATTCCGCTGATCCTTGACGAAGTGCAGAGCGGTGTCGGTCGCACCGGAACCTTCTACGCCTTCCAGAAGGCAGGTATCGTGCCGGATATCATCGTGCTTTCCAAAGCGATTGGCGGAGGTCTGCCAATGTCGGTGATGATTTATCGCGAGGGCCTTGATCTGTGGAAACCGGGTGCGCATGCCGGCACATTCCGGGGCAACCAGCTAGCCATGGCAGCTGGATCGAAAACGCTGGAGATCATCAAGCGCGACGGGCTTGTGGAACGAGCAGCGATTGCCGGGCGAAGGCTGCGGTCCAATCTGGAACGCATCCAGAACCATACCCCCTATATCGGCGAGGTTCGCGGCGAAGGGCTGATGCTGGGTGTCGAGGTGATCGACCCGGCGCGCAATCCGGACAGCTCCGGCCATCCACCGCATGGCAGCGATACCGCTAGGGCGATCCAGAACGCGGCATTTCGTGCCGGTCTAATTCTGGAAACCGGTGGTCGCCATGGCAGCGTTCTCAGGCTTCTTCCGCCGCTGACCATTTCCGACGCAGAGATTGATCAGGCCTCCAATATTCTCTCGGATGCCTTCCTGCGCCTTGGACGCAACGCTGCATGAGCGTCGCTTTACTGTACAGCAAACAGGCGGGTGTTGCGGATGACGAATTGTCCGCCACCATCCTTGGCCCCGGGGTATCCGCACGCTCGGCTTATCGTCAGGCGATGATGACTGCAGTGGCGATGATTACCGAAAACACGACCCGGACCAAAATTCACTCCGGCGTCGATGTTGACGGCCTGCGCGGTTTTCTGGCAGGGCTGGACGTCTGCCCGGAACAGGGTACCGGTGTTTTCGCAGCACTCGAGGAGGTCGGCCTTCCGGCGGTACGGCATGCGCTGGATGTCGGTAATCCCGCAACCATGGCGCACCTTCATTGCCCGGTGGCGGTGCCAGCACTTGCGGCGGAGGTGCTGATTTCCGCCACCAACCAATCACTCGATTCCTGGGACCAGTCACCTTTCGCGACGCTGGTGGAGGAACGGGTACTGTCATGGCTGACAGGGTTTACCGGACTGCCGGAAACGGCGAGCGGCAGCTTCACCAGCGGCGGCAGCCAGTCCAACATGACGGCACTCTATCTCGCAGCAGAGAGACACGGGCCGGCGGCGCGAAGCCGTGGTGTCCTCTTCACTTCGGAACAGTCGCATTTCAGCATCCAAAAAAGTGCGTCTCTCCTCGGTTTTGCCAAAGATGCTGTGATCACAATTGCAACGGATGACGTGGGTTGCATGTCCGTGCCCGCCCTGCGAGCCGCAATCGCTGATGTGACAGCGCAAGGCCGGCCGCTCGTTGCGGTGGTGGCAACTGCGGGCACCACCGACCTTGGCGCTATCGATCCCCTGGCGGAAATTGCCGATCTGGCAAAGGCGAATGGGTTGTGGCTGCATGTGGATGCGGCCTATGGCGGCGGACTGCTGTTTTCGCGGCATCGCCATCACCTGGCGGGAATAGAGCGGGCGGATTCGATCGCACTCGACTTCCACAAGATGCTGTTCCAGCCGATCAGCTGTGGCGCCCTGCTTTTGGGAGATCGCAACCATTTCTCGCCACTGGCAATGAAGGCGGACTATCTCAATCCGGAAGTTTCGATTTTCGGCAATGTGCCAAACTTCGTGGAGTCGTCGGTCCAGACAACCCGACGCAGTGATGCGCTGAAGGTGCTGATGACGCTGCGCTCAATCGGGCGGGAAGGGCTCGACGCACTGATCTGCAAGACACTCGATAATGCGGCTGCGGCCGCGCAAGCCGTGCGGATGCGCGATTACCTACACTTGGCGCAAGAACCGGCATTGTCGACTGTCCTGTTCCGCTATGTATCGCCGCAAGGACCTGAACAGTCTGACGAACTGACGCTTGTCATTCGGGCAGAACTGTTCCGTACCGGCATTGCTGCACTTGCAACCACCGTCCTTGACGGGCGGGTTCATTTTAAGCTGACGCTTCTCAATCCCCATTCCACACCCGACGTCATTGGCCGTGTTCTAGACGCGGTCGGAGAGATGGCGCGCGAACTGGAGAACGACGATGTACGCACGTAAAGCCGCAACCCTAGCGCTTCGATCCCTGCTCAACTGCGTGGCCCGCGAATATGTGGACCTTTGCTTGTGGGGACACGACAGCGGCAGGCAAAAACTGACGCTGAACTTTCCCGGACATGGCGGCAGTCTGAGGGTGCCGGTGCTCTATCGTTCCGCGACCGGGCATCATCTCTTTGGTGAGCCGTTGGTGCTGAGTGACGACAACGGTACCAACACGGTCAGCGCAGAGGATGCGATTGGCATCATCGTCGGGCGTATTGAGGCGACTGCATCCGAGGAAGGCCGCAATGACCTTCTGAACCGCACCCATTCCAGCCGTTTGTTGGTGGAGGCGGCGCTTCGCACCCGCGAGAACGATCTTGTCACACTGATTGGTGAGGAGGTTTCTTTCATCGAAGCTGAGCAGGGGCTTATTGCCGGTCACGGTATACACCCTTGCCCCAAAAGCCGTGAAGGCATGACGGAAGACGAGGGCAAACGCTACTCGCCTGAATTTGCCGCAAGCTTTCCGCTGCGCTGGTTCGCCGTAGCGCGTGGACTTTACCATACTGGCCATTCCGATGGTTCTGCCACCGCCGAGGAGTGGCTCGACGCAGTGGACGGCGAAACATTGGCTGCCCTGCGCAACGGGGTGCCCGACGGAGACTTCGCCTTCCTGCCGGTACACCCCTGGCAGGCGGACGCCATGCTGCAACAGCCGGATGTCGCAGCCCTGATCGCCGCCGGTAAAATCGTGGATTGCGGAGAGGCAGGCAAGCCATGGTTCCCCACCTCCTCTGTGCGCACGCTTTACCGGCCGGATGCCCCGTTCATGCTGAAGTTATCGCTCGGCATCGGCATAACCAACTCGGTGCGTGTCAATCTTGCCCGTGAACTGCTGCGCGGGAATGACATGTATCGCTTCCGGGCAAGCCGTCTGTGGCAGGACCTGAAAACGGATTATCCCGGCCTGAACCTCATGCCAGACCCTGCCTATATGGGTGTTGCGGTCAACGGCAGTGTGATTGATGGTCTTTCCGTTACGATGCGCGAAAACCCGTTCCATGGCGGTGAGGTTGGTCGGAACGTGAGTCTGCTCGCCGCCCTGTGCGAGCATCTGCCGGAGCGTGGCAGCAGACTGGGTGCGTTGATCAGCAGGCGGGCGGATATTGAGGGCCGCCCGGTGGAAGCTGTCGCCGCAGATTGGTTCTCGCGTTTCCTGACGGTTTTCGTCACGCCGGTGTTTGCTCTCTACCTGCGCCACGGGATCGCAATCGAGGCACACCAACAGAACATGTTGATCGAAATTGCTGACGGTTATCCGGTTGCCGCGTTCTATCGCGATAATCAGGGTTTCTTCCACCACGAGCGCGGCCATCTGGCATTGAACGCCGCCATTCCGGGCATAGGGATCCGCAGCGAATCCGTCTTCGGCGAGGAGCCGGTGGATGAGCGCATCCTCTATTACGCTTTCATCAATTCCATTCTCGGCATGGTCGGGGCTCTGGGGCGTGAGGGTTTGATCGAGGAAGAGGCCTTGATTTCGCAGCTGCGCGCAGCACTCATCAAACTCAATGCGGAAGAAGGCGGTCAATCACGTCTGGTGGAAAAGATGCTGGCGCCCGTTCTGCAGTGCAAGGCCAACCTCAAGACGCGACTTGCGCAGATGGATGAGCTGGTCGGACCTCTGGAAACACAATCGGTCTATCTGCAAATTGACAATCCGCTGTTTCAGCATGCGCGGGCGCAGGCTCATGGATAACCTGACAATAACCGGCGCCGGTTTTGCCTATTCCCGTTACGATCCGGACATAGGCAGGACGATTAGCTTTCGGCTACTGGACAAGGGGCGCGATCTCGACCTGTTGTGGCGCTGGATGAACCAGGCCCATGTCGTACCGCAATGGAAGATGGCAAAGCCGAAAGAGCATATCGCGGCCTATATCGACACCAATCTGGCTGACCCGCATCAGGATCCATATATCGGTTTCATCGATGGCACGCCTATGAGCTACTGGGAGGCCTATTGGGCCAAGGACGATATTCTTGGTCGCCATTATCCGGCTGCTGACAAGGATCGCGGCTGGCACATGCTGGTGGGAGAGCCTTCATTTTTTGGCAAAGGCATCGCGCCTGCGGTGATCCGGGCGTTTACCCGCTTCCTTTTTCTCGATGATCCCGCCACGGAAAAGGTGGTGGGGGAACCGAGTGTCGAAGCTCGTCGCCTGCTGCGATATGCGCCGATCTGCGCCTTTGAGGAGCAGGGCGAAATCGACCTGCCGGACAAACGCGCCAAACTGATGTTCTGCCATCGACAGCGTTTCATCGAACAATTTGGACTATGACCATGACCACACTCGATCTTACCGGCATCGGTATCGGGCCATTCAATCTTGGCCTCGCTTCGCTTCTATCCTCCCACCCGGAAGTTTCGGCAAAGTTTCTGGAGCGCAAACCGAGTTTCCGCTGGCATGAGGGTCTCATTTTGCCGGGGACGACGCTGCAGGTGCCGTTTCTTGCCGACCTCGTTTCCATGGCGGATCCGACGCATCGCCTGAGCTTTCTCAACTATCTGGCGGCCCATGACCGTCTCTACAAATTCTATTTCTATGAGAATTTCCTGATCCCGCGCCAAGAATACGACGATTATTGCCGCTGGGCCTCGCAACAGCTCGATAGCTGCCGGTTTGGCGAAACCGTTGCCGACGTGCAGCACGACGCTGCTACCGACACTTTCGTAACCGAAACCCGCTCCGTGAGCGGAACGACACGCAGCTATCGCAGCCGCAATATCGCTGTAGGGATCGGAACCTCGCCCTACCTGCCGAAGTGGCCAGGTCTGCAGGCCAATGCCCCGCTTTTCCATTCGGCCGAATTTGCGAAGCGCAAGGCTGAGTTGATGAAAGCTCGTCGTGTGACGGTGATTGGATCGGGCCAGAGTGCGGCGGAATGCGTGCTGGCGCTCTTTAGCGAGTTGACACCTCAAAAGGTGGCGGCGGGAGCATCTATTCGCTGGATCACCCGTTCAGCGGGCTTCTTCCCAATGGAGTATTCCAAGCTCGGATTGGAATATTTCACGCCCGACTATATGCGCGAGTTCCACAAGCTGCCGCGCGCGACACGCCGTCAGACGG
Source organism: Rhizobium sp. GR12 (assembly GCF_036596185.1). NCBI lineage: Bacteria > Pseudomonadati > Pseudomonadota > Alphaproteobacteria > Hyphomicrobiales > Rhizobiaceae > Rhizobium > Rhizobium sp. GR12. The sequence continues at coordinate 135,541 of NZ_JASXTH010000015.1, read as the reverse complement.
TTGCCGATCAGGGATTGCTCTACAAGGGCATCAGCTTTTCGACGATAGGGGATATCTTCGATCTGCTCTATGAGCGCTCGATCGGCGGTCGTGACCCAGGCCTGTCCCTATCACCCAACTGCGATGTCACCGATATCCAAACCATGGGTTTTGCCGGCGGTCTGAGGATCGGTCTGCGGCACAATCTTTCCGGCGAGGAAAGCGCCGTCGAGGCCGATGAGATCGTCTCGGCGACCGGCTATCGCCATGCGTGGCCGCAATGGCTTGACGTACTGAAAGGGCAGATACTGGAAACCTGCGAGGGTGGCGACTTGATCGTCGACGCGGATTTCCGCGCCAGACGTCGCGACGGCGGAGCAGGAGCCATCTTCGTTCAAAATGCCGAAACCTTCCAGCATGGCGTCGGCGCGCCAGACCTTGGTCTCGGTGCTTTCCGCAATGCTGTCATAATCAATCAGTTGCTCAAAAGAGAGCACTACCGGGTCACCGCGCGATCTGCCTTCCAGGATTTCGGGATTCCGCAAGACCACGCCCCGTCCTCGAAAATTTCAGGAGATGTCTATGCCCGCGCCGTTTGAAACGCTCTATCACCCCGCCTTTGCGCCGGCCCTTTGGAGAGATACCGCCCGCCGGCTGCTGGCCAAGGTGATCGAGGAGTTTGCCTATGAACGCGTTTTCCCCGTCACGTTGGAAAAGCCGGGTCATTACCGGATCGATTTTTCAACGGTTTCCTACAGTTTCAAAGCCAAGTCATACGTGTTCGATAATCTCTCGGTTGAACCCCAGACCATTGTCAGACATGCCGATGGCGTCAGCAAGCCGGTTCATGATCCGCTGGCCTTCTGCGCGGAAGTACTACCGGACCTTGGCGTCAAGCCCATGACAGTCGCGCATTTCATCCGTGAGCTTGGCAATACCCTCGTTTCGGATGCTCACATCGCCGCTCGTGCCGGCAAGACCGGTGCCGAGCTTGCCGAACTCGATGATATGCACATGGAAGGCGAGATGACCGGACATCCATGGGTCACGGTTAGCAAAGGACGTATCGGCCTCGGTTATGCGGACTATCTCGCCTATACCCCGGAAAACCGATCGGCATTGAAGATTGTCTGGATCGGGGTAAACCGCGAGCGGGCGTCCTTCATTGGCGAAGCGGGGCTGACAAATGAACGGCTGGTGAGCGAGGCTGTCGGCGAGGTGCTTTACGCATCTTTTGTTGCCACGTTGAAATCTGCAGGCCTCTCTACGGAGACGCACGACATTATGCCGGTTCACCCGTGGCAGTGGGACCACATGATCGTGCCGCACTTTGCCGCCGATATTTCATCCGGGCATATCGTGCTTCTGGGGGAGGGCGATGACCTCTATCTACCGCAGCAGTCCGTCCGCACCCTATCGAATGTCAGCAACCCGGAAAAATCAACGCTGAAACTGTGCATGACGATTCTCAACACCGCAGTTTATCGCGGTATTCCCGGCAAGCGGGCGCTGACGGCAGCGCCGTTCACGACGTGGCTTGACGAGCTTTTGAAGAATGACGCTTTCCTCTCGAAAGATTGCGACCTCGTGCTTCTGGGAGAACGGGCGGGCATGCACTATATGCATCCACAGTTTTCGAAGGTTCCCGGCGCGCCCTACCAGTTTAATGAGATGCTTGGATGCCTGTGGCGCGATAGCCTGGGAGGCCATCTAAAGCCCGGTGAAACCGGCATGCCGCTTGCCGCTTTCATGCATGCAGGTAGCGACGGCAAGCCGGTGGTGCAGGCTCTGGCGGAAAAAGCAGGTGTCAGCGTCGAAAGCTGGCTGGCCCGTTTCTTTGATGTCGTCCTGCCTCCAGTGTATCATTTTCTCGCCCGTCATGGCCTGGCCTTTTCCGCCCACGGGCAGAACGCGACCGTGATCTTGAAAGACGGTTTGCCAGTGCGGTTGGCGCTGCGCGATTTCATCGATGATGTCATCGTCTGCGACCTGAATTTCCCGGAGAGTGACAGTCTGCCGAAGGAGGTTCAGGAAGTGCTGCTACGCCTGCCGGCGGACTTCCTGATGCACTTCGTCCAGACAACGCTATTCATTTGCGTCTTCCGCTACATGTCAGTGCTGCTGGACAAGAGGTCGGGGTTGTCGGAGGCGACATTCTGGGCGCTGGCTGGAGAAAGCGTCCGACGCTATCAGGCGCGCTTCCCTGACATGGCGGAACGTTTCGCAATCTTCGATCTGTTCGGAAGTGAATATCCCCGGCTTTGCCTCAACCGCGTGCGCCTGTTCACCCATGGCTATGCTGACGATGACGAGCGTCCGGTGCCGGATTTCCAGGGTATGGTGGACAATCCTCTCGTCCGTTTCGACCGGAAGAAAGATGCGGCCTGACGAGCCGGGCGATCGGCTCGACGGTTTAACGTTATGGTCACACGGGTTGCGCCGTCATGCGGCGCAAATCCGTAGGGCATATGCCGTAGCGACTGCGGAAGGTCCGGTTGAAATAGGACAGATCGTTGAAACCGACGCTGTAGACGATCTGGCTGATCGGGGTTGCGGCATTGTCGGCAAGTATCAGGTTTTTGGCGAGTACAAGCCGTCGCTCCAACACGTAGCGCGAAAAGGTCGTTCCCGCCCGACTGAAAAGCTTTTGGATCGCGCGCGGTGTGATCCCTTCGGCTTGTGCCACATCGGCTATGGAAAAGGAGCCGTCGGTCAGATTTTCCTCAATCATCCCCTTGATTGCTTCAAGGCGGCTTTGCGGAATAGCGGAAGGTGTAGCCTCGGCCACATATTGGGCTAGAACGGGGAGCAGAGAATAGAAATGCGCCACCATCATACTGGCGTGCTCTTTGTCCTGATGGTCCTGCCGCAGTAGATATCCCGCATAGTTGGTCAACAACTGCAACGGCAGGCATTCTGCTGAAAAGGGCCGCAATAGAATCCGGTCGATCGACTTTCGTATAAGGGTGATGGCGGCATGTGGAAGATGGGCGCAGTCGAGGCGCCCACCTTCCGGCAGAACGATTTCCGACATCATGTCCGAGGGAAGAAGAATGACATCACGCGGCGCCATTTCAAAGGTTTGCTTGCTATGATGGACGATTAATGGGCCGTCAGTGGCCCTCAATATCACGATATCATGCGTGCCGACTCCGTGTGTGGACAGTCGAAGTGAGGTCCTTGGCAGGTAGACGGTCGCCAAGGAGAGGTCTTCATGTTTCCAGACAAGACCGGTCACTCCTGCCAGATCACCATCTTCGACGGTAATCGTTGCTTCCCCCAGCATATCCAGAAGGATCGTACGGCAGACTAGCCTGCTTTCTGAATCGGGCAGGGAGAGGGTTCCAAGTTTCAGGGGTCGGATCACTTCCATGAAAAATCAAACCTGCCTTTTCTGTTGATGTTCGCATCTATCCAAATCGGGTTCGTCCCTATCCAAGCCCGGCCGTTTCATAGCGCATAAAACATGATAAAAATAGTCTTGTATTTTTCCCGATCGGACGACTCGGGAGATATTTTTTGCGCATTGGGGGCGACATGATCGGAAAATGGAATGTCGGCGTTAGTCTTGTGGCTATCGCCGTCGCAATCGGGGGCGGCGACAACGTCGCGCAGGCGCAGGATGCATCGCAGAACGCGCAATCAGGCAATAGTCCTACGGTGCTGGAGCCGATCGTTGTGAGCGGCAACCGTATACCCCAGCAAATCTCGCGGACAGCGCGAACGATTTATGTCGTTGATGCACAGGCCATCGAGGCCGAAGCCCGCTCCGGCAAGTCGCTTCAGCAAATTCTCGCTGAGAAAGTTCCAAGTTTCGACCCCGCCAGCGAAGGTGCACGCACAGCTTATGGCCAGAACCTGCGGGGACGCACCGCCCTCATTCTCATCGACGGTGTTTCGATGAACTCGGCGCGCTCGCTCAGCCGCCAGTTTGATTCCATCGATCCGTTCAATATCGAGCGCGTCGAGGTCCTGTCCGGCGCAACGGCAATCTACGGCGGCAACGCCACAGGCGGTGTCATCAACATCATCACGAAGAAGGGTAAGGATGCGCCGGAAGGTCTGCATGGCGAAGTCACCGCTGGCCTCGGCAGCGGCTTTGGCCATACCCGCGACATTGACCGCAACGGTGCGGGTGCCGTGACCTATAACAGCGAAAACTGGGATGCGCGTTTCTCCATCGCCGGTAACCAGACAGGAGCCTTTTACGATGGCTCCGGCACGATGCTCACCCCCGATATTACCCAGACGTCCACAGCATTCAACAAGCGCGTCGATTTCATGGGAACTGTGGGCTTACAGATCGATGACGACCGGCGCCTCGAGGTGTCCGGCCAGTTTTATGATAGCGCCCAGGATTCGCCGTTTGGGCTTTATCTTGGCGCGCGTCTGGGTGGGGTAACCAATCCCAATCTGGTTGAAACGCGCGATGGCTACCGGTCGGATTTCAATCCCCGCACGCGCCGCACCATGGTGAACGCGACTTACACCGACAACGATTTCCTGGGGCAGGAACTGCTTTTGCAGGGCAGCTTCCGGCGGGAAGAAATTCGGTTCCACCCGTTTCCGGGTCGCGCGATTGTTTCTCCCTTCACCTATTTTGGCGGTAGTTCGCAGGATACTGATTACTACAGCCTGAAGGCAGCGATGATCTCGGAGCCTCTGGACGGACTGAGGGTGACATATGGCATCGATGCCGATCGGGATTCCCTGAGTTCCAAGCAGAACGTCTTCGATTTCCTGACAGTCGCGACGACCGGTGCGATGAACTTCAAAACGAGCGGCATTACCGGGCTCTATCCCGAGATCGATGTCTCGACCGTGGCCGGTTTTGTCCAGGGATCTTATGAGGCAACAGACAGGTTGACGGTCAATGGTGGCGTTCGTTACCAATATGCCACCACCGATGTCTCAAGCTTCGTTGATACGCGGCAGCAGATCGCCATTCTCAACGGGGTGGGCTCCTCTGCAGATGCCATCCCGGGCGGAGATGTCAGCTATGATGCCGCTCTGTTTAACGCCGGCGCGACCTACGAGCTGACTGACACGCAGCAGGTCTACGCCAATTTCGGCCAGGGCTTCGAGCTTCCTGACCCGGCAAAATATTATGGGTTCGGGAACTATAGGCTCGTCGGCGGCCGTTATGTCCTCTTGAACAGCGTCAATGTCGCCGGCTCCGCACTCCAGGCGATCAAGACCAATTCATTCGAAGTCGGTTACCGCTTCAACGACGATACATACAGCTTCGAAACAGCGGCGTATTACTCGCATTCCGATCGATCCGTCGAATTGAACCGTACAACTTTGGCGGTCGATGTCCTTGATCGTGCGCGACGTGTCTATGGCATCGAGGCCAGCGCCAGTGCGAAACTGGAATACGGTTTCGATGTGGGTACATCCGGCCATTGGGTGAAATCGGAGATCAAGTCAGACGGCGACTGGGAGAAGGAAAGCATCGGCACGGCCAGTGTTTCCAAGCTCGGCGGTTATGTTGGCTGGACAAAAGATAACTTCAACGTCAAGCTCGCCGGTCAACACGTCTTCAGTCTTAAAGACGATGACAGCCATAAGATGGGTGGTTACACCCTCTTTGATCTAACCGGTGCCTATCGTTTCGAAGCGCAGGACACAACGCTGCGCTTCGGCGTGATGAACCTGTTCGACAAGGATTACTCGACCATATGGGGCGCACGCGCCAACGCCCTTTACGGGGCTTTGGCAAATGAAGCCGTGTTCGACTACAAGGGACGCGGACGCACTTTCGCCGTTTCACTGACGAAAGTTTTCTGATGGATCATCAGGGCGACATGCGGCGGGGGATCGTTACTCCCGCCACACCCCGCGAGGTCGGCGGGATGAGTGGTCCTGTCGTCTATCGTGCCTTCAATCTCCATGGCCGAGGCCCGGTCGAGGTATATCGGGAGGGCCGACGGGTTCTGGTTTCCGATGCTGATGGAGCAAAGGCAGTTTTCCTTCTTTCTACGGATGACAATGGTGGACAGATTGAGGTTGGTGAGGTGTCGGCCATGGCGTCAGGCACCTGGCGTTTGGCCGCCGCAGCGTTTGAGTGTCTGTTTTCCACATCTCCCGCGCTTCGATTCCTGACGCTGTCGGGCAATGGCTGGGCAGGGCTTAAAGACGAGTTTACGGCCCAAGGGCTTTACGCGCAGGTGAGATCTACCTCTACCCCTCCTGCCGTGTGGGCGGATATGTTCTGGCAGACGCCCGGTCTCTGGACTGCACCTGTCACCGGTCTGTTCCCCCGTCACGACATCCATGACGGCAGGGTGTCGCATCCATTACGTCCGCCGAAACCGGTGGGGGCGGTTTATGCCCGTTTCATCCCCTGGCTCGGCGGCGTCCTGTCGCTTGATGTCGCGACGCTGGATGATCTGCCGGAGGTGCACAGCTGGATGAATAGTCCGCGTGTGAACGAGTTCTGGCACGAAGCGGGAGATGAAGACCGACACAGCCGTTATCTTGAGGGCATGTTCGCCGACGAGCACATCATGCCGCTCATGGGCCGTTTCGATGGTAGACCGTTTTCCTATTTCGAGGTCTATTGGGCAAAGGAAGATGTGGTTGGCAGCTTTTGCGATGCGAGCGACTACGACCGTGGTTGCCATGTAATTGTCGGTGACGAGACATGCCGTGGCCGCAACTGGTTTACCGCGTGGCTGCCTTCGCTGTTGCACTATATGTTTATTGATGATCCGCGCACCGAGCGGATCGTGCAAGAGCCAAGCAGCAACCATCATCGACAATTGCGAAATCTGCAAAAGTCCGGCTTTTCACATGTCAAAAGCGTCGATTTACCGACGAAACACGCCGCTATCATGGCAATTGGCAGGCAACGATTCTTCTCGGACCGGCTGTGGCATCCGGCCATGTGATAGCCGTAGTTTGCCTAGCGAGTCAGTGAGATGTTCGGCAATCCTGAACGGGAGCGGAGGCCGGTTCTTTCTGCCCGGAAGCAAGATCGGCCGGCAGGTAGCGAAGATGCACGTCGCGCTCCTTCGCCATCGTGTAGAGCTTGTAGATCCGTGCCGAAAACGGCTGAATTTTCTCCGCGAATGCGGAAATGTCCGGGGCGTCGCCACTGACCAGTTCGCCCGCCACCTGACGGCATTCGTTCAGGACGTCGCCGAGTTCGCTTTCGAAATCGAGCTTGATCACGGCAGCACTGATGCGGCTGAAAACGGCTTGACCTTCCGTCGCGAGATCATCGAGACCCATTTCCATCTGGCCCTTCGCGCGGCTTATGGCCTCCAGCGCGTCGTTCAATGGCTCCGGCAGGTCGCCGGCGCTACGGTCCGCCGTCATCAGATTTCCGATCACGCTTTCGATGCGATGGAGATTGGAAACGATCGAATCCGCCGGGCTTTCCAGCTTGTCGGCAAAGATCCGCAATTCGCCGCTGACGACATTGACCGAGCGGCCTTCGTCACCCAGTTTCGAGCAACGCAGGTTCAAGTTGAGCGCCATATAGTGGATTTCGGTTTTGATCGAGCGCAGCACCTCGATGCCGTGCAACAGATCTTGCGCGGTTCCGGTGACCGAAGAGACGACGGCGTTGGCATCCGCCATGCCTTCCTGAACACGTTCGGCCAGATCGCAAGCCCTGGTTATATCCCTCTCAAGCAGTTGCAGCGCGCTGCCGCCATCATTGGCGGCGTCTTCGACCAGCGTGTCACGCAGCGAAAGAATGGTTGCCGCATCGTCCGCAAAACTTGCGATGCCTGCAAAAATCTTGCGGCAATCCCGCTGGAACGTGGTCGCCAATTCATCGATCTGGGCGCTGACCATCTCGAAGACGGCGTCACAAAGGGCATCCGTTTCGGCGGCATTTAAAGCCTTCGCCTCTTTGGAATTCAGATAATCATCGAACAGGGACAGCGCCATCTGCACATGTTCGACGCGTTGGCGGGTGATGTCACCGATCTGGAGAGACGACAGTGTCGCAGCGATCTTGCCCTGCACGCGCTGCGCTACCGTTTTCACCTTGGCTGCCATGCCCGTCATGGCACGATGTTGTTCGCCGATACGACCGGAATTGGTCTTCAAGCCGCTGACAATACCCGGGATCGTCGCTTCGAAATCTGCGCCGATGACGGAGGAAACGTTGCGGGCCCTGGCAAGCTGCTTGTCCATGAGATCGAGATATTGCGCGAATTTGCCGACTTCAGTGCCGCCGAAATGGATGCGCTCGCGGATTTCCTCGGCAAAGGAGGAGAATTCGGCGATGCCTGCGCCGGTGATCTTTACCGTGACTGCAAAGGTTTTCAGGTAACGGATCGTCTCGCGGATATCATCGACATGGCCGTTTGCGGATTTGCAGAGGGAACTCATTTCGACAAAAGCGGCTTGCCGCACCTGTTCGGTCTCCGGCAGGCGGATCATGTCCTCAATGGTCTTTTGCATGTTGGCCATTGCGGCATCGGCGGTGTAGCTGTCCATCGAATCCGTCATGCGGTCCAATATGGCGATAAGCTCGTTCAGGATGTCCATGACCGAAACGAGCACCGATCCGCCCTCGAGAAAGGTTTTCTCGATACGAGACTGCGCGGTTGCAAGGCGCGCGGTCAAATAGGCTTGCGGATCACTGGCTTCAGCTTTTGGTTGATTTCTCACGACGGCACTGTTTCCCATATTCGGATGGCGTGATCGTAGCTGGCAGGACGAAAGGGACAGTGAATATTCTGAGTTGACCGCGGGTTAACGCTTCGATTGGTTGACCAATTCCTATCTTCGCGAGGTCATCGACCATGGGCGTGGTCGGGGCCAGCCGGAAAAGTCAGTTGCACCCTTGCGCCTTCACCGGGTTTCGAAACGATATGCGCCTCGCCGCCGCTCTGGCGGACGAAGCCGTAGACCATGGCGAGGCCAAGGCCTGCCCCGCCGTGTTCTTGCCGGGTGGTGAAATAGGGCTCGAAGGCCTTGTCCACGGCCTCGGGCGTCATGCCCACTCCCTCATCGGTGACGGCAATCACTAGTGCATCCTTCTCGAAAGCGGCGCTGATCGAGATCAGGCCACCATCAGGCATGGCCGCTGCGGCATTCAGGCAAAGGTTGAGGATGGACTGCTCAAGGAGGGCAGGGTCGAGCGGTATCGAAGGAAGATCCTCGTCGAGGTCAAGCGCGATCCGGCATTTCGGGCCGACTGCAATCTCGAGGATATCGGCCATGCCGCGCAGCAGGTTTGCGACGTTGATGTGGTTCGCGTGGATCGGCTGCTGGCTGCCGATGGTCAGCATGCTGCTGGCCAGAGAACGGCCACGGTCCGCAGCCTTGCGGATACGGGCGATGTGCCGTTTCTGGCGGTCGTTGAAGCCTGCTTCCCGTTCCAGCAGGCCGAGGCTGCCGGTGATGATGCCGATCATGTTGCCGACTTCATGGCTGACCTGATGGGTCATGCGCATGATGCCGTCCAGCCTCTGGGCTTTCGCGGCTTCCGCCTCCTGGCGATCGAGAGCGGTCACGTCGCGGGCGAGCAGCACGATGCCGCCATCCGGCTGGCGAGACATCGACACTTCGATCACCCGCTGGTCCTCGGTGCGATGGCGCACGACAGCGCGGTCCATCAATTTGCCCTGCTCACTTTCGAAAGGCAGTAGAAACGGATCGATTTCCGGGATCGGCTCGACAAAACGGCGAAGCTGCAACTTTCGCGATGAGCCGGAGCGCCCGACAAGCTCGATGATCCGTCGGTTCATGGTGATCGGACGGCCGGTCGGATCGAACAGTGCTATTCCCTCATTCATGTTGCGGAAGGTGGAACGGATGGTGCGGGCCGCCGCTTCCGCCGTGCGCCGGAGACGGGAGACACGATCGACGCTGTCATGGAAGGCGCGGAAGGCATCGAGCAGGCGGATCAGCTCCGTCTCTGGTCCGGTGTAAGATGGCGGGCCGACATCCTTCTCTCCCTTGGCGAGCGCGTTCATGCCGTTGGAAAGCGTCGCGATCCCGCGCGAGACGCGCATCACCGATTTGATCGAGAAGATCGCCACCACCAGAACCAGAAGGGAGGCGACAGCAACGATGACAAGTAGCCGGCTAATGGCATCCGAGGTCGAGATCAGGTCCTCGTTCAAGCTGCGGGCAACCGCGTCGCTCTGGGTTTCAGTGACGTGGGAGAGATCGCGCGACACGATGTGAAGCCGCGACACCGAGGCGCGGATCGCGAACATTTCCAGGAGATAGCGGCTCTGGGCTTCGAAGACCCGTTCATAGGGTCGCAGCTCGGCCACGGGGAGCCGCTCCCCGGGATAGCCTTCCTGGCGCGCGGTGGTTTCGGCAACGTAACGGCGGCGGAGTTCGCCAAGCTGGAAGAGGCTGTCGGATGCGGATGCGGCCTGCACGATGCCGTTCATACGCCGGCGCAGTTCCGGATCGACGATGCCCAGACCGGTGGCAATCTCGCCAAGTGCTGCTGCCGCTTCCGCCTTGTGGCCCTGTGCGGCATCGGCGTCCTTTGCGAGATCCAGCGTCTGTGTCCTGATGAGTTCGAGAAGTTCGACGATGCGTTCGCTGGCAAAGCCGCGGGTGACCCGGTCGTCACTGCCCTGTCCTGTCATTTCGAGCAGGATGTCGACCTGCTGGACCACCGACCGGCTTTCGCTGGAAACGCGATAGGGCGAGGCGGCGTTCATCAGGAACGGCGCGCTTGAGACGAGATCGGAGACCTGTCGCGAGACCAGCGATGCCTTGGTAAGGCTGGAAAATGCCTGAAGACCATATGCGGCCATTTCATCACGGGCCCGCTGCAGGCCGTAGATGGCGATGGCGGAAAGGCTGAAGACGAGAATGCAGATGAAGACGATCGCGAAGGGCAGGCGAAAGGCGATCGAGGAAAGGAAGGAGCGGCTGATCACGGGGAAAGCTCGCCCTCGCCGGTATGCAGGACATAACCCTTGCCACGCCGCGTCTTGATATGACGCGGCAGATCGGGGTTTCGCTCGATCTTGCGCCTCAGCCGCAGTACCAGCACGTCGACATTTCTATCGATATAGCGGTCGCTTTCCGAGCCCAGCCTGTCGAGTATCTGGGAGCGGCTGACGGGTTGGTTGGGCGTTTCGGCCAGGATTTCCAGAAGTGCGAATTCGGCACTCGTCAGCGTTCTGCTGCGATCGGTCAGGCAGATGGCCTGTCGGGCATTGAGATCAATCGCCCAGTCGCTGAGGAGCAATGCTGCCCGGCCGTGATCGCGCTCGCTGTCCTTTTCCTGCTTCAAGGAGGGGATCGTCCGGCGCAGCACGGCCTTGATCCGTGCCGTGAGTTCGATCGGTTCGAAGGGTTTGACAACGTAATCGTCGGCGGCCGTCTCCAGACCGAGAACCCGGTCGGCGGCGCTGCCGGCAGCCGTCACCATGACGATGCCGATATCGATCCGGCTGCGCAGTCTCTGGGCAAAGGCGCGGCCGGAGGTGCCGGGCAGATTGTGGTCGACCAGCACAAGCTGCATCACGTCCTTCGCCAATATCTCGTCCGCCTCCTCGGCGGAGCGCGCGCTGGTGGGCAGCCAGCCTTCGGCCTCGACGAGGTCCGAGATGAGCTCTGCCATATCCGGATCGTCCTCGACGATCAGAATGCGAACCTTCTGATTAAGCAATGCGTATTCCTCCCGCCGCCATCATAGGCACGCTGGAAGCGATCTTCAAAGGCTGGCTGGTTATCTCCCCTGTCATAATTGTAATAACTGTAATCTTGTTCGGCAGTGCGGTGAAAGATTGGTAACCATTCTTCGATTGCGGCGCGGACAGGATGTGACATGTTGTCGGCGGAGATTGGAACGGGGAGGTTCCAAGCAGGGAGGCTCAGTTGAGAGCATTAACCGCACTTGCGGCGAGCATGGCGTTATGGCTGTGCGGCGCAGGACATGGCATGGCCGAGACCAAGTTGAACGTCCTGTGCGGCGTCGACGAGGCTTGGTGCGTGACCATGCAGCGGGCTTTCGAAGCCCGGATGGGCGTCGAAATTTCGATGGTTCGCAGGAGCACAGGCGAAATCCTCGACCAGATTCGTGCCGAACGATCCGATCCGACTGTCGACGTCTGGTGGGGAGGCACCGGTGACACTCATTTGCAGGCGGGTTCGGAAGGTCTGCTGGAGGAATATCAGCCCGCCCATCAGCAGGATCTGCTGCCCTGGGCGCAGAATTTCAATGCGATGTCGGGATCGAAATCGGCCGGAATATATGCCGGTGCGCTCGGTTTTGCCTATAATTCGGAGCTGCTCGCCAGGAACAACCTGCCGGCCCCGACCTGCTGGAAGGATTTGGCGAAGGATATCTATCGCGGCCACATCCAGACCGGCAATCCGAACTATTCCGGCACGGCCTTCACCATGCTTGCCACCCTTGTCCAGCTCTTCGGCGAGGAGGAGGCTTTCAGTTTCATGGGCAAGCTCAACCGCAATGTGACGAGCTATACCAAGGTCGGCTCGGCACCTGTGAAAGCGGCGGCGCGGGGGGAGATTCTGATCGGGATTTCCTTCATGCATGACGCCGTGACACAGAAGATCGAAGGCTTTCCGCTGGTGATCGTCGCGCCTTGCGAGGGGACCGGTTACGAGATCGGGGCGGTCAGCATCGTCAAGGGCAACCACAACGATGCGTTGGCGCAGGCCTTTGTTGAATTCGCGCTGACCCCGGAAGGACAGGCGACCGGAGCCAAGGCCGGCCAGAACCAGGTGCCATCCAACGCCCGGGCGACGTTACCGCTCACGGCGCCTGATATATCGATGATCAAGATGGTGGATTACGACTTCGCCACCTTTGGCCAGCCCGAAGAACGAAGTCGCTTGTTGAGCCGCTTCGACAGCGAGATTTACCCGACCCAGTAGTGGGTCAACAAACCAGGATCAAAAAAACAGACAGCGTGGCAGTACAAGGTGCCGCGACCGGCAGCGCCATGTTTGCGCGCGGCCCAACCATTCAGACGCAAGCTACAGGAGGATAACCATGCGACTGACGATACTTTCCACATTGCTTTTTGCCGGTACGGCACTCGGCACCACATCGGTGCAGGCGGCAGGTGAACTTAACCTGATCTGCTCGGCCGATGTCGTCATCTGCGAACAGATGAAGGGCGATTTCGAGAAGTCGCATGACATCAAGGTCAATATGGTTCGCCTTTCTTCCGGCGAAACCTATGCCAAGGTGCGTGCGGAAGCCCGCAACCCGAAGACCGATATCTGGTGGGCAGGCACCGGCGACCCGCACATGCAGGCGGCTTCCGAAAACCTGACGCTCGAATACAAGTCGCCAATGCTCGATCAGCTGCAGGACTGGGCCGTCAAACAGGCGGAAAGCACCGGTTACAGAACTGTCGGCGTTTATGCCGGCGCGCTGGGCTGGGGCTACAACACCGAAATCTTCAAGTCCAAGGGCTACAAGGAACCGCTGTGCTGGGCCGATCTGCTGGCGCCGGAATTGAAGGGCGAAATCCAGATCGCCAATCCGAATTCTTCCGGCACCGCCTATACGGCGCTCGCCTCACTCGTGCAGATCATGGGTGAAGATCAGGCGATCGATTATCTGAAGAAGCTCAACGCCAACATCTCGCAATACACCAAGTCCGGTTCCGCGCCGGTCAAGGCGGCAGCGCGTGGCGAGACGGCACTTGGCATCGTCTTCATGCATGATGCCGTGGCGCAGACGGCGGAAGGTTTTCCGGTCAAGTCCGTCGCTCCCTGCGAAGGCACCGGCTACGAAATCGGCTCCATGTCGATCATCAAGGGTGCCCGCAACCTCGAAAATGCGAAGACCTGGTACGACTGGGCCCTCAAGGCAGACGTCCAATCGCGCATGAAGGACGCCAAGTCCTTCCAGCTTCCGTCCAACAAGACGGCGGAAGTGCCGAAGGAAGCGCCGAAGTTCGAGGACATCAAGCTCATCGACTACGACTTCAAGACCTATGGCGACTCCGCCAAGCGCAAGGCGCTGCTGGAGCGCTGGGACCGCGAGGTCGGTGCTGTCGCAAACTGATCTGAACTCCGGCGATCGGTATCCCGGCTTTTGAAAGCCGGGGTGTCCGCCATTCTTTCATCGGCATGAAATAAGCGAGGTCGGCCATGACACGTGGCAATCGCAGGCTGAACATTGTCCTGGCGCTCGGGGCTTTGGCCCTGGTTTTTCTTCCCTGGTATCGCATTGAAGGCGGATTTTTCAGCTTCCGCTGGCTGTCGGAGTTCTTGTCCTCTCCCGGCAATGCGCCCGGTGTGCTGCAAATACTGGTTTATGGAAAACCCTGGCTTGCCGGTGCCGCCTTCTTTTTCCTCGCCGGATGCCTTGTCCGCCCGATCAGCGATCCGATGCGACGCGGCAAGCTGCTTGCGTGGATCGGTGCTGCCGGTCTCGTGGTTCTGATTTTGCAGGGACTGGCGATCGGGTTTACCGGCTGGACATGGACCGTCAGCGAAAACCTCTTCGGCATGCTCGCCGATGGCCAGCCCGCCATGGGGGTCGGGGCCGTCGTCATGTCGCTGGTCTTCGTGCTTTTCTTTGCCTTCGGGCTTGCCGAACGCGGCGTGATGAAGGGCGATGCCTTTGTCGTCGGCTCGATTTCCATTCTGGTCTTCCTCGTCACCGTTTTCGTGTTTTATCCGATCGGCAGCATGCTGATCGCATCCGTTCAGGATTTCGACGGCTCTTTCAATGCCGACGGTTTCATCCGCAATATTCAGGATCCCGGCATCTGGAGCCTCGGCTGCGTCATGGGTGAGGAGCGCTGCGGCGTGGCCTGGCGTACACTGTTCCTTGCCCTGATGACCGCTTTCGGCTCCACCGTGCTGGGGCTGGGTTTCGCACTGGTCGCCACCCGCACCCGCTTTCCGTTCAAGAAGGGCCTGCGCCTTCTGACGGTTCTGCCGATCATCACGCCACCTTTCGTCATCGGCCTCGCCTTGACGCTGCTTTTCGGCCGCGCCGGTGTCGTCACCGAATGGCTTTCCTATCTCTTCGGCATCGAACCCGGCCGCTGGCTTTATGGTCTCACCGGCATCTGGATCGCGCAGGTTCTCTCCTTCACGCCGATATCCTTCCTGGTGCTGATCGGTGTCGTCGAGGGTGTCAGCCCGTCGATGGAAGAGGCGTCGCAAACGCTTCGCGCCGACCGCTGGCGCACCTTCTGGCGGGTGTCGCTGCCGCTGATGAAGCCCGGTCTTGCCAATGCCTTCCTCATCGGCTTCATCGAAAGCATGGCGGATTTCGGCAATCCGCTGGTGCTTGGCGGCACTCATGGGGTGCTGTCGACGGAAATCTTCTTTGCTGTCGTCGGTTCGCAGAACGATCCCTCGCGCGCGGCGGTTCTGGCTATCGTCCTGTTGTGTTTCACGCTTTCGGCTTTTCTCGCCCAGCGTTTCTGGCTATCGGGCAAGAACTTCGCGACTGTCACCGGCAAGGGCGATAGCGGCGCGCATATCGCCCTGCCGCGCGGCCTTTCAATCGGCGTCCATGCCGTTGTCGTTCCGTGGATGCTCTTCACCGTCGTCGTTTATGGCATGATCCTCGTCGGTGGTTTCGTGAAGACCTGGGGTCTCGATAATTCACTGACGCTTGACCACTACATCCGCGCCTTCTCCGTCAGCTTCTCCAATGGCTCGATTGCCTGGACCGGCGTTGCCTGGAACTCGTTCTGGACAACCATGGAGATCGCGCTGGTTTCGGCGCCGCTGACCGCTGCTGTCGGTCTGCTGACGGCCTATATCATCGTGCGGCAGAAGTTCGCCGGGCGGAACATCTTCGAATTCGCCCTGATGATGAGCTTTGCCATTCCCGGAACGGTTATCGGCGTCAGCTACATCATGGCCTTCAACCTGCCGCCGGTGGAAATGACGGGATCGGCGCTGGTTTTGATCGCCTGCTTCGTCTTCCGCAACATGCCGGTCGGCGTGCGCGGCGGCATTGCGGCGATGAGCCAGCTCGACAAGAGCCTCGACGAGGCCTCGCTGACGCTGCGGGCCGACAGTTTTCGCACGATCAGGAAAGTGATCCTGCCGCTGCTGCGGCCGGCGATCACGGCAGCTCTGGTTTACTCTTTCGTCCGCGCGATCACCTCGATCAGCGCCGTCATCTTCCTCGTCAGCGCCCAGTACAACATGGCGACTTCCTACATCGTCGGTCTGGTCGAAAACGGCGAATACGGTGTGGCCATTGCCTATTCCTCTATGCTGATCGTCGTGATGATCACGGTCATCACCGGCTTCCAGCTTCTTGTGGGCGAGCGTCGCCTGCGGCGCGAAAACCGCGTCGCGGGACTGCCCTCCGCTTCCTCCGTTCCTCTCGCTCAGGAGAAAACCGCATGATTTCCGTAAAGCCCGGCTCCGTTACCTTTCAGAATGTCCGCAAGACGTTCGGCGCCTTCACCGCCATCCCCGACCTGTCGCTCACCATCGAGCCCGGAACGCTGGTGACCCTGCTCGGCCCTTCGGGTTGCGGCAAGACGACGACGTTGCGCATGCTGGCGGGTCTCGAACATCCGACTGCCGGTCGCATTTTGATCGGCGACAAGGATGTGACCATGCTGCCGGCCAATGAGCGCGATGTTTCGATGGTCTTCCAGTCCTATGCGCTCTTTCCGCATATGACGGCGCTCGACAATGTCGCCTATGGCCTACAGTCTTCGGGATTGCGCAAGGCGGAAGCACGGGAAAAGGCGGAGGAAGGGTTGAAGCTCGTGGGCCTTGCGGGCATGGGGCATCGCCTGCCTGCCGAACTCTCCGGCGGGCAGCAGCAGCGTGTGGCGGTTGCCCGCGCCCTGGTGCTTGAGCCGCAGGTGCTGCTGCTTGACGAGCCGCTTTCCAACCTCGATGCGCGTCTTCGCCGCCGGGTCCGCACCGAAATCCGCGAATTGCAGCAGCGGCTCGGTTTTACCGCCGTTTATGTGACGCATGATCAGGATGAGGCGCTGGCCGTTTCCGACCGGATCATCGTGATGAAGGAAGGCGAGATCGCCCAGTCAGGCGCGCCACGGGAACTCTACGAAGCGCCGGCATCTTCCTTCATCGCCGACTTCATGGGCGAAGCGAATGTCGTCGGCTGCGAGGTGGTCAGCCTTGAGGGCGCCGATGCGTTGATCCGCGTCGGGGGGATCGATCACCGGGTTGCGGCACGCAACGCCAAGCCCGGCCCGGCAAAGCTTGCGGTTCGTCCGGGGGCGATTTCCATTGCCCAATCGGGCGGGCAGGGGCTTGCCGGGCGGGTGCTGCACAGCGCCTATCTCGGCGGTCACGTCGAATATGAAGTAGAGACCGATATCGGCACGCTCTTCATCATCGACCATGCGGTCGAGACCAGTCTGCCGCCCGAAAGCGATGTCACACTCGGCTTCAAGAACCGTGGCATTGCCCTGATCCAGGCCTGAGTTTCAAAGCGTATCGCGGCGGCCTCTCAAATGTCCTTTGCGAGACGCAGCGCATCGTAGATCGCCGCATGTGTGTTGCGTGCGGCGACCGCGTCGCCGATCCGGAAAAGCCGGTAGTCGCCTTCCGGATTACGCTCGACGGTTTGGGCGGAGCCAGCCAGCAGGGCGTCGTAGGATATTTCGCCGAGGTTCTTCGAGCCGGGTTTGAGTTCGAAATAGAGATCGTCGAGCGGCACCGTGCCGTGATTGACGACGATCTGGTCCACGGTTCTTGTTTTCGTCACGCCGCCATAATCGCTGCCGACGCGGGCGATCAGCTGGTTGCCGTTTCTTTCCGCCGCTTCCAGCCGATAGGTGACGGTGAAGGTGACGTCGAGCTTTTGCAGCGAGCGCATGTAGGGCACGAGGTTCATCGCCATGACCTCAGGGGCAAAAGCGCGATCCGGTGTCATGATCTCCACTTTCGCACCCGCTTTTGCGATAAATTCGGCGGCCTGCAAGCCCGCATGATCGCCGGCATCGTCGAAAACCAGCACATTCGTGCCCGGCTTGACGTCGCCGGAAATGATATCCCACGAGGAGACGACCAGATCATTGCCCTTTGAAAGCACGTCGGTATGCGGCAGTCCGCCGGTGGCGATGATGACGACATCAGGGCTTTCCGAGAGCACCGTGTCCGCTTCCGCCCAGCTATTGAAGTGGAAGGTGACGCCCAGCCTTTCGCACTGGCTCATGCGCCAGTCGATGATACCGATCATTTCGCGGCGGCGTTCGCTTTGCGCGGTCAGGCGGATCTGGCCGCCCGGATCGTTCGCGGCCTCGAACACGACGACCTCATGGCCACGTTCGGCACAGACACGCGCGGCCTCCAGCCCGGCCGGACCGGCACCGACGATCACCACCTTCCGTCTTTCCGTCGCCTTGGTGATCTCGTGCGGCATGGTTTCTTCACGGCCGGTTGCCGCGTTATGAATGCAGAAGGCGAGACCACCCTGATAGATGCGATCAAGACAGTAATTGGCGCCGACACAGGGACGAATATCGTCCTCCCGCTTTTCCATGATCTTGCGCACGATATGCGGATCGGTCATGTGGGCGCGGGTCATGCCGACCATGTCGACCTTGCCGGAGGCGATGGCGTATCGGGCGGTGGCGACATCCTGGATTTTGGCGGCGTGGAAGGTGGGGAAATTGGTTGCCGCGCGGATTTCTCCTGCAAAGTCCAGATGCGGCGCGTTCGCCATGCCCTG
The DNA here is from genome assembly GCF_036596185.1 of Rhizobium sp. GR12. Lineage (NCBI taxonomy): Bacteria > Pseudomonadati > Pseudomonadota > Alphaproteobacteria > Hyphomicrobiales > Rhizobiaceae > Rhizobium > Rhizobium sp. GR12. Next base: position 116,952 of record NZ_JASXTH010000015.1, on the reverse strand, counting down.
AATGGGGATGACGTCGGTCAGGCCGGGATCGGTGTCGATATGGCCGCGAATGACGTTGAGATAGTCGATCAGGCCGCTATCCTTCAGACGACGCGAGATTTCGAGGCCCTCCGCCTTTCCGGTGCCGCCCTCAAGACATTCGTCGGCCGTATAGCGGACCCCGAGGATGAAATCGTCGCCCACACGTTCGCGCATCGCCTTGAAGACGTCGAAACAGAAACGCATGCGGTTTTCAAGCGAACCGCCATAGGGTCCATCCAGCTCATTGGTCAGCGGTGAGACGAACTGGTCGATGAGATGGCCATAGGCTTCCAGCTCCACCCCGTCCATGCCGCCGGCCTTCATGCGTTCTGCGGCATCGGCGAAGTCCTTGATGATACGCTCGATATCCCAGTCCTCGATCTTTTTCGGAAAAGCGCGGTGCGCGGCTTCCCGCTGGTGGGATGGCGCCAGCACCGGCAACCAGTCACCCTTGTCCCAACGGGTGCGGCGGCCGAGATGCGTCAGCTGGATCATGATCGCCGCGCCCTCTTCATGCACGGCGTCGGTCATTTCCCTGATCCACGGAACGATTTCATCCTTATAGGCCAGCAGATTGTTGAAGACGGGCGGGCTGTCTTTGGACACGGCGGCGGAGCCGGCCGTCATCGTCAAGGCCACGCCGCCCTTTGCCCGCTCGACCGTGTAGGCGCGGTAGCGCCCTTTCGGCATGCCGTCCTCCGGATAGGCCGGTTCATGCGAGGTGACGATGATGCGGTTTCGCAGGGTGAGATGCTTCAGCTGGTAAGGCTGAAGAAGGGGATCATTCGACATGGCGAGCGTGCTCCAGGAAAGTTCGTTAGGAGAAGGCTAAGCGGGAATGTACATAGGTGTCAATTATAAAACACTTGTGTTTATGGTTTCGACATGAGTGGACATTCGCCTTGTCGCGACCAGGCCGATTTGATAGGAAATCATCATGGAAGCGACATTGAACGAGACGGGTTGGCGTGGATCGCAGGAGGGCTGGCTTGAGGCCGCCTATCAGGCCCTTCTCGAATCCGGTGTGGATTCCGTGAAAATCCTGCCGCTGGCGAAAAAGCTCAACCTGTCGCGCACGAGTTTCTACTGGTTCTTCAGGGATCGGGAGGAGTTGCTGGTCGCATTGGTCGCCCGCTGGCGCGAGAAGAATACCGGCAGCATCGTCAGGCAGTCCGAGGCCTATGCGGAGACCCTCGCCGAAGCGATGCTGAATGTTTTCGATTGCTGGCTGGATTCCCGCCTTTTCGACAACAGGTTCGAATTTGCGGTGCGCAGCTGGGCGCTTCAGTCCGACGACATTCTTGCCGAGGTGCGCGAGGCCGACCGGACGAGAATGGATGCGCTTTCGCACATGTTCGCGCGTTTCGGCCACTCCGAAACCATGGCGGATGTGCGTGCCCGCACCACCTATCTCGTGCAGATCGGCTATATCTCCATGCAGTCGGAGGAGGAGGTGGCCGTGCGCATGAAAAGGATCCCGGACTATATCGCGATCTACACCGGCGAGGTGCCGCAGCAGCGCGAGCTTGACCGGTTTTATGCACGCCACGGATACAGGCCGGGATCGGACACCTGGAGTGCGTCGGGCGAGGTGATGGAAGAAGAATAGTCTGGCTCCACGCGTGCAATGTAGCTGCAACATTCACCGACCAGTGGTGGGGACGGCAAGAGTTCACCTTCGAGGAAAAGTCATTGCGAATCTTGCTTCTTGAAGATGAACCCGAAATGGCGCGAGCATTGCTCGAAGCCTTGCGCCGGCGTGATGTGCTTGCGGATCACGTCAGCACGATCGCCGATGCCGATGCTCTGGCGCGCGACGGGACTTACGATGTGCTGGTTCTGGATCGCCGTCTTCCGGATGGCGAAGGGCTGAACCTTGTGTCTTCGCTTCGCAAAGCCAGGCACTCCGTACCGATCCTTGTTTTGACGGCGCTTGGAAGTGTCGATCACCGCGTTGACGGGCTCGATGCCGGCGCGGACGACTATCTCGCCAAGCCCTTTGCGATCGAGGAATTGCTCGCTCGCCTTCGGGCGCTGCACCGGCGCGGTCCTTCGCTCTCCGACAAATATGTGAGTTTCGGAAATCTGAGCATCGATCCGAAGAGTAATGAAGTCTCCGTTGCCGGTTCCACCGTCGAATTTCGGCGTCGCGAATATCTGGTGCTCGAGGCTCTGATGCGACGCCCGAACCGCATCGTGACGAGACCCAATCTGGTCGAAGCGGTTTATACCCTTGATGATGAGATCGAATCGAATGCTCTGGATGCCCATATTTCCCGGATCAGAAAGAAGCTCGCGCAGGCCGAAGCCACGGTCGAGATAAGGGCCGTGCGAAACATCGGTTATCTCATCCGGTCGAATGCATGAAACAGGAGCGTAACCGATCCCTGCGGTGGGCGCTGATGAAGCGTCTTTTCGCGTTGCAGGCGTTTTTTCTCGTTCTCTTTGTCGTCCTCCTCGTCAGCTGGATATGGATCATCAATCCGCAACTGGAAGATGCCAACGAAGAAGCCGTCCGGGTCGTTGCGGAAAGCGTGACAAGGGATGGACAAGGCCGGGTGCAAATTGCGGCTACGCTCGAATTGGCTGAGCTGAAACAGCGCTACCCGAACCTCTGGTTCACGGTTCGGGACGCCGATGCAATCGTTTCGCAATACGGAGAAATACCCCCGGCTCTGACGGCGATGCTCCCCCGTACCCTGGAGCGGGCGCGCCTGGAAACCGGGGATAAAATCCGCGCCACCATGGAAAATCGCGATACGCCTGCCGGACGGCTGCAATTCATTGCCGGAACGGAGGGAAATTTCCCGACCGATGGCCTCAATCTCTGGATCAGCATGCAGCTCGATCTGGAAAAAGACCGTGACGGCGCAATCCGCTGGCTCACCGTGCTGCCCGGTTTCGGCTTCATCATCCTGATTGCCGTCGTTCCCATGCTGCTCCTGACCGGCGTTGCGACATTGCTCGTGACACCGCGTGCGGTCGGCCGTTCACTGAGCGGCCTCATGGAAACGGTCAGCCAGGCGCAATCGATCAACTTCGAGAACCGTTCCGCCCGTATCGATCGTTCGAAGGTGCCCAATGAAATCATTCCATTGGTGGACGCCTTCAATATTGCGCTTTCCAAGCTGGATGAGGGGTATAATCGCCGCAACCGCTTTCTTGCCGATGCCGCTCATGAGCTGAGAACGCCGATTGCAATCGCGCGGATAAGAGCCGACCTTTTGCCTGACGACGAACTGAGCCGGCAGCTGCGGGCCGATATGGACCGCCTGACACGCGTCGCGCATCAGCTGCTGGAGATGCAGGCGGTGGGTGCGGTGGAGTTGCCCGCCGAGCCGCAGGATCTGAATATTCTCGTCGAGCGCATCGCGACCGATCTTGCTCCGATTGCGATGGATGCGGGTTACGAGTTCGCTTTCGAACCGAGCGAAGGAGAGGCCGTATTCACGATCCAGACGTCGATCATCGAAATGGCGGTCGTCAACCTCATCCGCAATGCGATCGATCATGGCGGCGGCAAGGGCGCTATCACGATCCGGGTCAGTGCTGCGGGAGCCATGGATGTTTGCGACGAAGGCCCGGGCATACCCGTCTCGGAACGAGAGCAGGTATTCGAGCCGTTTCACCGCATCAACACGAATTCGCCGGGAGCTGGCCTCGGGTTAAATCTGATCCAGAAGGCGGCGGAGCTTCATTGTGGGCGTGTCTCATTCCTCGACCTCAACCCCGGCTTTTGCGTTCGGCTGGAAATTCGATCCATCCCTTCGAAAAGCGCTGCATAGCCATGACGACCGGGCGATGAAACGCGGCGGTCGAACGGGGTGTCGCGGCCGGAGTTTGAAATCCCGAAATGGTCATTCGCATTCGAGCGACGGCTGCCGGAAGCTTGTCACATACCATTCGGCTCCGGAATTGCGTGTGTAGAAAGTGTAGAAGCAATCGATGCGCTCGACATAGCCCGGCGTTTCGGACACTTCGTAACGCTCGCCCCGCCGTGTTGTCCGTACCTCACCGCTCGACGATCCGGCGACGACCTGCGTCTTGTTTTTCCGCCACTGGTAGGCCTGTTGGCCAGCGCCTAGGCTGTAAATATTGTCCGGCGGTCCATAGTCCAGCATCACGCTGGTGATGGGCGCGCCGATGTAGCTTTTCATGACTGTCGAGGCGCAGGCCGTAAGCAGGATCGATGCGGCGGTGACGGCGATCGCGGCCCGGATTGCAGGTAACGATCTCTCGGACATGGGTAGTTCCTCTCAGCTGCGGTTAAGTTTCCGCAGGCATAGGAACCGGCCATTGCAAGTACATTGCACGCGAAGATCGCAAGGTGGGCGTCGTGGGTATCAGCTTTCGCTGGCGGTCGGGTGCGTCGGCGACGTCGCCGATCAAGCCAGGCGTATTCTAGCCTCTGCGACCGCCGCGCAGCTGTGCCAACGTCGCGAGCGTATTGCCGCTGATCGAGGAACTGCCGCCCAATAATGTCAGGAGAGGATCGGGCGCTGAATTGTTGGCTTCGAACATGACCAGAAAACGGTTGACCAGTTTTTCGACCTTCTTGGGGTCCTGCAGGTCCTTTATCTTCAGTTTTTTCTCGATCATCTTCACCTGTGCGTCCAGCTTGGAATTTGCGGTTTCGGCAGGAATTCCAAGGGCGGTGCGGGTGAACTCAGCAAGCGCATTATCGGCCAATATGTCATAGGAGTTGGAAATGCCGCCGGCCATTCGCTTGAAGTAAAGGGCAAGGCGGACCCCGGAATTTTCTTCGCCAGCCTGTTCCTCCAGCGTCTGGCGAACATATTTGTCGCGCATCTCCATAAGGCTGCGGGTGTTCTGCACGTTCTGGCCGGCCTTTGTGTTGATCTTTCCCTTAGCGTCGAAATTGAAGGAACCGGCAAGAGCCCGGAAACGGGCATCGGTTTCGGTGTTGGCGAAGCTTTTGGGGTCCTGAAGATCGGATTTGAAAATCTTCTTCAGATAATCGGTGGTGACCGATTTGGGGTCGATACGCTGCGCAACCAGCATGAAATCGAGCAGGCGACGATCGGCAAGCAGTTGATCGGCGGTTTCGAGCGTTTCCATGCGCTGGCGATAATAGGTGATCTCTTTCTCCGCCTTCTCCTTGACCTTCTTGTCCTTGTCCCAACGGGTGATTTCCGTCAGGTAACTCCGCGATATCCGGGTGATCTCGTTTTCCGCCTGGGCGAGCCGTGGCGAGCCGATCTTGCCTTCGGAATCAAAGTTAAAGGCCTTGGCAAGCCGGACAAAGCGATCGTCCTTCAAGGTGTAAACGTAGCTTTTCGGGTCCGATAGATCGCTGGTGAACACCCGTTTGAGTGTGAAGGACGACGCTTCTCCAGCGGAAATATCAAACGCCTTCAGGGCGAAGTTTCGAATGATAACCGCCGCCTGCGCGTCGGACAGAAAATCCGCGAGATTTTTCGTCAGGCCGATGTAGCGCCGGTAGTCCTTGATCGCCTTCTCGTCCGCCACTTCGTCCTTGTCATTGTAGCGGCTGAAATAGAGATTCATCATGGTGTTGAGCTGTTCGGTGCTCTGGGCCGCCTTTCCGGTCTCGATCTTCCCGTCCGCACCGAAATTGAAGGCCCGTGCCAGATCGACGAGACCCTTGTCTTTCTCTTTGTGGACAGGACTTTGCGGATCATCCGGGTCCTGTAAAAGAGCCCACCCGATTTTCTCGTCGGTCTCGTCATTGTCCATCAGATTGAAACTGACGATCAGCATCGTTCTCAGGCGCACAAATTGGGTCATCTGGCTGGCCTCGGTGATGGTTTTCATCTTGTCGGTGAAATAATCACGGTTGAGAACCGCTCCGGCCTGCGTCAGGCGAGGATTTGAGAGAACGTAGGTTTCGTTGACCAGTCGCCTTTGGGCCGCCGTCTGCGCCGGCATGCCGTCATCCACCCGGCCATCACCCTGGAAATTGAACGCCGCCGCCATCTCGAACAACTTGTTCGCATCGTTGATACGCTTGTTATACTGGCTGATCAGGTAGTCGATCTTTGCGAGCGCCACCTTGTCGGTGGATGCGATCTTCGCGCGTTCTATGCGCAGGTCGGCCGCCTTTTCCTTCCAGTCCGGAATCAATGGCTTGTAGGTCTTGTTGATATAGCTATCGGCGTTGCTGATATCGCTGGTGAGAACGTCTTTGACGTGCTGGTAGCTGAAGGTTTCGGCGTCGATAGTGAAGGATTTGAAGATATAATCCCGAAGCCGCGTGTTCTTGAAGATATCGTCGACATGGCCGACCTTTTCGATGGCTATGTTATAAAACCGCGTCTCTTCCTTTAGCTCCTCGGCTTCCTGTTCAATCGTATCGTGATAGGTGGCAATCAGCCGGTCCTGCTGTGATTTCGTCTGAACTGATTTTTCCGCTTTGATGTTGCCGAAATCGAACGCCGTCGCGAAGTCGCGGTATCGTGTATCCTTCAGTTTGTTGGCGAAACTGTTCGGGTCGTTGAGATCGCTTTCCAGCACCTTCTTCATGAAGGCAGTGGCATAGGTCATGTCTTCCAGGCCGTGGGCTTTCATGGCGTAGGAGTAGAGCCTGTAATCCTTCAGGAACTCGTCGAGGCTTTTGACGTTGCCGATATTGTCCGCATAATATTTGGCATCACGCGATACGACCGGGTCGCTCGCGACGCGTTTCAGCGACAATCCCAAATCACGATTGTAGAGAGCGTAGGTCGTATAGGCGGACAGCACCATGTGTCTCCGGAAAAACTGTGGCCGAAATATTCGTTCTCGCCAGTAATACTTTGAACTATTGCGTTATAGTCTTGCCTTTAGCTGTATTATTGGAAGAATTTTCTAAATAATGTATTCTATGTTGTTAAATTAGAAGGAATATATGTTAATAAAATCGAATTTTTACTTGGTGTTGCCGCGTTTGGAGGTGCGCAGGTAAAAGCGGACCGAGCCCCGACACCCTGCATGCGTCGGTTGATAATCGGGCCGGGGGCTTGTCAAAATCGCGTAGGCCTACCCGTGGAGACCGCCGGAACCGGCACGCGAAAATACCGCCGGCTGCTGCATCAGCGCAATTCCTATGATAAAGGGTACCGGTCGCTTTTTCCGGAGCGGTTGCAGGTGCTACCGGGGGTTTTTGCCGGAGACCGGCATGACGGTCGCCATTTGCAGCAATGTCCGTTCGTTCGTGCGTTTGGCCCGCGCCAACGCATCGTCGCGATCTTCCGGCAGCGTATAGGTCATGTAGGACAGCGAGGTTTCGAGGTCGTTGTTGTTATGGCCGAGGATGGCCGCGAAATAGCTGTTCTTCGTGACGTGTGGCGGGGCGAAATTGTGATAGGCCACCTCGGCGTAAAGGTGCCGCAGGCCATAGGGCTTGGGCAGTTCCTGCTTCGGCCAGAGATCCTCGAACAGATTAAAGACCGTGTCCCTGAGCAGCAGGCGGGTTTCCGACGAAAAATCGTCGATCGACATGCCGAGCCACAATTTTCCCTGCCCGCTTTCGCGCAGGCGTTGATAGGCGGACAGGATCGTGGCGGAGCGGGCAAGGACGGGAATTTCGTAGGTAATCCCGAATTTCGTTCCTTCGCCCTGTTTCGTCTTGGCCTGACCGTTAAACAGGATGCTCCATTTGGAGACGCCCTTGCCATAGGGGGCAGGGGAAAATTCCGCCTGAGTGAAGACCTCATAGGGGCGTCGTCCCGTCATGCCGATCAGGCCGATACCGATCATCAGGGGATCGGCGGACTGGAGGCAATCGGCGCAGATTTTCAGGACCTGCCGGTAGTTTTCGAATGTGATCAGCGCGCCGTGCTTGTTGGCGATCTTCTCCATCTTGACCCGGCGCGCTTCGTCATACATCGCGGCATCGCCGGTTGCGATCTTCAGCATCGGATGATCGTCGCCGAAGGCTTCGCGGACGGCGTTGCGGTATTTCGTGATGTAGGAGATGATCGTTGTCTGGGCTCTGCCCTTCATGATGCCTATTTCGGCGTTCCACAAAGCCTGCATCTCGTCTTTCGAGCCGATGCCGTTCATCGCGGCAATGAAATCGGCGATCCGTAAAAGAACGGTCGGCTTGCGGCCGGCGGTGTTGAGTTCCGCCCGTTCGATTTTTTCGACGATGGATGTCGCCACGCCGGTTTTCGGATAGTCGGCCCGCTCGATATAGGTCTTCAGCCGCTCCCGCAGCTTTTTCATGTTGCAGATGGCAAGCGGGGTGCTCTTGGCGCCGAATTCGGCCTTCAGGGCATAGCGATATTTCATGATGTAAAGTTCGAGCGTCTTTTCCGTGCGACCATTGTCGAAATGGTAGCGGACCTCGGCGTCCCACAGATCGCGGATCTTCTTGTTTCGCAACGCGTCGCTGCTTTTCATCGCCTCCCGCACCCGGCCGACGAACTGGTCGATGCGTTCCACGAGAACTGGCGTTTTTGTCTTTCGTGCGAGCATGCGGCGGCTCCCTGAACCGGTCCGGAAATATAAAATCTATGATTGGCAATCAACAGAGGCATGGTTGCGGAAATGCCATGGACATCCGCCGCCAGCATATTTCTTTTGAATAATACTTTAACCGATTCCGCAAGCATCGCCGTTGTGCCGAGGAACTTTCAAGGAAGGTTTCCGGGCTGCAATCGGTCATTTCGGAAGCTGCATGCTGCCGATGCCACTATTTGCGGTGGTTGAAGACCAGCGGCATTGCGGCTTCGGGAGTTTTCCCGAAGCCCATCAGGTCGTGACTGCCTATTTCGGCAGCCGGGTCTTCAGCGATGTCACGATACGCTTGGCCAGCCCTTCATAATCCTCATCGAAATGATGGCCGCCCTCGATGCCGACCGCCTCCACGCCTTTCGCCTTCAGTCCGGGGCAGGGATCTTCATCCTCTTCCTCCGTTCCATAGATGCATTGCACCAGCTTCGGGTCTATTTTGGCGATGTCGTCGATGGTCTTGCCGCCCTTGCCCTCGCCGGCGACACCCAGCCAGCCTTCGACGGAAATTTCGAAATCCACTTCGGTCGACAGCCCCATGAGGGTTAGCTGTACGACATGCGATTTTGCGCGTTCCGGCAGAAGATTATAGGTGGCGGGAATGATATCGGCACCGAAGGAGTAGCCGATCAGCACCACGTTTCGAACCTTCCATTCCTTGCGGTAGGTGTCGATGATGCGTGCGAGATCGCCCGCCACTTCCTGAGGCTGCTTTTCTTTCCAGAAATAACGCAGCGCATCGACGCCGATCACGGGTATGCCCTGTTTTTGCAGCGCGCCGCCCACTTCCTCGTCGAGATCGCGCCAGCCGCCGTCGCCGGAATAGATCACCGCCATGGTGTCCATCACCGGGCTGGTTTCCAGAACCTTGATTGGCAGGCCGAGTGGGCTGTCCGCATCGCCGGCGGCATCAAACTGATCGGACAGGGTCTGGGTCAGAACCTCGTCCGCCTTGTCGGTCACATCCGTCACGTCGATATCGGGATGAAGTTTTACCAGCGCGTTGACGTGGTCGCGGCCTTTCTGGTCCGCATCGGGCGTGAACAGCACGCTGACCGGCGCGGGCAGCGGGCCATCGGTCAGACCATAGACCGTCTCGCCATCCACCTTGTCCTTGGTGGCGGGGGTGCAGAGTATCTTCTCAAGCGGCAGGCCGGCCTTTGGGTCGACGGCAATGGCTTCCCGGACAGTAGAAACCGGGCTTTGCGCGATCATGGCCAGCGCCAGCGTTCCGCCCTTGCCGATGCCGGTGAGGATGGGCTGACGATAGCTGCTGGTGCCGGCGGTGCGCTGGATCTGCTGCGACAGCGACTCGATGTCCGAGATCATGTAGATGCAGTCGTCGTCATCGGCCTCAAGCGCCTTCAGATATTCCTTGAAGTCGATGCCGACCACGGCGGCACCTTTTTCCACCAGCGCCTTGGCGCGCTCTTCGTCGGTATTTGTCCATCCGTCCGCGTCGGAAATCAGGAAGACGCTGGCGAGAATATCACCGTCCGGCACCATGATGTGCTCGGCGGGGATCATGCCGGTCTCATAGGCCGGTTTGTCCTGCGAAAAGGCGGCGCTGGAAGCAAACAAGGGGGAAGCGAACAGGGCGGAAGCGGCAAGGACCGTCTTCAACATGCTGTATTTTCTCATTTTCCGATCACTCCTCTGACACCGCCACTGATCAGAACCGTCGCGTCCATCAGCGCCAGAGCGGCGTCTGCGCCGTTCTGCACGGCAAGGTAACGCGGTTCCCATTTCGGGTGGAACTTCGTCTTGAACGCACGAAGCCCCTTAAAGTTGTAAAAACGTTCGCCATGTTCGAAAAGCGTGCTGCCGATGCGGTCCCAGACGGGCGCCGCATCGCGTTTCGACATGCCGGACATGGGCGCCATGCCGAGATTGAAGCTTTCATATCCCGCCTCGCGCAGATGCTGCATGATGCTGACGAAGAGGAAGTCCATCGAGCCGCGCGGCGCATCCGGTGAAAAGCGCATGAGATCGACAGTGGCTTCCTTTTTCGTATCCGTCACCATCAGATTGGCGAAGGCGGTAATCTTGTCATCCTTGCGCAGCACGGCGACGGGCTGGGACAGAATGTAATCCGGCTCGAAAGCACCGAGTGAAAAGCGCTTTTCCCGCGTATTGTGGTGCGCGAGCCAGCCGTCGGAGACCTGCTTCAGCTCGTCCAGAATATCTGCGACATGCGATCGTTCGACGACCTCGAAGGTCAGCCCGTCGCGCGCGCCGCGGCTCAGCGACTGGCGGAGATTGGCGAGTTTGCCACCCTTCAGTTCGAATGCCGTGAGGTCCACCAGCGCCAGTTCGCCGAGTTTGAAGGCGCGCAGGCCCGCATCGGCGCAATGGGACAGGAGGAAAGGCGAGATCTGGTAAAAGGCGGCGCGTGCGCCCGCCGCGCGGGCGGCTTCCACGAATTGCCAGACGAGATCGGGGAAATCCTCCTCGTCGCCGACGGGGTCGGCGAAGGCGATCCAGGACCGGCCCTGAATGCCGTACATGATGAAGGCGCTGCCGCTTTCGGAGAACATTACGTGCTTGTCACCCATGCGCACCAGATTGGCGTCGGCCGAATCCTGCGTCATCACGATGGTGGTGGCATTTGCGACATCGTCGGCCTCGATCGCATCCGGCCGGAAGGCCACCGGCCGCATGAGGCTGAAGATGGCGATGGTGGACGAGGCGAGTACGAGGCCGAGAAGGGCGCGCAATCCGCGTGGGGCTTCCTCGGAGAATTCGAACTGCCACCACAATGTCTGGCTGTAATCCGTATCGCGATACACGAAAAGCAGAATGGTTGCCGCGCCCGCCACGATGACGGCCATGGCGGCGAGCCAGCTTGGGCCCAGCGCCTGCTTCACCAGTGAAGCATGGCGGTTGAAGCTGCGCATATTGGCGGCAAGGGCTGCGATGAAGATGCCGAGGATTGCGGCTTCGAAAACCGCTATGGCCTTGAGGAGGGAGAGAACCAGCGCCAGCGAGGCGGCGACGAGGGCGATCCACCAGGCGCCGTCCAGCCGCTGCCCGAGGCCGCGCGAGGCGACGACCAGAACGAGGCCGAGAATGCTGGTGAGAAAATGCGCCGCCTCGATGATAGGCAACGGCACGAAATTGGACAGGAAATCCAGATTGCCGTCGGGTGTCGGCGTCACGCTCGAAAAGATCAGCATGGTGCCGAGGATCATCGCGAAGGTCGACAAAAGCGGCGGCGCGAGCCGGACGGCAAGCTGGCTGATATCGGAAACCACCGGCTTTGCCGCGAACTGCTTCATCTCGGAGACGAGCATCACCAGAATGGCGACCACCAGCGGCAGGACGTGATAGATCACGCGGTAAAGGACGAGGCTTCCGAGCAATTGGTCGACGCTGATCGCATTGCCGAGGCCCGCGACCATCACGGTTTCGAAAACACCGAGACCGGCCGGCACGTGGCTGAGGACGCCGAGGCCGACGGCGGTGGCGTAGATTGCGAAGAATGTCGGCCAGCCGAGATGCGTGTCGGGCAGCAGCACGTAGAGCACGGAGGCGGAAGCGGCGATATCGAAGGCGGAAACCAGGAACTGACGCGAGGATGTGCGGCTGTCGGGAAGGCGAAGTCGCCAGGCGCCGAGCCGGATGGCGCGGCCGTTGCGTCCGACATAGGCGGCAACGACAAGAGCCGCGATGACGGCCAGCGCGGCGGTTCTGAGAACCAGGGGGTCGATGCCTATGATGGCGGCGATGCGCGGCGCGACGATCAGGGTGGAGATGGCGCTGACCGAAAGCAGGCCAAGCCCGAAGGAAAGCGTGACGAAGGCGATGACGCGAGCGATTTCGCCGGGCGACAGCCCAAGCCGGGAATAGGCGCGAAAGCGGATCGCACCGCCGCTCAACGGCCCGAAACCGGCGGTATTGCCAATGGCATAGGCGGCGAAGGCCGTTGCCGCCATGGGCGGAAACGGAAGCTTGCGGCCGATAAATTCGATTGCATTGGCGTCGTAGAAGATCAGCGCCAGAAAGCTGAGCGCGGTGAAGACGATGGCGAGCAGAACCGCCGAGGCCGAAGTTTGCATCAGCGCTTCGATGACGTCGTCATAGCGGACTTCGGAGGTCAGGTGATATATGGCGAAGGTCATCATCACGAAGACCAGCGTGATGGCGATCGCGGTCAGGTAGGAACGGTTTCTTGCGAAAAAGCTCTCAACCGCAGATTCCGTGACATCGGTTTGTATGATTTCGCTCTTGTCTGCCATTTGATTATCCAGCGCCCGTTTCCCGGTTGGCGAACCACAGGAATGTGTCGCCAATTCGTTTCGGTTTCGGAAATGTGATTAGCAGAAAAGCATGAAGTGTCGATGTGAAGTTTATGCGCGGTTCTTCGCAAAGCCCGCCAAGTCTAAAGGTAAAAATGCAACTGGGGAATGCGGGATTTTCGAGATTGCTCCAAAACGCGCCAAATTGACCGTAACGGTTGCTTGGTGATGGTGTTTGATGCGACTACACGCTCCTTTCAATTGAAGGAGATGCAAATGAACATGCCTACAAGGATCGTACTTTCGCTCGTTATCGCCGTTTTGGCGGGTGGCGGCTACATGGCCTATGACAAGATGCGGCGCGCGGAATGGGTCGTTTCGCCGCAGCAGATCGCTGACGCCAAGGCCAGCGGGCAAGCCGGATATGAATCGCGTCCGGGAACGGTGACGGTTCTGCCGATCCGCAGCGAAACGGCGGATGCGCTGCCGGTCAAGTGGGCGATGATTGCCGTCGTCGGCGGTCTTCTGGCGTTTCGTGCCACGGGCAGAAAAAAAGCGGCAAAGGCCTGAGGCCTGCCGCTTCATATCTCCGGCGCGGATGCGGCGGGGGAGAAGTTGAAGTCGGGGGCGCTTTATGCGCCCCAGGTCTTCTCCAGCACGCGCACCCAGTTGCCGTGGCAGATCTTGGCAAGCGTTGCGTCGTCATAACCGCCCTTGCGCAGGGCTTCGACCAGCAATTGCAGATCGGCCGCATCCTTCATGGCGGCGGGAATCGTCGTGCCGTCGAAGTCCGAACCGAGCGCCACATGATCGATGCCGATGCGGTTGACGATATAGTCGACATGGCGGACGAGTTCGCCGAGATCGGTCTGCGGGTTCTTCACACCGTCCTGGCGCAGGAACAGAACACCGAAATTGATGCCGGCAAGGCCGCCCGTGTCGCGGATTGCGTCCAGCTGGCGGTCCGTCAGGTTGCGGCTGTGGTTGCACAGCGCATAGGCGTTGGAATGCGACGCCACCAGCGGCGCATCGGAAATCTTCGCGATGTCCCAGAAACCCTGCTCGTTCATGTGCGACAGGTCGACCATGATCTTCAGTTCGTTGCACGTTTTCACCAGCCGTTTGCCGGCATCGGTAAGGCCGGGGCCGATATCCGGCGTCGACGGGAAACGGAAGGGGACGCCGTAAGCGAAGATGTTCGGGCGGCTCCAGACCGGCCCGAGCGTGCGCAGACCGGCTTCGTGGAGAACGTGCAGCGCATCGAGATCGGCACCGATCGCTTCCGCGCCCTCGATATGGAAGACGGAGGCGAAGGCGCCTTCAGCCATGGCGCTGCGGATATCGGCTGCCGTGCGGCAGACTTTCAGCGCACCGTCGGATTGTTTCTCGGCGCGGAACAGCAGAGCCGCCATGCCGAGCGTCGCCTTCAGCGCGTCCGCCTCTGCCGGTGTCGGGTAGTCGCCGTTGGCGTCCTTTTCCATGCTGGGCGAGGGCACATAGATGGCGCAGAGACCGCCGGCCAGACCGCCCTTCTTCGCGCGCGGCAGATCGATATGGCCAACCGTGTCGCCTTCGATGAGAAGCGTTTCGGGAGAAGCGTTGCCCGATCGCCATAACCGCAGAAGCACATCGTTGTGGCCGTCGAAGACGGGTACGGTTTTTTCATCGGTCATCGTCATTCACCTTTGGATATGGAGAGGCGCGCGGGCGCGCGTCCGTCAGACTTTTGAGAATTGGTAGAGGAAACGTCAAGGCCGGAGCAAATGCAATCCGTGCATAGGCTCTGCCAAATTTGGAATTGGTCGCGCCTCGTTTGCTCGTGGTAATCGCGGGAAAACATAAAAAAAATGACTGGATTGGGGCAAACCCGTTCCATTCCCGAAAAATAAGATCCGAAAGGGGATTTTCGATGATTTCAAGACGCAACCTGCTGATCGCTGGCGCTGCCGTGCCGTTCCTGTCCTATGCGCGCATTCCGGCATTTGCCGCTACGCCGAAGGATATTCTGGTCGTTGCCCAGCAGCTGGACAATATGACGAGCCTTGACCCGCATGAAGGTTTCGAAGCCGTCGGCGGTGAAATCATCTCCAACATGTATCAGAAGCTGGTGCGCGCCAACCGTGAGGATTCCACCAAGGTCGATCCGGTCATCGCGAAATCCTGGGAAGCCGATGCCGAAGGCAAGGTCTTCACCTTCACGATCTCCGACGACGCCACCTTCTCCAGCGGTGCGAAAGTGACCGCGGAAGACGTGGCCTTCTCGCTGCAACGCGCCATCAAGATGAACAAGAGCCCGGCCTTCATCATCGGCCAGTTCGGCTTCACGCCTGACAATGCCGAAACGACCATCGTTGCCGCCGACGACAAGACGGTGAAGCTGACGACGGCAAAGCCGACCGCCATCTCGTTCCTGCTCTATTGCCTCTCCGCCAATATCGGCGCGATCGTCGAAAAGAAGGCCGTGCTGGCAAATGCCTCGGGCGAAGACCTCGGCAATGGCTGGTTGCAGAAGAACAGCGCCGGCTCCGGCGATTTCATGTTGCAGGCCTGGAAGCCGAGCGAAAGCGTCGCGCTGACCGTCAACCCGAATGGCCCCTATAAGGGCAACATCAAGCGCGTCGTGCTGCGCCATGTCACCGATCCGTCTTCCCAGCTTCTGATGTTGCAGAAGGGCGATATCGACATTGCCCGCGACCTGACCTCGGAACAGCTGCGCACCGTCCAGAACGATGCCAACATCGAGCTGGAGCGCAAGAGCATCGCCTCGCTGGTGCTGATCTCGCTCAATCAGGGCAATGAGAACCTTGCCAAGCCGCAGGTCTGGCAGGCCATCAAATGGGCGCTGGACTATAAGGGCATGCAGGAAAACATCGTGCCGTTGACGCACGAGATCCACCAGAGCTTCGAGCCCAAGGGCTTCCCCGGCGCCGTCAACGACACGCCGTACCAGCGTGATGTCGCAAAGGCCAAGGCGCTGATGGCGGAAGCCGGCCTTGCCGATGGTTTCGAAATCACCATGGATCACTATTCGGCCCAGCCTTACCCTGACCTGGCGCAGGCAATCCAGGCCAACCTTGCCGATATCGGCATCAAGGTGCGTCTGCAATCGGCCGAGAACCGTCAGGTTCTGACCAAGATGCGCGGCCGCGAACACCAGATGGCGCTTTCCGCCTGGGGTACGGATTATTTCGATCCGCATTCCAATGCCGATGTCTTCAACATCAACAAGGACAATGGCGACGATGTGAAGTCCAAGCCGTTCCTGTGGCGTTCGCGTTTCAAGAACGACGATTTCGCCGCCAAGGCGGAAGCGGCCCGCGACGAGCAGGATCCGGCAAAGCGTATCGAGCTTTATGAAGCCCTGCAGCGCGAGCATATGGAAAACAGCCCGTTCGTCTTCATGTTCCAGACGACCAAGACGGCCGCCTTCCGCAAGGGCGTCTCCGGTTTCGAACTCGGCGTTCTCTCCGAGGGCAATTCCTACCACGATGCGAAGAAAGCGTGACATTGAACAAGCGCGTTAAAAGCATATCGTCGACACTGAGCAGCGTCATTCTGACGCTGTTCGGGTTGATGGTCGTCACCTTCCTGATCGGGCGTGTCATGCCCGTCGATCCCGTCATCGCGGCGGTCGGCGATAATGCGCCCGAAGACGTCATCGTGCGGGTGCGGGCCGAAATGGGTCTCGATCAGCCGCTGGTCGTACAGTTCTTCCATTATGTCTCGCAGGTGCTGCACGGTGATTTCGGCAACTCCATCCTGACCCGCAATCCGGTCTGGATCGATATCAAGCGCGTTTTCCCTGCCACCTTCGAGCTTGCCACGGCCGCGCTCATTCTCGCCGCCCTCATCGGCATCCCGCTCGGCGTCTGGGCCGCCGTGAAGCAGGGCAAGGTGACCGATCAGGTCATCCGCGTCGTCTGCCTTGCCGGCCATTCCGTGCCGGTCTTCATGCTGGCGCTGATTTCGCTGCTGGTGTTCTACGCCACACTCGGCGTCGCACCCGGACCGGGCCGGCAGGACATCATCTATGACGGCATGATCACGCAGGTTACAGGCCTGATGACTGTCGACACGTTGCTTGCCGGCGACTGGGGCGCGTTTTACGATGCGCTTGCCCATATGGTGCAGCCGGTCTGCATCCTTGCCTATTTCAGCATGGCCTATATCACCCGCATGACGCGCGCCTTCATGATCGATGCGCTGAAGGGCGAATATGTCATTACCGCCCGCGCCAAGGGGCTTTCTGCCATGACCGTCATCTGGGGACATGCCTTTCCGACGGTCGCCGTGCAGCTCGTCACGGTTCTCGCACTCACCTATGCCGGTCTTCTCGAAGGTGCCGTGGTGACGGAAACCGTCTTCAGCTGGCCGGGCCTTGGCCAATACCTCACCGTCTCGCTCATGAACGCGGACATGAACCCCGTCGTCGGAGCAACCCTGTTGATTGGCCTGATCTATGTCGGCCTCAACCTGCTTGCAGACGTACTTTACCGAGTAATGGATCCGCGCGTTCGATGATGTTAGCTAATTTCAGAAACTGGGCTCTGGATGAGACGCCGCATTCCCGCAGCCAGGCTGCCTGGGGAAACCGGTACCGCATCTGGCTGAACCTCAAGTCCAATCCGCTGGCGGTGGTCGGTCTCACGATCATCATCGTCTTCATCGCGTTGTCGCTGCTGGCGCCGGCCATCGCGCCTTATGATCCGGCCGCGCAGAACCTCGGCAATCGCCTTGCCTTCCCAAGTGCCGAGCACTGGTTCGGCACGGATGAGCTGGGCCGCGACATTCTTTCGCGCATCCTTTACGGCGGCCGCGTCACGCTCGGCATGGTCATCGCCGTTGTTGTTCTGGTCGCACCGATCGGGCTCGCCATCGGCTGCATCGCCGGTTATTTCGGCGGCATCGTCGATACGGTGCTGATGCGGGTGACGGACGTGTTTCTGGCCTTCCCGCGTCTCATTCTGGCGCTGGCCTTCGTCGCGGCGCTGAAGCCGGGCGTCGAAAGCGCCATTCTCGCCATCGCGCTCACCGCTTGGCCGCCCTATGCGCGTCTCGCACGCGCCGAAACCATGACGGTTCGCGGCAGCGATTTCGTCGCTGCCTATCGGCTGACGGGGGCCTCCGCCTGGCGGATCATCGCCCGCCACATCGCGCCGCTTTGCGTGCCGAGCCTTATCGTGCGCATCACGCTCGACATGAGCTCGATCATCATCACGGCAGCCAGCCTCGGCTTCCTCGGCATGGGCGCGCAGCCGCCGTCGCCGGAATGGGGCGCGATGATTGCCACCGCCAAGCGCTTCATCTTCGAACAATGGTGGGTCGCCACCATTCCGGGCATCGCCATCTTCCTCGTTTCGCTCGCCTTCAACTTCCTTGGCGATGGTCTGCGCGACGTGCTCGACCCGAAGGGACATTGAGCCATGCTGGTCGAAATCGAAAATCTGAAGATCGCATTTCAAACCCGCACCAGCCGTTTCGAGGCAGTGCGCGGTGTTTCCATGAAGCTCGGAACCGAAAAGCTCGGCATCGTCGGTGAATCCGGTTCCGGCAAGAGCCTCACGGCCCGCGCGCTGATGAAGCTTCTGCCCTCCAACGCCGATATCAGGGCCGACAAGCTCTCCTTCGACGGTATCGACGTGCTTTCCGCCAGTGAAAAGCAGATGCGCCAGATTCGGGGCAAGCGGGCGGGTTTCATCCTTCAGGATCCGAAATATTCGCTGAACCCGGTCAAGACCATGGGTGCACAAATCGCGGAAGCCTGGCGCGCCCATAAGGGTGGCGGCAAGCGCGCGGCCATGGAAGCAGCGATTGCGCTGCTCGATCAGGTGAAAATCCGCAATCCGCGCCAGGTCGCTTTGTCCTACGCGCACGAGGTTTCCGGCGGCATGGGCCAGCGCGTGATGATCGCCATGATGCTCGCGCCCGATCCCGAGCTTCTGATCGCCGACGAACCGACCAGCGCTCTCGACGCCACGGTGCAGGCGGAAATCCTGCGGCTGATCGAGGAGCTGGTGTCGGAACGCGGCATGGGTCTCATCCTCATCAGCCACGATCTGCCGCTCGTCTCGCATTTCTGCGACCGCGTGGCTGTCATGTATTCCGGCCGGGTGATGGAGGAGCTGAAGGCTTCCGAACTCCTGAAAGCCCAGCATCCTTACACGCAGGGTCTTTTGAACTGCATCCCCTCGCTGACGCATCCGCGCGAGCGTCTTCCCGTTCTCAACCGTGATGCAGCGTGGTCCAGCCAATGATCGACGTCGAAAACCTCCGTATCAAGTTCGGCGACCGCGAAGTGGTGAAGGGCGTGTCCTTTTCGGTGGAAAAGGGCGGCAGCTTCGGCATCGTCGGCGAAAGCGGCTCGGGCAAGTCCACCATTCTGCGCGCCATGGCCGGCCTTAATGAAAGCTGGGAAGGCCGCATCGCTTTTGCCGGCAAGGACGCACCGCTGAAGCGCGCGCCTGACTTCTTCCGGCAGGTGCAGATGGTGTTTCAGGACCCTTACGGCTCGCTGCACCCGCGCCAGACCATCGACCGTATCCTCAGCGAATTGCCGCTGGTTCACGGCATGGACAATATCGAAAAACGCATCCAGCAGGCCTTGTCGGATGTGGCCCTGCCGCAGGCGGTGCGCTTCCGTTATCCACACCAGCTTTCCGGTGGCCAGCGCCAGCGCGTGGCGATTGCGCGTGCGTTGATTGCCGATCCGCAGGTTCTGCTGCTCGATGAGCCGACTTCGGCGCTCGACGTTTCGGTGCAGGCGGAAATCCTGAACCTGTTGCAAGATCTGCGCGCGGCGCGCAACCTCACCTATATCCTCGTCAGCCACAATCTGGCGGTCATCGCGCATCTGTGCCCACAGGTGGGCGTGATGCTGAACGGCGACATGGTGGAGCAGCTGAGCGCGGGCGATCTGCGCGAGGGCCGCATCAAACATCCGCATACGGAAGAGTTGCGCAGCCTGAGCATCAAGCTGGAAGAGCCAGCCTGAGTGCCGGCCGCGTAGCCTACGTTGCGCATAGATCGAGCGGGTGTGCTCGCTTCTTCTCCCCGCCGGGGAGAAGGTCGCGGCAGCGGGATGAGGGGGCAAGCTCTCAGTTTACCCTCTGACCCCGCCCCCTCATCCGACCCTTCGGGCCACCTTCTCCCCGGCGGGGAGAAGAAACGAGCCGCGATGCCGAGGCTTCCTGCAAAGACCCACAAAAATACGAGACCGAACAATGTCACAGCAATTCGACTGGAACGCCGCTTCAACGCTCGCCCAAAGCTTCGTCTCGCAATGGGCGGGCAATGAGCCGGGCGGGGCGGTTATCGGTTTCGATCTCAGCGGCATCCGGTTTGCCCATGCGGGCGGCGTTGAAAGTCTTTCAACCTTTGCGCCCTTTACGCCGAAAAGCGTGGTGCGTTATGCCTCCGTCACCAAACACGCCTTCTGCGCCATGGTGCTTGCCCATTCCGATCTGATCGGGCTTGACGATCCGCTTGGCAAGCATTTGGCCGAGCTGCAATCACCACTGAGTGAGGTCACGGTCGGGCAGGCGCTGGATATGAGCGGCGGCTTGCCGGACACGCGCGAATGCCTCTCGCTGCTTGGTCTGTCCGTCTACACCGAAACGAAGGCCGGCCCGCTTCTCGACTATCTGTCGCGGCTGACCCGGCTGAACTTTGATGCCGGCAGCGAGGTTTCCTATTCGAATACCGGCTATCGTCTGGTGGAGGCGGCGCTGGAGCGCCACGGCTTCCGTTTTGACGATTTCGTGCAGGGACAAATTGCCGGTCCGTTCGGCGTTTTCCTCAAGGCGCCGGATGTCTGGAACGATCCGGTTGACGGATTGGTGCCGGGTTACTGGAAGGCGGAAAGCAACTGGCAGCTTTCGGCGGCCGGCCTCCATATTTCTGCGTCGGGCAGTCTTGCCGGCAGTGCCGAAGCGCTTACCCGCTGGTTGCAGGGCTTGATGCGTGGGGAAGGCAGCTTTGCGGGCGTTCTGGACGGACTTTCCGCCGAGCGCACCCTGGCAGATGGACGGATGAGCGAATATGGCCTTGGCCTGCGCTGGTCGCACCTTGGCGACAGGCGTTTCGTCGGCCACGGCGGCTCACATCCGGGATATAAGACCTATTTCCTGCTCGATCCGGAAAACGGCACGGGTTTCGTCGTGGTGTCCAACAGCGAGGATACCAACGGTTTCAAGATTGCGCTCGAAAGCATGGCCGCTCTGACCGGCCTGCCCTTGCCCAAACCTGCGACTAGCCTTCCGGAAGGCCTCTACGTCACCGAAAGCGGACCATGGTGGCTGGAGATCAGGGGCAGTACCTCCACCTTCATCGATGGCGACGACACGCTTTATGAAGATGCCGATGGCTGGGTATCGTCGCGCTCCGCATCCTCTCCGATGCGTCTGAGGCTCGAGGGCGATGCGATCGTCGGCGAGGCAGGCCATGCCGCTCGTCGGTTCCTGCCGGTTGGTGACCATGCCATCCCCGATGAGCTTTCCGGGTCGTGGCGCTCTCCCGAAGGGGCGGAATTCACGATTTCCGGTTCGTCGCTGACCATGGGCATCGGCCCCACGCGCCGCTCCATGCCGCTGACGGCGCTTGGCAATGGCCGTTTCCTGTTCACGCTCTCGGATGGGCCGTGGACAAAACGCATCTGCCTGAACCGGCTGGGCGACAACCGGATAGAGCTGGTGTCCAGCCGTGCGCGGATGATCGAATATTCCAGAAGCCGTTAAGAGGGTTTCAATCAGCTCCTATTGCTCCTAATAAAGGCCCATGTTCCAGCTGAAGGCCGGTTCAATATCTTTGTGGGGAGAGCAGGCCCTTGGAAGTCAAATGGCTTGAGGATTTTCTGGCGCTGGCCGGAACGCTCAATTTCTCGAAGGCGGCGGAGGAGCGGCACGTCACGCAATCCGCTTTCAGCCGAAGGATCAAGCAGCTGGAAGCCTGGGTGGGCGCGACGCTGGTCGACCGCGCTTCCTATCCTTCCCGGCTGACTGAGGCTGGCGTCAAGTTCGTTCCGGTGGCGCAGGAAACGCTGAAACAGCTTTATCATGCCCGGCGCACTTTGTTGCAGGAAGACGGCGCGGATGCGAGAACGGTGCGGTTGACTGCGCTGCACACGCTGTCCTTCACCTTCTTTCCGGACTGGCTGAAACGGGTAAACGAGACGGCGGGGCCGCTGTTTTCCGTGTTGCGGCCCGACTCCGGCAGCATGGAGGAAAACCTCAATTCGCTGGTGGACGGGCAAAGCGATTTTCTTCTGACCTATGCCCACCCTGAAGTGCCGATGCTGCTTGATGCGCAGACCTTCGAATTCCGCGTGCTCGGCGCGGAAAACATCATCCCCGTCTCCGCGCCGGCTGAGAATGGCGCACCTTTGCACAGCCTGACGGAAAACGCGAAAAAGCCCTTCGCCTGTCTGGATTACGAAAAATCCTCGTTCTTCGGGCCGCTGTTGCGCGATCTCCTGAGCGCGCGCCTGCCGAAATTCGAGCGTGTGCATGAAGGCAGCATGTCGGTGGGGCTGAAAGCCATGGCAATGGCGGGCTGGGGCGTCGCCTGGGTGCCGGAAAGCCTGATGCGGCACGAGCTGGATAGCGGCGCTTTGGTGCGCGCCGCCGGTCACAGTTTCGATATTGCCGTCGATATCCGGCTTTATCGTTCGAAGGAGAACCGCCGTCCCGTTGTCGAGCGGATATGGGCGGTTCTCGAAGATTGATCTTGGTCAGATCGCGGTGCGGTGGGCGTTTTCGAGATAAAGCGCACGCAGGCGGCTTACCATCGGGCCGGGCTTGCCATTGCCCACCGGCTTGCCGTCGATCTTCGTGACGGAAACCACGAAGTTGGAGGCGCTGGTCAGGCAGGCCTCATCGGCATTCAGCGCCTCTTCCAGCGTGAAAGGCCGTTCTTCCAGCGTGAAACCGGCTTCCTTGGCCAGTTGCAGGGCGGCGAGGCGGGTGCAACCGGGCAGGGTCTTGTTGCTGTTACCGCGGGTGATGATCTTCCTGTCGCCGGTGATGATATAGGCGGTGGAGGACGCGCCTTCGGTGACGAACCCATCCTCGATCATCCACGCTTCATCGCAGCCTTCGGCCTTGGCGATGCGTTTTGCCATGACCTGCGGCAGGAGACAGACGGTTTTGATATCACGGCGCGCCCAACGCTGGTCGGGAACGGATTTGACCGCGATGCCGGCCTCTTCCACGGCGGTGCCGATGAGCTTCTTGGCCTGGGTGAACATGACAAGCGTCGGCTTCAGATCGGCGGAAAACAGGAAGTTGCGATCTTCCGCGCCACGCGTCAGCTGCAGGTAGATCATGCCTTCGACAAGGTTATTGTCGGCGATCAGGCGGCGTTCGGCCTCGACGATTTCCTTGGTTGTGACCGGCAACGGCACGTCGATTTCGCGGGCGCTGCGTTCCAGCCGCGCCATGTGCAGGTCGCTGTCGATCAGCTTGCCTTCCAGAACGGAGGTGACTTCATAGATGCCGTCGCCGAACAGGAAACCGCGGTCGAAGATGGAAAGGCGGGCTTCCGCCTCGGGCAGGAATTCGCCGTTGAGGTAAACGATGCGACCGGGTTGGCTAGTCATGAAAACTCCGTCTGGAAAGGTCAGGCTGAAAGAAGGGTTTTAATTGTGTCGATGGAAATGGCCTCGATCGTGGAGACCTTGGCGGCTGTGGCATTGAAGCCGGTTGTCGTCGTTGCCGCGCAGAGCGAATTGAGGATCGCCTCTTCGGTCGCCTCTATCGCGGCCTCGAACAGCGGCGAAATCGCGTCGTTGGAAAGTTCAGGGAAATCGGCCACGGCCTTGCGGCGCGCGGGTGTTTTGCGAAGCCGTTCATTGGTTGAAAATGCCAGCGCATAATCGCCGGAACCGTTGCTGAGTGCCGCACCGGTGCGTGAGAGGCCGCCGAAGCTTCTGGCCGCCAGACGTTTCAGATTGCGTGACGACAGTGGCGCGTCGGTTGCGATGATGATGACGATCGAGCCGTCCTTGTCCTTGTGCTCCGGGCTTACATAAGGCTTGCCGCAGACGAGGAGGTGGCCGCCGTAATTGGACTGCACCAGAACGCCGAGCGTATAGGTTTCTCCGAAAATTGGGACGACGCGCGATGCGGTTCCGATACCGCCCTTCATGCCGAAGGCCACGGTGCCGGTTCCAGCGCCAACGCCACCCTCGGTCACCGGGCCTGTGGTTGCGTTTTTCAGCGCGGCGGAGATTTCATCGACAGTGGGGCGCCCGGCGCGGATATCATTGAGGCGGGAATCGTTGGTCTCTCCGACGACCGCGTTGATGGACACCACTTTCTCATTGCCTGACTGCGACAGCGTATGACGGTTGATCGCCTCGATTGCCCTGCCGGTCGCGAGTGTGTTGGTGAGGATAACAGGCGTTTCAAGTTCGCCCAGTTCCTCGATCTGGGTTGAGCCGGCAAATTTGCCGAAGCCGTTATAGACCGCAAAACCCGCGGGCACCTTGTCCTGAAAGATGTTGCCGCCATGGGCCAAGATCGCGGTCGCGCCGGTGCGGATCGTATCGCCTTCGATTACCGTTGAATGGCCGACGCGCACGCCTTCGACATCGGTAATGGCGTTGAGCGGGCCGGTCTCGAAATGGCCGGGGGGCAAGCCGATATCGCGCAGTCGCGGGCGGGTCGTCTCATGCATCGGGTCGGTCACTTTTGCGGAATTCGGGCTGATATCAGGGGCGAGCGCGGCTTGCGAAAAGCTTTGCCTATCCGAACGTTAGCCTAGTTCGCCGCGAAACGGCATCGCAAAAATGGAATAGTTTTATGCGGACAATGTATGTGCTCAGGAGGCGCGTAACGCCGGTCCGTCCCGGTCTTCCAGCCATTGCCGCATCGCGTCTTCGGTCTCGCTTCTCAAGGGCGCGCCGATGCGGCCGCCGAAGACGGTGCATTTGAGTGCAGCTGCAACGGAGGAGAGCCGGATGGCCGCGCGGCTTTCCATGCCTTCGGCGATCGCAAGCGCGAATGTGCCGTGGAAAATATCGCCTGCCGCGAGCGTATCTACCGCCTCGACCTGCATCGTTTCCTGAAAATGGACAGTCGGATCGCCCGCCTCCGTCCAGTAGCAGCCCGCCGGTCCGGCGGTGACGGCGATGAAGGTCTGCGGATAGCGGGCATGCAGCACCGGCAGCATGTCTTGTACCGTTTCAAGTCCCGTCAGCCGCGCGGCGGCGGGTTCTGAAAAAACGATGTGAGTTGCTGCGGGTGCGAGTTTTTCGAGGATTTCGACCGGCGCGACGTCGCCGTCGAGAATGGCGTGTTTGCCGAGCGCACGCGCCACATCAAGAACATCGAGCGCCAGTTCCGGCCAGCGCACATCCACCAGAACGGCGTCGAAAGGGGCGAGGTCTGCTGGCGTGCAGGAGCGCTTCTTTTCATGCAGCCTGTGATCATAGAAAGGTATGATCAGCCGTTCGCCGCGATCATCGATAATGATCGTGGACAGTGCGGAGCGCGCGCCGGGGGCTACCGTCACGCCGGCAACGTCTATACCGCTTTCGGCAAGATCGCGCAGGATGCGGGTGCCGGTCTCGTCGTCGCCCACCGCACCCCAAAGGCTGGCGCGGCCGCCCATGCGATGCACCGCATAGGCTGCGCTGGATGCCATGCCTTCGGCGATCTGCAACATCTCATAGGGCAGGAGCTTGCCTTCGCCCTTTGGCATGTCATGGACGCGAAACAGGGTGTCGAGCACGGCTGCACCCACGCACAGCACATGTTTGCGGCTCTCGTGTTGGCTGTCCATGCCCGTCACCCTTCTTCATGCTCTTACTGGAAATGCATCTCAGATACGCTTGCCGCTTTCCTTGTCGAAGAGATGCACCATTTCCGGGTCGATGGCGATATGGATCGTATCGCCGAACCGCACATCCAGCCGCTCGCGGAACAGGCAGGCGATCTCGTCGCCCTTGCAGTTCAGCTTGGCGTAGATTTCCGAGCCGGTGCCTTCGACCAGTTCGACCCGGCCTTCGATACCGCCGCTTGCCGCGCGGATATGTTCCGGGCGTACGCCGTAAACGAGGTCACGGCCACCCAGTGCGGAAAGATCGGTATTGGCGGGCAAGGGAAGGCTTAAGCCCTTCACGGTGCGGAACACGCCTTCTTCGACGCGTCCACGAATGAAGTTCATGGCGGGCGAACCGATGAAACCGGCGACGAACAGGTTGGCCGGGCGGTCGTAGAGCTCCAGCGGTGCGCCGATCTGTTCGATCACGCCGTCATGCAGCACCACGATCTTGTCGGCCATGGTCATGGCTTCCACCTGGTCGTGGGTGACATAGATGGTGGTGGTGCCGATGCGCTGATGCATGGCCTTGATCTCGCCGCGCATCTGCACACGCAGCTTGGCGTCGAGATTGGAAAGGGGCTCATCGAACAGGAAGACCTGCGGATCGCGCACCAGTGCGCGGCCCATGGCGACACGCTGGCGCTGACCGCCGGAAAGCTGGCGCGGATAACGATCGAGCAGCTTGTCGAGACCCAGAATGGCGGCGGCCTTATCGACCTTGGCCTTGGTCTCGCCCGCGCTCACCTTCTTCAGCTTCAGCGCGAAGCCCATATTGTCCTTCACCGTCATGTGCGGATAAAGGGCGTAGTTCTGGAAGACCATGGCGATATCGCGGTCGCGGGCGGGCAGGTTGCTGACCTCGCGTGCGCCGATGTGGATTTCGCCGTCGCTCACTTCTTCCAGGCCTGCAATCATGCGCAGCAGGGTGGATTTGCCGCAGCCGGACGGGCCGACCAGCACGACGAATTCGCCATCCTTGATATCGATATCGATGCCGTGGATGATGTTGACTGCGCCGAAGCGCTTCTGGACGTTTAGAATATTGACCGGTGCCATGTTTTTGGTTCCCGTTATAATTTGAGAGATCAGCCGCCCTTGACGGCGCCAGCGGTCAGGCCCGCCACGATCTGTTTCTGTGCGAACATGGTGAGCAGCAGCACCGGCAGCGTCACGATCAGCGCGGCTGCGGCAAGCGGTCCCCAGCTGACCTGTTCGAAGGACAACATGTTGTAGACCGCGACCGGCAGGGTGCGCGTTTCACGGCTGGCCAGCACGATGCCGAACACGAAGTTGTTCCACGAGAAGATCACCGCCAGAATGAAGGAGACAACGATGCCGGGCTTGGCAATCGGCAGCGCCACCAGCCGGAACACCTGCCAGGAGGATGCGCCATCGATGCTTGCTGCCTCTTCCAGCTCCTTCGGCGTGGTCTCGAAATAACCGATCATGATCCAGACGACGATCGGAACCGTCACCACCAGATGGATGATGATCTGCGGCCAGAGCGTGCCCAAGAGGTTCAGCCATTGGAACAGCAGGAACAGCGGGATGAGGAAGGAGAGGCCGGGTGTCATGCGGGCGATCATGATGACGACCGCCGATTTTTCCGCCTTCAGCCGGGCGATGCCGTAACCGGCGGGCACGCCGATGACAAGCGCCAGAATGGTGGCTGCCCCGGTGACGAGCACCGAGTTCCAGAAATAGAGGAAGAAATTGTTTTCCTCGAACACCTTCACATAATTCGACCAGGCGAAACGTTCGGGGATCAGGATCGGCGGATAGGCGCCATTGTCGATTTCGTATTTCAGCGACAGCGAGATCATCCAGATGAAGAACAGGATAACAGGCGAAATCATCACCAGCGCCACAAAGAACAGGCCGATGCGGTCGAGGTTTTTACGTTTGAGCAATTGGCGAGCCATCAGCGATCCTCCATCTCGTTCCACTGCGCGCGCTGGCGCACCATCAAAAGCACAAAGGACAGCGCCACGATGATGATGAAGAAGACGACGGCCATGGCCGAGCCGTAACCGATGTCGTAATAGGAAAACGCCGTATTGTAGAGGTAGATGTTGATCGTTTCCGAGGCCGTGCCGGGTCCGCCTTGAGTCATCGCATAGATGATGTCGAAGCTTTTGACGGCATCGATGGAGCGGATGATGACGGCGATCATCAGGAACGGCGCGATCATCGGCATGGTGAGGTAACGAAACTTCTGCCAGGCGTTGGCGCCGTCTATTTCGGCGCTCTCATAGGGTTCGCGCGGCACGGCGGCGAGGCCGCCGAGCACGATCAGCATGACAAGCGGCGTCCATTGCCACGTTTCCACCAGCACCAGCGAGGGAATGACGGTGGACTGGTTGTAGATCCATTCCAGCGGGCCGATGCCGATCAAGGACAGGAGATAGTTCAGGACGCCGAGCTGCGGATGGAACATCATGGTCCAGACGAGTGCGATGGCGACCGGGGTCGCCATCATCGGCATCACGAAGACGCCGCGCAGAAAACCGCGCAGCGGAAATTGCGCATCGAAAACCAGTGCCGCCAAGGTTCCTAGGAACAGCGGGGCGACGACCGACAGCACGGTGTAGATGAGCGTGTGCCAGAGCGACTCCCAGAACCTCATGTCGCTTGCGAGCCTTATATAGTTATCGAAACCGATAAAGCTCTGCTCCTGTCCGAGCGTCCAGCGATGCACGCTCATCCACAGGGTGAATACCCACGGAAAAACGATAACCGCCGAGATGACGACAAGTGCCGGGATGACAAAGGGCCAGTAGTTGGGAGCAAGCCTTGCCGGCCTGCTCCCTTCTCTACGACTGACGCCTGTTTTGGTGTTTTCGATGCTCACAGAGGCCATTATCCCTCGCTACGCGCCAGAACGGGTGCGAACTGTTCCGTCGCCTTTTTAAGTTCCGCCGCCGGGTCCGCCCCGCCGATCATGTTGGTGAGGCCGACGCCGTAGATGTCGCGGAATTCCGTGACCGGAATGATGACGGGGAGGGCAAGCTGCGAGACCTTGCCGGAACCGACAACCGCATCCAGCCAGGCGGCCGGCATCTTCACGCCTTCACGCACCTTCTGGTCTTCGAGGATGGACTGGCGGAACGGAACGCCTGCACCCGCCTGCAAGAGGCGCGCGCCCATGTCGTGCGAGATCGCCCATTGGCAGAAGAGGTAGGCTGCTTCCTTCTTGCTGCTGGCTTCGACGACGCCAAGACCATCGCCGAAGGTGCCTGCGGCCTGTGCTGCCGGACCCTTTGGCATGACGCCGTAACCGACCTTGCCGACCACGCGGGATTTTTCCGGGTTCTCGATCGGTGGAGCGAAACCGACGCCATCGAACCACATGCCGATCTTACCCTGTAGGAAGGCAGACTGTGCTTCCGCCCAGTTGAAGCCGGAGACGCCGGGAGGTGCGGCTTTGGTCATCAGGCGCTGATAGAGTTTCGCGGCCTCGACCGCTTCCTTGGACTCGCTGGCGATCTTTCCGTCCGCGCCGATCGGCTTTGCGCCGTAACCCAGCATCAGCGATGTCCAGACCGGGGTATTGGCGTTCTTCAGGCCACGCGCGACGAAACCGTAGGTGTTGGTGGAGGGGTCGGTGATCTTCTCCGCCGCCGTTGCCAGTTCCTCGAAGGTCTCAGGGTATTTCAGGCCCTTCGCTTCGAAGAGTTCCTTGTTCCAGTAGACGATCCAGTAATCCACCGAGAAGGGCAGCGAACGCAGCACGCCGTCGCTATCCTTGGCAAACAGCATGCCGGCTTCGGCAAAGTCCTTCTCGACGAGGGACGGATCGGTCAGCGACGGATCCTTCAGGAAGCCGCTGATATCGGCCAGCCACTTGCCCTTTTCGAACTGGCGTTTCTGAACATGGTAGCTCAGATGCACCACATCGAAGCTCGGCTTGCCGGAGGAAAGCTCGATCACCACCTTCTGGCGCTGCTGCTGCTCAGGCGTTGCTTCGGCATTGACCTTGATGCCGGTCAGTTCTTCGAATTCGCCGAGATACTTGATCAGCGTTTCGCTGCGCGGGCTTTTGACCAGATTGACTTCAAGCGTGGTGCCGGCGTGTTTCTTCCAGTTCACCGCCGCCGATGCCGGGCGAATGCCGAGCGCCGCGCTGCCACCGATCGCTGCCGTGCCTGCCAGAAAGGCGCGACGTGTGGGGTTGAGCAATGAATGCTTCATGTCAGTTCTCCTCCAGTTAGCCGGAAATCTCCTCACCCCGGCTTGTTGCTTATTTTCACGCAATTCCGACGCAGGACCCTCTGCGTCCCTGCCGGAATTGCCCTATACCGCCAGCGCCCTGTCCCTTGCATTGCGGATGTGGGCGGTCAGCCGCTCCACGGCGTCTTCGACGGATCGCCTCTCGATAGCTTCGAGAATGGCGAGATGTTCCTTCATCACCGATTTGACGTGACCAGCGATGCGAAAGCGCTCCTGATTGATGAGGCGCATCTTGATGGAATTGACCCTGTAGGCGTTCGAGATGATCGAATTGCCGAGACTATCGATGAAGGCGTCGTGCATGCCCCAGTCCACCTGCTGTGCGTGCTGGTCCAGTTCCGGCGATTCACCGCCGATTTCAGCCGCTTCGGCAATATCGCGGTGCTGCTTCAACAGCCTGGCGATGGTCTCGTCCGAGGCTGAACGGGTAAAGAGCGCCACGGCCTCCTTTTCGAGAAAGATACGGAACTGGAACGCTTCGCGGATGAGGTTGATGTCGATATGGGCGACCTGCAATCCCCGCTGCGGCACGGTCTTGATAAGACCTTCCGCCTCCAGCCTCGGAATTGCCTCCCGGATCGCGCCTAATGGCAGACCCGTCAATTCCACGAGGCGGCGTTGCGAGATGAATTGCCCCGGGCGAACGTCGCGCGAGAGAAGGTGGTGCGTAAAGCTTTCATACGCCCGTTCCCGCAATGTCTGTTCGCCGGTATCGTCCATGCTCAACCTTTCAAGGTCTGTTCAGGCGGCCTGTTTACGAAACAGCGCGTCGAATGCGCCTTCGATCCGCCGCCGGTCTTCGGCTGAAATGGCGACGAGCGGCGCGCGCACGTCGGACCAGATATTTTCCCCTGTCGTGTGTGATACCAGCACCTTGACGGCGGGCGTAACCGGAAATTTCAGAAGTTCCACAACAAGATCGACGATGCGGCTGTCGTCCTTGCCGTCAACGGCCATGGCGCGGACTTCCTGCGTCAGGAAATTGGCAACGCCCGAGATGGCGCCCTGGCCGCCGAGGCGAACGCCCTTGGCCAGATCGCGCTCATCACCGATCAGGATGACGAGATCGCCATGCTCTTTCAGCAGGCGCTCGGTATGGCCCCAATTGCCGGAGGAGTCCTTCACGCCGGTGACGACGCCCGGAAATGCTTGTCTCAGCCGTCCCACCAGCTCGACCGACAGCGTCACCATGGTCACGGAAGGGATGTTGTAGACGAGGACGTCACGCGCGCCCTTGCCGATCTTTTCGAAAACGGCCGAGAACCAGGCAAACAGGCCGTCGTCGCTGACATTCTTGAAATAGGAGGGCGGGGCGAGAAGAATATTGCGGGCGCCCGCGCTCAACGCCTCAGCCGATTGGTCGGCCGCGTCCTCGATGGAATCCACGAGAACGCCGGTGACCAGACGGGATGGCTCAATGCCTGCCTCGATGAAGCGGGAGAGAATGACCTGCCGTTCGCGGCTGCCGACGGAGCATCCTTCGCCGGTGGTGCCGAAGAGTGTCACGCTGTCGCAGCCATTTTTAAGGCAACGGCGGGCATGCGCGATCATGGCATCGATATCGACGGTTCCGTCAGTTTTGAAAGGGGTCGTCAGGGCTGCCGAAAGGCCGAATTTCTGGGTCAATTAAGATGCTCCTCCAAGGTGACTGCAGATTGATAGCGCTCTGACATGTTAGTTGTAAAGAGGTAATTGCAAGATGATTGTGCAGGAGGCGGGAATGGCGGAGAATTGGTTCCGGAGGCTGCTTGAGGAGCTGCGTTGGGTCGGGTGGAGCATTGAGTGTTTGCGGCGGTTTACATGGATGCCATTTTTCCGTGGCGTACCGGAAAAATCCAAAAATAAAATTTGACTATTTTAGTAAAGATTTTTATCAGGCAATCTGATTGTGGGATAAAGGGAAGTGTCATGACCGTTGTGGAGCCGTCAGCGCCTGTGGAAGAGATCGAGCAGAGCCGAGTGAAGCGCCTGAGGGCTGCGACGCGCGGCGCGCATGGCGATCTCGATACTTTCATCATGGCCGCCAAGCCGTTCGAGAGCCGGGAGAACTTCGGCAAGTTCGTGGAAGCGCAATATCTTTTCCATCGCGACCTCGACGCCTTCTTCTCCAATGCAACGCTTGATGGCCTGCTGCCCGATCTCAAGGGCCGTCGGCGTCTCTCCATGATCGAGCAGGACCTTGCCGATCTCGGTCACGCAATTCCCGAAACCGACGAGCCGCGCTTTACCGGCGAAACACCGTTCGATCTGCCGGAGGCCATGGGCTGGCTTTACGTGGTCGAAGGCTCCAATCTCGGCGCGGCTTTCCTTCTGAAAGATGCGGCCAAACTTGGCCTCACCGAAGAATTCGGTGCGCGCCATCTGGCCGGCGCTCCGGAAGGACGTGGCCTGCATTGGCGCACCTTCACGGCCGCGCTCGATGAAATCGCGCTCACGGTCGAAGAGGAAGAACGGGTTGTCGCCGGCGCCGAGGCTGCATTCCGGGCCGTGCATGCTTACGCGCAGCAACGCCTCGTCTGAGGTTTTGGCATAGCTTTGCGATGGTTGTCCTCATAACGCAGAAATGCCTCGTCGCGCGTGCGTATTTGACTGAGTCGTAGCATCTCACGTCGTCACCCCGCAGCCCGATCCGAGGTCTAGTGCGATCAAGTCCTTGATCGCGTGAGACTCTATTCACGGCGCAGACGCGCCGTGGCTGGATGCCGGATCTAGTCCGGCATGACGGAGGAGAGGTTTTCGGATGTCGTGCGACGCTCTACAGCCGTTGTGAGAGCCGCTCAATTCCCGCATGTTGCGTTCGATATTTGCCGAATAAACAGGCATATATTTTTACCAAATGATAAAATTTTTATCTTTTGGTAAAAAGAAATCCAGCTCCGAAAAATTATCCATTTGATAAAATTATTTTTTTTCGTCTGGCACGGAACCTGCTACTCTTTCTTCAAATCAGGAAAACGCCTGATGCCAAAAAAGGGAACAGCAAGATGGAAGTTGGTGTTTTTATACCGATCGGGAACAATGGCTGGCTCATTTCCGAGAATGCGCCGCAATACAAGCCAAGCTTCGACCTGAACAAGGAAATCACGCTGAAGGCGGAGAAATACGGTTTCGACTTCGCGCTGTCGATGATCAAGCTGCGCGGCTTCGGCGGCAAGACCGAGTTCTGGGACTATAATCTGGAATCCTTCACACTGATGGCGGGCCTTGCGGCCGTCACCTCCAAGATCAAGCTGTTCGGCACCGCCGCCACGCTGGTCATGCCGCCGGCCATCGTTGCGCGTATGGCGACGACGATCGATTCCATTTCCGGCGGACGTTTCGGTATCAATCTTATCACCGGCTGGCAGCGTCCCGAATATAGCCAGATGGGGCTTTGGCCGGGCGACGATTATTTCGGTGACCGCTACGAATATCTCGGCGAATACACCTCCGTTCTGAAAGAGCTGCTGACGGAAGGGCAGTCGGACTTCAAGGGCAAGTTCTTCCAGATGGATGATTGCCGCATGAAGCCGGTGCCGCAGGGTGACGTGAAACTCATCTGCGCCGGTTCCTCCAATTCCGGCATGGCGTTTTCGGCCAAGTTCGCCGATTACAGCTTCTGCTTCGGCGTCGGCGTCAACACGCCCAAGGCCTTCGCGCCCACCAATGAGCGACTTCTGGCGGCGACGGAAAAGTCCGGCCGCGAGGTTAAATCCGTCGTGCTGACCATGATCCTTGCGGAGGAAAAATCCGAGGATGCCTGGGCGAAGTGGGAGCATTACAAGGCGGGTGCGGATGAGGAGGCGATCAAGTGGCTCGGCCTGCAGAGTTCTGTCGACACCAAATCCGGCTCCGACACCAATGTCCGGCACATGTCCAACCCTGTCTCGGCGGTCAACATCAACATGGGAACGCTGATCGGCTCCTATGAGGAGGTGGCGGCGATGCTGGATGAAATGAGCGAAGTGCCGGGAACGGGCGGCGTGATGCTGACCTTTGACGATTTCCTCGAGGGCGTCGAAAAATTCGGCAAATATGTGCAGCCGCTGATGAAGAGCCGCCAGCATGTGCTGGCCGAACTGGAGGCAGCGGAATGAGTGAAGCCGTCGTGGCGGGTTACAAGGGGCCGGAAAGCCGTTCGGAAAGTGTCACACTTCCCGCAAGGCCGGAGCCGATTACCCTGAAACCCAGCGAGACCGCCGTTGTCGTGGTCGATATGCAGAACGCCTATTCGACCGAGGGCGGTTATGTCGACCTTGCCGGGTTCGATATTTCCGGGGCCAAGGGCACTATCGCCAATATCAAGAAGACGCTGGATGCGGCGCGGGCGGCAGGTGTTCAGGTCATCTATTTCCAGAACGGCTGGGACAAGGATTATGTCGAGGCGGGTGGGCCGGGTTCGCCCAACTGGCACAAGTCCAATGCGCTGAAGACGATGCGCAAAAGGCCGGAATTGCAGGGTCAGCTGCTGGCCAAGGGGACGTGGGATTATGCCATCGTTGACGAGTTGCAGCCGCAGCCCGGCGATATTCTGGTGCCGAAGACGCGTTACAGCGGTTTCTTCAACACCAATATGGACAGCGTCCTGCGCGCCCGCGGCATCCGCAATCTGGTGTTCGTCGGCATCGCCACCAATGTCTGTGTGGAAAGCTCGCTGCGCGACGCCTTCCATCTCGAATATTTCGGGGTGATGCTGGAGGATGCCACGCATCATCTGGGTCCAGACTTTATTCAGCAGGCGACGGTCTACAATGTCGAGAAATTTTTCGGCTGGGTCGCCACCGTCAATGATTTCTGCGGCGTGATTTCGCAGGCCGCACCCGTTGCCGATTGATTGAGAACCACAAAGAGGAGAACGAAATGCCGAAAAAGATCATCGTGCCTGCCGGCACCAGCAAGCCCATCGCTCCCTTTTCGCCGGGAACCCTTGCCGATGGCGTGGTTTATGTTTCCGGCACGCTGCCCTTCGACAAGGACAATAATGTCGTGCATGTGGGCGATGCCAGCGCCCAGACACGCCATGTTCTGGAGACCATCAAGTCGGTCATCGAGACCGCCGGTGGCACGATGGAGGATGTGACGATGAACCACATCTTCATCACCGACTGGGCGAATTATCAGGCGGTCAATACGGTCTATGCCGAATATTTCCCCGGTGACAAGCCGGCGCGTTATTGCATCCAGTGCGGTCTCGTAAAGCCTGATGCACTGGTGGAAATCGCCACCGTCGCCCATATCGGCAAATAGGGGCGAAACGGCAAGATGATGCATTTCGAGGTTCATGGCCGGGCAGATCCCGAGGCGCCCACCATCCTGCTCTCATCGGGATTGGGTGGATCCGGCGCCTATTGGACGCCGCAGATCGAGGCCCTTTCCAGTCATTTCCGGATTGTCACCTACGACCATCGCGGAACCGGCCGGACGGGCGGCGAGGTGCCGGCGGATGGCGGCATATCGGCGATGGCGGACGATGTGCTGGAGATGGTCTCGGCGCTGAACCTCGAAAAGTTTCACTTCATGGGTCATGCGCTCGGCGGTCTGATCGGTCTCGATATCGCGCTTCGCCAGCCCGGCCTTATCGACAGGCTTGTTCTTATCAACGCCTGGAGCAAGGCCGATCCGCATTCCGGACGCTGCTTTGACGTGCGGATCGAGCTTCTGGAGAAATCCGGTGTTGAGGCTTTCGTGAAAGCCCAGCCGCTGTTTCTTTATCCGGCGGCATGGATGTCGGAAAATCAGGACCGCCTGGCGCGCGATGATGCGCATGGCGTCGCGCATTTTCAGGGCAGGGAGAATGTGCTTCGGCGCATCGCGGCGCTCAGGGCCTTCGATGTCGACGCCCGTCTCGGCGAGATCGGCAATCCGCTTCTGGTGGTGGCAACCAAGGACGATCTCCTGGTGCCCTATACGCGGTCGCTGCGTCTTGCGGAGGGTTTGCCGCAAAGCGAGCTTTGCCTCCTCGATTTTGGAGCGCATGCGGTCAATATCACCGAGTCTGACCTTTTCAACGCGCGGCTTTTGCAGTTTCTGCTACCGGCAACACAAACATTCTGACGGGATTTTAGAGTAAAATGACGAGAGCACTGGACGACGCTGCCCCCCTGGACACTAAGGCACTGGCAACACTTTTCACCGAGGCCCGCACCCACAATGGCTGGACGGACAAGCCGGTCGGCGACGAGACGCTGACAGCACTTTACGACCTGACGAAGATGGGGCCGACCTCGGCCAATTGCTCGCCGGCGCGCTTCGTGTTCGTGCGCAGCCCGGAGGCCAAGGAAAAGTTGAGGCCAGCGCTTTCTTCGGGCAATCTCGAAAAGACCATGGCGGCGCCCGTCACTGTCATCGCCGCCATCGACAGCGAATTTTATGAAAAGCTGCCGGCCCTGTTTCCCCATGCGGATGCGCGTTCGTGGTTCACGTCCAGCCCCGCGGTGGCCGAGGAAACGGCCTTCCGCAATGCGACCTTGCAGGCGGGTTATCTGATCCTTGCGGCTCGCGCTCTGGGGCTGGATACCGGGGCCATGTCCGGTTTCGACAAGGGCAAGGTGGATGCGGCGTTTTTTGCGGGTACGACGTGGAAATCCAACTTCCTGATCAATCTCGGTTACGGCGATCCGTCGAAGCTTTTCGGCCGCCTGCCGCGCCTCACATTCGAAGACGCCTGTGTTCTGGCTTGAGGGCCTGTTAAGGAAGGATGGTTTAGATGCAGATGATGTCTCTAAAAAAGGAAGCGGAAATGGAGACGAAGACTGCTGAGCAGCGCAGCCTCGACTATAGAAACGCCATGGCGCGGCTGGGTGCTGCGGTCAACATCGTCACCACGGACGGTGCGGCCGGCAGGGCGGGGTTTGCAGCGACGGCGGTTTGCAGCGTTTCCGATAATCCGCCCACCTTGCTCGTCTGCCTCAATCGCAATTCTTCCGCCTACAAGGTGGTGAAGGAAAACGGCGTCATCTGCGTCAACACGCTTGCCTCGAAACATGAGGTGCTGAGCACCCTGTTCGGCGGCAAGACACCGGCGGAGGAACGTTTTGCTGCCGGCAGCTGGGACGTTCTCCAAACCGGCGCTCCGGTTCTGGAGGACGCGCTGGTCTCCTTCGACTGCCGCATCCGCGAGGCGCATAATGGCGGCACACACGATATTCTGATCTGCGATGTCGTCGACATGCGGATCAACGAGGGCGAAGAAGCGCTGATGTATTTCAACCGGCGCTACCGGGTGCTTTGATCGTGCTGGACTCCTCTCACGACGCAGACGCGCCATGGCTGGATGCCGGATCTAGTCCGGCATGACCGAAGAGAAATTGGTGTATTTCGTCAGCAAAGAAGGGCGTTTCCGGTCTCCGGAAACGCCCTTTTTGTTACTTGATGAACGGCAGAAGCTCGTTGATCGACTTCTTGGCGTCACCATAGAACATGCGGGTATTGTCCTTGTAGAACAGCGGGTTTTCGATGCCGGAATAGCCGGTTCCCTGACCGCGCTTGGAGACGATGACCAGCTTTGATTTCCACACTTCCAGAACCGGCATGCCAGCGATGGGCGAGTTCGGATCGTCCTGGGCCGCCGGGTTGACGATGTCGTTGGAGCCGATGACGATGACGACGTCGGTGCTTGGGAAATCGTCGTTGATCTCGTCCATTTCCAGCACGATGTCGTAAGGCACCTTGGCCTCGGCGAGCAACACGTTCATGTGGCCGGGAAGGCGGCCGGCCACCGGATGGATGGCGAAACGCACGGTCTTGCCGTCGGCGCGCAGCTTGCGGGTCAGTTCGGAAACCGCACTTTGAGCCTGCGCCACCGCCATGCCGTAACCGGGCACGATGACGATGCTGTCGGCGTCGTTCAGCGCTGCTGCGACACCTTCGGCATCGATCGCCACCTGCTCGCCCTCGATTTCCATTGCCGGACCCGTCGTGCCGCCAAAGCCGCCGAGGATGACGGAGACGAAGGAGCGGTTCATCGCCTTGCACATGATGTAGGACAGGATCGCACCCGAGGAGCCGACCAGTGCGCCGGTGACGATCAGCAGATCGTTGCCGAGCGTGAAGCCGATCGCGGCGGCGGCCCAGCCGGAATAGCTGTTCAGCATCGAGACGACGACGGGCATGTCGGCGCCGCCGATGCCCATGATCAGGTGATAGCCGATGAAGAAGGCGGCCAGCGTCATCAGCACCAGCGTCCATGCGCCGGCACCGTTGCAATACATAATGAGCAGGACGAGCGACAGGATCGCGGCGCTTGCATTGAGCACATGTCCGCCCGGCAGTTTCTTCGCCTTGCCGTCCACCTTGCCGGCGAGCTTGCCGAAGGCGACGACGGAACCGGTGAAGGTGACGGCCCCGATGAAGACGCCGAGGAAAACCTCGACCTTCATGATCGCCAGTTCCACCGGCGTCTTGTGGGCGAGGATGGCGGAAAAGCCGGTTAGCAGCGAACGCGCCGTCTCATCGAGCGAGGCGACATGCGCTTCCTCGATATGGGCGTTGAAGCCGATGAAGACGGCGGCAAGACCGACGAAGGAGTGAAGTGCGGCAACCAGCTGCGGCATCTCGGTCATCTGCACGCGGCTTGCGACGAAGTAGCCGAGAACGGCGCCACCCGCCAGCATCAGAAGCACGACGAGCCACTGCCCGACGCCCTTGCTGATCTCAGGGCCGAAAACGGTGGCGACAACGGCCAGGCCCATGCCTGTTATGCCGTACCAGACAGCGCGTTTGGCGCTTTCCTGTCCGGAAAGGCCGCCGAGGGAAAGGATGAAGAGAACGGCTGCGGCAACATAGGCCGCGGAAACGATACCAATGGTCATTGAGTGTCCCCTACACGGCTCAGGATTTCTGGAACATGGCGAGCATGCGCCGTGTCACGAGGAAACCGCCGACGATATTGATGGTCGCGATCAGGACGGAAAGCGAGGCGAGGATCACCACCAGCCAGTTGCCGGAACCGATCTGCAAAAGCGCGCCGATGATGACGATGCCGGAAATGGCATTCGTCACCGCCATCAGCGGCGTGTGCAGCGAGTGGCTGACGTTCCAGATGACCTGGAAACCGATGAAGCAGGCCAGCACGAACACAATGAAGTGGCTCATGAAGCTAGCCGGCGCATAAAGGCCGACGAGAAGCAGGACCGCAGTGCCGATGGCGAGCAGGCCGACCTGGTTTTTCGTCTGCGCCTTGAACTCGGCCCGCTCCTTGGCGTGCTTTTCCTCGGGCGTAAGCTCTTTTACTTTTTCCTTGGGCTTCTGCGCGGCGATCGCCTTGATTTTCGGGGGCGGCGGCGGAAAAGTGACCTCGCCCTGATAGGTGACGGTCGCGCCGCGGATGACGTCGTCTTCCATGTTGTGAACCGGCTTGCCGTCCTTTGCGGGCGTCAGGTCGGTCATCATGTGACGGATGTTGGTGGAATAGAGCGTCGAGGCCTGCGTCGCCATGCGGCTCGGGAAATCCGTATAGCCGATGACGATGACGCCATTGTCGGAAACGACACGGCTGTCGGGAACCGTCAGGTCGCAATTGCCGCCGCGCTCAGCCGCGAGGTCGATGATGACCGAACCCGGCTTCATTGCCGCCACCATGTCGGCGAGCCACAATTTCGGCGCGTCGCGGCCGGGAATGAGCGCCGTGGTGATGACGATATCGATCTGCGGTGCCAGCTCGCGGAATTTCTCGAGCTGCTTTTCGCGGAATTCCGGCGAGGAGGGGGCGGCATAACCGCCGGTGGCCGCGCCGTCCTGGCTCTGGTCGGCGAAATCGAGATAGACGAATTCAGCGCCCATGGATTCGATCTGTTCGGCCACTTCCGGGCGAACGTCGAAGGCATAGGTGATTGCGCCGAGCGAGGTGGCCGTGCCGATGGCGGCAAGACCGGCGACGCCTGCGCCGATCACCAGAACCCTGGCGGGCGGCACCTTGCCGGCGGCGGTTACCTGACCGGTGAAGAAGCGGCCGAAATTATTGCCCGCCTCGATGACGGCGCGATAACCGGCGATGTTGGCCATGGAGGACAGCGCATCCATCTTCTGGGCGCGGGAAATGCGCGGCACCATGTCCATGGCGATGACATTTGCGCCCTTTTCCTTCGCCTGCTCCAGAAGGTCCTTGTTCTGGGCGGGGTAGAAGAACGAGATCAGCGTCTTGTCCGAAGACAGGCGATCAATCTCCGACGTTTCCGGCGGACGAACCTTGGCGATGATGTCGGCGTCGGCGTAAAGCGCATCGGCGTTATCGACGATCGTCACACCCGCTGCGCGATAGGCGTCGTCGGAAAATCCCGCCGCCTTGCCAGCACCTGTCTCGAGGATGCAATCATATCCGAGTTTCTGCAGGCCTTGCGCGCTGTCGGGCGTCATGCCGACGCGCGCCTCGCCATCATAAAGTTCCTTGGGCGTCCCGATTCTCAAAATGCCTCTCCCTTTTTCCGCACGATAGGCCTCATAGCCTATTTCGGACGTTTTTGTCCCGTTTTTGATGTTTTTCTACCTGCGGCGGAATGACCAGCGCGGAAAGGCCAGTTCGGGCACTGGCGGTACGGCGGCAACAAAAAAACCCGGCGCGTTGGCGCCGGGCTGTATTTTTGAAAGCTGGGTCGATCATTCCATGGTGTGGATGTCGCGATCCTTGGTTTCCGGCAGGAACAGCAGGCCGATGACCAGCGTGATGCCTGCGAAAACGATCGGATACCAGAGGCCGTAGTAGATATCGCCCTTCGCCGCGCTCATCGCAAAAGCGGTGGCTGGCAGAAGGCCGCCGAACCAGCCGTTACCGATATGGTAGGGCAGCGACATGCCGGAGTAGCGGATGCGGGTCGGGAACAGTTCGACCAGCAGGGCGGCGATCGGGCCGTAGACCATCGTCACATAGATCACGAGGACGGTCAGGACGGCGATGATGGCAATCCAGTTCACGGCAGCCGGATCGGCGACCATGGTGAAGGCGCCGCCACCGGCAATGCTGTAGACGGCCATTTCCGCGGCTCCTGCGGTCTCGGCCGGCGTCAGCAGCTTGTCCGCCACCAGCTTGTCGGTCGCCACCATCTTCTTGTCGGTGGCGCGAACGGCTTCCGCATTGAGGTTGAGTTCCGGGTTGGCGGCAATGAAGGCGTCCAGCTTGGCGTCCGGCACCTGTGCTGCACTGCGCACCAGCGGGTAACCGCCGTCGTGCAGCGCGATGTTGATCTGCTTCTGGAAGGCCCTGTCCTTCGCCGACGCATCCGCACCGGCTGCGATGGCGTCGTAGCTGGCAATGGTGGCGTCGCCGATCTTGACGCTCGCCGGTTCGCCGGCCGTTCCCGCAACGACGTCATAGGGGACGGAGTTGCGCGTCAGGAACGAGGTGGCGATATCGCAGGATGTGGTGAATTTCGCCGTGCCTGTCGGGTTGAACTGGAATTTGCAGTCGCCCGGAGCGGCGGTCACGGTGGCGCGAACGGTGGATTGCGCCTGCGCGAGTGCCGGGTTGCCCGCCCATGTGAGCGCCTTGAACAGCGGGAAGTAGGTCAGCATCGCCAGAACGAGACCGGCCATGATGATCGGCTTGCGGCCGATCTTGTCGGAAAGCCAGCCGAAGAACACGAAGAAGCCCGTGCCGAGGATGAGGGCCACCGCGACCATGATGTTGGCCGACTGGCCGTCCACCTTCAGAATGCTTTGCAGGAAGAACAGCGCATAGAACTGGCCCGTATACCAGACGACGGCCTGACCGATAACGGCGCCGACGAGGGCGAGCAGGGCGATCTTTGCGTTTTTCCACTGGCCGAAAGCTTCGCTGAGCGGGGCTTTGGACGTCTTGCCCTCTTCCTTCATCTTCTTGAAGGCAGGGGATTCGTTCATTTTCAGACGAATCCAGACCGACACGCCAAGCAGCAGAACAGAAACGAGGAAGGGAATGCGCCAGCCCCAGGCGGCGAAGGCTTCCTTGCCAAGCGCGAACTGCACGCCGAGAATGACCACCAGCGACAGGAACAGGCCGAGCGTCGCCGTCGTCTGGATCCACGAGGTGTAATAGCCTCTGCGACCGTTGGGCGCGTGTTCGGCTACATAGGTTGCAGCGCCGCCATATTCGCCGCCAAGCGCCAGACCCTGCAGCATGCGCAGGATGACGAGGATGACGGGGGCCGCGATGCCGATCTGGGATGCGCCGGGCAGGACGCCGACGAGGAAGGTCGAAATACCCATGATGATAATGGTGATCAGGAAGGTGTATTTACGGCCGACGATGTCGCCCAGACGGCCGAATACCAGAGCGCCGAAGGGGCGCACGAGGAAGCCCGCAGCAAATGCCAGAAGCGCGAAGATGTTGCGTGTCGTTTCGGGATATTGGCTGAAGAAGTTCGCGCCGATATAGATCGCGAGCGAGCCGTACAGATAAAAATCGTACCATTCGAAGACTGTTCCGAGAGAAGAGGCGAAAATCACCTTCTTCTCTTCACCCGTCATGGGACGGGCGGCGCCGCTTACGGCTGCTACGTTTGCCATTGTCTGTCCTCCACAGATGTCAAATGAACGCACTGCAGAGCCCTGTCTCTCCTCCGGACTCCCCTATGAGGGTGCAATGCGCATGGTGTCAGAGTGACAGAAAATTAACCCCAATAAGAGCGATGCTTTCGGATTATGACTTTAGTCTAATGTATAACGTGCAAAAATGTCGCGAGGCGGCGTTTGCCGGCATGCGCGTGGTGGGTCCGATCCCGCCTTTTTCCTTGACAGGAACACCAAACCTTCTAATAGCTTCTCGCGAAGAAGGAGCATCACCTTGCGCAGGCATGTTGCAGACATGATTGTCATGGAAGGACCGGCACAATCCGCCGGCGATGATCCGCGCCTTTCTTATTCCATCCGAATTACGGCCAAAACGACGATTAAAACCGTCTGACGTCTCTGGCCACCGCTCTCTCCCCGGTTTGGCTGGGGATCGAGGAAGCCGCAATGCGATGCGGGTTCCCCACCTCACCCAAAAGAGGAGAGACAGAAAGAGAGCTTGATCATGGGTTTCAAAGTTGCAATTGCAGGCGCCACCGGCAACGTCGGTCGCGAAATGCTCAATATTCTGGCCGAACGCGGTTTCCCCGCAGATGAAGTCGTGCCGCTTGCTTCCTCCCGCTCGCAGGGTACGGAAGTCTCCTACGGCGACCGCACGCTGAAGGTTGCCAACCTCGAAAATTACGATTTTTCCGACACGGATATTTGCCTGATGTCGGCCGGCGGCGAGGTTTCCAAGAAGTGGTCGCCGAAGATCGGCCAGCAGGGCTGCGTCGTCATCGACAACTCCTCCGCCTGGCGTTACGATCAGGACGTTCCGCTGATCGTTCCGGAAGTCAATGCCGATGCGATCGTGGGCTTTACCCGCAGGAACATCATCGCCAACCCGAATTGCTCCACG
The DNA here is from genome assembly GCF_036596185.1 of Rhizobium sp. GR12. Taxonomy (NCBI): domain Bacteria; kingdom Pseudomonadati; phylum Pseudomonadota; class Alphaproteobacteria; order Hyphomicrobiales; family Rhizobiaceae; genus Rhizobium; species Rhizobium sp. GR12. The sequence goes on along the minus strand of NZ_JASXTH010000015.1, from coordinate 73,809 downwards.
GCCCAGCTCGTCGTCGCGCTGAAGCCGCTGCATGATTTCGCCAAGATCAAGCGTATCGTCGTCTCTACCTACCAGTCGGTTTCCGGCGCCGGTAAGGAAGGCATGGACGAACTGTTCCAGCAGACCCGCGCCGTCTTCGTGGCCGATCCGGTCGAAACGAAGAAGTTCACCAAGCGCATCGCCTTCAACGTCATCCCGCATATCGATGTCTTCATGGAAGACGGATATACGAAGGAAGAGTGGAAGGTTCTGGCCGAAACCAAGAAGATGCTCGATCCGAAGATCAAGGTAACCTGCACGGCCGTGCGCGTTCCGGTCTTCATCGGCCATTCGGAATCGGTCAATATCGAGTTCGAAAACGAGATCACCGCCGATCAGGCGCGTGACATCCTGCGCGAAGCGCCGGGTTGCCTCGTCATCGACAAGCGCGAGGATGGCGGTTACATCACCCCGGTTGAATCCGCCGGTGAAGATGCGACCTATATTTCGCGTATCCGCGAGGATGCGACCGTCGAAAACGGCCTTAACATCTGGATCGTTTCGGACAATCTGCGCAAGGGTGCCGCCCTCAATGCCATCCAGATCGCCGAACTTCTGGTCAACCGTGGTCTTATCAAGCCCCGCAAGGCGGCTGCCTGATACGATTTTTTAAGGTTCGTTAAGTATAACCCGTCTGTTCTGTGTGGGGCAGGCGGGTTTCCTGATTGGCGACGATCACGGCCAGTTTATTTGCAGGCCTTGCTGCCGAAAGGCAGTTTGGGCCGTCAAAGAGGCAGTTTGGCACCTGAATTCATACAGCGGTGACGTTTTTGTTCTCGGGATGAATTCCCCAAAGGATATCGAAGGCAGATTTTGATGCGGGCAATGAAGACAATCCTGGCTGGTGTGGCCATGGTCTCGGTTTTGGTAGCGACGCCGGTTATGGCTGCGCAATGCGGCAACACTTCGGCAGGGTTCGAGGCCTGGGTCGGAGCGTTCAAGCAGGAAGCGGCGGGCCGCGGCGTCAGCGCCTCGGTGCTCGATCGCGCTTTTTCGGGTGTTTCCTACAACCGGGCCACCATCAGCGCCGATCGCGGCCAGCACAGCTTCAAGCTGTCCTTTGAACAGTTCATGCAGAAGCGTGGCGGCCAGACGATCATCTCGCGCGGCAAGACCATGAAGAAGAATAACGCCTCTCTCTTCGCCTCGATCGAAAAGGCCTATGGTGTGCCGGCCGGCCCGCTTCTGGCCATCTGGGGCATGGAGACCGGCTTTGGCGGCTTCATGGGCAACCAGCACACGCTTTCTGCCGTGGCGACGCTCTCCTTCGACTGCCGCCGTTCGGATTACTTCACGGAGCAGCTTTATGCGGCCCTGAAGCTCGTCGGCAGCGGTTCGCTGAACGTCAACGCCAAGGGCGCCGCCCATGGCGAAATCGGCCAGACGCAGTTCCTGCCTTTGAACGTCGTGCGCTACGGCGTGGATTTCGACCGTGACGGCAGGATCGACCTTGTCGGCTCGCGCGCCGATGCGCTGGCCTCCACGGCCAATTTCCTCGTCGGCCATGGCTGGCAGCGCGGTGCGGGTTATCAGCAGGGGCAGGCAAACTACGCGGCCATCCAGGGCTGGAACGCCGCAAGCGTCTATCAGCAGGCCATCGCCTTCATCGGCAAGGCGATCGACGGCCAATAGGGTCTTGGGTCTGAGTGGGTTTGACAGGCCCACCACGCACGCTACGTCATCCTCGGGCCTGTCCCGAGGATCTGCGACGTATTGATTTTGTTGCTGTGCTTAGATCCTTGGGACAAGCCCAAGGATGACGGAGAGACGCTTTAGCGACAATCTCCTGCCTCAATCACAGATCCGGGCGGCGAAAGTCGCCCGTTTTGCTGTCCATCACCCACAATTCGCCGGTCGAGATATCGAACCAGGCGCCATGCAGCTTTACCTTGCCGGCGACTTCCTGCGCCTTGACGAAGGGGAAGGCGCGCAGGTTGGCGATGGAGTTGCGGATGGAAACACGTTCCAGCGCCGTCTGGCGCTCGGAGGCGGTCATGATATCGTTGCTCTGAATCTGCTCGGCCGCCGACTTGACCATGTTCATCCATTTGCCGATGAAATCTCCCGGCGACAGGGGTTCAAGGTTTGGGTCGAGTGCCGCCTGAATGCCGCCGCAGCGGCCGTGGCCCATGACCACGATGTCCTTCACCTTCAGAACCTGCACGGCATATTCGATGGCGGCCGAGGTGGCATGGTACTGACCGTCCGGCTCGTAGGGCGGCACCATGTTGGCGACGTTTCGCATGACGAAAAGTTCTCCCGGTCCGCAGTCGAAAATCGTTTCCGGCGCCGAACGGGAGTCGCAACAGGCAATGAACAGGGTTTGCGGTTTCTGTCCTGTATCGGCCAGAACACGGTATCTTTCGCGTTCGTCGACATAGCGACCGCTCATGAAGTTCTTGTAGCCGTTCAAAAGGGTTTCTGGAAAATCTTTCATGATATCGCAGTACCGTCATGCTTGGACCAAGATCAGGAAGCGAACCTGGCGCGTTGAAGACCATTCCTTAAAGGCGCTATTTGCGCTTGCTGCGTGAAGGATGCAAGAGATGACGCATCTGCACCATGGCCATAGGTGTGGAGAGACTTGAAGCGTCGGTCTCCAGCGTCAATTCGTTCTTGCCGCGTTTTTTGGTTCGCGCCAGAATTTCGAACACGCTGGCGGTGGCCAGTTGCAGCGCCTTTTCGTCGTCCAGGCCTTCCAGCAGCCGGGCGAGGAACAGCGCCGCCATCAGGTCGCCGAGACCGTTCGGTGCGTCGTCTATGGCGCGGTGTTCCGCAAGCAGCGCGTGCCGGCCGCTCAGATAAAGATTGCCGGTGCCGCCCGCCATCATCGGCACGGCTGATGTGACCAGCATTTTCGAGGGGCCGAGGGAGAGCGCGGCGTCCATGATGGCGTTGTTGGTCTCAAGCTCCGCGCCGCTCATCCATGCCAGTTCGTAACGGTTCGGCGTCGCGACCGAGGCGAGCGGAATGAGTTCGTCGCGGATGGCTTCGGCGGTCTCGACCGGAATGTATAGCCCGCCCATGTCGCCCATGACAGGATCGCAGGCGTAAACGAGCGCCGGGTTTTTCTCTCTGAGATTGCGGATCAGCCTTGCGACAGAACGGACCTGTGCGGCGCTGCCGAAATAACCGGTCAGAACGGCTTTGACCTCACCGATCCACTTCGCGTTTTCAAGGTCGGTCATGGCCTTGTCGAAGTCGTCGTCCTGAAAGCGCATCCGCGTGGATGGGCCATGGCCGGGGTGCCAGGGCAAAACGATGGTGGGCACCGCCCATACCGGATAACCGAGGGTCTCCAGCGCGAAGACCGCGGCCCTGTTGCCGACCGATCCACGCATGACGTGGCTGGAAATGACGATGACGGCGCCCTGTGTATTTTCCTGCATCACGGCCTTCTTGCTTTCAAACGCCGCAGAAGCCGCAAGTGCCCCTGCCTAAAGATCAAGATGCGCTCTCATGACATATCGCACCGTCACTTTCCACCGTTAATCCCGCAAGGGTCCGTCCCGCAAGAGGAAGGGCAGCGCGTGGGCCGTTCTTCCCCGGTGGCGGGCGTCATGGCGGGATCGGCGGACTGCCCTAGCTTTTTGTTTACGCATCGGGTTTTCCGAAAACCGCGTTACACTTTTCGGCCCGATGCCCTATAGTTGCACCATGCTCGATCTCGTCATTGCCTATTGGCCTCATATCCTTGCCGTCCTTTCCATTTTGATGGGAACCGTGGCGGCCGTGCATGCCACGATGACGAAGGAGGAGGTCCGCTCCGCACTTGGCTGGGTGGGCGTCATCGTTCTTTCGCCCATCGTCGGCGCGGTCATCTATGCCATTGCCGGCATCAACCGCATTCGCCGGTCCAACATCACGCAGCAGCGCTCCTTCATGCAGGACGAGATCATGGATCGCGTGGCGCGTCTGGATGCGAGCGGCGAGGTGATCGCCGAGCGGTTCGGACGCCGTTTCGAGGCGATGAAGACGCTGGGCGACCGGGTGACGCGCCATGCGCTGACAACAGGAAACGGCATCGAGCCGCTTGTCACCGGCGACGTGGCCTATGCCGCCATGCTGGAGGCGATCGGGGAGGCGAAGCGGTCGATCATCCTCGAAACATATATTTTCGACAATGACAGGATCGGCGCCCGCTTCGTTAAGGCACTCGAAAGCGCGAAATTCCGGGGTGTGGAGGTGCGGGTGCTGGTGGATGCGGTGGGCGCGCGTTACTCCGTGCCGAGCATCCTGCCGACGCTCAGGGAAAAGGGCATCATTGCAGATGTCTTCAACGGCAATGTCATCATGGGGCTGCGGCTGCCCTATGCGAATTTGCGCACTCACCGCAAGATCCTGGTGGTGGACGGGCGCATCGCCTTTAGCGGCGGCATGAATATCCGCGAGGGTTTCTGCCTGGAATTCGACGCGGAAAAACAGTCGCACGACACCCATTTCAAGATCACCGGACCGGTGGTGTCGGATTTTTTCTCCATAGCGGCGGAGGACTGGCGTTTCACGACCGGGGAGCTTCTGGATACGCCGGTTTGGGATATCGCCATTCCCGATGGCGTGCCGGGCTCGCAGATCGTCGCGCGCGTTTCATCCTCGGGACCGGACAGGAGCATCGAGACCAGTCACAAGATGCTGATGGGTGCGTTTTCCATCGCCCGTTCCTCCATTCTCATCATGTCGCCCTATTTTCTCCCTGATCGAGAGCTTATTTCGGCACTCATTACCGCAGCGAGGCGCGGGGTCGTGGTGGATATCATCGTGCCGCAAAGCAACAATCTGGTGCTCGTGGACAGGGCGATGACGGCGCAATTCGACCAGATGCTGAAGAACTACTGCCGCATCTGGCGGGCGACAGGGGCTTTCAACCATTCCAAGCTTCTGGTGATCGACGGATGCTGGAGCTATATCGGTTCTTCCAATCTCGATCCGCGTTCGCTGCGGCTGAACTTCGAGATCGACCTTGAAGTTATGGATCATGAATTCGCCGCCACGATCGGGGACCGCATCCGGGATGCGCGTGCAACCGCCTTGCCCGTCCGGCTTAGCGAACTGAATGCGCGGCCATTCGTTGTCCGTTTCGTGGAGCGTGTCCTGTGGCTTGCTTCGCCCTATCTTTAGAGCGCCGTGCTTCCGAAAGGACGCATTGAACGACGCTCTGCCAGTTTTAATCTGACCGGAGACATTGCAGCGTGAAGAAAAACGGCTTGCTGGACAGCGAAAAAACGGCCCTGGCGAAGAACAGCAGTCTGCCCGCCTTCGTCATGCAGTCGCTGCGCGACCGTCGTCAACGGCAGAATGCGGAGCAGGCGAAGAGAGAACATTCCTTTCCCGTTATCGCTTCCTATAATGTGCATAAATGCGTGGGCCGCGACCGCAAGTTCGATCCGGACCGCACCAGCCGCGTCATTCAGGAAATCGGCGCGGATATCATCGCGTTGCAGGAGGCGGACAGCCGTTTCGGCGAGCGCACGGGCTTGCTCGATCTGACCCGGCTGGAGCGGGAAAGCGGGCTCATTCCCGTGCCGGTGCAGGCGGGCGTGAAGGCGCATGGATGGCACGGCAATGTCGTGCTGTTTAGGGAAGGCGCGGTGCGCGACGTCCATACGCTGAAATTGCCGGGGCTGGAGCCGCGCGGCGCGCTCGTCGTGGAACTGGATCTGAAAAGCGGCGGCACGCTGCGCATCATCGCCGCGCATTTCGGTCTTTTGAGACATTCCCGTGCCCAGCAGGCAAAGGCGCTTATCGGCCTCCTGGAAGCGCGTAACGAATGCGCGACCATCCTTATGGGAGACCTCAACGAATGGCGTCTCGGCAACGGCTCGTCGCTCAATACACTGAGGGACGCTTTCGGCGTCTTGCCGCCCGCAGTGCCAAGTTTTCCATCCAACCTGCCGGTGCTGGCGCTGGACAGGATCATCGCCAATCGCGAGGGGCTGATCGAGCAGGTGGAAGCGCATGACAGTGCGCTGGCGCGTATCGCCTCGGACCACCTGCCGCTGAAAGCCGCAATCCGGACCGATCTGCTTCCGGCCTGATCCTCCGGCAGCATCGGACACGGCAGACAGAGTTGATAGCTGCTACGCCGCCACCAGATGGCTGCGCGAACGGGCCTCCAGCAACGACGTGCGAATGGCTTCCATCAGCCGCTCACGGTTGTTTCTGGTCTTGCCCCTGTCCAGATTTTGCGCGGCAAGCGCCAGATCCAGACCTTCATGCATCACTATCGAATAGGCAACGGTTGTTGCCCAGTTTTCGTATTCCTGCTCCATATGCCACCCCTGAACTAAATCATTTAGTCCGAATCACCTTGTGATTGAAGCTACCACAAAATATAAAGCATAAAATAGCATTGTTTCTTTGCGTTTCTATTAGTCTATGAAGATATAGTTCATATCAAATGCATTTATTGCGACGAAACATCTATGTTGTTGGCGCTTAAGTCATTGAAACGGATTCTATTTCAGGCGATGCACATCGATGTTTTTCCCAACAAAAACGCCGCGCATCGGGTGATGCGCGGCGGGCTTGCGTCGAAGGTTGCGGTGGATGGGAGTAGTGGTTTCAGCCGGCCTTTTCGAGCTTGTAGTCCGAATTGGCCGGTTCTTCCTGCTTGTGCTGGATGAGGGGACGGTTGCCCGACAGCTTGCGCACCAGCACGTAGAACACCGGTGTCATGAAGATGCCGAAGAACGTCACCCCGATCATGCCGGAGAATACTGCGACACCCATGGCCGCACGCATTTCCGCACCCGCTCCGGTGGAGACGACCAGCGGCACCACGCCCATGATGAAGGCGAGGGAGGTCATCAGGATCGGGCGAAGGCGAAGGCGGCTTGCCTCGACTGCCGCCTGAAGCGGCGTTCGTCCCTCGAATTCCAGCTCTCGGGCGAATTCCACGATCAGGATCGCGTTCTTCGCCGAGAGGCCGACAAGGACGACAAGGCCGATCTGCGTAAAGATGTTGTTGTCCCCTCCTGTCAGCCATACGCCTGTCAGGGCCGCCAATACACCAAGTGGCACGATCAGAATGATGGCGATCGGCAATGTGAGGCTTTCATATTGCGCAGCCAGCACGAGATAGACCAATAGCAGCGCCAGCGGGAAGACCACGAGGCTGGAATTGCCGGCGAGGATCTGCTGGTAGGTCAGGTCCGTCCATTCGTAATCGATCCCGGCGGGCAGGTTCTCGGCAAGGATTTTCTCGATCGCTGCCTGCGCCTGTCCGGAGGAGTAACCCGGTGCCGGTCCGCCGTTGATATCGGCTGCAAGGAAGCCGTTATAACGGTTGGTGCGCTCCGGTCCCGTCGTCGCATCCACCTTCAGCAGCGTGGAAAGCGGGATCATCTGACCGGTGGACGAGCGTACCTTCAGGCGGCCGATATCTTCCGCATGGGCGCGGAATTGGGCGTCTGCCTGCACACGCACGCTGTATGTTCGCCCGAAGGCGTTGAAGTCGTTGACGTAAAGCGAGCCCAGATAAATCTGCAGCGTCTGGAAGACGTCGCTGACCGAAACGCCCAGCTGCTCGGCCTTGGCGCGATCGACATCGGCGAAGAGCTGCGGCACGTTGATCTGGAAGCTGGAGAAAATGCCTGCCAGCTCCGGCGTCTGATATGCCTTGGCGATGACCGCCTTGGCCGCTTCGTCAAGGGCTTGGTAGCCGTAACCGGCGCGGTCCTCGATTTGCAGCTTGAAGCCGCCCGTCTGGCCGAGACCGTTGACCGGCGGCGGCGGGAACATGGCGATGAAGGCATCCTGAATGCCGGCAAACTTCTGGTTCAGCTGCATGGCGATGGCGCCGCCTGACAGTTCCGGCGTCTTGCGGTTTTCGAAGTCGTCGAGAACCGCAAAGACGATGCCGGAATTGGAGCCGATGGTGAAGCCGTTGATCGACAGACCGGGGAAGGCGATGGCGTGGCTGACACCCGGCTGGTCCATGGCGATCTTGCTCATCCGCTTGATGACGCTTTCCGTGCGGTCAAGCGTTGCGCCGTCCGGAAGCTGGGCGAAGCCGATCAGATACTGCTTGTCCTGCGCCGGCACAAACCCGCTGGGGACCATGCTGAACATGCTGTAGGTGGCCGCGACCAACGCCATATAGACCATCATCACCAGGCTCTTGCGCGTCACCAGCCCGCCCACGGTTTTGCCGTAGCCGTTGGAAGCGGCACCGAAGGCGCGGTTGAAGCCACGGAAGAACCAGCCGAAAATCCGGTCCATGAAACGGGTCAGCCAGTCTTTCGGCGCGCCGTGTTCCTTCAGCAGCAGGGCTGCAAGGGCTGGCGAAAGCGTCAGCGAATTGATCGCCGAAATGACGGTGGAGATGGCGATGGTCAGCGCGAACTGCCGGTAGAACTGGCCGGAAAGGCCGGAGATAAAGGCCAAGGGCACGAAGACGGCGACCAGAACCAGCGCGATTGCGATGATCGGCCCGGAGACCTCGCGCATGGCCTTATAGGTGGCGTCACGCGGCGATAGCCCGCTTTCGATGTTTCGCTCGACGTTTTCCACCACCACGATGGCGTCGTCCACCACGATGCCGATGGCCAGCACGAGGCCGAACAGGGTCAACGCGTTGATGGAAAAACCGAAGGCATACATGACGGCGAAGGTGCCGATGATCGAGACCGGGACGGCAATCAGCGGAATGATCGAGGCGCGCCATGTCTGGAGGAAGATGATGACCACCAGCACCACGAGGCCAACGGCCTCGAGGAGCGTATCAACGACCTTTTCGATGGAGGAGCGAACGAACTTCGTCGTGTCGTAGACGATTTCGTATTTCACGCCATCCGGCATCGCCAACTGAAGATTGTCCATGGTGGCACGGACATTGTCGGCGATTTCGATGGCGTTCGAGCCGGGGGCCTGCAATACGGCGACCGCCACTGCGGGTTCGCCGTCGAGCAGCGAGCGCAGCGTGTAATCGGCCGCGCCGAGTTCGATGCGGGCGACATCGCGAAGACGGGTGATCTGGCCGTTCGCGCCGCTCTTGACGATGATGTTGCCGAATTCCTCCGGCGTCGTCAGACGGCCCTGGGCATTGACGTTGAGCTGAAGATCGACGCCGTTGGGGCTCGGCGAGGCGCCGATAACGCCGGCTGCTGCCTGTACGTTCTGCTGGCGGATGGCATCCGAGACGTCGCTGGCGGCGAGATCGTGCTCGGCGACTTTCTGCGGATCGAGCCAGACGCGCATGGAATAATCACCGGCGCCGAAGACCTGCACCTGGCCCACACCTTCGATGCGGGCAAGCCTGTCCTTGACGTTCAGCGTTGCATAGTTGCGCAGATAGGTGATGTCATAGGCATCGGTTTTCGACACCAGATTGACGACCATGATGAAGTCGGGCGAGCTTTTGACGGTGGTGATGCCGAGGGCGCGAACTTCCGCCGGCAGGCGCGGTTCGGCCTGCGAAACGCGGTTCTGCACCAGCTGCTGCGCCTTGTCGGGGTCGGTGCCGAGCTTGAAGGTGACCGTCAGCGTCAGCACGCCGTCCGATGTCGCCTGGCTGCCCATGTAGAGCATGTCCTCGACGCCGTTGATCTGTTCTTCAAGCGGCGTGGCGACGGTTTCAGCGATAACGGCCGGGTTCGCGCCGGGATAGGTGGCGCGGACAACGACGGATGGCGGAACGACTTCCGGATATTCGGAAATCGGCAGGGCGCGCATGCCAAGAAGGCCTGCCACCACGATCAGGATCGAAAGAACACCGGCGAACACCGGCCTATCGACAAAAAATCTGGAAATATTCATATCCAGTCCCCTCTCCGGGTAGATTTGGAAATGCAAGGACCGTTCCGGCGGCATCATGGCCGCCGGCCAGGGCCGGTTCTGTGTGAAATGCGTCTCGCCGGAGGCGGGACGGAACTATTGCGAGGCGGCGACCTTGTCTTCCGCCTGCGGCGCGATGACCGCACCGGGACGAATGCGCTGCAGACCGTTGACGACGATCGTATCGCCGGCGGCAAGACCGCTATCGATGATACGTTGGCCGTCGGCCGGTGCGCCGGGCTTGATCTGGCGGTAGCTCACCTTGTTTTCGGCATCGACCACGAAGACGAACCGCTTGTCCTGATCCGTGCCGATGGCGCGGTCGCTGATGACGATGCGGTTTTCCGGCTTCGGCTCACCCATGCGCACCCGCACGAACTGGCCGGGAATGAGCCTGCCATCAGGGTTCTCGAAGACTGCGCGCACACCAATGGTGCCGCTGGCGGAATCGACCTGGTTGTCGATCAGGTGCAGGGTGCCCTTGATCGGCGTGCCTTCATCCGAAAGCGTGCCGATTTCCACCGGGATCTGTTCGAGTGCGGGCAGCGCGTCGGTCGTCTTCGGCAGTTCGGAAAGCGCCTTAGCTACCGTTCCTTCGCTGGCGTTGAAGCTGGCATAGATCGGGTTGACCGAAACCAGTGTCGTGAGGGCAGGCGATGTCGAGCCGGCCGCGACGAGGTTGCCGGCGGTGATTTCGATCCTGCCGACCTTGCCGGAAACCGGCGCGATGATTTCGGTGTAGCCGAGATCGAGCTGGGCCGTCGTCAGCGCGGCGCGGGCGGCGCGAAGCTGGGCTTCGGCATCCGCAAACGAGCTTTGACGCTGGTCGAGATCGCTCTGGGAGATCGTGCGGTTGTCGGAAAGCCTGCGGCCACGGTCGAGTTCCGTCCTGGCAAGGCTAACCTTGGCTTCGGCGGATGCGACCTGGGCTTCAGCGCCCAAAACCGCAGCCTGATAGGGGGCCGGGTCGATGGTGAAGAGGGCGTCGCCTTCCTTCACCAGCGCGCCTTCGCGGAAATGCACGGCCTTGATCTGGCCGGCGACGCGGGAGCGGATCTGCACCCGGTCTACGGCTTCGAGGCGGCCGGAAAACTCTTCCCAGCGCATGACGTCGCGGCTTTCCACCTTGGCGACGGTGACGGGGATCGCAGGCGTTTCGGCCGGCGTGGAAGCGGCCGTCGCATCGCGGCTGGTGGGCAGGTCGAAAATCAGCGCGGCAGCTGCAACGGACAAGACAAGTCCGATACCGGCGCCCGTCAGGGCCCGGCGCTTGTTGTTCGGCGTCATGGGTTTCTCCTTGGCTCGGATCAGGAGCCGGTCAGTTTCTCAATAATGCGGTATTCAGTGTTTCAACTGGTCAGCGAAGGTCTTGAACTCCGAGCAGACGGATGAGACCCATCCGCCGCCCTTTCCTTGATAAAGCCCCGTCCAGCCGACGCTGGCGGGGAAAACATGCTGCCGGACGCTGACACCGGAGGCGATGAGCCGCCCGGCATAATTGACCGTCTCGTCGCGCAGAGGGTCGTCCTCGGCGGTAAAGATCAGCGCCGGCGCCACCCGGTTCAGTCGCGTGCACTGACACGGCGCGGCATAGGGGTGGAAAAACCCGCAGGCCGTAGCTAGGTAATGGCTCCAGCCATCCGCCCAGCGCTGACGCATGCCGATCCTGTCCGCGTCGCGGAAGGACTCCGTCGTCATCATCGGGTCGATCATGGGCGACAGAAGTATTTGTCCGGCAAGCTTGCCCGGCATGCGGTCACGGGCCTTCAGCGCAAGTCCCGCCGCCACATTGCCGCCAGCCTCTTCGCCGGCCACGAACAGCAGCGATTTCGCGCCGCCATAATGCTTTCGATCCCTGCTCAGATGATCGAGCGCTTCGAAGGCGCAATCGATCACCATCGGGAATTCGTTGCCGGACGACTTGCTATAGTCGGCTTCGACGACGATTGCGCCGCTTTCCGCGAGCGCGCGGGCCACTGGAAGCTCCGGGCAATTGCCGCCCTCTTCCAGAAACGAGCCGCCACGCAAATAAAGCACCACGGGAGGGTGGCTGCACAGGCCGGAGCTTTCATATCGGCGCACCGAGAGCTGGGATGCGGACCCCCCACAGCTTTCGATATTTTCCCAGTGCGTTTTCATCTGATCCGGTCCCGTGCGCCACCATCAGGCGGCTCACCATATTTGCAAAATCTGAAATTCATATTATTGTTCGGGAGAAAACGATCAAGTACGTCAAAATGAAAACACTATTCCAAAAACACGGATAATAGATAGATGGATCAGCTTTCTGCCATGCGAGTGTTCACGCGTGTCGTCGAAACCGGCAATTTCAGCCGCGCCGCGAACACGTTGAACATGCCAAAGACCACAGTCACCAATATGGTGCAGGCGCTGGAGGCGCATCTGCAGACTACTCTTCTCAACCGAACGACGCGCCGGGTGATGCTGACAACGGATGGCGCTCTCTATTATGAGCGGGCCTCACAGATTTTGTCGGAAATCGAAGAGCTGGACGGCAGTATGTCCAGCGCGCAGGTGCAGCCATCCGGCCGGTTGCGGGTGGAAATGGCCGGGGTCTTCGCAGACCTTGTGGTTATCCCACATCTTTGCGAATTTTACCAGCGCTATCCGCAAATCCGTCTCGATCTCGGGGTTGGCGACCGTCTGGTCGATTATATCGCGGAGAATGTCGACTGCGCGCTCCGGGTCGGCGTGTTGCGCGATCAGTCGCTGATCGCTCGTAAAGTCGGCGAGTTTCAGTTCGAAACATTCGCCGCGCCTCTCTACATTGAAAACTTCGGCATGCCCGAAAAACCGGAGGATCTGGAGAACGGCCATTATTCCGTGGGCTATCTCAATGCGACCTCAGGCCAGATCATGCCGATCTCCTTCGATAACGGGATTCGCAGCGTCGAGCTTACCCCGAACTATGTCGTGTCCGTCAATGACAGCCGCACCTATCTCAACGCGGCGCTTGCGGGCATGGGCATCGTGCAGTTGCCGATTTTCATGGTCAAGGATGCCTTGGCGCGGGGCGAGCTGGTGCCGGTTCTGCCCGAATGGCGTCGCGAAGCCATGCCGATCTATGTGGTCTATCCGCAGACACGGCACGTCACCAACAAGGTCCGGGTTTTTGTCGATTGGCTGGCGAAACTGGTGCACAGCACGGTCTGATGCGGTCCGGCCCCGGCCGGGCTATCGCCCAACCCTTGCCGCGACAAAATCGATGAAAGCCCGCACGCGGGCGGCCAGATGCTCGTGGCCGGCATAAACGGCATGGATAACCTCCATGTCCTCGGGGTTATGGTCTTCCAGCACCCGAACGAGCAAACCGGCCTTGATATCCTGCTCGATATGAAACTCGCCGACCCTGCCCAGCCCAAAGCCGGTCAGGCAGAGCCTGCGCATCGCCATGCCGCTATTGACCGAGACGTTGCCGGTCACGGGAAGGCGGTAGATTTCCGTCGAGCCGGGGTCGCGGAAGGGCCATTCGTTGAGGCTGCGGCTGAAATTGAAGTTGAAGCAATTGTGATGCGCCAGATCCTGCGGCGCTTCCGGCATGCCGTGTTTTTCGATATAGGCGGGGGAGGCGACGATGACCCGGCGGACCTCTTTCAGCTTTCTCGCCTTCAGGGACGAATCGCCCATCGCGCCGGAGCGGATCGCGATATCGGTGCGTTCCTCGATCAGGCTGATGACGCCGTCGGTCAGGGAAATATCCAGCTCGATTTCCGGATAAAGCGTTAAAAATTCCGGCGCGAGCGGCAGGAGATAACATTCGCCGAAGCCCAGCGTGGCGTTGACGCGCAACAGGCCGCGCGGCACCACCTTGCCGCCGCTCGCCACGATCTGCTCCGTCTCGGCTATGTCGGCCAGAATGCGCCTTACCCGCGAAAGATAGATTTCTCCCTCCGGCGTCAGCCTTACGAGGCGGGTGGAGCGGGCAAGAAGGCGGGTGCCGAGCCGGTCTTCGATGCGGGTGACGAGTTTGCTCACCGCCGAGGGTGAAAGTTTCAGCCTGCGTCCGGCAGCGGAAAAACTGCCGAGTTCCGCCGCCGCCACGAAGACTTCCATTTCGCCGGCCCGATTGTCCATCGCCGCATCCACCTGTGAAATCAATTCAAAGGCCTTTATCCAATCTTGCCGATTATCATGCAAGTCCCCTTCGCCCATATTGCGTTCATACATTTGATCCAACCGGGCAGCGCCTGCTGCCCAGAACGCCCGCGACCCCGCTCCGGGCGAAGAGGTATTCATCATGCCATTGGCCATATTTGCCTTGACGATCGCGGCTTACGCGATCGGGACCACGGAGTTCGTCATTGTCGGCCTTCTGCCGACGGTCGCCAACGATCTCCATATCACCCTGCCGCTTGCCGGCCTCATCGTCAGCGTCTATGCGTTGGGTGTCACTTTCGGCGCGCCGATCCTGACTGCGCTGACCGGCAAGATCGAGAGAAAGCCGCTGCTGCTCGGTCTGATGGCGCTGTTCACCGTCGGCAATGCCGTCGCTGCCGTGTCGCCGAGCTATGAGGCGCTTCTGGTGGCGCGGGTGCTTACCTCCTTCGCCCATGGCGTCTTCTTCTCCGTTGGCTCCACCATCGCTGCCGATCTCGTGCCGGAAAATCGCCGTGGCTCGGCCATCGCCATGATGTTCATGGGCCTGACCGTCGCTATCGTGACCGGTGTGCCGATCGGCACCTATATCGGGCAGATCTTCGGCTGGCGCGCCACCTTCTGGGCGGTTGCGGCTCTCGGTGTCGTCGCCTTTGCCGGCATCTTGGCCCTGTTGCCGGGAACGCTGAAGAAAGCACCGCCAGCAAGCCTTCTCGACCAGTTCCGCGTGCTGGGTTCCGGCCGGCTGCTCCTCGTCTTCGCCATGACCGCGCTCGGCTACGGCGGCACCTTCGTCGCCTTCACCTTTCTGGCGCCGATCCTTCAGGACGTCACCGGCTTCTCTGAATCCAGCGTCGGCCTGATCCTTGTGCTCTACGGCATCGCCATCGCTGCCGGTAATATCGGTGGCGGCAAGATCGCCAACCATAACCCGGTCAAGGCGTTGGTCGGCCTTTTCCTGGCGCAGGCCATCGTGCTCTTGGTCTTTTCCTTCACCGCCGTTTCGCCGGTTCTGACGCTGATCACGCTGGTGGCGCTCGGTTTCCTCTCCTTCGCCAATGTTCCCGGCCTGCAGCTTTACGTCGTGCAGCTGGCCAAGGAACACCGCCCCGGCGCTGTCGATGTCGCATCGGCGCTCAATATCGCCGCCTTCAATCTCGGCATCGCCATCGGCGCATGGCTCGGCGGTGTGGTGGTGGAATCGCCGATGGGCCTCGCCGCAACCCCCTGGGTCGGCGCGATCCTCGTCACCATCGCCCTTATGCTCACCCTCTGGAGCAGCGCGCTCGACCGCCGCGCCGCGCTCACGCTGAAAACCGCCTGAGCTTTCCATATAAAATCCCGGCCATTGCCAGCAAGGCTGGCCGGGCAACCCACGAAGGATAAAATATATGTTTGATGTAACCGCGAACGGTGCTTCGATCCCGGCGCTCGGCTTCGGCACATTCCGTATTCCCGGTCCCGATGTTCTGCGGATCGTTCCGCATGCGCTGAAAGCCGGTTTTCGCCATATCGATACCGCGCAGATTTACGGCAACGAGGCCGAAGTGGGCGAGGCCATCGCCAGTTCCGGCGTGGCGCGTGGCGATATCTTCCTGACCACCAAGGTCTGGGTGGAGAACTACAGGCACGATGCGT
This sequence comes from Rhizobium sp. GR12, assembly GCF_036596185.1. NCBI lineage: Bacteria > Pseudomonadati > Pseudomonadota > Alphaproteobacteria > Hyphomicrobiales > Rhizobiaceae > Rhizobium > Rhizobium sp. GR12. Next base: position 58,242 of record NZ_JASXTH010000015.1, on the reverse strand, counting down.
TTCTTGCGTCCGTCGATGACAGTCTCGCGAAGCTGAAGACCGATTATGTCGATCTCCTGCTTTTGCACTGGCCGAACGAGGCGGTGACGCTTGCCGAGCAGATCGGTGCGCTGAACGAGGTCCAGCAGGCCGGCAAGGTTCGCCATATCGGCGTTTCCAACTTCAACACGGCGCTGATGGCCGAGGCGGTCAGTCTGTCACACGCGCCGATCGTCACCAACCAGATCGAATATCATCCCTATATCGACCAAGACCCGGTCGTTGCGGCGGCGAAGGCTGCCGGCATGTCGGTCACGGGTTATTACGGCATGGCGGACGGCAAGGTCTTTGCCGATCCGGTGCTGAAGGATATCGCCGCAAGCCGGGGCAAGTCGGTGGCGCAGGTGGTGCTGCGCTGGCTGGTGCAGCAGCAGGGCGTGGTGGCGCTTTCGAAAACGGTCAGCGAAGCCCGCGTCGATGAGAACATCGCGATCTTCGATTTCACCCTGTCGGCCGATGAAATGGCCGCAATCCGTGGTCTTGCCAGGCCGGATGGCCGCATCGTCTCGCCGGATGGGCTCGCACCCGTGTGGGACGAGGCCGCCTGACAATAAAGATAGCCGGGAGGGGTAAATCTCTCCCGGTTTTGTGTTTTTGCGGGAGCGCCGCAGCGCATTCCGAGACGGGAAGGCGCGTCAATCTTGCGAAGGCAATCTTTTGTGAAAAGCCGCCGCCGCAAATTTATCTGTCTGATCCGGGAAACTGGAGCGGGCGAAGGGATTTGAACCCTCGACCCCAACCTTGGCAAGGTTGTGCTCTACCCCTGAGCTACACCCGCTCAAAACCGCTGGTCCGGGGTAGTTCGCTGGACCGCGGGTCACCTGAAGTGCGGCGACGGGTGCTATATCGCTCAATCGATTTTGGAATGCAACAGTTTCTTTTGCGGTTTCGGTGGAAATCGGTTTGGCCCCGTGGCTTTATGCGAAGCGGCCGGGGCGATGTGGCCCAAGGCAGAGGCATGCCGAACGAAGGCATTGTTTCGGCTGACCTTTATTTCCATCCCAAAGGGATCACAGCCGGCCGGGAGACCAGAAAATTACCTGTTTACATTTGGTTAAAATCTGATTCGACAAGTGATTCGTTCGGGTGTACAAATTTAATGCCCACGAAAAAAAGAAACGATACTTGGCATGTCATCATCGGGAGGATGAGCCTTGTCGTATGCAGCTTTTGAAAGAGTCGGCGCGCAATTGTCGCCCCAGCAGATCGCCGATCTGCAGAATATTTTCGACGGCGTATGTTTCGAGTGCCTTCAAGATCGCAGCAGCCATGTCGCCAATGAGTGCGCTGCGGTTCTCATCCGCAGCGCCCAGCGCGGCATTCTCGATCACGAGATGCTGCGGGACATCGGGCTTGCCGTTTTACGGCGGCATTGATGGCTGAATAAAATAAAAGCGCCCGGTTCGTCCGGGCGCTTTGTCGTTTGCAGGTGAGTTGAGCCTGTTCCGGCTCAGCTCTTTTCCTGAACATGTGCTTCGAGGAACCACAGCGCCTTGTCGAGATCGCGCGAGGCGGCGGTGAAGATGTCCGCCGTCGTCGGGTCGCCGGCCTCGTCGGAATCGTCGATCGCCTTGCGTATCATGTTCGCCACGTCACCGTAACGTTCGATCAACGCGTCGAGATGGTCGTGGATCTTGTAGATGTCGGTCGGATAGGCCTTGAGCTTCGTCGTCGAGGAGACGGATTGCAGGCTGCCGAGCGCCGTGCCGCCAAGCTGCACGACACGTTCGGCAATGGTATCGCCGTGATCATCGAGCTGGGTGCGGAAGCCGTCGAGAAGTTCGTGGACAGCGATGAATTGCGGGCCCTTCAGGTTCCAGTGCGCCTGCTTGGTTGCAAGCGCAAGATCGATCACCGAAGCCAGCGTCTCGTTCAGAATGCCGATCACCGTCGACTTGGCGTTGGAAGGCAGGTCGTTCTTCGTCTTGTGCGTCTTCATCGATGTCTCCTGAAGTTGCGGACGGAATGCCGCTTGGGAAAAAGTCCGTCGTTTAACGCCCGGGCCTCGCGCCCTGTTCCACGCTAGGGACAGTGGTGATGAAAATTCTGCGCGGCCCAAGGCCGGTATGACGGAAGGGGTAGTCAGTTGCAGCTGGGTGCATCAACGTCCTTACTTGCCTCAATCTGGCGGCCAGTCGCCGACGATTTGGCGTCTTTCCAGTTTCAGCGACCGATCCGGCTGCACACGATAGGTTTCAATCGCAAGCCGGCCGTCGCCCATGACGAATTCGCTGCTGAGCGTGCTGCCGATGGGGGACTTGGTCAGTTTGGTGCGGGGCTGTCCGCCATAGGTGATGCTGCCGGGAATGGGTTCCACATCCGGTGCGGCGGTGGTGCAGCCGGCGAGGGCCATAACCATCATGATCGCGATCTTGCGCATGTCTTTCTCCTGCGTTTGGACCGGAATTATATCATGGCAGCGCCTGCGCCATAACGCCACTTTGCGGTTGAATAAAAAAAGCCCCGCATCCGAGGATACGGGGCCAGTCGCCTTTGGAGGCTGTGTTGTGTCAGTCCTCGTTGGCGGCCAACTGCGACAGCACTTCGCCACGGCCGCGGACACGCATGATGAGGGGTACGACGAAGGCGGCCGCTGCGACGAGAAACAGGCCGACGGCGATGGGGGAGGTGAGCAGCACCGTCGGATCGCCCTGGCCGATGGCGAGTGCGCGGCGAAGCTGCTGTTCCGCAAGCGGGCCGAGGATGAGGCCGACCACGGCAGGCGCGATCGGATAACCGAAGATGCGCATGATATAGCCGAGGATGCCGAAAGCGAGCAGCATGCCGAGTTCGAACACGGATGGGTTGGCGCCGATGGTGCCGAGCGTCGCGAACAGCAGAATACCCGCGTAGAGCCAGGGTTTCGGAATGGTCAGCAGCTTTACCCAAAGGCCGACGAGCGGCAGGTTGAGCACCAGCAGCATCAGATTGGCGATGAACAGGCTGGCGATCAGGCCCCAGACGAGCTGCGGATTGGTGGCGAACAGCAGCGGGCCGGGCTGAAGGCCGAACTGCTGGAAGCCTGCGAGCATGATGGCAGCGGTTGCCGTCGTCGGCAGGCCGAGCGTCAAGAGCGGCACGAGCGTACCGGCAGCGGACGCATTGTTGGCGGCTTCCGGTCCGGCCACACCTTCGATGGCGCCGTGGCCGAATTCTTCCGGGTGCTTGCTGAGCCGCTTTTCGGTGGCATAGGAAAGGAAGGTGCCGATTTCAGCGCCGCCGGCAGGCATGGCGCCGATGGGAAAGCCGATCAATGTGCCGCGCAGCCAGGGTTTCCAGGAGCGCGCCCAGTCCTGCGCACTCATCCAGACCGATCCCTTGACGGCTTCGACCTTCTCGTCGCCGCTCTGGCCCTGCGCGACAATGAACAGGGTTTCGCCGATAGCGAACATGGCGACGGCAAGCGTGGTCACCTCAACGCCATCGAGCAGGTCCGGAATGCCGAAGCTCATGCGCGTCTGGCCGGTCAGCTGGTCGATGCCGACGATGGCAAGGGCAAAGCCGATGAACAGCGAGGTGAGGCCGCGCAGCGCCGAATCCCCGAAAGCGGAGGACACGGTGACGAAGGCGAGCACCATCAGCGCGAAATATTCACGCGGGCCGAAAACCAGCGCCAGCTTGACGATAAAGGGTGCAACAAAGGCAAGCGCGATGGTGGCGATGAGGCCCGCCACAAAGGAACCGATGGCGGCGGTGGCCAATGCCGGGCCGCCGCGGCCCGCACGGGCCATCTTGTTGCCTTCGAGCGCGGTGACGATAGAGGCGCTTTCGCCCGGGGTATTGAGCAGGATCGAGGTGGTCGATCCGCCATACATGCCGCCATAATAGATGCCGGCGAACATGATGAGCGAACCGGCGGGATCGAGCCTGTAGGTGACGGGCAGAAGCAGCGCCACGGTGAGCGCCGGCCCGATGCCGGGCAGAACGCCGACGGCCGTGCCTAGTGTGACGCCGATCAGCGCATAGAGCAGGTTCATGGGTTGGGCGGCAACCTCAAGACCGTGCAGCAGGAATTCAAAGGTACTCATGGACAGATTTCCCCCTGTCGGGCGGAACGGCTGGCGTGGGCGTCATCGCGTGCCGGCGGTTCTGTGATCTCGAATTTTGGTCGGAATGGCTGTTAGAAAAACAGCCGTTCCAGAGGCCCGGCGGGCAACGAAAGCTGCAGCAGCCGCGCGAAGATGATCCAGATGGCGAAGCTCAGGACGATGCCGATGGGGATCGAATACCAGAGCTTGCGTTTGCCGAAGGCGCGCGCCGTAAAGGCAAAAAGCAGGCCGGTGGCAATGGAGAAACCGGCTACCTTGAGCAGCAGCATCTGCGCGGCAAGGCCGGCTACGACCCAAATGACCGGGGCGATTTCCTGCCTGTCGCGTTCGGGAAAATCGCCGCGCCACGCTTCGACAGCGGTCCAGAGCGCCAGGCCGACAAGACAGAAGCCGATGGCGTAAGGCACCGTCGCCGGACCGACCGGCGAATAACCGGTGACGCTGGCCAGACGGGCGCTGTCCCAGAAGATCACGCAGGCAATGAGGACGAGGAAGACGGCAATCGCCAGCGCCGCCCAGTCAGGGCGGCGCTTTTGAGGTTGTGAAGGGTTGGAACCCTGGCTCATTTTACCAGCCCGATGTCTTTGAGGATCGTTTCGGTGGCGGCAGTGTCTTTGGCAAGCTGCGCCTTGAACTCGTCACCGGAAAGATAGGTGTCCATCCAGCTCTTGGTCTTCAGGGTTTCCTGCCACTTGGCGGATTTCGCCAGCTTCTCGATGTCGGCGCTGACGGCCTTTTCCTGTTCCGGCGTCAGGCCGGGAGGAGCGGCGACCATGCGCCAGTTCTGGACGACGACATCAAGGCCGCTTTCCTTCAGCGTCGGCGCGTCGATGCCTTCCAGCTTCTCTTCGCTGGAAACGGCCAGCAGGCGCAGCGTGCCGGCCTTGACCTGGCTTTCGAATTCGCCGTAGCTCGAAATGCCGGCTGTGACCTGCGAGCCGAGGATCGAGGCAAGCGCTTCGCCGCCGCCGGAATAGGCGATGTAGTTGATCTTGGTCGGATCGACGCCGGCCGCCTTGGCGATCAGGCCAACAGCGATATGGTCGGTGCCGCCGGCCGAGCCGCCGCCCCAGGAAACGCTGCCCGGGTCCTTCTTGAGCTGGTCAACGAGGTCGCCGATGGTCTTCAGCGGCGAGGATGCCGGAACGACGATCGCCTCATATTCGCCGGTCAGGCGGGCAATCGGCGTTACTTCGTTGAGGGTAACGGGCGCCTTGTTGGTGAGGATCGCGCCGACCATGACGTAACCGCCGACGATGAGGGCGTTCGGGTTGCCCTTCTGCTGGCTGGCGAACTGCGCAAGGCCGATGGTGCCGCCGGCGCCCGGTACGTTCTGCACCTGAACGCTCTTGGAAATGCCTTCTTCCTGCAGCACGGTCTGCAACGAACGCGCGGTCTGGTCCCAGCCGCCGCCGGGATTGGCCGGCGCAATGATGGTGTAATCCGCTGCAACTGCGGGAAGCGCGATCACGCCCGCCAGAAATGTGCCGATAAGAAAATGTTTCACTTAGAAAACCCTCCTCAGGATGCCCTTTTGGGCGTCGTTTTTCGTTTATGCGGGGGGCCTGCAGGACGCATCTTTTCCGGCGCTGAAGTCAGCGCGGGGCCTTGGTGATCGTCCTGGATTTCCTCCCGCATCTTCTTCCGCCTCCACGGAATGAAGAAGGATTGCAGAGCATCATAAAAAGCTGTCATCTAACTGACGCTGCGCAAGTCCTTGCGCATTTACTCTCTATTAATTTGTGTCGGGCGTCCAGTATTGGCGTTATTGCGAGCGCAACGCCTCGTTCCAGCGTTCGATCAGGCGGCTGCGCTTGACCTGATCCAGATAGACCATCAGGCCGGGGCTGACGGGAACGGGGCGCAACTGTGCGCCGTGGATGGCCTGCATGGTGTTGGCGGTGTTTTCGCCCGCCACTTCCGGGCTGACGGCCGGGATCTGCAATTGCCGAGCCATGATCGTCTGGCCGTCCTTGGACATGAAGAATTCGAGGTAACGGCGGCCAAGCGCCGGGTTGGCGGCGGCTTCCGGCACCAGCCCGATGCGCGACATGACCACGGTATAGTCTTTGGGCAGAACGATGCCGACATCCGGGTGGCGCGAGGCCCAGTCGGCGGCATAGGAGCCGAGAATATTGTAGCCCAGCACGAAGCGTCCGTCGGAGACGCGCTCCAGAATGGCCGAGGAGGTGGAATAGACCTTCACGCCCGCCGCACCCATGGCCTTGATGACGCTCCATATATCGCCGAACTGCTCCTGATCCCGCGACATGAACAGGAAGCCGACGCCGGAACGCTCGATATCATAGGTGGCGATGCGGCCATGCACCTCTTTCGCATGGCGTTCGAGGTAGTCGACGAATTCGGCGCGGGTGGCGGGCGGTGTTTCGGTGGTGAAGCTTGGCTTGTGATAGACGAAAACCGCAGGCTCGAAAGTCAGCGCATAGGCGGTGTTGCGCCAGTTCGCCCAGGCCGGCCAGCGGGCGCTCATGGCAAGATCGGAGCGCTGGGCGTAACCGTCATTGCTCAGCTTCACCTGCAAATCCATGGCGGAGGAAAAGGCGAAATCGGCGGTCTTTTTGCCGGCATCGGTTTCCTTGACGATGCGGTCGTAGATTTCGCCCGTCAGCATATCCTCGTAGTGGACGGTGATATCGGGATTGGCCTTCTGGAAACCCTCGATCATCGGCGTCGCCAGCGGTTCGTCCAGCGAGGAATAGACCACCAGTGTTTCCGCATCCGCCTTGCCTGATGGGGCCGGAAAAACGGCGACTTGTGCAAGCGCCGGTGAGGCCATGCAAAGACAGAGACAGAGAAAAACGGCGATACGCATGGAAAAGATCATGCCGCACGCGCTTGCCATTCACAAGCGCCAAGGGCTTGGATAAGCTCGGCAATGTTGCGGGAGGAAGAATTGCGGATTTTGCTGGTCGAGGACAATCAGGTGCTGTCGGAAGGGCTGTGCGCACTTCTGCGCGGCAGCGGCTACGCGGTGGACGTCGTTTCAGACGGCGCTTCCGCCGATGCGGCGATTGCGGCGGAAAATTTCGATCTCGTGATACTCGATCTCAACCTGCCGGAAATGGATGGCATCGAGGTGCTGCGCTCCATGCGTTCGCGGCAGGACAAGGCGGCGGTGCTGATCCTGACGGCGCGCGGCACGCCGGAGGAAAAGGTCAAGGGGCTCGATCTCGGCGCCGACGACTACATGATCAAGCCTTTCGACATCACCGAATTCGAGGCGAGGGTGCGGGTGCTGCTGCGCCGCAATGCCGGCCTGCGCTCGTCTGCGCTCAGTTTTGGCAAGGTCCTGTTCGATCTGACATCGCGCACCTTTTCGGCCGACGGCCGCCCGCTTGATATTCCGGCGCGTGAGGTGGCGCTGCTCGAAGTGCTGTTCATGCGGGCGGGCAAGGTCGTCGCCAAGGAGGCGATCGTGCAATCGCTGACCGGTTTCGACGACGAGATTTCGGGCAACGCCATCGAGCAATATGTCAGCCGGTTGCGCAAGCGGCTCGGCCCCCACGGGCTGACGGTGAAGACGGCGCGCGGCATCGGTTATTATCTGGAAAAGCTGCCGGAGATGGCTGAATGAGACAGGCCGCCTATTCGCTGCGGCGACGGCTGCTCGGCTGGCTTCTCATCTCCACTGCCATCATCGGCTGCGTCGCGCTGACCGATACCTGGCGCGAGGCGGTCAATACCGCCAATGTCGTCTCCGACCGGGTGCTGTCCGGTTCCGCACTCGCCATCGCCGAGCGGGTGGTGGTGGCCGAGGACGGTTCGCTGGAGGTCGACATTCCCTATGTCGCGCTGGAAATGCTCACCTCCGCCGCACAGGACCGGGTGTTTTACCGCGTCGATGGGCCGAATGGGCAATTCCTCACCGGCTACCAGAACCTGCCGACGGTGGAGAACCCGGCCGGCGACACGCCCGCCTACAGGGATGCGGTGTTTCGCGACGAGCCTATCCGCATCGCCGCCATCCGCCGTTTTGCCTCCACCGGCATCAATTCCGTGCCGTTTTCCGTCACGGTTGCCGAGACCACGATAGCTCGCAGCCAGCTCGCGCAGGCCATCATCCTGCGCTCCGCGCTGCGGCTGCTGCTGATGATCTTGGGCGCGGCGATCATCGTCTGGATCGCGGTGACGATTTCGCTGCGGCCGCTTTACCGCCTCAGCGAAGCCATTGCCGAGCGCAGCCCCAACGACCTGCATCCGATCCGGCAATCCGTGCCGGTTGAGGTGGAAAACCTGGTGGAAACGGTCAATTCCTTCATGGTGCGGCTGCAATCGGCGCTTGATGCGCTCCGGCATTTCACCGGCAATGCCAGCCATCAATTGCGCACGCCGCTTGCCATCATCAGCACCCAGCTTGCACTTTCCGCCCGCGCTGCAAGTCTTGAGGAGGCGCAGGCGGCGGCGCTGAAGGGCGGCGCTTCGGTGGCCCACGCCGAACATATTCTCGCCCAGCTGCTGCGCATGGCCAATATCGATGCGGCGGGTTCCAGCGAAAAGCACGATTTTTCCGCAATCGATCTTGTGGCGGTGGCGCAGAACGTGACGGCCGACTTCGTGCCGCGTGCGGCAGACGCCGGCATCGACCTCGGTTTCGAAGGCGAAGGTGAGGCCACCATTCTCGCTGAACCGCTTCTGATCGGCGAGCTGATCGGCAATCTCGTCGGCAATGCCGTCAACTATGCCGGGCGCGGCGCAGAAGTCACCGTGCGCGTCGGCGCGGAGGCGGGCGACACCTGGCTCGAGGTGGAAGACAACGGCCCCGGCATCCCCACCGACAAACGCGCCATGGTGCGCCAGCGCTTCGCGCGCGGCGAAACCAACGCCGCCCCCGGTGCAGGCCTCGGCCTTGCCATCGTCGAGGAGATAGCGGGCCTGTTCGGCGGGCGGCTCACGCTGGAGGATGGCGCGGGCGGACGCGGGCTGAGGGCGCGGGTGGTGTTTGCCATCGCGGAAAAGGCGGCGGGGTAGCTTGCCGTCGGATCAGGCGGCCGTCTCGGTTTGCGATTTCGCAATAAGAGCGAGCCTGTAGCCAAGCGCATCGGCCACCTTGGCAATTGTCGCCAGTTCCGGATTTCCTTCGCCGCTCAGTGCCTTGTATAAAGTCTGGCGCGGAAGGCCGGTTTGTCTTGAAAGGTCGGTCATGCCCTTGGCGCGCGCCACGACGCCCAAGGCATGCGCAAGTTCCTGTGCGTCGCCGCTCTCGGTGGCGTCCGCGATGTAAACCGCAAGCGCTTCGTTACTATCGAGGTAGCGGGCCGCATCGTAGTCGCGTGTCACAAGTGGCATGATATTACTCCTTGAGCGCCCTGGCCAGTTTTTTGGCCTTGGCAATATCGCGTGCCTGAGACGCCTTGTCGCCACCACAAAGCAATATGATGACGACATCGCCGTGCCGGACGAAATAGACCCGATATCCGGGTCCAAGATCGATCTTGAGCTCGCTGACGCCTTCGCCGACCGGCTTCACATCACCGGGATTTCCATCTGCGAGCCGGTAAATACGTCGTGCGATGCGGGCACGCGTCTGCACATCGCGCAGACCCGCCAGCCAATCGGCAAACTCGATTGTTTCCCGGATCGTGAACATGGCAGAATGTAAACTATGGTTGTCGTTTCGTCAATGACGGACCCGTCACCCCATCCGCTCGGAGGCATAGCTGCCCGGGCTTGGCGGGAAGACCACGGTGCGGTTGCCGTTGATGAAGGTGCGGTGGTGGATATGGGCATGGATGGCACGGGCCAGCACCTGGCTTTCCACGTCGCGGCCGAGAGAGACGTAGTCCTCGGCCGATTGCGCGTGGGTGACGCGCACGGTGTCCTGCTCGATGATCGGGCCTTCATCGAGATCGCCGGTGACGTAATGCGCGGTTGCGCCGATCAGCTTCACGCCGCGATCATAGGCCTGCTTGTAGGGGTTGGCGCCCTTGAAGGACGGCAGGAAGGAATGATGGATATTGATGATCTTTCCCGACATCTTGCGGCACATGTCGTCGGACAGCACCTGCATGTAACGCGCCAGCACCACCAGTTCCGTGCCACTCGTCTCGATGAGATCCATCAGCTGCCCTTCGGCCTTCGGCTTGTTCTCCTTTGTCACCTTGATGTGGTGGAAGGGGATGTCGTGGTTGACCACCACTTTCTGATATTCGAAGTGGTTGGAGACGACGCCGACGATATCGATAGGCAGCGCTCCGATCTTCCAGCGGTAGAGCAGGTCGTTGAGGCAATGGCCGAAGCGCGACACCATCAGAAGCGTCTTCATGCGCTGGCCGTCGCTATAGATGCTTGTTTCCATGCCGAATTTTTCTGCCACCGGCTGGAAGCCCTCGGTGATGGCCTGCATCGTCGCGCCCTCTTCGGAGATGAAGGAGACGCGCATGAAGAACTTGCCGGTCTCGAGGTCGTCGAACTGGGAACTGTCGACGATGTTGCAGCCTTTTTCCGCCAGATAACCGGAAATCGCGGCGACGATGCCGCGGGTCGATTTGCAGGCTACTGTCAGAACATAGGATGTCATCGTTTTCCCTCAAAGACTTCGCAGCCGGATGAACCGGCGCAGTTGGCGCGTTCCATAGCGCAGCTCCGTGGCGGAGCAAAGCGCCAAGACGAACGCAGCCAAAGTCTTAAGGTGGGAAAAGGCCCCGCGCCGTGCCGGAAGCGACATGGAATGTTCCACGGCCAGCACGGCGGCGGCAGGTGTCACAGTGGGGTCGTTACCGGCCTCAGGCGCGGCGCAGGCGCATGGCCGGGCGGCCACGGCCGTCGATCAGTTCCAGCGTGCCGCGGCGCGGCTCCAGCCGGAAGGAACGGGCGCCTTCCAGCGCTTCGATGAACTGCCGTTCCCGGCGCATGATATCGGGCGCACAGGCCATCTGGGTGGAAATCATCCGGCCGAAATCGACGCGGTTACGGCTGATCTTCACCTCGCCGCCGATGCCGTTGCAGCCGGCATTGCCGGAAACGCGGCCCTCGCGGGAGATTTCCAGCGTGGCTTCACGGCGGCCGCGAACCCGTTCGCCGCGAATTTCCTGCACCACCCAGCGGCCATCGAGGCCAGCTTCCGGCTCCGGCCTGCCCGGACCCGCCGCCACGCGCTCCAGCACGAGGTCGGTATCGTCACGCCCGCCGGCCAAAACGGAATAACGGCGAGTGGTGGTGAAGAGCAGCCGGTCGCCGTCGCGGATTTCCGCGCTCAGCGCATAGGAGCGGCGGGCGCGGATATCGCGGTCGTCATAACGCAGAACGAAGGGCACAGGCACCTGCCCACGCGGGCGGATGGTGGTTTCGGCAATCGTCTGCGACGGCGCATCCGCCAGCGAAACATCGATCAGGCGCACCGTCACGGTCGCGCCCGGCGGCATGGCGATGCGCTCGCGATAGGAGACGCTGCCGCGCAGGCTTGCCGGTGCGGCCGCAGCGCCACCCGCCACAAAAAGCGGCGCAAGCGCGACAAGCCCGGCGAAATTCCGGCGCGAAAGAAGAGGCTGGCGGTCGTTCATGGTGCTTGCTCCGTGCTGATCCCGATCGAATTTCGGCGGATGATAGAAACCGGCACTGAACGGGCGATGAACCGGATTTTTGGCGGCTGGTGCAGGCGGAGGCATCCGGGGGTAGGTAAGAGAGGGAAACCGCCGCCGGAAGCAATCTCCCGGCAGCGGCGGTTTCCCGTTCGCTCAGCCGCGGAAACCGTTGCGCAGCGCTTCGAACTTCGCCAGCTGATCGCCACGCAGTTCCTTGTTTTCGTCGCGGCGGACGAAAATCTTGAACATGGCGCTGCCGGCTGCATTCATGAACCAGACGGAACAGGAGCGGCGGCCGTGGAAGCCGCGATCGACGAAGGTGATTGCGGTGCAATTGTCCTTCTTGATGTGACCGCCGATGGGGCTGTCGCCGTGGACGTTGAACCAGCCGTGGCTTTCGCTGCCTTCCGACAGGTCGCCCGGTACTTCCAGCACGATGTCCTGCGTTTGCACGATCATCAGGATTTCGCCCCAGCCGCGTATCTCGTTCCAGATATCGCCGAACCGGTCGGCGGAAGCAGAGATGGCGGCGCCTTCGGGCAGGATTGCCAGAATTTCGGCAGGCGTCACCTCGGCCTTGGCGGCAATGGTTTCGACGATACCATCAGGCTTTTCGGCAAGGGCGGCCACGGCGCGAGCCTGCCGGTCATCGATAGTTTGGGCTGCAATGCTCATGGGCAGGCCTCAGGCGGCAATCGAGCGGCGTTCGCCGTTCTTGTCTTCGTGGATGATGACGTCGAAACCTTCGAAATGCGGGCCGGAAAGATATTCCACCTTGCCGCGGTTATCACCGGCTCTGGCGTGGGCGGCGCGGAACTGTTCGGACTTCGTCCAGCTCAGGAAATCTTCCTTGGTGGCCCAGACGGTGTGCGAGGCGTAAAGCGTGTGGTCATCCGCCTTCGGGCCTTTCAGCATGTGGAATTCGATATAGCCCGGCAATTCGCTCAAGTGCGATTTGCGCTCGCGCCAGATGGATTCGAAGGTTTCTTCATAACCCGGAACGACGCGAAAACGGTTCATTGCGATAAACATGGAAGTCTCCCTTTAAGTTTACAGTTGCAGTCAGGATATCCAGCCGAAGCATGGTTGGAAAGAGGCAGGCGATAAAGCGAACAATTTTACTCCACTTATCGATTGCGCCTTTTATAAACATGTGCAAATAACTCAAGTTATTCGGCGTGGCAAACCCGCGCCAGCTTGTGTTTCAGGATAGCGCCATGTTGAATTTTCGCCTTCGCCCGTTCGTTTTCGCCGCCCTCGTGCCCGCCGCAATCGCCATTGCCGCGCCCGGTGCGCAAGCCTCGGACAAGGGCAATCCGGAAGCGAAACGCATTGTCGCTGTGGGCGGAACGGTGACGGAAATCCTCTATGCGCTGGGCGCGAAAGACCGCATCGTGGCGCGCGACAGCACCAGCAGCTATCCGGCGGATGCGCTTTCCAAGCCGGATATTGGCTATATGCGGGCGCTGTCGTCGGAAGGTATCCTGTCGCAGCAGCCCGATCTCATTCTGTCGGAAGACGGGTCCGGTCCGGCGGATGTCATCGCCATTCTGAAAGCAAGCGCTGTTCCTTTCGTCACCGTCGATACGCCGCCGAGCGGCGACGCCATCCCGAAGAAAATCGAGGATGTCGGCGCGGCAGTCGGTCTTTCAGACAAGGCCAAGACATTGGCTGCGGAAACCAAGGCGGGGCTTGATGCGCTTGCCAGGGATGTCTCTGCCGTGCCGGAAAAGGACAGGAAGCGTGTGCTCTTCGTGCTGTCCAGCGCCGGCGGCCGCATCATGGCGGCGGGCAAGGACACCGAAGCTGCGGCGATCATCGAAATGGCCGGCGGCATCAATGCCGCGCAGGAGATCAGCGGTTACAAGCCGTTGAGCGACGAAGCGGTCATCGCGGCAGCACCCGATGTGGTGCTGACCATGGATCGCGGCGATCACGTCGGCAAGGCGAAAGAGATTTTTGCGCTGCCCGCTTTCCAGTCCACACCGGCTGCCGCAAACAAGGCGCTGATCAGCATGGACGGGCTTTATCTCATCGGTTTTGGCCCACGCACGCCGGCTGCCGGCCGCGATCTGGCGGCCAAGCTTTACCCTGACGTGGTGAAGCCGTGAGCCTTGCCGCCTTGAGTTCCACTGAGGGCAACGCTCCGGGCGACAGATCGCGCCAGGGGGCCGTCACCCTCTTGGTGCTTGTCGGCATCCTGCTTTTCGCCTGTGGCGTCTCGCTCGTCAGCGGACCCACGGGCGTCGGCATGTCCGAACTCTGGGCCTATCTCACCGGCGGCGCGGATCAACTCGGCGTGCGCGACAAAGTCATTCTCGAAGCGGTGCGCCTGCCACGCACGGCGCTCGGCATATTGATCGGCGCGGGGCTTGGCGTCTCGGGGGCCATGATGCAGGGCCTTTTCCGCAATCCGCTGGCCGACCCCGGCATTGTCGGCGTCACGTCGGGTGCGGCACTTTTCGCGGTTGCCGCCATTTCTCTCGGGGAAGGCGCGCTGGCCACGGTCGCCGTATTTTTCGGCCCGCATTTTCTGCCGATAATGGCGTTTTTCGGCGGGCTTTTGAACACCTGGCTGCTTTACGTCATCGCAACAAGGGATGGCGCTACCTCCACCACCACACTCATTCTCGCTGGCATCGCGGTTGCGGCGATCAGCGGCGCGCTGACCGGCCTGATGATCTTCATGGCCGACGACAGGGCGCTTCGTGACATCACCTTCTGGTCTCTCGGCTCGCTCGGTGGGGCGACGCCCGCCAAGGTGCTTGCCACCTTGCCGTTTATCGTCGTCGTGCTCGCCATCATTCCCTTCGTCGCAAGGGGGCTGGATGCGCTGATCCTTGGCGATGCCGCCGCTTTCCACATGGGCATTCCCGTGCAGCGGCTGAAACGGGTCGTCATTCTGGCCGTTGCCGCCGCCTGCGGGGCAAGCGTGGCGGCTGCCGGTTCCATCGGTTTTGTCGGCATCGTCGTGCCGCATCTGCTGCGGCTCGCCATCGGGCCGTCGCACCGGTTCCTGCTGCCGGCCTCAGCGCTCGGCGGTGCGGCGCTTCTGCTGTTTGCCGACAGTTTCGCCCGCACGGTCGCTTCCCCGGCGGAATTGCCCATCGGCGTTGTCACGGCGCTGATCGGCGCGCCGGTCTTTCTGTTCCTGCTGCTCGGTCGTGGCGGCTTTTCGATGCGGAACATGCCATGATCCGGGCTGAAAACCTCACCCTCATCCGCTCCGGCCGCCGCCTGCTCGACGAGGTCAGCGTTGATCTAAAGCCCGGCAAGGTCAATGTGATCATCGGCCCGAACGGTGCCGGAAAATCCACGCTGATGAAGGTGCTTTCGGGGGAGATGCGTGCCGAGGAGGGCGGTTCGGTGACCTATAATGATGTCGCCCTGCCGCTTTTCACGCCGGTCCAGCTTGCGCGCATCAGGGCCGTGCTGCCACAGAATACCCAGCTTGCCTTTCCTTTCACCGCGCTTGAAATCGTACGCATGGGCGCAGTTGCGCAAGGATCGCGCGCGCCGGAAGAGCAGGCCCGCCGGGCGCTTGCGAGGGCCGGGCTTCGCGGGTTCGAGCAGCGTTCCTACAACATGCTGTCGGGCGGCGAGCAACAGCGTGTGCAGTTTGCCCGTGCGCTGGCGCAAGTGCCGCATCCGGTGGAAAACGGCGAGGTGCGGGCGCTGTTTCTTGACGAGCCGACGGCCAGCCTCGATATCGGCCACCAGATCGCGGTGCTGGAAACGGCGCGCGATTTCGCGGCAGGCGGCGGTCTGGTGCTTGCCATCCTGCACGATCTCAATCTTGCGGCGGAATTTGCCGATCAACTTATCGTCATGCATGGCGGCCGGGTGACGGCCAGCGGTCCATCGCTTGAGACGATCAGCGACGAGACGATCGCAAGGGTCTATGGCATTGGCGGCGTCGTCGGCCGGTTGCCGGCGCGGCACATTCCTTATGTGCTGCCGCAGTCGCGCCACCGCTGAGACCGGCCGGCTTCAACTTTCCGGCCGGGTCACGATGAAGAGTGCAGAGCCGAGCATGACGGCGGCGACGATTGCGGCCCGCAGAGCCGGCGGGTCGCTCAGAAACCAGAAGGCGGCGTAACTCACACACATGGCCGACAAAGCGGCGATCTTCGCCTTGCGGGCGATTGCGCCGCGTTCGCGCCACTGCCGAAGCGAAGGGCCGAATCTGGGGTGGGCCAGAAGCCATGCCTCCAGTTTCGGTGACGAGCGGGAAAAGCACCAGAGCGCCAGGAGCAGAAATGGCGTGGTGGGCAAAACGGGAAGAAACGCGCCGACGATGCCGGTCGCGACCATAAGCCAGCCAAGACAGAGGTATAGAAGGCGCATGGGATATGCCGGTATCATGAGTTCTCTACTCATGATAGAGCGGCAGGGCGAAAACTGTCCGCCGGTTTCACCGGAAATCCCGGATTTAGGGGCAACCCACCGGTCCTTGCGCCATCACATTTGCCGTGATCGGGCGGTTTCCCCCGGTCCTAAATCCGGCTTTAGGGTTGAAAGCGCGGCGCTCTGTCTTTATCCCGTTGGTCCGCGATGTCCGGGACCTAACCGGGTGACCACAAGATTTAAGAAGAAGAAGGATACACCATGGCCAAGCTGATCCACTCGATGGTCCGGGTGCTGGAAGAAAAGCGTTCGGTAGAATTTTACACGCAGGTTTTAGGACTGGAGATTGCTGAACGCGTCGAGTTCGAAAACTTCACGCTGATCTATCTCAGCAATGCCGAAGGCGATTTCGAGCTGGAACTGACCGTCAACCGGGGTCGCGAAGTGCCCTACGCGCTGGGCGACGGCTACGGCCATCTGGCCGTCAGCGTTGCCGATGTGGATGCCGAGCATCAGCGCCTCATCGAGCTTGGCCTGTCTCCGGGCAAGATCATCGAATCTGAACACAAGGGTCAGCCTTTCGCGAAATATTTCTTTATCTGCGATCCTGATGGCTACAAGATCGAAGTGCTGCAGCGCGGCAACCGGTTCAAGTAACAAAGAGGCACATCATGGCAGAGGCAGGCGTCAAACTCGAAGACAGCTGGAAACGCGTTCTTTCCGCCGAATTCGCCAGCCCCTACATGCAGAAGCTGAAAGATTTCCTGCGTGCCGAAAAGACCGCCGGCAAGCAGATCTTTCCCAAGGGCGCCGAATATTTCCGGGCGCTGGATCTGACCCCGCTCGACAAGGTCAAGGTCGTCATTCTGGGGCAGGATCCCTATCATGGGGTTGGGCAGGCACACGGGCTGTGCTTTTCGGTGCAGCCCGGCGTGCGTATCCCGCCTTCGCTTGTCAATATCTACAAGGAATTGCAGGCCGATCTCGGCATTCGTCCGGTCAATCACGGCTTTCTGGAAAGCTGGGCGAAGCAGGGCGTGCTGCTGCTCAACAGCGTGCTGACGGTGGAACAGTCGCGCGCCGCCTCGCATCAGGGCCAGGGCTGGGAAAAATTCACCGATGCCGTCATCCGCGTCGTCAATGACGAATGTGACCATGTGGTGTTTCTGCTCTGGGGTTCCTACGCCCAGAAGAAGGCCGCCTTCGTGGACCAGAAAAAACATCTGGTGCTGCGCTCGCCGCACCCTTCGCCGCTCTCGGCCCATAACGGCTTTTTCGGCAATGGTCATTTCTCCAAGGCAAACGCTCTTCTCGCCTCGCATGGCCGCGAGCCGATCGACTGGCAATTGCCTGAAACGGCTTAAGCAGCCTTGCCAGCCCACTCCGTCATTCCGGCTCAAGGCCGGAATGACGGGGAGTGCAGCAAACACCTTTACAGCGCAGTTGTGTCCGGTTTAAGAATACTCGACTACAAAGTGAAGGATTTATACCCGTGTCTCTCCTGTCTGCTGAAACCTCCGTCTCGCTGCCCGATCCGCTGTCGATAGTCGACGCATTCGAGGATCATTTTTCCGAGCACATGGAGATGGAGCGCGAGGGGCCGACGGTGCGTTTCAAGACGGAATACGGCCATGGCAGTTTCAGCGCCGAAGGCGGCCGGTTTGCCGCCCGGGTAAGCTGTACGACCGAACACATTTTGATGTCGGTCAAGGCCATGGTGGCCGAACATATCGTCGAGTTTTCCGGCGAGACGGGGCTGGATTTCCGCTGGAGCGGCCACGGGGCTCACCAGCGCGAATTGCCCAATCTCTTCGTCGGCAGGGTTGCCCGCGCCTATAATCTGACGCCGCATATGCGCCGTCTGGTGGTTTCCGTCGAAAGCGGCATCGAAAGACTGCTCACCAGCGGCATGCATGTTCGCCTGCTGCTGGTGCCGGATCAGGCCCGCGCGCCGGTCTGGCCTTACCTTGCGCCGACTGGCGCCATCGTCTGGCCGGCGGACGAGGATCTCCTGACGCGCCGCGTCTATACCATCCGTTCCGGCGATGTCGGTCGCGGTGAGGTGGATATCGATTTCGTCATGCATGAGGGCGATCGCATGCCGGGCGCGAATTTCGGAGCCACGGCAAAACCGGGTGACGTCCTCGGCATTATCGGCGCCAGCGGCGTCTGCCCGGAAGCGGAGCGTTATGTCTTTGCCGGCGACGAGACGGCGCTGCCGGTGATGTTGCGCATGGCGGCGGAAATGCCTGTTGGCAAGAAGCTCAGCGTCTATGCCGAAATCGACGACGAGGCGGAACGGCAGGAAATCGCCTGCGCCGCCGATGTCGAATGGACATGGCTTTATCGTCGCGGCAAGCCCGCCGGCACCGCTGGCCTCATCGAACAGGCGCTGCGCGGCCACGCCTGGAGCGACAATCACGAGGGCCTGCATGTTTTCGTCGCCTGTGAGAAGACCGAAGCGAGGGCGGCGAAATCCTTCCTCACCGACGAAATCGCTTTCCCGAAAGCGTCGCTGCGCGCGGTCGGTTACTGGACGATGGGTCTCGCCGACGATCATTGAGGCCCGGACTGTTTTCCGGCAGGCAAGTGAACAGTAAATTTTATCGTTCACCATTTGGGAACAATCCGTTCCGCTTGTCTGGTCTATGCCTTTTCCGCCTCTTACCCCATCTTCACGCCATGAACACGGCTGGCCCGATCGATGGGCCGCCAAGGCGAAAAGGGGTTTATCATGCTGAACCAGATCAAGGGCCTGCACCACGTCACGTCCATGGCCGCCAGCGCGCGCCAGAATAACGGGTTTTTCACCGATACGCTCGGCCTGCGCCGGGTGAAGAAGACCGTCAATTTCGACGCGCCTGATGTCTATCATCTTTATTATGGCGATGAGGCCGGTACGCCCGGCTCCGTCATGACCTATTTTCCGTTCCCGCATATCGCCCGTGGCCGTCCCGGCACCGGCGAGGTGGGCGCCACGCTGTTTTCAGTCCCGGAAGGCTCGCTCGCCTATTGGCAGGATCGCCTCTCCAAGGCGGGCGTCGATGGTCTGAAGACCGACGAGGCATTCGGCAACAGCCGCCTGCACTTCGCCGGGCCTGATGGCGATGGTTTCGCACTGGTCGAGGTCAAGGATGACGCCCGCGCGCAATGGACCGGCAATGGCGTTGGCGCGGATCAAGCGATCCACGGCTTTCAGGGCGCTTCCTTGCGTCTCCGCGACGAAGGGGCGACCGCCGAGCTTTTGAAATTCATGGGTTATGAGGAAGTGGATCGCCAGGACGGCGTGCTGCGCCTCGGCATTGCTGGCGGCAACGGCGCAGACGTCATCGATATCGAAACCATGCCTGATATCTCCGGCGCGCGCCTCGGCGCGGGTTCGGTGCACCACATCGCCTTCGCGGTCGAGAACCGCGAAAAGCAGCTCGAAGTCCGCAAGGCGCTGATGGATACGGGTTATCAGGTAACCCCGGTGATCGACCGCGATTATTTCTGGGCGATCTATTTCCGCACGCCCGGAGGTGTGCTGTTCGAAGTGGCCACCAACGAGCCGGGTTTCGACCGTGACGAGGATACGGCCCATCTCGGCGAGGCGCTGAAACTGCCTTCCCAGCACGCGCATCTGCGCGCCCAGCTTGAAAAGCAGCTGGAGCCGCTGGGTGACGAGAAAACGGCTTAACCCACTCTGACCTGGCCATCGTTTGGCAGGACGTTTGCCACTCTTTTCTTCTCCCCGCCGGGGAGAAGGTGGCCCGAAGGGTCGGATGAGGGGGCAACATCAGCGATAGACCGCAAGCTTGCCCCCTCATCCCGCTGGTTTCTTCTCCCCGGCGGGGAGAAGAAACCAGCGGCGCTCGCTCGCTCCATATGGGACTCCGCTTGGCTGAAGAAGTCGTGCGGAAGCCGTTTAACCCTTCCTTCCAGAAAGGATTATCCGATGAACAAGGATACATATTTCCACAAATCCCGCCCCGGCGTCGCGGGTGCGCCGCTCTTCGTGGTGCTGCACGGCACCGGCGGCGATGAGAACCAGTTCTTCGATTTTGGTGCGCGGCTGTTGCCGCAGGCCACCGTCCTCTCGCCACAGGGCGATGTCTCCGAACATGGCGCGGCGCGGTTTTTCCGGCGCACCGGTGAGGGTGTCTACGACATGGTCGATCTCCACCGGGCAACGGTCAAGATGGCGGATTTCGTGAAAGCCAACCGGGAGCATTATCAGGCTGGGCCGGTTATCGGCCTCGGCTTTTCCAATGGCGCGAATATTCTCGCCAATGTGCTGATCGAGCAGCCCGATCTGTTCGACGCCGCCGTGCTGATGCATCCGCTCATCCCGTTCGAGCCGGAGGCGGCTGCGGCCAAATCCTCGCGCCGGGTGCTGATCACGGCGGGCGAGCGTGATCCGATCTGCCCGGTGCCGCTGACCAAGGCGCTGGAACAGAGCCTCGTGGCGCAGGGCGGCACGGCGGAAACGGTGTGGCATCCGGGCGGCCATGAAATCCGCTCGAACGAGATCGATGCGGTCAGGGGCTTTCTGGCGGCTTACGGGGAATAAGGCGTGCCCGCGATTGTCGGCGTGGCCTTCTACGTCAGGCGTTACCGTTACGATGCCACGTAAGGGTTTTGGCAAAGGGTTGCACCAACTCGACGTCATCCTCGGGCTTGACCCGAGGACCCACAACCGTTGAAATCAATGGATCCTCGGGTCAAGCCCGAGGATGACGGAGGAGAGGTTTCGACACCTTCGTCGGGCATTGTGGGGTCGGGTTGCTCCAACCCAGCCTCAGCGATACCCGCATTGCTGCAATTGCCCCTCGTAACGCAGCGCCATGTTGGCGGAGCGGCGGGCGGCTTTCTGAACGGCGGAATTGTTGCGCCAGCTTCCCTTCGCGTAACCGGCATGGCCGGAATAATAGGCAAGGTAGAGATTATAGGGGTCGTTCAGCGAAATGCCGTTTTCGCGCCGGCTCTTGGCGTGGTACCAGCCGACGAAGTGGATTGCATCGGTGAAGTCCGTGCGGCTTGCCGACCAGCGGCCGGTTTCGCGCTTATAGACCTCCCATGTGCCGTCCAGCGCCTGGGCATAACCGTAGGCGGTCGACTGGCGCGTCCAGGGAATGAAGCCGAGAAGCTTGGTGCGCGGCGGGCGAGCATAGGGGCGGAAGGCGGATTCGGTGTAGATCGTCGCCATCATGACAGGCACCGGCACGCCGAATTCGCGCTCTGCCGCCTTGGCGTCGCGCCGCCAATTGTTGAAGACGCCGTTCCGCTGCTCGAAAATCGCACAGGCATTGGTCACTTGCGACGGTGCGGTCGCACAGCCGGCCAGAACAGTCATCAGAAAAACAACGGCAAATACGCCACGCATCGCGGAACCCTTTCGTTCCGCTATTCTTAAATTGCTAACCATTAACGCCGGGTTTTAAGACAAGGTTAATTCAAATGCCGCCGATCAAGCGCTTGTTAACCCACTGAAAATTCCTGTGTCCGGGATGCGGCGAAACCATGGGCTGAGTGGCGCTTTTTTCCGGAAATGGCATTTGCCGCATCCTCGCGCGTCCCCGGTCTTTCAAAGCCGCTTATGATGATCCCATCCCGGTCATCAAGCGTGCGCGCGGCGCAAGGTGGACGGGGCAGGCGGCCGAAACCGGGGAGTTTCCCGATGTCACGGTTGAGGCGGCCGGCATATGCCCACCTTCCAAACAGGAACCGGTTTGGCGGGCGGGTCATATGTTGAAGCCGGGGCCGCATCGACTGCAAACCCTTAACACACCATCTTATACCCCCGCAGCGATGCGGCCCCTTTATCGCTTCTCAAGCGTTGCCTCGGTTTCGGGGCGACGGTATTTGCGCATACTCGAAAAAAGCGCCCGCTGTACAAAATGAAAACCGATAAAATTGTAGCAATCGGCTTAAAGCGGCTGAAAACAGTGGTGTGCCATTGTGGGATCACAGACAAGGAGCGGACATCCTGCAAAGACAGGGCGCTCCGAAAGCAGAAATCGAGACCGGCACAAGCCGGCGGATCGCCAAACGGGGTATGAAAATGCTGAAGAAGATCATTGCTGCCGCCATCTGCGGAATCGCCATTGCTTCCATGTCCACTCATGCCGATGCGGCTGGCGCCGCCGGTTTTGCCCGCAGCTTTGCCGCCGTCGAAAAAACGACGGTCGCGCAGATCGCCATTTCCGCGCCCGGCGGTTTTGATGGTTGTGTTCTTTCCGCCGGCCAATGCGTTTCGACGATTGCTGCACCGCTGACCGGCGAACGCCGCGAGGAACTGCTGCGCGTCAACCGCGAAGTGAACGCCACCATGGGCGCGCTTGATGACTATTTCTCCGGTTTTGCAACCGATGTTCCGGCAACGCCTGCGATGAGCGCTGAGGATTGCGGCGATTGCGCCGCGATCAAGCGCACGGCGCTTGCCGGCGCCGGCTGGTCTTCCGCAGCGCTGCGCCTCGCCTTCGCGCTTGATGATGACGGATCGCTCGAAAAAGTGCTTGTTGTCACCACCGACAAGGGCGATATCGTACTCGGCAATGCCGCTTTCTCTCCGGTTAAGCGCGAAACCGCGCTCTAACCCGAACCTTTTCATGCCTGCCAGACTGCGCCGGTTTTCCAGACCCTCACGGGATCATGGAGCCGGCGATTTTTTTCGTTCCGCCACGGCAATGCCGGCCAGCGCCATGACCAGCGCCGCGATCTGGTAGGTATGCAGGGTCTCGCTGAGCACGACGACGGAAAGCAGCGTGCCGAAGACGGGTACGAGATTTATGAAAAGGCCGGCACGGTTGGCGCCGATCTGCTCCACGCCCTTGATGAAGAAGATCTGCGCCACCAACGAGGCGAAGATGGCGGCATAAAACACCAGCACCCAGCCTTTTTGATCCGGCCAGATCACATTATCCTGCGACATCTCCCAGAAAATCAGCGGCACCGAGCTGACGAGCGCGAAAAAGGCGGGGATCGCCATCAGCGTGCGCCAGTCAACGGCGGGTTTCCAGCGCAGGATGACGGTGTAGATGGCATAGACCAGCACGGCGAGCAGCATGATGGCGTCGCCCGCATTCATTTCCAGCTGCAGCAGCGATACGGGATCGCCATGCGAGGCGAGAAGCGCCACGCCGGCAATGGTGAGACAGAAACCGGCGATCTGGCCGAACAGCACGCGGGTGCGGAACAGGACGAAGTTCAGCACGAATATGACCATGGGAATGCCCGCCTGGATGACGGCGGCATTGATGGCGGAGGTGTGTTGCAGCGCCGTGTAGAGAAAGACGTTGAAGGCGGTGTAGCCGACGCTGCCGAGCACGAAGAAATAGGGCAGGCGTTTTTTCACCACCGGCCAGTCCTTGATGAGCTGCGGCACGGAAATGGCGAAGATGATGGCGACGGCGAAGACCCACCGCAGGAAGGTGAAGGCCATGGGGCTGATGTGGCCGACGGCGAGCTTTCCGGCAACGGTGTTGCCGCCCCAGCAGAGCGTGGCGATGATGAGGGCGATATAGGCTTTCGAAGGCACGCTGATGTTTCGCTTCTTCAAGGGGGGGCGGAAAAACGAGAGGGGGTGAACGGCGGCCTCGCGCCCGCGCTTGTCCTCCCCACGGGGCGAGATAATGCGGAATTCGGCATTTTGTCACGGAAAAAGCAAAATTCACCATAAGAAACAGGGTCGCTTTCCGTAAAACAACACAGTATACATTCGCGGGTTTGGGTTTCCCATCGGGTTATCGGGCGCGCAAGCGCCATGAGCAGGAAAGCAAGAAATGACGAATGTTGTGGTGGTCGGCTCGCAATGGGGCGACGAAGGCAAAGGCAAGATTGTCGACTGGCTGTCCGAGCGGGCAGATGTCGTCGTGCGGTATCAGGGCGGCCACAATGCCGGCCATACGCTTGTCATCGATGGCATCAGCTACAAGCTTTCGCTTCTGCCTTCCGGCGTCGTGCGTCCCGGCAAACTCGCCGTCATCGGTAATGGCGTCGTGGTCGATCCGCATGCGCTGATTGCTGAAATCGGCCGTCTGGAAGTGCAGGGCGTCACGGTAACGCCTGAAAACCTGCGCATTGCCGACAATGCCACGCTCATTCTTTCCCTGCATCGCGAGCTGGACGGCATGCGTGAAGACGCCGCCTCCAACAGCGGCACCAAGATCGGCACCACGCGTCGCGGCATCGGCCCGGCTTACGAAGACAAGGTCGGCCGCCGCGCCATCCGCGTCATGGATCTTGCCGACATGGAGGCGCTTTCCGCCAAGGTCGATCGCATCCTGACACATCACAACGCCCTTCGCCGTGGTTTCAGCGCCGCTGAAGTCTCGCATGAGACCATCATGGAAGAGTTGAGCTCGGTTGCTGAGCGCATCCTGCCGTTCAGCGAAACCGTGTGGCTGCTGCTCGACAAGAAGCGCCGGGCCGGTGCACGCATCCTGTTCGAAGGCGCACAGGGTTCGCTGCTCGATATCGACCACGGCACCTATCCTTACGTGACCTCTTCCAACACGGTTGCCGGCCAGGCCGCTGCCGGTTCGGGCATGGGTCCGGGTTCGCTCGGCTATATTCTCGGCATCACCAAGGCCTATACGACCCGTGTGGGCGAAGGCCCGTTCCCGACCGAGCTGCATGACGAGATCGGCCGGTTTCTGGGCGAAAAGGGCCATGAATTCGGCACCGTCACCGGCCGCAAGCGCCGCTGCGGCTGGTTCGATGCGGCACTGGTGCGCCAGTCGGTCGCCACCAACGGTATTACCGGCATCGCGCTGACCAAGCTTGACGTTCTCGACGGTCTGGACGAGCTGAAAATCTGCGTCGGCTACAAGCTCGACGGCCAGGAAATCGATCACCTTCCCGCAAGCCAGGGCGCTCAGGCGCGCGTCGAGCCGATTTACGTCACGCTCGAAGGCTGGAAAGAATCTACCGTCGGTGCCCGAAAATGGGCGGATTTGCCTGCTCAGGCAATCAAATATGTCCGTCAGGTCGAGGAATTGATCGGGGCGCCTGTCGCGCTTCTGTCGACAAGTCCGGAGCGTGACGACACCATACTTGTGACTGATCCGTTTGAGGACTAATGTCCTCGACGATCTAGATTCATAAACCATATCGGGCCGGTACGTCGCCGGTCACGACGAGAAAGTGCTTATGGCGGATTTTGTAGCAGTCATTCGCAAGGCCGTGGATGGCTTGGCGAACAATACTCCCGAAAACCGGGCGAAGGTTTACGACAAGGCGCGCAGTGCGGTTGTGCGCCAGCTCGAGAATATGAAGCCACGTCCGCCGGAAGAATTGTTGCGCCGGCAGATCGCCAAGCTCGATGCCGCAATCGCCGAGGTGGACAGCGAATATGCCGAGGCCTTGCCAGCGCTGGAGGAGGATGAAGCCTTCTCCCCCGCTGCGGAAGAGGCGGCAGCGCCGCACCAGCAGGACATTGCCGACGAGCCCACGGTCCATGCCGGGGAGCAGGATGAGCGGCACGAGCCGGTTGAAGAAGAACCTGCTCCGGTTGAACCCGCAGAGCCTGAGCCGGTTTACGAAGAGCCTGCCCGTGAGGAAGAGCCTCTGCACGAGGCGCACGTTTCCGCTGTCATCCCGCATGAGGAGCAGCGTTACGGGCAGCACCAGCCGGAAGAGCTTTACGACGCGCCGGAACCTGTTCATACCGCCCCTTCTCACGAAGAGGTTGGCACCTATTTCACCCGCGCGGATGAAGAGCCGGCTCATCAGTCGGAAGACGAGCGTGTTGGCGATGTGGAGCCCCATGCCGACGATTCCGTTCCGCCTCATTGGGCGCAGCCGGTAGACGAGGACGACTGGCGCAAGCTCGACAAGGCCGATGACGAAGATGTCCGCCCGGCCGCCGAGGAATACGCCGAAGTGCGCAACGAGGCGGGCGACCATTCCGTCGTTGCCGGTTATTCCGCGCAGCATTATCAGGCGCCGGATGTCAGCTTCGAGCCGGAAAGGCGCGACGAGGACGACCATGCCGACCACCGCGCCAGCGTCGATCCGGTTTTTGGCGGACGTGACGATTTTTCCGAACCTCGCCAGACGGAAGACACAGCCCCGAAAAAGGCGGCTGTCGTCGAGGATTTCTCGTCCTATTTCGAGGACACGGATCTCGCCATTCCCGCGAAGGATGCTCCGGCGCTTCCGCGCGCCGATAACGATCCCTTCGGTGACCGGACCGCAGTCAAGGACAACAAGGAACGCACGCCCTGGGACGATCTGGACGAGCTGATCGGTTATGACGGCGCGTCGTCTTCCAACCGGGCAACTGCGGATGAAACGCCTGCTTTGGGTACTGCGGCTGCGACGCCGGCTTACATGGTCAAGAAGAAGCCGCGCCGCAATTATGCGTCGCTGGTGCTTGCCCTTGTCGGTGCCGGGCTTCTCGCCGGTGGCGGTTACGCGCTCTGGCAGAATCGCGATGCACTGAACGACATGGTCGGCGGACTGGTGCAATCGGCGCAGAATGGCGGGGGAACCCAGACGCCTTCGACCGATACGACGCAGCCGCAGACATCCACGCCGCCCGCTGGCCAGCAGCCGCCTGCGGCCGGGCAGCAGCCGGCAACAAACCCGACCAATCACCAGGCCCAGCCCCATGGCGATGACGGTTCCGTCACCGGCACGAAGTTCACCCAGCGGCTTCTGGCCGACGGGACCGAACGTGACGAGGGGCCTGCACCGGGCGCCAACGGCCAGCCTGTCACGGCGGAAGGCCAGTCGGTCTACGAACAGAATGTTGCGGCACCGCCTGCGGGCGAGGCTCCGGCCAACACTGCGCCCGCGCCCGCCGGTGCGCCCACGGGAACGCCTGCCGGTACGCCGCCCGCCCAGCAGCCTGCCGCTGCCGCCACCGGCGACCGCATGTTCCTTTACGAGGAAGTGCTGGGTCAGACGGTTCCGACCGCCATTCAGGGCAGCGTTTCCTGGTCGTTGCAGCAGGAAAACGACAATGAGGGCCGCCCGTCTCCGACGGTGCAGGGCCAGATCACGGTTCCCGGCCGTGGCCTCAGCGCGCTCATCACCTTCAAGCGCAACACCGATCCGTCCCTGCCGGCAAGCCATCTGATCGAAATCGTCTTCTCGGTTTCGCCCGGCTTCGAAGGCGGCGCTATCGACAGCGTCCAGCGCATCGCGATGAAGAGCACGGAACAGGATCGCGGCAACGCCCTGATCGCGGTTCCGGCCAAGATCACCGACGATTTCCACATGATCGCGCTCAATGACTTCCCGGATGCGATGAAGACCAATCTGGAGCTGCTGAAGAGCCGCAACTGGATCGATATTCCGGTCTCCTATCGCAACGGCCGCCGTGCGCTTCTGACCCTGCAAAAGGGTACCGACGGCATCGCCGCCTTCGATACGGCGCTGCGCGAATGGGCGGCTGCAAAGCCCGCAACCGGACAGTGATGGTTTGTGGGGACCGGCTTAAGGCTGGTCCCCTCATCGCCTCGCTACGCTCTGGCACTTCTCCCCGGCGGGGAGAAGAATTTGCCGCGCCCTCTCGACCTCTCAACGCGCAACCCTGAAGTTTCATGCGGAATGAGACAGTGCTCCAGCTTCTTCTCCCCGGTCGGGGAGAAGTGCCGGAGCCGTAGCGAGGCGATGAGGGGGAGCGCTCCCGTTTCTTCGCAAGGGTGCGTCTAACAAAAAACCCGCAGACCTTGCGATCTGCGGGACTAGCTCATTCCTGAATTCGACGTCATCCCCGGGCTTGACCCGGGGATCCATACCGCCAGAAGGCTTCCTTAAGCATCCACCACGCGCAGCGCGCGGGCGGCTTCGAGGGCTTCCTTCTGAACGGCTTCCTGCACCTTCTCGAAGGCGCGAACCTCGATCTGGCGCACGCGTTCGCGGCTGATGTCGAATTCGGAGGAGAGTTCTTCCAGCGTTACCGGGTCTTCGGCGAGGCGGCGAGCCTCGAAGATGCGGCGTTCGCGTTCGTTCAGCACGCCCATGGCCTTGGCCAGCATGCGGCGGCGGGTTTCCAGCTCGTCCTGCTCGATCAGCACGGCTTCCTGGCTTTCATGGCCGTCCACGAGCCAGTCCTGCCATTGGCCGGATTCGCCCTCGGATGCCTTGATCGGCGCATTCAGCGATGCGTCGCCATGCAGGCGGCGGTTCATCGAGATGACTTCTTCCTCGGAAACCTGCAGCTTGGTAGCGATTTCCTTGACGTGTTCCGGCTTCAGATCGCCCTCGTCGATCGCCTGGATGCGGCCTTTCAGCCGGCGCAGGTTGAAGAACAGGCGCTTCTGGTTGGCCGTCGTGCCCATCTTCACCAGCGACCACGAACGCAGGATGTATTCCTGGATCGAGGCCTTGATCCACCACATGGCATAGGTGGCAAGACGGAAACCGCGTTCAGGATCGAACTTCTTCACCGCCTGCATCAGGCCGACATTGCCTTCGGACACGACTTCGCCGATTGGCAGGCCGTAACCGCGGTAACCCATGGCGATCTTGGCGACGAGACGCAAATGGCTGGTGACGAGCTTATGGGCGGCGTCGCGGTCGCCATGCTCGGCGTAACGCTTGCCAAGCATGTACTCTTCCTGCGGCTCCAGCATCGGAAATTTGCGGATGTCGTCGAGATATCTATTGAGACCGGCTTCACCGGCCGTAATCGTAGGCAAACTATTGCGGGCCATAAAGCACCCCCTTATCTATGGTCTGGAACGGCACCCTCCTGAATTGACGATTACTCGCCCGAGGCACACCGCTAGTGGCGGGTCGTTACCGACCCCGCACGAACCCATGTAACAAATATGTATGCGCCCGCCGCGTTTCAAGCGAAGGGGGCGTTCACACATGCGTTATGTTCCGGCGACACTGTCTCTGACCTGTTTAACTTTCGAGCGGTAGATTCGTTCCGAAAATCCGCCGAGGCCGGAGCGCACCATCAGCTCATACATCACCCGCCTGCGCATGGGATTGTGCAGGCGCACGACGGTGGAGCCGAGAAATTGCGTTTCGACATGGCCAAGCGCCTGCAAATCGGGTTCGTCGGCGATGGCGCCGGCGTAAACCGCGTGAAATTCGCGGTGGCAGACATAGGTCTTGTATTTGGTCATGGCGAAGCAGGCGAGGCTGTGGCCATGCGTGCGCAGAAAATCGGCGACGCCAACAGTCACTTCCGGCCAGGCAGGGTTGAAGGTGTCGTCGAAGACGATGACGCCGTGCGGGGCGATCGCCTCCATCGCCAGTTTCGCATCGGCCAGCACATGATGCAGGTGGTGCCCGCCATCGATGCTGAAGAACCGAACCGGGCCGATCTTCGAGGTGATGTCGGCGGGTGCGAGCCGGGTGCTGTCAGCCTTGATGATCAGGTCCTTGTCCATGGCAAAACCCAGCCGCCGACCGTTTTCCATCAGACGGTCATACTGGTCGAGGCTGCCATCCTCCGGCGGGTCCATTTCGAACAGGTCGACGCCAAGTACCTTCTCCTGCAAATGCGCGAATTTACGCAGCAGAAAATAGGAGCGGCCATAATAGACGCCGATTTCCGCCATGCCGCCCTCAAGGCCGTCTCTCGTCTGCGCCTGCAGCAGCGCCTTGAAGACGAGGGCGTCGGGCGGGTCGATATAGCCTTCGACGCTGCGTAGATCCTGAAATATAAAACGGCGTTCATCGATATTCATGCGCGATAGATCCCGTCATCATGCCGGTTTCGTTCAGCTCTGCGGATCGAACGAAAAGCATCCCTTGCGGCGTTTGTATTCGGCAAGCTCGTTGTGCGGCCACGGTATTTGCGGGGACGATTTCAAGCGGGCCGGGGGTCGAGGAGGTGAGATGATTGAAGCGGAATTGGGGCGGTCTACAAAAAGGACCATTCGCGGAATATCGCTATCCGCTAATCTTTTTTTATTATCCGGGGCTTCCGGCAAGATGCATGGCGCGGTTTTTTTGCTGCGCCATGCGGCTTTTTCAGCCGCGCAGGGCGGTGATCAGTTCCTGCATGTCATCAGGCATGTCGGTTTCGAACTCCATCACCTCGCCGGTGCGGGGATGTTCGAAGGCGAGCAGATAGGCATGCAGCGCCTGTCGCGGGAAGGCGTTGACGGTGCTTCTGGCCGGTTCTTCCAGCAGGTTCGCCTTGGTGCGGAAGGCCGCGCCATATTCCGGATCGCCGATCAGCGGGTGGCCGATATGGGCCATGTGCACGCGGATCTGGTGGGTGCGGCCGGTTTCCAGGCGGCATTCCACCATGGAGGCGAGGCAGGATGCATCCGGCCTTTCATGGAAGCGCTCCATCACCTCGTAATGGGTGATCGCCTCGCGGGCATCGTAGGTATCCTCGCGCTTGACGGCACGTTTGGTGCGGTCGGCACCGCGGCCGAGTGCTGCGTCGATAGTGCCGCGCAGCGTGCGCGGGCGGCCCCAGACCACGGCTTTGTAGGCGCGTTCCAGCGGGCCGGTGCGGCCATGGTCGGCAAATTGCGCGGCGAGATGGCGATGGGCGTTGTCGTTCTTGGCCACGACCATGACGCCGGAGGTTTCCTTGTCCAGCCGGTGCACGATGCCCGGCCGCTTCACGCCGCCGATGCCGGAGAGGCTGTCGCCGCAATGGTGAATGAGGGCATTGACCAGCGTTCCCGTCCAGTTGCCGGCACCCGGATGCACGACGAGACCGGCGGGCTTGATGAGCACGATCAGGTCCTCGTCCTCGTATTCCACGTCGAGCGGGATATCCTCGCCCTTGGGTTCGGGGTCTTCCGGTTCCGGCATCACGATTTCGATGCGGTCCTGCGGGTGCACCTTCTTTTTCGGTTCGGTCACCGGCGTCCCGTTCAGGAAAACCGCGCCCTGCTCGATCAGCGCCTTCAGGCGGCTGCGCGACAGGTCGCCGCCAACTTCGCCCGCCAGCCAGGAATCGAGGCGGCCTTCGGCGTCTTCCCCGGCAATCAGGACTTTCCTTGCGTCTCCGCCTTGTTTAAAGGGGTCGTTCATTCTTATTTTCCGATCAATCAGCATTTCAGGGAACCCGATGACGCAGATCGAGCAAGACGAACAGGAAGACAAGCCGCTTGATCCGGCCATGGATAAAGTTCGCCGCAAGATGATCCGTTTGCAGATCGTGTCTGGCTCCGTGATGTTTATCAGCCTTATGGCCGTGTTCGGCGCGGTTGTCTACAAGGCGGTGGGGCCGTCGAAAACCGTTGCGACGCAGAGCGTACCGCAAAATCTGGGCGTTCCCACCGGCAATGGACCGCTTGCCGTGACCGCCAGCCTGCCACAGGGCTTTACGATCGACAATGTCAGCTATTCCGGCGGCGACATGCTGTTTTACGGCAAGCTTGCCAACGGCACCCGCAAGGCGCTGGTCTTCAACGTCGCGACCGGCCGGTTCCTGGCCGATGTGACGGTCGATGCCCAGTGAGGGTATTAATCCGGCGGGCGCTCCGGCGCTGCTCGACGGGCGGACGCTGATCCCGGTCGAAGACCCGGCCGATCCGCGCATTGCCGCCTTTCGCGACATTCGCGAGCGTGACCTGACCGGCCGGCAGGGCCGCTTCATCGCGGAAGGCACGGTCGTGCTGCGCATGCTGGCCGCCGCCCACAAAACGGGCGGCGCCTTTGCGGCGGAAAGCATCCTCATCCTCAAAAACCGGCTTTCCGGTGTGGCCGATATCCTTGCTGATTTTCCACCCGATGTCCCGGTCTATGTGGCGGAAGCACAGGTGCTTGATGGTATCGTCGGTTTTCACCTGCATCGCGGCATTCTGGCGCACGGCCGCCGGGTGCGTGACATGACGCTGGACGGATTGACGGACACGCTTCCCGTCTCGTCGCTGGTGCTGGTAGGCTGCGGCATTTCCAACCACGACAATCTGGGTGCGATGTTCCGCAATGCTGCGGCTTTTTACGCCGATGCGGTGTTTCTGGACGAGACCTCATGCGATCCGCTGTATCGCAAGGCGCTCAGGGTGTCCGTCGGTTCCGTCCTGTCGGTTCCCTATCATCGCGGCGGCGGCGCGGTGGAAATGCTGGAGCGGCTCGCTGCCGCCGGTTTTGCGATCTGGAGCCTTTCGCCCAACGGAACGACCGAGATACGCGACATTCCCCGTTCCGAGCGCATGGCGCTGGTCATCGGCACGGAAGGCGAGGGGCTGCCGCAATCGGTGCTGTCGCGTTTTCATACCGCCCGGATTGCGCAGTCGCCGCAGCTGGACAGTCTGAATGCGGGGACGGCTTCGGGGCTGGCGCTTTATCAGATGGCGGGGGCGATCGGGCGGGTGTAAATCTTGCGGCGTTTGTGGGGGAGGGGTTATCCCTTAGCGAATGCCGCTCACCCCCCTCTGTCCTGCCGGACATCTCCCCCACAAGGAGGGAGATCGACCCGAGGCGGGGTCCCGCCCATCTCGACGTTTGAGAATGAAGTGACGGTAAAGCTTCTTGCCGATCTCCCTCCTTGTGGGGGAGATGCCCGGCAGGGCAGAGGGGGGTAAACCTCACACGCAGAGGGAAAATTTCCGCCTGATCACCCCTTCCGCTTGCCCATCAACTCACCAGCCCGCGTCGCAAGGCTCTCACGACCGGATGCGGCAGACGCTTTGGCAAGCAGCCCCGGAATCGGCGATTTGTCGCCTTCCTGGGCGGCTGTCAGGGCGATCATCTGGGCGGCGATGCGGGCGATTTCGCGGCGGATCGGTTCGTCATTGCCGGTGCCGCGCACGTTCAGCAGGCGTTCGGTGAGCGCCGTTCCCTGATTGCGGATATCCTCGATCTCCTGCGCCAGACCTTCCGGCGGCGGTGTCGCCGGTTCCACGATGGGGGAGGTGTCTGCCGGAACGACGGGCGCGATTTCCGGGGCAGGGGCTGCCTTTTGCAGCGGCGTTGCGGTTTTTTCAACCGGCACGGCGGGGTTCGGCAGGCGGATGATCATGTCGTTGGCGCGGCCGCCGGTTGCCGCAAGCTGTTCTTTCAGGCGGGCGACTTCCTGATTGCGCAGCGTCAGCATGGTGTCGAGATCGGCGTTTTTCGCCATGAGACCGGCGAGCTGGTCCTCCAGCCGGGTAACCTTGCGGCTCTCGCGTGCAACCGCTGTCATGGCTTCCTTGTTGCGGGCTGCCACGTCCTGCAATTCGCGGCTTGCCGTCTCGCCTTCCTTGCGGAAACGGGAAGCGCTCTGTTTTGCCTGCTCGGCCTCCAGATCGCGGGTGGCGGCGAGGATTTTCGAATCATCCAGCTCGCGCGTCAGATTGGTGAGGCGGGCGGTGATTTCCGACATCTGGCCGGCGCGCTCGTTTGCGGCCTTCTCCTGTTCCAGAAGACTTGCCTGTATCACGCCGGCGCGTTCTTCGCTGGTGTCGAGGGCGGCGCGCAAGTCGCCGATCTCCAGCGTCAGCTCCTCGATTTTCAGCAAAAGGCCACGGTTCTGTTCGCCGAGGCGGTAGGCATCGCTGGAAGCGGCCTCGTTGGCGAGGCGAAGCGAGGTGTTTTTTTCCCGCTCCGTATCCAGTTCCTGACGGGCTTTGGCGTTTTCGGCGGCGTAGAGGGCGCGGGCCATGTCCTTCTGGGCGCGGACTTCCTGCGGGCTGATGGGCATCGTCGCGCGCAGGCGGTTTTCCGTATAGGCGACGATGCGGCGATGGATCGCGGGCGCGATCAGCAAGGCCAGCAGGGTTGCGGTGAGAAAACCCAATCCGAAAAGAATGGCATATTCAATCACGCGAGACAGTCTCCGAAACTCAGATACGCGCGCATTCGGAAAGAGGGCGCGAACGCACGTTACGCTATTATTGCAACCGTGGGGAGGGGGCTCCGCCAAGGCGTTGATAGAGGGCAGCGGGATGAGGAGGCGAGCGTTCCGAAATCCAGAGAGGGTGCCCCCTCATCCGACCCTTCGGGCCACCTTCTCCCCCACGGGGAGAAGAAACATGCCGCGACGTCTTGCCCTAGGTCAAATCCCTCAGGTGCCGGTCAATCAGAAGGGGTTCCAGGTCGGCTGCTGGGTGAGCTTCAGGTAACCGACATTGATGCCGAGGCGCGCGCCGATGCCGGTGCGGATGGGCGCCAGCGTGACATCGCTGCTCTTGAGATAGGTCATGCCGACGCCGGCGACGATGAAGGCGGAGCCGCTGACGCCCCCATAACGGCGGTAAAGCGCATCGACCGAAGGCAGGTTGTAGACCAGCATCATGGCACGGGTGCCCTGGCCACCATAATCGAGGCCGAGCGAAGGGCCTTGCCAGAAGACCGGATGCTGGCCGGCATTCTTGGTATAAAGCGTGCCTTCGCCATAGGTGAGGCCCGCGACGAAAGCGCCGGAGCCTTCCTGACCCAGAATATAACCGTTCGGAAGACCGTATTGCTGGAAGGCGCGTTCCACCACCTTGGCGAGGCCGCCGGTGGTTTCCCCAAAGAATCCGTGGCCTGCATCCACGACTTCCTGGAAAGAATATTGATCGCTGTTCTGGGCCGAGGCCGGCGCGACCCACATCAGGAGGCTGGCAAGGAGCGCAAAAATCTTTCCCAGTCCGAGGCGTGCAATGGTGCGGGTTTTCGTAAGGCGCATCGTCATGTCCGTCCGTCTGTTCGTTGGTGCATCAGTCCGAAAATCCGGATTCGATTTTCGACAGGACCGATGCGCAGATTCAAAGTGCTGGAACATTCCTTGTCCGTCCGAACGGATGCGGGGCGCTCCAGGGTGGCCTGTTAAGGCATTTGGCATTTTGAAACCATCCTATTAACAATCGGTTTACCAAATATGGTGTCATTATGGCTTAACAATTTCCACACCGTCCGCGCCTCCCTTGCGCAGGAGAGAATTTTATGACGAGCAAACTCAATATCACGCTGTCCGGTCCCGATCTGGCGGCTCTTCTGTGCAGTCGTGTGTGCCATGACG
The DNA here is from genome assembly GCF_036596185.1 of Rhizobium sp. GR12. Lineage (NCBI taxonomy): Bacteria > Pseudomonadati > Pseudomonadota > Alphaproteobacteria > Hyphomicrobiales > Rhizobiaceae > Rhizobium > Rhizobium sp. GR12. The sequence continues at coordinate 23,419 of NZ_JASXTH010000015.1, read as the reverse complement.
TGATCTCTCCTGTCGGCGCCATCAATAACGGCCTCGAATTGCTGGACGAGGGCGGCACCGATGACGATGCGATGGATCTCATCCGCACTTCGGCCCTTAACGCATCCGTGCGGCTGAAGTTCGCACGGCTGGCTTTCGGCGCCTCCGGTTCCGCCGGCGCTTCCATCGACACCGGCGAGGCCGAAAAGGCCGCCAAGGATTTCGCCGCCGCCGAAAAGAAGGCCGAAGTGAGCTGGAACGGCCCACGCGCCATCGTTGCGAAAAATCGTGTCAAACTTTTGCTCAACCTCTTTCTCGTTTCCTACAGCGCCATCCCGCGCGGCGGCAATGTGGATGTGGTGCTGGAAAACCCGGAGGGTGACGCCAAGTTCGAAATCACCGTCAAGGGAAAGATGATGCGTATTCCGGCGAAATTCGCCGAGATTTACGAAGGCAGGCTGGAAGAGGCGGTCGACGCTCATTCCGTGCAGCCCTATTACACGCTGCTCTTGGCGGAAGAGGCCGATATGGCGGTGGAATACAAGGTGCATGAGGATCGCATCGTGTTTACCGCAAAGACGATTGCCGCGTGATCGTTCAATTGCAGAGGTGAGTTTTCGAAAGGTCGGGCCCGCATCTGTCGGTGCGCCGACCTTTTCTGTCCGGGGAACAGGTTCATGACACGTCTGACAACCGCTTGCCTCGTCTTGCGGCCGCACGTCATCACGGATGAAGCGCTTTATCGCGCTTTCTGGAGCGCGGACGTTCACCCCATCGAAGGGGTCAGATCGATTGCTCCGCTCGACCCTGAACTCGCTTTTGCCCGGCTTTTACGCTTCATCGGCCATTGGTCCGCTTTCGGCTTCGGCCCCTTTGTCGTGGAGGAGGCAAGCACCGGACGTATCGTGGGTGAGGTGGGTTTCGCCCATATGCGCCGTGGAAACGGGACCGATTTTGATGGCGTGCCCGAGGCGATGTGGAAAATCGACGCGAAACTGACCGGCAAGGGCGTGGCGACGGAAGCGGTGGCGGCAGCAACGGAGTGGTTCGATGGCAGCGGGATTTCGCAGCGCACCGTCTGCATGATCGATCCGCTCAACACCCCTTCGCTCGCCATCGCTGCCCGTTTCGGCTTTCGCCCGTTTCGCGACACGACGTTCAGGGACAGTCCGGTCCGGCTTTTCGAGCGGGTGGTGGAGATTTAGCGCGGCTCGCGGACGGCCGTCTCGATCGCGTTTCAGGACGACCTGAAACCTGTTTGAGGTCTCGGGCGGTGGCGGTTTGAACCAAGGGTTGGTCCAAGATCAACTCCTGGAGCTTCACATGCGCTATATTTTTCTGGTCGCAATCGCCATCCTCTCCACCGCTGCGCCCGCAATGGCGGAAACCGCCGTTGGTTTCAAACAACTTGAATTGCCCGATGATGCCGGGGCGAGAAAGCTGAACCTGTCATTGTGGTATCCGGCTGCGGCGTCCGGGAAAAGCGAGATCGTGGGTGAAAACGCGGCCTTTTATGGTCTCGAGGTCCAATCTGGTGCGTCGTTTTTGGCCGGTTCCCGCCCCCTCGTGCTGCTGTCTCACGGTTTCGGCGGAAGCTGGCGCAATCTGAACTGGATTGCCGGAGAGCTTGTGCAGCAGGGTTATGTCGTGGCCGCGCCGGATCACGCCGGCGAATCATTCACCGAAGAGGATGCGGCGGAGATCGTCCCGTTGTGGGAGCGGCCGCGCGATATCAGCAGAACGCTGACGGCGCTGCTTGAAAATGACCAACTCGCCGGCACAATCGACAGGACGCGCATCGCCGTGATTGGCCATTCCCTTGGAGGCTGGACCGCGATGGAACTGGCCGGCGCCCGCTACAGCGCCGATCTCGCTCTAAAAGATTGCGATGGAGAAAAACTTCCGCCGCAATGCAAGGCGCCGCGGATGCTGGGCAAGGTCGGAATCGTTAACGACGGCAAGGCCGACCCACGCCTTTCGATGGATTTGAGCGATGTTCGCATCCACGCGGTGGTTGCGCTCGACCTTGGCCCGGCTGCCGGTTTTCTGCCGGAAACGCTAAAACGGGTGGGCGTGCCGGTTCTGGTTCTGGCCGCCGGTGTGGAAACGCCCGAGATTGCCGCCATCAAGGCCGATTCGGAATATATCGCCCGGCATCTGCCAAAGGCGAAGACCGTCTATCGGGAAATACCGGATGCCAGCCACTTCAGCTTCATGCAGATATGCAAGCCAAACGGCGAAAAAATCGTCGAGGAGCTTTCGCCGGGAGAAGGTTTCGTCTGCCGTGATGGCGGCGGCAGGGACCGCGCAACCATCCACCGGCAGATCGCGGAGGCGATTGTCGGCTTCCTGAAAGTGGAAATGCATTAAGATGGGTGTTTGAGACGTCGCGCGACGTCCCGATCCTTCAAGCTGCGTTGATCTGATGATACCGATAGGCAAGGTCTTCGGGGTCGGAACGTGGTGCGGATGGGTCGAGAATGCCGCCGAGGCGCTGCGCAACTGCTGCCGATTTGCTGTTGTGCGGCGAGACATAGCTGACCAGCGTTTGCAGTTTCAGGGTCTCAAACGCCCAGTCGCGCAGCGCTGATGCTGCCTCCGCAGCATAGCCGTGGCCTTCCTGGCCGTCGTAAAGCAGCCAGCCCAGTTCTTTTTCCGGGAACAGCGGGCCGTGATTGATGCCGACCTGGCCAATGCATTGCCCTGTTTCGCCAAGTTCGATCATCAGCGCGCCGTGGCCGAAAAAGTGCCAGTTGGCCAGATCGTGACAGAAAACACCCCAGGTCGAGGGCAGATCGTATGGCCCGCCGACGCCGATGGAGCGGGTGGAGGCCATGAAATCCCGATAGGCGGGGAAATCCGCCATGACCTGCGGGCGCAAAGTCAGGCGTTCGGTCCTGAGAGTGGGGATAGAATGATCCATGGCACTACCCAATCATGAAATCGCAAGAAAAAACCCGCTGTCACCAGCGGGTTTTTTAAAAACTGCCATACCCTGAAAAGGATCAGGCGGTTTCGAGAAATTCCGCAGCGCCATCCGGCTCGCGCAGCACATAACCACGACCCCAGACGGTTTCGATGTAATTCGCGCCGCCTGCGGCGTTTGCGAGCTTCTTGCGCAGCTTGCAGATGAAGACGTCGATGATCTTCAGTTCCGGTTCGTCCATGCCGCCATAAAGGTGGTTCAGGAACATTTCCTTGGTCAGCGTCGTGCCCTTGCGCAGCGAAAGCAGCTCAAGCATCTGATATTCCTTGCCGGTCAGGTGAACGCGCTGGCCACCCACTTCAACCGTCTTGGCATCGAGATTGACGATCAGCTCGCCGGTGGAGATGACCGATTGCGCATGGCCCTTGGAACGGCGGACAATGGCGTGAATGCGGGCAACAAGCTCGTCCTTATGGAAGGGCTTTGTCATATAGTCGTCTGCGCCGAAGCCGAGGCCGCGTACCTTGTCCTCGATGCCGGCCATGCCGGAGAGGATGAGGATCGGCGTCTTGACCTTGGAAAGACGCAAGGTTCTCAAGACCTCGTAACCCGACATGTCGGGAAGGTTGAGGTCGAGAAGAATAATGTCGTAATCGTAGAGCTTACCGAGGTCCACGCCTTCCTCACCGAGGTCGGTCGTGTAGACGTTAAAACTTTCCGACTTGAGCATCAGTTCGATGCTCTGCGCTGTTGCGCTGTCGTCTTCAATAAGTAGAACCCGCATAATTATCCCCTTTGCCGCCCGCAGATTGGTAAATCATTGCCTCGCGCGATGCGGATCCAGACGTTGCCTGATTTGCAGGCTGCCACCAAATGGTTAACAAATTCTAATTACCTTTGGCAAGGTGTATCGAATTTATTAAGCAAAGTAGGCATTTTGCTGTTTTTGCACGTGAATCCACCATCGCCAAAATTGAAGCTTAACGTGAGGATATCGCGCTAAGTGATTCAATCGACTCTTACATCGTCTGGCCCGTTTTTTGGACCTGGCATTTACCGACCCTTAAATGATCGTGTTTATCATTAACGATGCCCGTAAACGAAAGGTTAACGGCGGCGTTTTTTTATTAACGCCCGGTAACTTTTGGGAATCATTCCGGCACAACGGGTTAACCCGGCCGGTTGAACGGGCGGGTTAAACGGGCCGATCAGGGGGCATAGTGCCTTTTTGATCCGGGTCTCGCTATCCATGGAGTATTGCGTATGAAGTCGCGTGACAGCCTGGTTCGCCTGAAGGAATTTCAGGTCAACGAAAAACGTCGGCAATTGCAGCAGTTGCAGCAGATGATGTCCGAGTTTGAACGGATGGCAAAGGAACTGGTGCATCAGATCTCTCTTGAGGAGACCAAGTCTGGAATTACCGATCCGACACACTTTGCCTATCCGACCTTCGCCAAGGCCGCGCGTCAGCGGGCGGACAATCTTCAGGTCTCGATCCGGGAACTGAAGGCCCAGCAGGAGGCCGCGGAGGCTTCTCTGGAAGAGGTGCAGGCCGAATATGAAAAGGCGGCGGCACTGGAAAACCGCGACGGAGCAATCCGCGCCCGCGCCTGAATATCGGCGCAAGATCAGATATGATCGTCCTCATTGACGGCTGCCAGTGGATCAGGAGGCGTCTTTCAATGACGGGATGCCATGTGTTTTTTTGAGAGGCCGCCCTTTGTGGCGGCCTTTCACTTTGGCGAACCGCCAACCTTTTCCAGGCAAGATTTTCCCCAGAGTGACAAGGGGCCGGGGGCATCCGGGATTTCGATTGTCCGGGGTTGGGGAAAGGCGTAATTAAACGGGGTTCCGACCGAGAGCCGGAGGCTTGTCCCACGCGCGTTCCGCGCGAACGCGGGTGGGCCAGACGCAGGGAGGAAAACAAATGGCCCGCCAATATATCGATTGCCGTGAATTCCCGAGCGACAGCAAATGCTCGATCGCCATCTCCGCCGATACGCCGGAGGAGCTTATGGAAGCGGCCGTGCAACATGCGATGACGGTGCACGGCGCAGAGGATACGCCTGAATTCCGCGAGGAAATCCGCAGGAGCATGCATGCCGGGATGCCGCCGTTGAAGGCGGCGTGATTGCTGGTAAACCGGAAAAGCTCTCCGCCGTCATGCCGGACCCGATCCGGCATCCAGCCGACGCGCGTCTGCGCGGCGAAAAGAGTCTTTTCAGCTCAATGACTTGAGCTGGCTGGACCCCGGCTCAGGGCCGGGGTGACGGAGTGTGGGTGCTCCGTTTTCGTCAAAAATACTCGTGAGGTTCTGCCCCAAGCGTCCCTTCGCCTGGGAGTTACCCCTGAATAACATCCGCCCATTCGGGGTGGCGCAGTGTCTGGGCCTTGAAGAAGGGGCAGAGCGGAATGATTTTCCAGCCGCCCTTGCGGGCCTCGTCGATCGCGTGGGCCGCGAGCGCCTGACCGACACCCTTGCCGCGCAGGGCATCGGGCACGCCGGTATGGTCGATGATAACAAGGGAAGGGGAGGTGCGGGAATAGGTCATCTCCGCCGTATGGCCGTCGACGGTTGCCGAATATTCGCCGCGCGATCCGGTTTCTGTGCTGAGGATGTCCATGGTTTGCGCCTCCTTGTTGCTGCTCGTATTCGCCACTGTAACGGCTCGCGCCTGAATTGAAACAGCGGGAATGTAAACGCAGCGGACACAAACCGGCGACAATGGTTTTTACCAAAGTGGGCGGACATGCTTCTTTCGGGAAGACCCGACATCAATCCAAAAGCCCCGTCGATGGTCCGGCGGGGTTTTTGAAAATCCGGCTTCGGCGCGTTGGCGCGCGAGTGCGATATCAGTGACGATATTGCTGGATGCGCGTGGTGCGCAGGCCGGCAAGGCCATGATCGGAAATCGAAGACTGCCAGGACAGGAACTCTTCGACAGTAAGCGTATAACGCTCGCAGGCTTCCTCGAGGCTCAACAGTCCTCCGCGAACCGCTGCAACCACCTCCGCCTTTCTGCGAATGACCCAGCGACGGGTATTGGCAGGCGGAAGATCCGCAATCGTCAGAGGGCTGCCATCGGGGCCGATGACATATTTAACTCGTGGGCGTATCATTTCGGTCATTGGACACTCTATACAAACTCAAGACCATATGACGGGAACTTTATCCCGGTACCTTTAAAAATTGACTAAGCAGCTCGTGACAATTTATTAAGAATTTGAACGGTTTCGCCTGATTTGTTCGAGTCGCCTTATTTTGCCGGGAAAATTTTTTTCCAAAAATCGCATTTTTTATCGCCCATCGGTTGTTTGCCTCACAGCGCCGCAAGCGAAAGGCACGTTTTTCCACTGCCCTGGGTAAATTCCGCCACGCCCCCATGCAGCAGCCTCAGGCGGTCGCCGGCATTGAGGGCAAGGATGACGGTGGCCGACTGCGAGGCGCCGGCATTGGATGCGTTGCCGGCCACGCTGAGGTCACCTGCTGCGCCATTCACGGCAAGCGATACCCGGTGGCCGGAAGAGGACACCAAGGCAAGCGACAGGATGGCCAGATAGAGGCCCTTTGCGGGAACGACGAGTTCCTTTCCACCGCCGGTTCCGACCGGATCGCCCAGACTAAAACCACCCTCATCGATGAAGAGCAGGGAAAAGCCAGCCGCCGAACCGTTCGCCGGCTTCGTCGTGCCCGCCGGCAGGCCCGCCAGAACCACGGGCCGGTTGGGCATCGAGACCCTGCCGTCGCTGCCGCAGACAAGGGCGGTGCGCCAGGAAATGCCATCGGTGCTGGTCTTGATCGAAAAACCGTCATTGCCGGCAAGGCCCATTTCCGCGCGTCCGCTCCAGCCGGACTGGAACAGCAGCGATGCGGTATCGGCCTTCGCCGCCTTGTTGATCGTCATGCGGTGGCTGCCATCGTCCTCGCCGTGGCTGAAGAGGCTGGCGGGGGAGGCAAGCGCCAGACGGTTGGCGGCATCGGCCTGCGTGCCGATGCCGAGCCTTTCGAACGCGCCTGTGGCGGGCAGCGGCATGTCCCGCCATGCGCCGTCCCGCAGGACGCGGTGTTTGTTCTCAGCGGCAAACCACGCCGTCCAGCCGGGCTGCGGCGTGATCAGCAGCCACGCGCCATCCTGCCGGAAGGCGAGCTTTCCGCCCTTGCCGGCCCAGTCGCCGGCGGCGTCCACGGACAGGAGGAAACAGTCGGCCTCCGGGGAATTTTCAGGCGGTGCGGCGACCGCGTCCCTGATGACCAGTTGCACGATCGCGTCCAGCCTTTGCAGCGCCTCGTTATGGGTGACGTGTTTCTGCGCCTGCGAGGGCAGGATGTAAGGAAGCCGAAGTCTCGCCGTCTGTTCCGTCATGATGTCTCTTCCGCGCTCGATTTGCTGTTCGCCGGCGATTGTGATGCGGCGGGGATGAGCGGGGATGAAATTATTTTTGGCGGCTTCGGCGGGAGTGTGTTTAGTGGTTGTGGGCGAGCGGGAGAGGCGATGTCTTTGCTTCGGTGTATGCGGCTTCACCCCCCTCTGCCCTGCCGGGCATCTCCCCCACAAGGGTGGAGATCGACTCGTGGCGAGGTCCCGCCAATCTCGACGTTTGAGAACGAAGCGGTGGTAGCGCATCTTGCTGATCTCCCTCCTTGTGGGGGAGATGCCCGGCAGGGCAGAGGGGGGTAAGCCGCATACACCGAGGCGAACGTCTAAAAACGCCCAATCACCCAAGCAAACATCCCAGCGTCGCCGCCGCCCTATCCCGCGATTTCCACGGCCGCCATCGCACCCTCGGCAATAAAATCCGGGTTGGCCAGCGCGTCCTCACCGTCGCCTCTCACCTCATAGGTAAGCGGACGGCCTTCACAATCGAGCGTTCGGCCGCCGGCGGCGCGCAGCACGGCGTCGCCGGCCGCCGTGTCCCACATCATGGTGCGGCTGAAGCGGGGATAGATATCGGCGACACCTTCCGCCAGCATGCAGAATTTCAGCGAGGAACCGACGGAAATACAGTCCTTCAGGCCGTGTTCGGCCACGAAGGCTTCCGTTTTCGCGGTGCAATGCGAGCGGCTGATCAGCGCCACCGGAGATGCGCCGCGCCGGCGTGCACGGATGGGGTGGCGCGCAAGGATCGCGCCTTCGCCGGAGATTGCGAGCTTTTCGGCGCTGTCGTCCTTGCCGGTCCAGGCTTGCCCGCGACAGGGGGCGTAAACGACGCCGGCGACAGGAACGCCGTTTCTGATCAGGGCGATGTTGACGGTGAAATCATCCTTGCCGGAAATGAATTCCTTGGTCCCGTCAAGCGGATCGACCAGAAAGAATTCCGTGCCCGTCTCCGGCAGGATGCCGTTCGAGACCGCTTCTTCGGCTATCACCGGGATTTCGGGAAAATGGGCGGCCAGCGCCTCGAGAATGATCGTCTCGGCGCGCTGATCGGCCTCTGTCACCGGCGAGCAATCATCCTTGTAGGACACGTGCGGGCCAGCGCGATGGACCGCCATGATCGCCTGTCCGGCGTCCAGCGCCGCTTTCGTCAATATGTCGATCATCTCTGTGCCGTTGTCATCCCGTGACGGAATATTGCGATCTTCAATGTCGCTACTCCTTTGCCCGCCGTCCGTCAAACAATGCGGCGTACAATGCGTCAGGCAATGCTTAAATAGGGTTCGGACGCCGTTTTTTTAGCACTTCCTGCTAAAATCATGGCTTATTTGATGGGGAAAAGGGCAGCGGATGTGGAAATTCCAAATTTTGTGCAGGATCGCCCGTTTTTGACTTCACATTTTTAGCGAACACGATATGGATTTTGCAGGTGGGGGGCTGCCTGAAAGGGTTCCCTCTATAATTAACATAAACGAGGCGTGGCTCATTTGAGGTCATGCCCAGGGGAAAGACATGGAGTATTTTATCCAGCAGCTCATCAACGGGCTGACTCTTGGATCGATCTACGGCCTCATCGCAATTGGCTACACGATGGTCTACGGCATCATCGGCATGATCAACTTTGCCCATGGCGATATTTTCATGCTTGGCGGTTTCGCCGCTCTGATCGTTTTTCTGATCGCAACATCGTTTTTTGCCGGTATTCCGGTGGCGCTTCTCCTGCTTTTGATGATGGTCGTCGCCATGCTGATGACCGGCCTGTGGAACTGGGTCATCGAACGCGTCGCCTACCGTCCGCTGAGAGGTTCGTTCCGCCTCGCACCGCTGATCACCGCCATCGGCATGTCGATCGCGCTGTCCAACTTCATCCAGGTGACGCAGGGTCCGCGCAACAAGCCGATCCCGTCCATGGTGACGGAAAACTATCATTTCGGCTCCGTCACGGTCTCGCTGAAGCAGCTGATCATCATGGTGGTGACCTCCGTACTGCTCTTCGCCTTCTGGTACATCGTCAACAAGACCCCGCTCGGCCGGGCGCAGCGCGCCACCGAACAGGACCGCAAGATGGCGGCGCTTCTGGGCGTGGATGTCGATAAGACGATTTCCATTACCTTCATCATGGGCGCGGCGCTCGCCGCCGTGGCCGGTTCGATGTATCTGATGTATTATGGCGTGGCCTCGTTCAGCGACGGCTTCATCCCCGGCGTCAAGGCCTTCACCGCAGCCGTTCTCGGCGGCATCGGCTCGCTTCCGGGCGCTGTGCTCGGAGGTCTGCTGATCGGTCTCATCGAATCCCTGTGGTCGGCCTATTTCTCCATCGCCTACAAGGATGTTGCGGCATTCGGCATCCTGGCTTTCGTGCTGGTCTTCAAACCGACCGGTATTCTCGGTCGTCCGGAAGTCGAGAAGGTGTGATCCCATGACCAATATCGCTTCCGAAACCGATACTTCCAGCCCAAGCCCGATGGCGGCGGCCGTGAAAGAAGGCTTGATTGCGGGCGTTGTCTCGTTCGGCATGTTCATTCTTTACGTCGGCATCGTCACCTATCAGGATATCAACAACCAGCTCATCTGGGGCACCCGCTGGGGGCTTCTGGCGATCTTCGTCGCCATCGCCGCTATCGGCCGCTTCCTCGTGGTCGGCTTCATCAAGCCGTCTCTGGATCGTCGCCGGCTTGCCAAGGCAAAAAGCGGCATTCTGGAAATCTCCGAGGAAAAGGGCTTTTTCCACAAGCACTTCCTGAAAATCGCGCTGGTTCTGCTGCTGCTTTATCCCATTATCGCCGTTCAGCTGTTCGGCTTTCAGGGTTCCCTGAAATTCGTCGACAATTTCGGCATCCAGATCCTGATCTACGTGATGCTGGCCTGGGGCCTCAACATCGTCGTCGGTCTGGCCGGCCTGCTCGATCTGGGTTACGTGGCCTTCTACGCGGTGGGCGCTTATTCCTATGCGCTGCTGTCAAGCTATTTCGGCCTGTCCTTCTGGGTGTTGTTGCCGCTTGCCGGCATTCTGGCGGGCTTCTGGGGCGTTATCCTCGGTTTTCCCGTGCTGCGGCTTCGCGGTGACTATCTGGCGATCGTCACGCTTGCCTTCGGTGAAATCATCCGTCTCGTGCTTTTGAACTGGACGGCCGTGACCAAGGGCACTTTCGGCATTTCCAGCATCGCCAAAGCCTCGGTCTTCGGCATCTGGTCCTTCGATGTCAGCGCGCCGAACAATTTCGCCAAGGCCTTCGGCCTGCCAATGTCGTCGGCCTATTACAAGATATTCCTGTTCTACGTGATCCTGCTTCTTTGCATGCTGACGGCCTATGTCACCATCAAGCTGCGCCGCATGCCGATCGGCCGGGCGTGGGAAGCGCTGCGTGAGGATGAGATCGCCTGCCGTTCGCTCGGCATCGACACCGTCATCACCAAGCTCACCGCCTTTGCTACGGGGGCGATGTTCGGCGGTTTCGCCGGTTCGTTCTTCGCCGCGCGCCAGGGTTTCGTGTCGCCGGAAAGCTTCGTCTTCCTGGAATCGGCCGTCATCCTTGCCATCGTCGTTCTCGGCGGCATGGGGTCGCTGACGGGTATCGCCATTGCCGCCCTCGTCATGGTCGGCGGTACGGAGCTTCTGCGCGAAATGGAGTTCCTGAAACATGTCTTCGGACCGGATTTCACGCCGGAACTCTACCGCATGCTGCTCTTCGGCCTCGCCATGGTCATCGTCATGCTGTTCAAGCCGCGCGGTTTCGTCGGCTCGCGTGAACCCACGGCCTTCCTCAAGAAACGCAAGGCCGTTTCCGGCAGCTTTACCAAGGAAGGTCACGGTTGATGGCTTCCGGAACGACAACAATGACAACTGACACGATCCTCAAGGTTGAACATCTCTCGATGCGCTTCGGCGGCCTGATGGCCATCAACGACTTCTCCTTCGAGGCGAAGCGTGGCGAGATCACCGCGCTGATCGGCCCGAACGGGGCCGGAAAGACCACGGTTTTCAACTGCATCACCGGCTTTTACAAGCCGACGATGGGCATGATCACCATGCGTCAGCAAACTGGCGAGGCGCATCTTCTGGAGCGCCTGCCGGATTTCGAGATCACCAAGAAGGCGAAGGTGGCGCGCACCTTCCAGAATATCCGCCTGTTTTCAGGCCTGACGGTTCTGGAAAACCTGCTGGTGGCGCAGCACAATGCGCTGATGAGGGCCTCCGGCTACACCATTCTCGGCCTTCTCGGCCTGCCCACCTACCGGCGGGCGGTGGATGCCTCGATCGAGAAAGCCAAATACTGGCTGGACAAGGCCGACCTGACCGACCGCGCCGACGATCCGGCCGGCGATCTGCCCTATGGCGCCCAGCGCCGTCTGGAAATCGCCCGCGCCATGTGCACGGGGCCGGAGCTTCTGTGCCTCGACGAACCGGCGGCCGGTCTCAACCCGAAGGAATCGCTGGCGCTCAACGCGCTGCTGCGCGGCATCCGCGACGAAGGCACGTCGCTGCTTTTGATCGAGCACGACATGTCGGTGGTGATGCAGATCTCCGACCACGTCGTGGTTCTGGAATACGGCCAGAAGATTTCCGACGGCTCGCCGGACCATGTGAAGAACGACCCGAAGGTCATCGCCGCCTATCTGGGTGTCGAGGATGATGAAGTGGAAGACGTGATTGCGGAAGAACTCGACGGAGGAGCGGCCTGATGTCCGGTGAACCGCTTCTCAAAGTACAGGGTGTCGAAACCTATTATGGCAACATCCGGGCGCTGGCCGGTGTCGATGTCGAGGTCAACAAGGGCGAGATCGTCAGCCTGATCGGCGCCAACGGCGCCGGCAAGTCGACGCTGATGATGACGATCTGCGGCAGCCCGCAGGCGCGGGTGGGCCAGGTGACCTTCGATGGCGAGGACATCACCCATCTGCCGACACATCTCATCGCCCGCAGGCGCATCGCCCAGTCTCCCGAAGGCCGCCGGATTTTCCCGCGCATGACGGTGCTGGAAAACCTGCAGATGGGCGCCAATCTCGACAACCTCAAATATTTCAAAGAGGACGTCGAGAAAATCTTCGTCATGTTCCCGCGGCTGAAAGAACGCCAGAGCCAGCGCGGCGGCACGCTTTCCGGCGGCGAGCAGCAGATGCTCTCCATCGGCCGCGCGCTGATGGCAAGGCCGAAGCTTCTGCTGCTCGACGAACCCTCGCTGGGTCTCGCGCCGCTGATCGTCAAGGGCATCTTCGAGGCGATCAAGAAGCTCAACCAGGAGGAGGGGCTGACGGTCTTCCTCGTCGAGCAGAACGCCTTTGCCGCGCTGAAGCTTTCCGACCGCGCTTACGTGATGGTCAACGGCAAGGTGACGATGAGCGGTTCGGGCAGGGAACTGCTCGCCGATCCACAGGTGCGCGCCGCTTATCTGGAAGGCGGACGGCACTGAAAGATTTTACTTGCGCCGGGGATTTTGCGGCGCAAGACTGCAAACGGTGTCCTGTCGGCCCTGGGGGCAAGTGGCGGGATGCAAACAATAAAATGCCTGCCGGGAGAACGGCGGGACGACAGACAAGGCAGGGTCTGGGCATTCACGCCCGGCGCTGATGGGGAAAGCGATGCAGGGCCTTTTTTTCGAAACAGATAGCGGCGTGCGTTATATTCTGCGCGCACTGGTTGTTCTTCTGGGTTTCTGGACGGCGTGGCGCACGGGGAAATCCGTGGCCGATAGCTGGGGCGATTATCCGCGTGTGGTCATCTACACGCTGGCATTAGGGTGCGTCATGCGGTTTCTGCATTACGCGCTCTTCAACGGGCCGTTCATCAACGGCTTTTACTACGTGTTTGACGTCGTGCTTCTTCTGGCCTTTTCCAGCATCGGTTTCCGCATGCGCCGGACGAGCCAGATGGTCAATAACTACTATTGGCTTTACGACAGGACGTCGGCATTCTCCTACAAGAAGAAAGATTGACAGGCGGATTCTTCCGGCTGCAAAATACTCGTTAAAGTGGAACGATTTCTGTTCGGTGAAGGTGGGTACTGAACAGGTCCTTGCAATCAACCCATCCAAGGAACTGGGAGTAAAATAATGAAGAAGTCTCTTCTTTCCGCTGTTGCGCTGACCGCCATGGTCGCGTTTGGCGGTTCGGCCTGGGCCGACGTCGTGATCGCTGTCGGCGCACCGCTGACCGGCCCGAATGCTGCTTTCGGCGCTCAGATCCAGAAGGGTGCCGAACAGGCTGCGAAAGACATCAATGCCGCCGGCGGCATCAATGGCGAGCAGATCAAGATCGTCCTCGGCGATGACGTATCCGACCCCAAGCAGGGTATCTCGGTCGCCAACAAATTCGTTGCTGACGGCGTGAAATTCGTCATCGGTCACTTCAACTCCGGCGTTTCCATTCCGGCTTCCGAAGTTTACGCGGAAAACGGCATTCTGGAAGTGACGCCGGCCGCGACCAACCCGGTCTTTACCGAGCGCGGCCTGTGGAACACCTTCCGCACCTGTGGTCGTGACGACCAGCAGGGCGGCATCGCCGGCAAGTATCTGGCCGACCACTTCAAGGACGCCAAGGTCGCCATCATTCACGACAAGACTCCTTATGGTCAGGGCCTTGCCGATGAAACCAAGAAGGCAGCCAATGCGGCCGGCGTGACGGAAGCCATGTATGAAGGCGTCAATGTCGGCGACAAGGACTTCTCCGCGCTGATCTCGAAGATGAAGGAAGCCGGCGTCACGGTCATCTATTGGGGTGGCCTGCACACCGAAGCCGGTCTGATCATCCGCCAGGCGGCCGATCAGGGCCTCAAGGCAAAGCTCGTTTCGGGCGACGGTATCGTCTCGAATGAACTGGCCTCCATCGCTGGCGACGCCGTCGAAGGCACGCTCAACACCTTCGGTCCCGATCCGACGCTGCGTCCGGAAAACAAGGAACTGGTAGAGAAGTTCAAGGCCGCCGGCTTCAACCCGGAAGCCTACACGCTCTACTCCTATGCAGCGCTGCAGGCGATCGCAGGTGCGGCAAAGGCTGCCGGTTCCGTTGAACCGGAAAAGGTTGCCGAAGCTCTGAAGAAGGGCTCCTTCCCGACCGCGCTCGGCGAAATCTCCTTCGACGAAAAGGGCGACCCGAAGCTTCCCGGCTACGTTATGTACGAGTGGAAGAAGGGTCCGGACGGCAAGTTCACCTACATCCAGCAGGGGACGTAAGTTTTACTGGATCGCAACTTATCGAAGCCCGGCAGCGATGCCGGGCTTTTTTACTTTTGGCGACGCTTTGCGGCTGTGTCTTGCCACAATGGAGACAACAAAGCGGGAAACAAAAGCCTTTCATGAAAACTGCAATGAGGGGTGGCAATGGCAATAAAGCGGGTCATATCTCTATTCCTCATTCTCGCTGTGCTGGTGGGGGTGCTCCTCGGTCTGCATTTCTTCAGCAAGTCCCGGACGATGCAATTATTCGGGACCATCATCGCAAGGGTCGAAACGGACAGGCCGGTGGTGGCGTTGACATTCGATGACGGGCCTTCGGCGGGCTTCACGCAGAGTGTTTTGACGATCCTGAAGGATCGCGGAGTGAAAGCGACTTTTTTTCTGACGGGTAAGGAGACTGAAGAAAACTTGCTGCAGGCACGCATGATCGTGCGCGAGGGTCATCAGATCGGTAACCATAGCTACGCGCATTCCAATATGACGCTCATGGGGCCGGCGCGGGTCAGGGAGGAAGTCGAGCGCACCGATATGGCTATCCGAACTGCGGGCTATGAAGGTGAGATCATGTTCCGCCCGCCCTATGGCAAAAAGCTGCTCACTTTGCCCTGGTATCTTTCCCGGCACGACCGGAAAACGATCATGTGGGATGTCGAGCCGGAATCGTTTCCTGATGTCGCCGCCGATACGGTTGCCTTTGCCAGGCATGTGATCGAGCAAACAAAAAACGGCTCCATAATCATCATGCACGTCATGTATCGAAGCCGTGAAATATCCCGGCAGGCCCTGCCATTGATTATCGACGGTTTACGCCAACGTGGGTTTGAATTTGTCACCGTTTCGCAATTGCTTGAAAATCGCTGAGAGCGATTCTCGTTGCTGAATGCAATTCAGCCTATCCGCGTCAAGATAAAGTCCGCACGTTCCTCCGTGCCGGATTTCGGAAGCGTGGCAATGTCGTAGTCAAGCTCTTCATAGTCCCTGACCAAACGTTGGTATTCCTCGACCGCAGCATCGAAACCATGCTTGCGTTCGCTGTCGCCCCGGTAGATTTCCGGCCAGGGCGGGGTCAGGAAGACCAGCCTGTTGTAGCGGTGCGTGTGTCGCAGCGTCTCGATGAAAATATCACCGCTGACATGGTGAAGCGCAGAGGCCGCGTCGATCAGGCCGCGGTCGAAAAAGACGAGGCCGTCTGATGGTGTTTTCTGCCGGTCTTCGAGGGCCATGGCGATCGCCCGGCGGGCGAAGGCCTCGATGTCGATCCAGGGCAGAGCGGTGCCGCCATTTCGGGTCTCGTCAACGACGATGCGGCGTCCCGGCTCCTCGATGGTTGCAAAGCCGCGCCGGGCAAGCTCGGCAAGAAGGGTGGACTTGCCGCCGCCGGAACAGCCGGAGAGAATGATGAAACGGTCCATGGGACGTCCTCCTTGGTCGGGTTTTAGGGGGATATTCGAGGAATGGTCTGCGGCGTCGCCGCTTGTTTCTTCTCCCCGAGGGGGAGAAGGTCGCGGCAGCGGGATGAGGGGGCGAGGTCGGCGATATTCGGTGAGGGTGCCCCCTCATCCGACCCTTCGGGCCACCTTCTCCCCGACGGGGAGAAGAAATATGCGGCACTCGCTCCGCTAATAAGTTGATGCTCTACGCTGAAGCGGAAAATATATGTTTCCGAACCGTATCACATCAGATGCAGCCGTCACCCCTGATGCAAAATATGCGCGGCCTTGACGGCGGCCGAAGCGCGGTTTTCGACGCCGAGTTTGACGTAGATCTGTTCCAGGTGCTTGTTCACGGTTCTGGCGGAAAGGCCGAGAATGTCGCCGATATCACGGTTGGATTTGCCCTTGGCGATCCATAGCAGCACTTCCGATTCCCGCGTCGTCAGGGCGAAATGGCTTTTGAGCAGATGGTCGTCGGATTTCTCGTTGGCGGCGGTCAGGCGGAAGAGGTATTCGTCCGGCCCCATCGCGCCGAGGAAGGAGAGTTGCAGGGCGGGACGCCCGGCCTCTGTGATCGTCAGCGGCGCGTCACGGACGGCATCAACCGACGCCCTGTCTGCAAGCCAGCCGGAAATATGGGCAACGACGATCTCCAGCCCATCATCGCGGCCGGTGGCGGCGTTGACCAGCCTCGTCGCCTGCGGTGTCGACCAGTGGATGGCGCCATTGGCGCGCACGGCGAGCAGGTGGCGGCCGGCGGCATCGAGCGCCACGCGGGCGCTCTGCGCCGAGCGGGCATTGGAGAGGTGGACGCGGATGCGGGCGCGCAGCTCGTCGATATTGATCGGCTTGGTCAGATAATCCACGCCGCCGGATTCCAGCGCCCGCACTACGTGTTCGGTCTCCGTCAGCCCGGTCATGAAGATCACCGGCACCTGCGCCACGGCCGCATTGGCCTTCAGGCGGCGGCAGGTCTCGAAACCGTCCATGGCCGGCATGACGGCGTCGAGCAGGATGATATCGGGGGTGATGCGTTCGGCAATGTTGAGTGCGGCCTGACCCGAGGTGGCGATCAGCGCCGAAAAGCCGGATTGCTCCAGCGCTTCGGTCAGGAAACCGAGCGTTTCGGGGCTGTCATCCACCAGCAATACGATGTCTCTCGGCAGTGCCGCACCTGGCCCGCTCATGCCTTGCCGTCTCCCCTGTCGCTATCTTCAAACCGCTTGAGAAAATGGGCGTAACCGGCCAGATCGAAGGCCTGGACATAGGCGCCAAGCTCTTGCGTGAAGGGTAGGTTATCCGTGTTGCGGGCAAGATCGGCGAGTTTCGCCTCTATGCCGCGTATGTAGCCTATTTCGCCGAGCCGCTGCAAATCCTTGATATGGATTACGCCCGGATGGATGATCTGCGCCGGTGGCTGCGGTGGGGGTGCCGGAGGCAGGTCCGTGTCGTAAATCCATTTCAGGCCGAGATGCACGGCGAGCCTGTCGCAAAGCTGGCGGATATCGACCGGTTTGGCGATGGCGTCGTTGTGATTGTCTTCGCCAGCACTTCCACTCCCACTGGCAACAGCGCCGTCACCGATATTGGCGGAGAGCATGATGAGCGGGGCCGTCTGGCCGGCTTCGCGCAGTTTCGTCACCAGCTGCCAGCCGGTCATGCCGGGCATGGAAATATCGATGAGGAAGAGATCCGGCTTCACGCCTTCGATCAGGGTCAGGCATTCCGGTGCGCTCTGGGCGGTCAGCACCACGAAATCCAAAGGCACCAGTACCTGCCGCATCAACTCGCGGTGATCCTCATTGTCATCAACCACGACGATGGTGCGGCGTGGGCCGGAATAGGAGCGGATGGTCTTTTCCGGCGCGGGCGCGGTGCTTGGCCGGTGAATGGCGGACAGCATGAGGCGGACGCGGAAGGTGGAACCCTCGTTCTTTTCGCTGGAGACCGAAATCTCGCCGCCGAGCGTATTGGTCAGAAGCCTTGTGATGGTGAGCCCGAGGCCGAGACCCGGCATGGGCCGCACGCTTTCGGCCTCGCCGCGCTGGAAGGGCTCGTAGATGCGGGGAAGGTCCTTCTCGGCGATGCCGCGCCCGGTGTCGGACACGGTGAAGCTCGCGACCTGGCTGCGATAGGCGACATCGAAGGTGACGCTGCCTTCATCGGTAAACTTGATGGCGTTGGAAAGCAGGTTGACGAGTATCTGGCGCAGGCGCTTCTCGTCCGTGCGCACATATTGCGGCAAAGCGCGGGTGCGCTCATGGCGGAATTCCAGTCCCTTGGCCTGCGCCTGCGGGCGGAACATGTCGACGATCTGGTCGAGGAAATCCTGAATGTTGATCTCGTTGGAATAGACCTGCAACCGGCCCGCCTCGATCTTGGAGATATCCAGAAGCCCGTCGATCAGGCCGGAGAGATGGTCGGCGGAGCGGCGGATGACCTTGATGGCCGATTGCCGGGGCGGCGGAATGGTCTCGTCGCGTTCGAGGATCTGGGCGTAACCTAACACGGCATTGAGAGGGGTGCGCAATTCGTGGCTGAGGCCGACCACGTAACGGCTCTTGGCGCGGTTGGCGGCCTCGGCCGTTTCCTTGGCGTCCTGAAGGGCGGCGTCGGTCTTCTTGTGGGCCGCGATTTCTTTCAGGAGCAGCGTATTCTGGCGCGAGGATTCCTCTTCCGCCACCACCCGGCTGTCATGGGCAAGAACGAGGAACCAGCAGACGATGCCGGCGATGACGGCGAAGACGAAAAACACGACGAGGATGGTGCGGTTGACCACATCAGCGGTTTCCGGCGAGGCGGTGCCGACCTGATGGGCGATCAGCGCCAATATGCCGCCGATGGCGGTGACGGCAATCGCCGCCGCCATGCCGTAACGCCCGAGCCGGGTGGCGAGCTTCGCCACCAGTTGATGGGGTAGGAAGGATTTCGCGACGGTCGCGACCTGATAATTCAGCTTCGCTTTCGGCTTGCACATGTCATGGCAGCGGCTGTCCAGCGAGCAGCAGAGCGAACAGATCGGCGCGGCATAGGCCGGGCACCATGCCATGTCCTCCGGTTCGAACGGGTGTTCGCAGATCGAGCAGGTGATGGCGCTCAGCTCGCGCCATTTCTGCCGCGGCTTGCGGGCCAGATAGAACTTGCCCTTCGTGCCCCAGGCGATCAGCGGCGAGGCGATGAAGGCGACGATGAGGGTCAGATAGGGTGCGAGCGAGGCGGCGAGTGCGCCGAAGGTGCCGAAATGCGCCATCAGCGCGATGGTGGCCGAAAGCGCCATGGAGCCGACGCCGACCGGATTGATATCGTAGAGATGGGCGCGTTTGAACTCGATGCCGGGTGGGGCAAGGCCTAACGGCTTGTTGATGAAAAGATCGGCGGAAATGGTGCAGAGCCACGCCATGGCGATGATGGAGAAGATGCCGAGCGTTTCTTCCAGCAGGCGGTAGATGCCGAGTTCCATCAACAGCAGCGCGATCGCCACATTGAAGACCAGCCAGACGACGCGGCCGGGGTGGCTGTGGGTGAGGCGCGAGAAGAAGTTGGACCAGGCGAGCGAGCCCGCATAGGCGTTCATGACGTTGATCTTCAGCTGTGACACGACCACGAAGGCGACCATCAGCAGCATGGCGGCCGTGTGGTTGGGGATCATGTAGCCGAAGGCGGTCAGATACATCTGCGCCGGATCGGCGGCGCGGTCCACCGAGACGCCGGAACTGAAGGTCAGAACCACGAGGAAGGAGCCGGCCAGAAGCTTCGGCACGCCGACGACGACCCAGCCCGCACCAGCCAGAAAGACCGCGATGCGGTGGCGAAGCCTGCTCTGGCCTTCGGCGGGCAGGAAGCGCAGGAAGTCCACCTGTTCGCCGATCTGCGACATCAGCGCGAGGATGACGGCGGAAGCCGCGCCGAACTCCACCAGATTGAAATCCGCGACCGTGCCGGGCGGGCCGGAGGCATGATGAATGCCGGAAAAGGCCCGCCAGAGATCATATTTTTCCCAGTCCATCAAAGCGATGAAGATGAAGGGCAGCACGTTCAGAACGATCCAGAAGGGCTGGGTGATGATCTGGAAGCGGCTGATGAGGCGCACGCCATGGGTGACGAGCGGAATGACCATGACGGCGGAAATGATGTAGCCGATCCACAGGGGAATGCCGAGCGCCAGTTCCAGCGCGCCGGACATGATCGACGCCTCGATGGCGAAGAGCATGAAGGTGAAGGAGGCGTAGATCAACGATGTGATGGTGGAGCCGATGTAACCGAAACTTGCGCCGCGCGTCAGAAGATCGATATCGACGCCATGGCGGATGGCATAGCGGCTGATCGGCAGGCCGACGGCAAGCATGGCGACGGCCGCGACGATGATGGCGTAAAAGGCGTTGGTGGTGCCGTAGGACAGCGTGATCGCACCGCCGATGGCTTCCAGCGCCAGAAAGGAAATCGCGCCGATGGCGGTGTGGGAAATGCGGTTCGAAGAAAATTGCCGGGCGCTTTTGGCGGTGAAGCGCAGCGCATAATCTTCCAGCGTCTGGTTGGCGACCCAGCGGTTATATTCGCGCCTGACGGGGATGATGCGTTGCCGTGCGGCCATGCCTAATATCCAGCGCCTTTCCGCAAAATGGGTCTCGTTATCCTCATAGCCGCACCGACATGCCGCCATCCACCGTCAGCACATGGCCGTTGACGAAGGATGCCGCGTCGCTGGCCAAAAACAGGGCTGCACCGGCGATTTCATCCGGCCTGCCCCAGCGCTCCAGCGGCACGCGCAGCTTTGCAAAAGCGACCATCTCAGGGTTTTCGGAAAGGGCGGCGTTGGTTTCCGTGGCGAACATGCCGGGGGCGATTGCGTTGCTGGTGATGCCACGCGCGCCATATTCCACGGCGATGGCGCGCATCAGCCCGGTCAGCCCCTGCTTGGCAACGGGATAGATCGCGTCGCCCGGGCGGACGATATGGCCGAGAATGGAGGTGATGGTGATGATGCGGCCGTAGCCGTTGGTGTTCATCGCTTCAGCCGCGTCGCGCGACAGCGAGATGGAGGAGGTGAGGTCGGTGCGGATGAGGTCCAGCACGTCCTCGTCATTAAATTCGGCAAGCGGGCGGCGGTCGCGCGCGCCGACATTGTTGACGAGAATGTCGAGATGGCCGAACTCGTCCATGATGCGGCGGACAAGGGCGCTTCCAGCGGCGGTATCGGCGATATCGAAGGCCGCATAGTCGGCCTTTCCGCCCGCTTGCCGAAGAATGCCGACCGCCTGTTCCAGCGTCTGCGCATTACGGCCGGTCAGCCACACATGGGCGCCAGCTTCGGCAAAGGCGCTGGCGATTTCGAAACCGAGGCCGCGGCCGCTGCCGGTGATGACGGCGATGCGGTTTTCGAGAGAGAACTTGTTGAGAATGCCCATCGCTCACCTTCTTGCTTTAGAGCATCGGATCGAAAAGCGTGTAGCGGTTTTCGCAAAAGCCGATGCGGTTGCTCAAAGCCACGCAACATTTGAATTTGCGCACAGGGAAGACTATGCCGCGCTGGGCAGATGGCGAAAGGTCACCTGTCCGGTCCGGTGGTTCGGTGGACACAAAAATGGCGTCGCCCGGCTCGGGGCGACGCCATGTCTTGGTTTATCAGGCAGCAGCCGACTTTGCGAGCGGCACTTCTGCAATCGTCTTCAGAACGACGGAAGCGATCTGGTAAGGGCAACCCTGCGAGTTCGGACGACGGTCTTCGAGGTAACCACGGTAACCGTTGTTGACGAAGGAGTGCGGAACGCGGATCGAAGCGCCACGGTCGGCAACGCCGTAGGAGAACTTGTTCCACGGAGCGGTTTCGTGCTTGCCGGTCAGGCGCAGATGGTTGTCCGGACCGTAAACGTCGATGTGCTCCTGCCAGTTCTTGGCGAAAGCGGCCATGAGGGCTTCGAAATATTCCTTGCCGCCAACTTCACGCAGGAACTTGGTGGAGAAGTTGCAATGCATGCCGGAGCCGTTCCAGTCGGTATCGCCGAGCGGCTTGCAATGGAATTCGACATCGATGCCGTACTGTTCGCAAAGACGTACCAGCAGGTAGCGGGCGATCCAGATCTGGTCGGCGGCGCGCTTGGAGCCCTTGCCGAATACCTGGAATTCCCACTGACCCTTGGCCACTTCGGCGTTGATGCCTTCGTGGTTGATGCCTGCTTCGAGGCAGAGGTCGAGATGTTCTTCAACGATTTCGCGGGCAACCGAGCCGACGTTCTTGAAGCCGACGCCGGTGTAATACGGACCCTGGGGAGCCGGGTAACCCTGCTCGGGGAAGCCGAGCGGACGGCCGTCCTGGTAGAAGAAATATTCCTGTTCGAAACCGAACCATGCGTCCTCGTCGTCGAGGATGGTCGCGCGGCTGTTCGATGCATGCGGGGTGACGCCGTCAGGCATCATGACTTCGCACATAACGAGAACGCCGTTGGTGCGGGCCGGATCGGGATAGATCGCAACGGGCTTCAGCACGCAATCCGACGAGTGGCCTTCGGCCTGCTGGGTGGACGAGCCATCAAAACCCCAAAGCGGCAGCTGCTCGAGCGTCGGGAATTCGTCGAATTCCTTGACCTGTGTCTTGCCGCGCAGGTTAGGGACCGGCTTATAACCGTCAAGCCAGATGTACTCGAGTTTGAACTTAGTCATTACGAACCTCTCATAGGTAAAGATGCGAAGCCTTGAGGCCCCGGTGGCTTTCGCCGCCGGAAGCGCTTTCGCGTTCAAGGGCTGACGGGTGAGATGCATGCCGCGTGCCAGATTGGCGATGTTTTGCGAATTCTTCGAAAAATCTTTCAGGCGCGCGTGGGGCCAATGGGGCCGATATGGCCGTCGTCCACTCGTGCTGCGCTGCGGCAGACAAATCGAACCCCAATGTTTCGTCAGTGATTCCTAACAGATAGCGGGTAGCATCGCCTAAAATGCCCTGTTGCGGTGCAATGTTTTCGATTGCGAGCGACGGATCGGCATTTGCCCCAAAAACCGGCGCTTCCGGAATGGTTTTCCTTGCCGAACGACCATTTAATGCCTATATTTTTCGCAACGTGATTTTTTTTTAATCAGATGGAGCGAATCCGATCTTTGCGGGTTTGCTTCAAGACCAAAGTGCTTCGATGCAAACAAAGTGAGATGTTCGATATGGCAACTGGCTTTCATCGCGAAACGGCAACGATCTACCAATTCCCGGTCGGCGGGCGCGCTGGCGTTCCCAAGTTCCGCAAGAGCGATCTCGAGGAACAGGCGAAAGCGCCGCATATCGACTTTGGCTCCTGGTATCACGACGACGCGATCCGTGACGAAGATCGGGACGACAAGCCTCACGCTTGATATGAGACGTTGCCGCTTATTTTCTTCTCCCCGCCGGGGAGAAGATGCCCCGAAGGGGTAGATGAGGGGGCAAGCCCTCCGTATATCTCTGGCCTCGCCCCCTCATCCCGCTGCCGCGACCTTCTCCCCGGCGGGGGCTGTTGCAAAACCGTTGAACTATGATTCACTGTCTTTATCGACGGAGGATTGTTTGATGG
>NZ_JASXTH010000014.1:0-150102 GCF_036596185.1 Rhizobium sp. GR12 | reverse complement strand
ACCATGGCCGACAAGATCGTGGTGCTCAACCGCGGCAATATCGAGCAGGTCGGCTCGCCGATGGAGCTTTACCGCTCGCCGGCCAACCTCTTCGTCGCCGGCTTCATCGGCTCGCCGCGCATGAACCTGGTGACAGGCGACTTTGCCCGCCAGAAGAATGCCGCCACAGCCGGCGTGCGCCCCGAGCACCTGACCCTGTCGAAGGAAGCCGGTCTGTGGCAGGGCAAGGTCACGGTCGCCGAACATCTCGGCTCCGACACCTTCCTCCACCTTGACGTCCCAGGCATCGGCCCGATCACCGCCCGAACCGATGGCGAGTTCGAATGCAGACACGGCGATACCGTCTTCATCACACCGGATGATACCAAAATCCACAGGTTCGATGATAAGGGCATCGCGATATGACGCGAAGGCTGGAAGGCAGATCCGCGCTGAGTGCCGGCTGCCATCCGGTCCCGCCACGAACAACGTTTCCCCTTCGAGGATCGTGACATGACATGCAAACTCTCCCTCGCAACGCTTGATGAAGCCCAAAAAACGGCGGCGATTCCGGCCTATTCCCGGGCCGATCTTTCCGCCGGCATCGTGCATTTCGGCGTTGGGAATTTCCACCGCGCCCATCAGGCGGTCTATCTGGACGACCTGTTCAACACTGGAGCGGACCATGACTTCGCCATCATCGGTGCGGGTGTTCTGCCTTCCGATGCGGTGATGCGCGAAAAGCTCGCCGCGCAGGATTTCCTCACCACCGTTGTGGAGCAGGACAATAACCGCACCGGTGCGCGCGTCACCGGGCCGATGATCGACATATTGCCGGTCGGCGATAGCAAAGCCATCATCGAAACGCTCGCCGACCCGAAAATCCGCATTGTTTCCATGACCATTACCGAAGGCGGTTATTTCATCGATGCGTCCGGTTCCTTCAACCCGCAGCATCCGGCGATCGCCGAGGATGGCACGAACCCATCCGTGCCTAAAACCGTGTTCGGCCTCATCGTCGCCGGGCTGAAGGCGCGACACGACAAGGGGCTTTGGCCCTTTACCGTCATGTCCTGCGACAACATTCCCCATAATGGCAAGGTCACCAAAAACGCGGTCATCGGGCTAGCGGAACTGTCAGATCCGGCCTTTGCCGACTGGATCGGAAAAAACGTCGCTTTCCCCAATTCGATGGTGGACCGCATCACCCCCGCCACCGGCGAGCGCGAGCGCAATATTGCCCGCGATGATTTTGGCATCGACGACAACTGGCCGGTCTTCTGCGAGGAATTCAAGCAATGGGTGATGGAGGATAATTTCCCCGCGGGCCGTCCGGCGCTCGAGACGGTGGGTGTGCAATTCGTGAACGATGTCGCGCCCTACGAGCACATGAAGATCCGCATCCTCAACGGTGGTCATGCGGCGATCGCCTATCCGGCAGCGTTGCTCGACATTCATTTCGTGCATGAGGCGATGGAGCATCCGCTGATCCGGGCGTTTCTGGCAAAGCTCGAAAAGGAAGAGATCATCCCGGTCATTCCGCCGGTTCCCGATACCGATCTTGGTGAATATTTCGGGCTGATCGAGCGCCGTTTCCTCAATCCGAAAATTGGCGACACCATTCCGCGCCTGGCGCAGGACGGCTCCAACCGCCAGCCGAAATTCATCCTGCCTTCGACCGCCGACCGTCTGGCGGCGGGTGACGATATCGTCGGACTTTCGCTCGTCTCGGCGCTGTGGTGCCGTTATTTTTACGGCACCACCGACAGTGGTCAGGAAATCACCTTCAACGACGCCAGCACTGACAGGCTTCAGTCGGCGGCAATCAAGGCCAAGGACGATCCGATGGCCTTTCTCTCACTTGATGACATTTTCGGAAAGGTTGCCGAATCGGAACTTTTCCGTAAACGCTTTGCCCATGCACTGACGACGCTGTGGCAAGAAGGCACGGCGAAGACCTTGCAGCTTTATCTGGACGACAAGCTGGCTGAAAAGTGATGCGAAATGAAAGACGGGACCGGACCTCTGCTGATTTTCGACTGCGACGGCGTTCTCGTTGATAGCGAGCCGGTTTCGATTTCGGTTCTTCTCGACATGCTCTCCCATCTCGGCGTGGAGATGGGGGAGGAGGAGGCCTATAACCGCTTTCTCGGCCGCAGCGTCGCCAGCATGACCGCGACGCTGTTTGAGGACTACGGCGTCGAGACCGACATCGATTTTCTCGACCATATGCGCGCGACCCTGTTCGAGCGCTTTCGGACCGAATTGCGGCCCATTGAGGACATTGCCGAAACGCTGGACAGGCTTGTGGCCCTGAAGCGGTGCGTCGCCTCATCCAGCCAGCCGGAACGCATCCGTTATTCGCTGGGCCTGACCGGCCTGATCGATAAATTCGAGCCGCATGTCTTCAGCGCCACGATGGTGAAGAAGGGCAAACCGGCACCCGATCTTTTCCTGCATGCGGCGCGGCAGATGGGCGTATCGCCTTCGGATTGCATCGTCATAGAGGATAGCCCTGCCGGCATCGCCGCCGCCAAAGCTGCCGGCATGGCGGTTTTTGCCTTTACGGGCGGCTCGCATGCGCAGTTTCCCGCATTCCGCGAAAAGATCGCCGGTCTCGGGGCGGATGCCACGTTTGACGCGATGCCGGATTTGGTTCAACTTGTCGGCAGTTATGTGGGGAAGGGTGGTTTTGACAGCCAGGTGGAACGTGACGCAGGCTGAAGTAAATCATGCCTGCCGCCGCCCGGAGGTCGTTGCGCGAGGGATGGAATTGCAGTCTTGATGCGTCAAAATCTCGTTGCCGTCGATGTCGGTACGGCCAGCGCACGGGCCGGGATTTTCGATCCGACCGGCAGGCTTCTTGCCCGCGCCACCCATCCCATCCTGATGCAAAGGCCGCAGGAAAACCACGCCGAACATGATTCCACCGATATTTGGAATGCGGTCTGCATAGCGGTCAGGGCAGCGCTCGCCGATGCCGGTGTTTCGCGCGAAAGCATCGCCGCCATCGGCTTCGACGCCACCTGCTCGCTCGTCATCCGCGATAAAAGGGGGGAGCCGGTTTCGGTCTCCGTCACGGGAAAAGACCGGTTCGATACCATCGTCTGGCTCGACCACAGGGCGATTGGCGAGGCTGACCGGCTGACGGCGTCGGGTCATCGGGTTCTGAATTTCGCCGGCAACAGCGTCTCGCCCGAAATGCAGATGCCAAAGCTGATGTGGCTGAAGGCGCATCTGACGGAAAGCTGGGCGCGCATGTCCTTCGCTTTCGATCTGGCGGATTTTCTGACCTGGAAGGCGACCGGTTCCGCAAAACGCTCCAATTGCACGCAGACGGCGAAGTGGAATTTTCTGGCGCAGGAAAATCCGGGCTGGCAGGCGGATTATCTCGAAATGGCCGGGCTTGCCGATCTGAGGGAGCGGGCAGGGTTGCCCGACACCACTGTGATGCCCGGAGAGAGCATCGGAACGCTTTCGCCCGAGGCCGCCAATGAGCTGGGTCTCGATACTGGCTGCCGGGTGGCTGCGGGCATGATCGATGCCTATGCCGGCGCCCTCGGTGCGCTTGGCGGTTGCCTGCTGGGTGATGTCGGCCGGCATGTGGCGCTGATTGCCGGAACGTCGAGCTGCATTGTGGCCATGTCCGAGCGGCAGATGCCCGGGCACAGCCTCTGGGGGCCCTATTGGCAGGCTGCCCTACCCGGCCACTGGCTGGTGGAAGGTGGGCAATCGGCCACTGGCGCGCTGCTCGATCATATCGTGCGCATGCATGCGGCGGGCGGCGAGCCGGATACGGCGCTGCATGCCCGCATCGTTGCGCGGATCACCGAATTGCGCGCGCTCGAGGGTGAGGCTTTCGCCGAGCGGCTGCATGTGCTGCCGGATTTCCACGGCAATCGCTCGCCGCTCGCCGATCCGCATGCGGTGGGCGTCATCAGCGGGCTGACGCTGGATACATCCTTCGACAGTCTCTGCCGCCTCTACTGGCGCACCGCTGTGGCTATCGCGCTCGGTGCGCGCCATGTGCTCGATGCGATGGAGCGTTTCGGTTACGCGGTCGAAAGCCTGCATGTCACCGGCGGGCATGTGAAGAACCCGCTATTGATGGAGCTTTACGCCGATGTGACGGGCAAGCGCATCGTGGTTCCGGCCACCGCCGACGCCGTTCTTCTCGGCACGGCGATGACGGCGGCGGCGGCTGGCGGCGTGCATGCGGGTCTTGCGGCGGCGGGTGCCGCCATGTATCCGGGCAATGCCGAAATATCCGGCAATCCGGCGCTCGCACCCCGTTACGAGCGGGATTATCGCCGTTTTCTCGCGATGCACCGCCATCGACAGGAACTGGACAGTCTCTGATTTTTCGCCGTGAAACGGCAGGGTGTAGGTCAGCCGCGCAGCGACCGTTTCAGCCCGTTGAGGTTTTTCATGCGTGTCGTGCCGGTCTCGTCGGCGTTGACGCCCAGGGCGCAGAGCGTGAATTCCATCAGGGAGACGAGTTGCAGCAGGCCCTGGCCGCCAGTCTGGGTCTGCGGCATGGCAAGACAGATATCGGCGCTTTCCGGTCCCCATTCGTAAAAACGGGTGGTGATCAGCAACGTTCTGTAGCCAGCCTTGCGCGCCGTTGCCGACAGGCGTTGCAATGGCATCAGGCTGCCGCCGCAATCCATGATGACGAGAAGGGTTTGCGCGGGTTCGAAATCCCACAGGGCGACATAGGCCGCGCTGTCGCTGCCGAGGTAATGCACATGTCCGCGGTATTCCAGAAGACGCCCGTGGAAGTGACGGCCGGCACCGAGACCTTCCGGGGATGTCGCCAGAAAAACATCCGCCGCGACAGCGATTTCGTTCATGGCGACATGCCAGATCGGTTGCGTGGTCATATCGAACGCAGTCTGGATAGCCTGGATCTGCTGCGACAGAAGGTGGGAAAACGGGTTGGACTGGCGTTGGCCGCTGTCGGCAATCGTGGGCTGATCCGCGCCTGCCGCTTCTTCGGCGTGGCGAAGATCGGCGCGAATATCGCTGAATTGCCGGTAACCGAGCGAACGCAGGAAACGGCCGACCGTCATCGGGCTGAGGCCGAGCTTGGCGGCCAGCGTCTGCGCCGTTTCAAATGGCAATTCATCCAGATGCTCGATCAGATATTTGGCGATCTTGCGCTCGGAGGGTGTACCGGCCTTCATGGCGCGGGTCAGATTCAACAGCAGCTTTTCCATCAACGCCTCATTGTTCTTAGTTATAACGATGATGCATTCGCGCGCCCGAACGAGCGTGCGAACCACGATTTGACGGTGGGGGCCAGCTTTTCCGGCCTTGTCCTCCACCGGACCGGAATGCGAATTATGATAGGTAGATTATTATATTTTAGAGATACCTTTTATACAAGAGAAATTCCATCTGCGGTTTAATTCCGCGCGTCTGGCATCTTTGCATCGGTCTTGCGAAGCGGGCGGCCAGCGCCTATCTCTCGTTGGCCAGCAAGTTTAACGCGAGAGGCGTCAAGGGAGTTCCGAATGATTTTTGATGCGGCGCGACAAGCCTTCCGCAATCTTTTTGCCGCCGAGACGCGGTCGGTGTTCTGGAAGGTTCTGGGGCTGACGCTTCTCGTGCTGGCGGCGCTGTGGTTCGCCATCCGCTCCATCTTCATCTATTTCGCCCTGCCATGGGTGGATACGCTGATCCCCGGCGTGCCGGACTGGGCGGGGTGGATGACCTTCGTTTTCGCCATTTTCGCCGGCATTGGGCTGGCGCTTGCCCTGGCCCTGCTGATCTCGCCGGTTACGGCCGTCATTGCCGGCCTGTTCCTCGACGATGTCGCCGAAGTGGTGGAAAAAAAGACTTATCCCGATGATCCGCCGGGCAAGGCAATGCCGATCGGCGAGGCTGTGCTGTCATCGATCAAGTTCTTCGGCGTCGTCATTGCCGGCAACCTCATTGCGCTTTTGCTGCTGCTGGTGCCGGGCGTCAACCTCATCGCGTTTTTTCTGGTGAACGGTTATCTGCTCGGTCGGGAATTTTTCGAATTCGCGGCGATGCGTTTCCGCTCGCCCGCCGAGGCGCGGCTATTCCGCTCAAAACACCGCACCACCGTGTTCATGGCCGGGCTGGTAATCGCGGCGTTTCTCGCAATTCCATTCCTCAACCTTCTGACGCCGCTTTTCGCCGCCTCGTTGATGGTCCATCTGCACAAGGCTGTCAGCCGGCGCGATCCGTCATTCGCCGCCAGCCGCACCGAACAGCTGCGCGGGTAGCTCCACCAGCGGCGCTGGAATATCGAAGGTCTTTTCGGGCGATTTGCAGATGTCGGCAATTACGCAGCGCTCGCATTCCGGCTTGCGCGCCTTGCAGCAATAACGCCCGTGCAGGATCAGCCAGTGATGGGCATGGAACAGATATTCCTCGGGAATGATGCGGACGAGCCGGTCCTCCACCTCGTCAGGGGTTTTTCCCGGCGCAAGACAGAGCCGGTTGGCAATGCGGAACACATGGGTATCCACGGCAAGCGTTGGTACGCCGAAGGCCATGGACATCACCACATTGGCCGTCTTGCGTCCGACGCCGGGCAGGGTCACCAG
This sequence comes from Rhizobium sp. GR12, assembly GCF_036596185.1. Classification (NCBI taxonomy): domain Bacteria; kingdom Pseudomonadati; phylum Pseudomonadota; class Alphaproteobacteria; order Hyphomicrobiales; family Rhizobiaceae; genus Rhizobium; species Rhizobium sp. GR12. The sequence continues at coordinate 143,545 of NZ_JASXTH010000014.1, read as the reverse complement.
TTCCTCGCGGGTCTTCGGCACCTCGCCGCCGAAATTGTCGATCAGTATCTGCGACAGGGCGATGACGTTTTTTGCCTTGTTGCGATAAAGTCCGATGGTCTTGATATGCCCGATCAGCTGTTCCTCGCCGAGCGCCAGCATCTTTTCCGGCGTGTCGGCCACCTTGAACAGCGCCCGCGTCGCCCGGTTCACGCCGACATCGGTCGCCTGTGCGGAAAGCGCCACGGCCACCAGCAGGGTAAAGGGGTTGGTGTGTTCCAGTTCGCCCTTCGGTTCCGGCCGCTGAATGGAAAAACGGCGGAAGATCTCGGTCAACTCGTCCTTCGAATAGATCGTCTTCACGCGCGCCGGCTTGCGCGCGGATGTCGCATTTGACTTTTTTGAGGTTTGGGTGCTGGATCGTTTTTTGGCGACTGTCATGACCTATCTATAGCCAGCCCGCCCTGAGGAAATCAACGTGGATACGCTCAACGACCAGCCGATTTTCGCGGCGGAACTCGTTCCGCACCGTTCGCTTGGAAGAAGGGGTTTTCGGCTGCTTCTGGTGTTGGTCGGCCTTGCCGGCCTCGTTTATGGCGGTTTTTTCCTCGCCACCGGTGCATGGCCCGTCGGCCTGTTTTTGGGGCTGGATTTTCTGCTGCTCTACATCGCCTTCCGCGCCAATTACCGCGCGGCAGAAGCGCGGGAAGAAGTCAGCGTGTCGTATACCAGCCTGTCGATCCGCAAATTCTCTCCCGCCGGCCACATGGTGGAGCATCGCTTCAACCCCTTCTGGGCGCGTTTCCGGGTGCGCCGGCACGAGGAAATCGGTATCGTTTCCATGCATGTCACGGGCGAAGGGAAGGCGACCGATATAGGGTCGTTCCTCAACCCGGATGACCGTGAAAGCTTTGCCAAAGCCTTCGGCGGCGCGCTTGCGACCGTCAGGCGGCGGATGTGAAGCAGTATCCGTCATTCCGGCTCGGAGGCCGGTATGACGGAAGAATGGTATTCGACGCAAGAAACGGGTGGAGACAAAGGCGCTTTCGTGGTCCTGTCGTATCGGTTAGGAGAAATGCGATGAACGCCAATATCATGCTGAACGAGGACATCACCCCCATCGGATCGGATTACGAAACGGTGCGCGGCGTCATAGAGCTGCTGACACTCGATTATCGCGACCAGCCCTCCCTCGAAGCCATCGCCGCAAGGCTCGGCCAGTCGCCGACGCAATTGCAAAAAACCTTCACCCGCTGGGCCGGCCTGTCGCCCAAGGCCTTCTTGCAGGCCGTGACGCTCGATCACGCCAAGAGACTGTTGCGCGAAGAGGATTTGCCGCTGCTCGAGACCTCGATCGAGGTCGGCATGTCGGGGCCGGGACGCCTGCACGATCTGTTCGTCACCCATGAAGCCATGTCGCCGGGCGAATGGAAGGCGAAGGGCGGCGGGTTGACGATCCGCTACGGGTTTCACGCCTCGCCCTTCGGCCTTGCGCTGGTCATGGTGACCGATCGCGGCCTTGCCGGCTGCGCCTTTGCCGATCCGGGCGAGGAACGGGGTTGTTTCGAGGATATGGCCGGACGCTGGCCGAATGCGGATTATGTCGAGGACCGCGAAGCGACCGCCCCTTATGCCGCACGCATTTTCGAACCGTCCCTGTGGTCGGCGGACAGGCCGCTGCGGGTCGTGCTGCTCGGCACGGATTTTCAGGTGAGGGTGTGGGAAAGCCTCTTGAAAATCCCGATGGGCCGCGCCGTCACCTATTCACACATCGCCTGCGATATCGGCCAGCCCACGGCGTCCCGCGCCGTCGGTGCGGCGGTCGGCGCCAATCCGGTCTCCTTCGTCGTCCCCTGCCACCGCGCTGTCGGCAAAAGCGGCGCGCTGACGGGCTATCACTGGGGCCTGACCCGCAAGCGGGCGATGCTCGGCTGGGAAACGGGGAAGGTCTGATGGTTTTTGATTGTCTTTGCCGATCTGTCGAGGATCGGCTATTCTTTGTCCATGAAGAGCACAATCGAGCTTCCCGGTGATCTGAAACGACGGCTTGCCTTCTGTCCGCTAATCCGTATCTCGGCCGTAACGGTGAAATCGAAGGAACGAGGGAGTTGGTCGTTCCCGGTCTGCCCTACATCGTGGCCTATCGCGTGAGAGATAGGCAGATTGAAATTCTGTTCGTTCAGCACGCCGCCCGCGAATGGCCTCCGGAAATCTAAACCAGCTCCATCAGCGCCCTTGCCGCCGCCTCGTCGGTGATCAGCGTGTTGCAGCCGGTGCGTTTGATGGTGGCGCGGATGGCGATGGCGCGGTGGGCGCCGCCGGAGGCGAGAACGATGTGTTTGGCCTTGCGCAGCGTATCGAGATCGATCGCCATGGCGCGCTCATTGATCGGGTGATCGACGGAGCGGCCTTCCGCATCGATGAAGTTGAACATCGTGTCGCAGACGCAGCCCGCATCGATGAGTTCGCTCAGCGTTTCCTTCGAAATGAAGCCTTCCGAGAGCGAGGTCGAATGCGGACCGATATCGCCGCACGAGACGATGGCAAGGTCCAAGGTTTCGGCCAGATCGTAAAGCGTGGCGAGCCCGCATTTTTCGATCAGCGCCCTTTTTGTCTCGACTGAATCCACCAGCAGGGGCGCGAGGAACATGTAGCATTCCGCACCCAGCGCGCTTGCCAGCCGCCAGGTGTAATCGAGGGGGTTGGTCTGGTGCACGGCGACGATACCGCCGAGCAGCGAGACGACCTTGCAGTTTTCCCGGCGCGGCGGGCGGAAACTGGAAAGCGAGGCGGTCATGGTGCGCCCCCAGCCGACGCCGATGGTGGCGTTGTTTGGTACCGCCTCGGAGAGGAATTGCCCGAGTGCCAGACCCACGGCCTTGGCCGTGCCTTCGGCGCTCACCTTGTCCGGAGAGGGAATGATCACCGCCTCGTCCAGCCCATATGCCACCTCCAGCCGACCGGCCAGCTCGACAAAATCCTCGATGCCTTCATTGATCCAGATCTGCACTTCGGAGCGTTTCATCGCCTCGTCCAGCAGGCGGATGACGGTGGAGCGGCTGATGCCGAGTTTCTCGGCGACATCTTTCTGCGTCATACCCTGATTATAATAAAGCCATGCGGCACGCAGCCTCAGCGAAGCCGCTTCCGAATAGGCCGTATGGGTTTCTCTTCTCAGTTTTGCCACTGTTTCCGCCATTCTTAATGCAAGGTCGAGTATCGCAGGCGTGAAACTTATGTCAATTGCGATGCGCAAATGTCTTGACTTTCGGTCGTGCCGCTTGCGATAGTCGGAGCCGGACAGAACCGTGATTTCGGCCTTGGGCGCACCCATGGTGCGGGAACGAAAAGACGACTGAGCAAGTTTACTAGAGATGATGAAGGATCATTCGCTATGACGTCCAAACTCGAACAACTTCGCGCCATCACCACGGTCGTTGCCGATACAGGCGACATCGAGGCGGTTGCGCGCCTGAAGCCGGTGGATTGCACCACCAACCCCACCATCGTTCTGAAAGCGCTCGGCACCCCTGCTTTTGCGGATGCGGTGAAGGAAGCCGTTTCCTGGGGCAAGAAGCAGGGCGGCCAGTCCGACGCCGTCGTCGCCGCCGTTGCCGATCGTCTCGCGATTTCGGTAGGTGCTGCCCTTGCCGGTCTCGTTCCCGGCCGTGTGTCGACCGAAGTCGATGCCGACCTCTCCTTCGATACGGAAGCCTCCATCACCAAGGCGCGCCACATCATCGCGGCCTACAAGGATCGCGGCATCGAGCGCGAGCGCATTCTGATCAAGCTTGCCTCCACCTGGGAAGGCATCAAGGCGGCCGAAGTTCTCCAGTCCGAAGGCGTCGACTGCAACCTGACGCTGCTGTTCTCGCAGGCACAGGCCGTCGCTTGCGCGGAAGCCAAGGCTTTCCTCATCTCGCCCTTCGTCGGCCGTATCCTCGACTGGTACAAGAAGTCGACCGGCGAGACATACACCGCCGAGACCGATCCGGGCGTCGTGTCGGTGCGCAGCATCTATAATTACTACAAGGCCAACGGCATCGGCACCGTCGTCATGGGCGCGTCCTTCCGCAATGTCGGCGAGATCGAGGCGCTTGCCGGTTGCGACCGTCTGACGATCAGCCCGGCGCTGCTGGAAGAGCTGGACAAGGACACCGGTACGCTCGTCCGCCAGCTTTCGCCCGACAACGCCAAGCCCGAGCCGCTGCAGTCGCTTGACGAAAAGGCGTTCCGCTGGGCGATGAACGAAGACGCCATGGCGACCGAGAAGCTCTCGGAAGGCATCCGCCTGTTCGCCAAGGATCTGGTGACGCTGCGCGAAATGGTCCGCAAGGAACTGACGCTGGCCGCCGCCTGACAATAAAAAGGGGAACCATTCCGGTTCCCCTTACGTTTAAGAGATGTAAATCTCCAGTCACTCAAAACGCGATCGGGTCCCTGCCGGTCGCGTTTTTTCGTTCCGTTCAGAGGTTTGCGTTTCCTGTTACTACTTCGGAAATGCGCTTTGCCGCGTCACGGATCAGGGCTTCGCATGCCTCGCGCGTCGGAGCCTTGCTGCCGAGCGGCGTGATGTAGGGGCAGGTGATGACGGCAAGCGCGGTACCATCAAGCGTCAGCACCGGTGCGGAGATGTTGCGAACGCCGGCAGTCTGGAGGCTGTCCATGGATTCGAAACCCTGTCTGCGCACCTGCGCCAGTCGCTCGGCAAATCCTTCCGGCATTGTTTCCCCGCCGCCGCGCACCTGTTCGGTGATCATGATCTCGCGTTGCGCCTCTGTCTGAAATGCCAGCAGCACGAGGCCGGATCCCGTGTGAAACAGGCTCATCTGCGCGCCCACCCGCATGGACATGGCCCAATAGGTTGAGGATTCCTGCTGGGCAATGACAACGACGCTGCCACGATCATAAACGGCCAGGTGACAGGCCTGCTCGGCACTTGTGGAAAAATCGCGCATCACGGGTGCTGCGAACGATACCAGCCGGCGGACCGGCGCGTGGAAATGCGCAAGGCCGAACATTTTCAGCGTCAGCGAAAACCGGTCGCCCTCAAGCCGCTCAACGTAACCGCGACGCACCAGCCGGTCCAGCATGCGGTAAAGCTCGTTCGGGGTCTTGCCGATGGCCTTGGCAATCTCGATCTGCGTCAGCCCGCCATCGGTGCGGGCCAGGAGTTCGAGAATGTCCAGACCCTTGTCGAGGGCGGGAGCGCGATATCTTTCGCTGTCGTCTTCGGTCATCTGGCCTCGATGGCGTTTTGCAGGATTGGCTGGCGCGAAATGCGGTTTGGAAATACCGTTGCCCGACGCCGTCCTTTTGCGCAAGTTTGCTTGACGTTAGATGAATACCCCGTTTACATATGAATTGTCGATCCATATTTGAGATCAATGAAATTCAGCGGTGCGTTTCTCAAACGACGGGCGCGCCATAGCGGGAGGCTATTCATGGTGCAGGATTTTAACGGCCGTACGGTGGTCATCACTGCGGCCGGTCAGGGGATCGGCCGGGCGACGGCAGAGCGGTTCATATCGCTCGGCGCACGCGTCATCGCCACCGATATCAACGAGCAGGCGCTTTCCACCCTGAAAGGTGCGGAAACGCGGGTGCTGAACGTGCTGGATGGCGAGGGCGTTACGGCCTTTGCTGCCGATATCGGTCATGCGGACGTGCTGTTCAACTGCGCCGGCTTCGTTCATTCCGGCAGCATTCTCGAGTGCGAGGAAAAGGACTGGGATTTCTCCTTCGATCTCAACGCCAAGGCCATGTACCGCACCTGCCGCGCCTTCCTGCCCGGCATGCTGGAAAAGGGCAAGGGCGCGATCGTCAACATGTCCTCCGTTGCTTCCAGCGTGAAGGGCGTGCCGAACCGTTTCGCCTATACTGCCTCCAAGGCGGCCGTCGTGGGGCTGACCAAGGCCATCGCTGCCGATTTCGTCACCAAGGGCATCCGCTGTAACGCCATTTGCCCCGGCACGGTGGACAGCCCGTCGCTGCATGACCGCCTACGCGCCACCGGCAATTACGAACAGGCGCTGGCCGATTTCATCGCCCGCCAGCCGATGGGCCGCATCGCCACGCCGGAAGAAATTGCAGCGCTCGTCACCTATCTCGCTTCGGATGAGGCAGGTTTCACCACTGGCCAGATTCACGTGATCGACGGCGGCTGGACAGGCTGATTATTGATACGGGAGAGAGGACAGGGCGACCGGCTGCAAAGCCGGTCGCCTTTTTTCATTCAGACGACCGCGCTTCCGGCCATCAGTGCAAGCACGAGGAAGACCAGGAAGATCACGACGGCGATGAAGAACAGGATTCGGGCTACGCCCGCTGCCGCTGCCGAAATGCCGGTAAAGCCGAATACGCCCGCGATCAAAGAAATAACAAAGAAAATAAGAGCCCATTTCAGCATGGAGCTTCCCCTTTTGCTTGATTTCATGAGCCTGCCGCTTGACGACAAGCTCATGAAAATGACGCGCAAAAGGCAAAAATGTTCCACGCACCTGCAAAAATCGTTGTTTCAGACGCCCGTTTCGTTCGCCGCGTCGATCTGCCGGGCCTTGAAGGTGGTGCGGATGAAGGTCGCGACGAAGGCAAGGCTCATGAACAGCACGATGGTCGGGGCAGGCGCACTGTCGATCAGGAAGCTCAGCCATATGCCCGCAAGCGACGAGAGAACCGCGACGGCAATGGCGACCATCAGCATGGCGGAAAAACGCCGCGTCAGCAGGAAGGCGATTGCGCCGGGGGTGACCAGCATGGCGACTGAGAGAATGATGCCCACGGCCTTCAACGCGCCGACCACCGCAAGCGACAGAACCATCAGCAGACCGTAATGCAGAACGCGCACCGGCAGGCCGATGGCTTTTGCATGTTGCGGATCAAACGCATTGACCAGTAGATCCTTGCGCAATACCCCGAGAAACAGGGTGGCGAAAAGAGCGATCAGCCCAGTCTCCAGCATGTCTGACGGCGCAATGCCCAGCATGTCGCCGAAGAGGATGTGATCGAGATGCATGTCGCTCTGCACCTTCACGTAAAGCACCAGCCCCAGCCCGAACATGCCGGAAAAGACGATGCCGAGCACCGTGTCTTCCTTGATGCGGCTGTTTTCCTTGATGAAACCGGTGCCGAGCGCACAGATCATGCCGGCGATGAAAGCGCCGATGGAAAGCGGAATTCCGGCAATATAGGCAACCACCACGCCGGGCAGCACGGCATGCGAAACCGCGTCACCCATCAGCGACCAGCCCCTCAGCACCAGGAAACAGGAGAGCATGGCCATCGGCACCGCGATCATCAGCGTGATCACGAAGGCATATTGCATGAAGGGCAGCTGAAACGGCAGGATCGCAAGCTCGAGATATTCGCTCATGGCGTTTCTCCGAGCGCTTTGCGGGCTTTGGCTCTGGAAGCGAGCAACCCGTGTTTGGGTGCGAAGATGAAGGCGGCAAGGAAGATCGCCGTTTGCAGCACCACGATGACGCCGCCGGTGGCGCCATCGAGGAAGTAGCTGAGATAAGCGCCGACGAAGCTGGTCGTCGCGCCGATCAAAAGGCTCATCAGGATCAGGCGTTCGAAACGGTCCGTCAGGAGATAGGCGGTCGCACCCGGCGTCACCACCATGGCGACGACGAGGAAGGCCCCGACAGTCTGAAGCGCCGCAACCGTGGAGGCGGCAAGCAGGGTGAAGAAGATCACCTTCAGCACTTCCGGTTTCAGCCCCACGGTGCGGGCGTGGTTTTCATCGAAGAACACCACCATGAAGTCGCGCCATTTCAGCGCCAGCACGACGAGGCTGATGCCGCCGATCAGGGCAAGCTGGATCGTGTCTTCGGTGGTGATCGCCAGAATATTGCCGAGAACGATGGTCTGGATATTGATCGAGGTGGGGGAGAGCGAGACCATGAATAGTCCCAGCCCGAAAAACGAGGTGAAGATCAGCCCGATGATCGCGTCTTCCTTGAGCCGTGTTTTCTGGTTGAGGAACAGCATGGAGCCCGCTGCAAGCCCGCCGGAGAGAAAGGCGCCGAGCGAAAACGGCAGCCCGAGCATATAGGCGCCCGCGACGCCGGGAACGATGGCATGGGAGAGCGCATCGCCGATCAGCGACCAGCCTTTCAGCATCAGATAAGCGGACAGAAAGCCGCAGACACCGCCGACAAGCGCGCTGACCCAGATGGCGTTCAGCATGTAGCCATAGGTGAATGGCTCAAGAAGGCTGTTTATCATCGGCTTTTTCCTTCGCAGCCTCAGGATCGTGTCCGTTCTGGCCGTTCTTTCCGTAGATCACGAAGGGCCGCTCGTCATCGGTAATCACCTTTACCCGGCGCGGATCGGCATCATCATGCAGGTCGGTCCCGCCCAGAACGAAGTGGCGCAGGCTGCCGCCAAAGGCCTTTTGCAGGTTCTCCTCGTTAAAGGTATCCGCCGTTTTGCCGGATGCCAGCACCGTGCCCTTGACGAATACGGCGCGATCGCAGAATTCCGGCACGCTGCCGAGATTATGGGTGGAAACCAGCATGACGCGGCCCTCGTCGCGCAAGGCTTTCAGCAAAGCGACGATCTGCTCCTCGGTCGTCACGTCGACGCCGGTGAAAGGCTCGTCCAGCAGGATGACCTGGCCCTCCTGCGCCAGCGCTCGGGCCAGAAACACACGCTTCTTCTGCCCGCCGGAAAGCTCGCCGATCTGCCTTTTGCGATAATCGAGCATGCTGACGCGTTTCAGCGCCTCCTCAACCATCTGGTGATCGCGCTTTGAGGGGATGCGCAGGAAGTTCATGTGGCCATAACGGCCCATCATGACGACATCCTCAACCAGTACGGGAAAACTCCAGTCCACCTCCTCGGCCTGCGGCACATAGGCGACCAGGTTTTTCCTGAGCGCATCCTTCACCGGCAGGTCGAAAATCGAGACGGAACCGGCGGCCAAAGGCACGAAACCCATGATCGCCTTGAAAATCGTGGACTTGCCGGCGCCATTGACGCCGACAAGTGCGGTGATCGTTCCGCGTGGAATTGAGAAGCTGGCATTTCTTAATGCGGTGTGGCCATTGCGATAGGTCACTGTCGCATTTTGAACCGTCAGGCCACCGCCAGCTTTTTTGCTGCCCATTCTCATGAGGACAGCCCTTTGGCGATCGTGCTGCTCGTCACGCGCAGCAGGTCGAGATAGGTCGGAACCGGGCCATCGGCCTCGCTCAGCGAATCCACGTAAAGTATGCCGCCATAGGCCGCGCCCGTCTCCTTGGCCACCTGCCTGGCCGGATCGGCGGAAACCGTGCTTTCGCTGAAGATGACCTGGATATTGTGTTCGCGCATGGCGTCGATCACGCCGCGCACCTGTTGCGGCGTTCCTTGGCTGTCGGCATTGACCGGCCACAAAAACAGCTCCTTCAGCCCGAAATCGCGCGCGAGATAGGAAAACGCGCCTTCGCTCGTTACCAACCAGCGCTTGTCTTCAGGAAGGGCGGAAAGCTCGTCGCGGATGGGCTGCACGGTGGCCCTGATCTGGTCCGAATAGGCCTTGGCGTTGGCGGCGTAGACATCGGCATGGGCTGGGTCTATCCCGGCGAGCCCCTTGCGGATATTCTCCACATAGATCAAGGTGTTATCGGGTGACATCCAGGCATGCGGGTTGGGTTTCCCCTGATAGGCTCCGCCATTGATCGCCATCGGCTCGATACCGTCGCTGACAGTCACGTTCGGCACGCCGGAGAGATTGGCCAGGAACTTCTCGAACCACAATTCCAGATTGAGACCGTTGCGCAGCACCAGATCGGCCTTGCGGGCTTTGAGAATGTCGCGCGGCGTCGGCTGGTAGTTGTGAATTTCAGCACCCGGCTTGGTGATGCTCTCCACCTCGGCCGCGTCACCCGCCACATTCCGCGCCATGTCGGCGATGATCGTGAAGGTGGTGACCACCTTCGGTTTTTCCTGCGCAACGGCAGCGGCGGGCAGGAAAAGCGAAAAAGCAAAGAGGGCATGGCGGATTTTATGAAGATTCACGTCTGTCACCGAATTCTGTTGCGATTAACTTGCAATACCATCCGTTATAGAATCACACTTGTCAACGCTATTGCAAATCATTCGCAATTTAGCTGATTTTGAAAATGTCCGAAAATGGTGCGTTTTTGCCTGTGCCGTGCCGGTGGGATTAAACTTTTTTCAATGAGAAAGCGGCACTATCACAAGGCTCGGACAGCGACGTCCCGAGCTTATCCCGCCGTGTGTTCCTCATCCTTCGAGCCACGTAACGGGGTGAGGGCGATAGGCGGGGTACTTGATGTCAGGATATTGCGCGTGAAGGCTGTATTCGGACGAATGCGGTTTTCTCGCAAACTCGTTATGATTGGAGGCGGGATCCTGCTTTTGGCGGGTGCGACCGGTTCTGCTGCCGTGTTCATCGGCAGCGAGCGGCTGCTTGGGTCTGCCCATGCCTCCGCCAACGGGCTTTCATGCGACGCGGTCCAGACGGTCAATATCCGCAAGAATGGTTCCCTGTGGGTGCGCAAATTCATCCGCACCGACGGCGGCAACGGCACGGACCGGCTGAAAACCGCGCTCCGCGTCGCCAAGGCGGTATACGACAAACAGAAGCCCGATCTGGTGCAGGTTTCCGTTCTCGACCGGAATGGTCCGCAACTGCGCTCGGAAATGCGCGGGCGCGCTATCGCGGCCCAGGTAGTGTTTATTCCAGATCCTGCGAAAATCCCTGAAGGCGCCGATGTCCAGCGTTACTCCGCCTATTATTACGATGGCGCGTCGAACGGCAGCGGCCAGTTTTACGGGCTGCGCATCGATCTGCCGCTGGAAGATGCCGAAACGATGGCCGCGAGCCTGAGCGACGCGGCCGATTGCACGCCGCTGGATTCGGATGCCGCGGCCGAAGGGCACGATGGAAAGGCCGCGAAAGGCGCTGCAGGACACGGGGAGACCAAGGACGAGGGTACCGGCGGGCACGGTGCGGCGCCGGCGGAAACCAACGAGGACGGAACCGGTGCGGAGGCCCACGGCGAACCCGCCGGCGACGAGCTTCTGACCTCGACACCCGAAGCCGACGGTGGCAGCATTTTCAGCCTGACCTACCTGAAGTCGCTGATCTTCGGAAAAGGCTCGACGACGGCACAGGCGGCGGAGGAAAAACCGGCTGCCGAGAGTGCGCCAGCTGAAGAACCGGGTGCGGGCAAGGCGAAGCACTAGAGGCACGCACAAACACGCCGTCGCCCAGCGAGATAGGTTGCTGGTTGGTTCTATCGCGCCTATTGAATGATCGAAACCAATTCCGTGCTGAGCATGACGAAAGAGTGAAGGCGGCCGTGAGGCCGCCTTGCGGTTTCGTTCGCTTAGTCTGCCTTGTTACGGCGGGCCGGGAAGAGGATGACGTCGCGGATCGAAGGCGCGTTGGTCAAAAGCATGATCAGACGGTCGACACCGATGCCGAGGCCGCCAGCGGGCGGCATGCCCTGGTCGATGGCGTCGAGGAACTCGTCGTCCAGCTGCTTGTCCTTTTCGCCACGGGCATGGGCCTGTTCCAGCTGCTCCACCATGCGGCGGCGCTGTTCTTCCGGGTCGTTGAGTTCGGAAAAGGCGTTGCCCACTTCCCAGGCGTTGCAATAGCTTTCAAAACGCTCGACCAGACGCGGCTCGCCCGGCACTTCCTTGGCGAAGGGCGAGATGTCCTTCGGGAAATGCGTAACGTGGCTCGGCTGGATCAGCGTGCCTTCCACCTTCTCCTCGAAGATGAAGGCGAGGCATTCGCCCCATGTCCAGTCCTTTTCGACGGCAAAACCGGCGGCCTTGGCGGCAGCGCGGGCTTCTTCGTCGGTCTTGATGGCGAGGAAGTCGATACCGGTCGCTTCCTTCACCGCGTCAGGCATCGGTACGCGCTTGAACGGACCCTTGAATGAGATCGTCTGGCCCTGGAACTCCACCTCGGTCGTGCCGTGGAGGGCAATCGCCAGCGTCTCGAACAGCCGTTCCACGAGACCCATGATGTCTTCGTAGTCGGCATAGGCCCAATAGCACTCCATCATGGTGAATTCAGGATTGTGCCTTGTGGAGACGCCTTCGTTGCGGAAGTTGCGGTTGATTTCGAAGACCTTGTCGGAAAGGCCGGATACCAGCGTGCGCTTCAGGTACAGTTCCGGCGCGATGCGCAGATACATGTCCATTTTCAGCGTGTTGTGGAAGGTCTTGAACGGATCGGCCGTCGCACCGCCATAGACGGTCTGCAACATCGGCGTTTCCACTTCGAGGAAGCCTTCGTCCTCCATGAAACGGCGCATGCCGGAGAGGATCTTCGAGCGTTGCAGGAAGCGCAGCTTGGAGTCCTCGTTCGCCAGAATATCGAGATGGCGCTTGCGGTAGCGAAGCTCGATATCGGAGACGCCATGCCACTTCTCCGGCATCGGCAGCAGCGACTTGGTGAGCATGGTGATTTCTTCGGCGTTGATCGTCAGCTCGCCGCGCTTGGTGCGGCGCACCTTGCCGGTCACGCCGATGATGTCGCCAATGTCGATCATCGGCAGAAGGTTGCGCGCCGCTTCCGGCGTCGTATCCTTGTGGGAGAAGATCTGCACCTTGCCCGATGCGTCATGGATATCCATGAACATGCCAGAATTGCGCGAGGAATAAACCCGGCCCGCCACCGTCACCGTGTCGCCGGTTTCGACGTCGGCCTCGACATCGGCATATTTTTCCGCAAGCTCGGCATTGGTCAGCGTGCGGTGGAAATGCGCCGGATAGACGTCGCCGATCTGCTCGCGCAGCAGCGCAAGTTTCTGGCGGCGCACTTCCGTGGCGTCGGAGGAAAGGGCGGTGGTTTCGGTCTTGGTGTCGGTCATCGTGTCTGGCCTTTAGCGGCTTTGTTCGTTGCGGTTACCCTTCCCGCTCCGGGCTTACCCCCCTCTGTCCTGCCGGACATCTCCCCCTCAAGGGGGGAGTTCAGATGCCGTGCCCGCCCGTTCCATGGGCAAGGTGTCAGCCGCTTGTCGATCTCCCCCCTTGAGGGGGAGATGCCCGGCAGGGCAGAGGGGGGTGCCCCAAGCAGAGGGGGTATTTTATGATGCTGCCGTTACCGCCAGCATTAAACTATCAGCTTCCGCTGCCAACCATCGTCGCCACAACGGCAATCGCCATCTTCAGGCGCTGGCGCACCACGGAGCGGCCGAGAAGCGCCATACTGTCAAACAGCGGCAGCGAGCGCGAGGAACCGGAAACGGCGACGAAGAGCGGCGGGGTCACGACGCGCAGTTTCTTGCCCGTGCGTTCGGCAATGTCGCGCAACTCGGCCTCGATCGCTTCAACATTCCAGTCCGGCATTTTTTCAAGGTCGGTGGCAACCGTGGTGAGGATCTCGTGGATTTCCTCAGGTTTGCTTTTGAGACCCGCAAACGAGGCGGGCGTGAGGCCAACGTCGCTCGAAAGCAGGAAGCCGGCAAGGTTCGGCAATTCGCCGAGCTTGGAAATGCGGCTCTGCGCCAGCTTCAGACCTTCGGTCAGGCGGGCATTTTCCATCGCCCAATCCAGCGTGCGGGCAATGAAGTCTTCCGGCGTGAGCTTCTCACGCAGCCAGCGGCCGTTCAGCCAGTCCAGCTTCTGGATGTCGAAGATGGCGCCGGCCTTGGAAAGCGCTTCGGGGTCGAACTTCGCCGCCAGCTCTTCCATGGTCAGCAGCTCTTCGCCCTCGCCGATCTGGATGAAGAACAGGCCAAGGAAGTTCATCAGCGCTTCCGGCAGATAGCCGAGCGCGGAATAATAGGAGATCGAGGTCGGGTTCTTGCGTTTGGAAAGCTTCGACTTGTCGGCGTTGCGCATCAGCGAAAGATGCATGAACGTTGGCTGCTCCCAGCCGAAATAACGGTAAAGCAGAATGTGCTTGGGCACCGAGGCCAGCCATTCTTCGCCGCGTGCCACGTGGGTGATCTTCATCAGATGGTCGTCGATGACGTTTGCCATATGATAGGTCGGCATGCCGTCAGCCTTGACCAGCACCTGCATGTCGACCGAGTCCCACGGGATCGAGACATCGCCATAAACGCCGTCATGGAAATCGCACGACCCTTCGGTCGGAATCTTCATGCGCACGACGTTGGCTTCGCCGGCGGCGACGCGGGCGGTTACTTCCTCGGCCTTGAGGTGGAGGCAAAGGCCGTCATATTTCGGCGGTTTGCCGCTCGCGCGCTGCGCCTCGCGCATCTGCTCAAGCCGCTCAGGCGTGCAGAAACAGCGGAAGGCATGGCCCTTTTCCAGCAGCTCTTCGGCATAGGGCCAGTACATCGGCTTGCGCTCGGACTGGCGATAGGGACCGTATGGGCCGCCGACATCGGGGCCTTCCGACCATGTGAGGCCGGTCCAGCGCAACGCCTCCAGCACCTTCTGCTCATATTCCAGCGTCGAGCGGGTTGCGTCGGTATCTTCGATGCGCAGGATGAACTCGCCGCCGTGTTTCTTGGCAAAGAGATAGTTGAACAGCGCGATGTAGGCGGTGCCGACATGCGGCTCGCCGGTGGGGGAAGGTGCGATGCGGACGCGAACGCCGGAAGTGGTCATGAAATTTTGCTCATCGTGACGTGGCGGTGACATGGGGGCGAATTGGCCCTTATATCACGAAGTTTTCGTTTGAATGCGGCCAGAAATCATGCGGAAAGACACGTATCACGCGCGCTTTTGCACATTCCCGTTCGGCATCGGCTTAGGCCATATTATGCCGCAGGCGTCAAGGAAATAAGGAGCTTGGGGTCTCAGCCTACAGGCCAGACGTAAAGCAGCATCGGAATGCTGGCGATGACGATCATGATCGACAGCGGCAGGCCGAGGCGCGGATAATCGCTGAACCTGTAACCGCCCGGCCCCATGACCAGCGTGTTGCACTGGTGACCGATGGGGGTGAGGAAATCGCAGCCGGCGCCGATCGCCACCGCCATCAGGAAGGCTTCCGGCCTAAAGCCGAGCGCGGTGGCAAAACCGGCGGCGATGGGGGCCATGACCAGCACGGTAGCAGCATTGTTGAGGAAGGGCGTCACCGCCATGGCGGTCAAGAGGATCATGCCGAGCGCCGCGAAAGGTGGCAACCCTTGCGCCGCATGGCCGAGCCAAGCGGCGATCAGCTCGCTGGCGCCGCTGGTGCGAAGACTGTCGCTGACGGGAATGAGGGCGGCAAGCATGACGAGGATCGGCCCGTCGATCGATTTATAGACCTCTGTCAGCGGGATCGCGCCGACGACGATCATCAGGAAGGCGGCGGCGAAAAACGCGACGGGAACCGGCACCAACCCGCTGCCGGCGGCGATCATGGCGGCCGCGAGCACGATGACGGGCAAAAGCGCGCGGCGCTGGACGCCAAGCAGGATTTCCCGCTGCGCCAATGGCAGCAGGGAAAACTCCTGCAGTACTTGCGGCAGGTTCTTTCTGCTCCCCTGCAACAGAATGACGTCGCCCGCCTGCAATGTCAGATCGCTCAGCCTCTGGCTGACGCGCTGGCCACGGCGGTTGACGGCGATCAGATTGACGCCGCGCGTATAGGACAATGAAAGCTCACGCGCCGAGATGCCGCTCAGGACCGATTCATTGCTGATCACCGCTTCCATGGAGATCAGGTCGACGGTTTTCTGGCCGTTCTCCATCAGCGGCTTGCCGGAAAGCAGCAGCTTCGCCTGCGAGACGATACGGTCGAGCCCCTCCGGGCTGCCCTCGAGCAGAATGGTGTCGCCGGGCTTCAGTTTCACATCGGGAAAAGGGGAGATGCGTCGCGGTCCGCGCAGCAGGGTGCTGGCGATCACGTCGCCATCCGCCTGTTTCAAAAGCTCGCGCAGCGGCCTGTCCGCATAGGTGCTGTCGGCGGGCAACGTCGCTTCGGCGGTATAGGCCGACTGGTCGAGAATATCCTCCATCGACGCCTGCTGGCGGTTGCGCACCGGCAGCAGGCGGTAACCGAACGTCAGGAAGATGATGCCGATCACCGTCAGCCCGGCGCCCACGGGGGTGAAGTCGAACATCGAGAAGCTCTGCCCGGTCATTTCCTCGCGTAGCCTGGAAACGACGATGTTGGGCGACGTGCCGATCTGCGTCATCAGCCCGCCGAGCAGGGCGGCAAAGGCCATGGGCATCAGATAATAGGAAACGGGGCTGCCGGATTTGCGGGCGAACTGGAAAGCGACCGGCATCATGATGGCGAGCGCGCCGATATTCTTGATGAAGGCCGACATGATGGCGACGACGATCATCAGGAAGGCCAGTTGCAGCCCTTTGGAGTGCATGTCGGGGAAATATTTCTTGATCGTCATGTCGACAATCCCCGAACGGGCGACGGCCGAACTGACGATCAGCGCGCTGCCGACGATGATGACGATATCATCCGAAAAACCAGAGAAAGCCTTGTCGAAAGGCACCACGCCAACCGCCACCGCCACCAGCAAGGCACTACAGGCGATGACGTCATAACGGAACCTGTCCCAGATGAACGCGACCATCATGCCGGCGATCACGGTGAAGGCGAGGATCTGATCGGTCGTCATGCTGCCTGTTTGCTTTCGAGGAACAAAATGTGCCGTCGCCGGCTGTCTCGGTGAGGGTGCATTTAAACGCAGGGCGTGGCCCAGGGGTTCCCGGCGAAGAAAAAGAGTTCGGTATATGGAAAAGGCCCGCCTCGCGGCGGGCCTCAATTCAGGACATGACAGTTCTCGGCAATATCAATGCGTCGTCTTGCCGGCCGCCGCTGCCTTCTTGCGCTGTCTTGCGTTGCGCGCAAACATGTTCAGCAACTCCACCAGGGCGGAGAAAGCCATCGCGGCATAGACGTAGCCCTTGGGAACGTGGAAGCCCATGCCTTCGGCGATCAGCGTCGTGCCGATCATCATCAGGAAGGCGAGCGCCAGCATGACGATGGTCGGGTTGCGCTCGATGAAGTTGGCGAGCGGGGTTGCGGCCAAAAGCATCACGGCAACGGCGAAGATCACGGCGACGATCATGATCGGCAGGTGCGGTGTCATGCCGACGGCGGTGATGATGCTGTCCACCGAGAAGACGAGGTCGAGCAGCAGGATCTGGCCGATGGCCGCGCCGAAATTCATTGCCGCCGGGCCGCCCACCATGTCTTCCTTGTGGTCTTCGGGATCGACATTGTGGTGGATTTCCTTGGTGGCTTTCCACATCAGGAAGAGGCCACCGGCGATCAGGATCATGTCCTTCCAGGAGAAGGCATGGCCGAAGACTTCGAAGACCGGCGTGGTGAGCTGTACGATCCACGCGACGGTGCCGAGCAGGCCGAGACGCATGATCAGAGCAAGCCCGATGCCGATCTTGCGGGCTTTTTCGCGCTGTTCAGGCGGAAGCTTGTTGGTGAGGATCGAGATGAAGATAAGATTGTCGATGCCTAGCACGACCTCCATGACGATCAGGGTGACGAGCGCCACCCAGGCGGCGGGGTCGGACAGAAGAGGGAGAACGGACTCCATCGGGAAATTTTTCCTTTCAGCAACAAGGCCACCCGAAACATTCGGTAGGTGGAATTTATAGCGCAATACGCGAGAAACAAGGAGATGGCTCCTGTGATTGACAGGATTTCATCGAAATTTCGCGCAAACCGCGTATCGAGCGCCATTCCGTTGCCGGTCCGGTCGCCTGTTGCTGAATGATCTCAGGCCTTGTCGGTTCCGTAGGCCGCCATGAACACCTTGACGGCGCTGGCGATCACCCGGTCCAGTTCCTCGTCCGGCACAGGGCCGTCAAGCTCTCCGAATAGGCGCAGCTTGAAGAAGGTGCCGGTGGAAAGCTCGATAAATTGTCGGGCGGCCAACTCGGCATCATCCACTTTCAGATGGCCGATCTTGACCTGGTGTTCGATGAAATCCAAGAGCACCGTGCGCACATTGTTCGGCGCGGAGAGGAAGAAACGCTGCGCCAGCTTCGGCATGCGGTCGATGACACCGATCACCGAGCGCATGGCGGGGATCATGTCGGAACAGATCATCTTGTTGGCAAAAGCCTTGCCGAACTGTTCCAGCCCCTCGCGTACCTCCTCGGTGCCTTCCAGAATATGGCGCATGGAGGTGGCGAATTCGTTGCGATGATGGTCGACGAGCGCAACGAACAGATCTTCCTTGTTGGAGAAGTAGACATAGATCGTGCCCTTGGAGACGCCTGCTTCCCGGGTGATGTCGTTCATGCTGGCGGCGTCGAAGCCCTTGCGCTTGAACACGCGCCAGGCGCCGGCAAGAATCTGGTCGCGTTTGGCCGGGTCTTCGCCCGCCGCAAAACGCCCGGCGGGGTTTCCCGGACAGCCCGTTTCGGTTTCCGTCTCCATATCCATGTCTTCACCTGCCATCGTTCCTGGTCCTTAGCACTGCAATGGCGTAAAAAATTAACCGAACGTCGAACCAATCAGTTCGATAACACTTGATATGTGTCAGGAAAGCGATTATGTCAATCGAACCGAACGGTTCAGTTCGAAAAACTTTCTTCAACCTATCACGGTACAATCTCATGTCGGCCCAGAAGAATAGCGCGGTTCGCGCCGTCAACGATGCGGAAGAGGCGGGTATTTCCGCCAAGGCCGAGACCTCCCCGGCAAAGCCGGTGGAAGCCCCGCCGCAACCGCCGTCCCAGGCCCCGGCCCAGACGGTCGCCGCACCGAAGCCGAAGAAACGTTCGCCGCTGCTGCCGATCTTCGCCATTGCCCTTCTCGCCGGTGCCGGCTGGTACGGTTACAACTGGTGGATCGACGGCCGTTTCATGGTGTCGACGGACGATGCCTATATAGAAGGTGATATTGCGGTCATCGCGCCGAAGGTTTCGGGTTACATCGCCAGGGTGAACGTTGTCGAAAACCAGGAAGTCAAGGCGGGCGATCCGCTGGTGACGCTGGATGACGGCGATTATCGCATCGCGCTCGAACAGGCCGAAGCGCAGATCCGCACCGAGGAACTGTCGCTGAAGCGCATCGACGCGCAGATCGTTGGCGGCGAGGCATCGCAGGAACAGGCCGTTGCCCAGAAGGGTGCGCTCGACGCGGCCCTTCGCGGCGCGGAAATCACCCAGAAGCGCGCCACCGAATTGCAGGCGAAGGATGTCGGCACGGTTGCCGCTTCCGACAGCGCGCAGGTTGCGCTGGATCAGGCGAGGGCGAATGTCGTGGCGGGCGAGGCGGCGATTGCATCGGCGAAAGCCAATGTCGAGCTTCTGCGCGCCCAGCGCGAAGAGGCCGAAAGCACCATCCGTTCGCTGCAGCTTTCCAAGGACAAGGCCGCCCGGGACCTGGCCTTCACCGTGCTGAAGGCGCCCTATGACGGCGTCATCGGCAATCTGGCCGTGCAGACGGGCGATCTGGTTTCGGTCGGCAAGCGTCTGGCTTCGCTGGTGCCGATGAACGAGCTTTATATCGACGCCAACTTCAAGGAAACGCAGCTGGCCCGCGTGGTGCCCGGCTCGAAGGTCCGCGTCCATGTGGATGCCTTCGACGAGGCGACCATCGAAGGCACGGTGCAGTCGATCTCGCCCGGCTCCGGCTCGGTCTTCTCGATGCTGCCGCCGGAAAACGCCACGGGCAACTTCACCAAGGTCATCCAGCGCGTGCCGGTGCGCATCGTCTTCTCGAAGGAAGATCTTGCAAAGCACAAACTGCGCGCGGGCTTGAGCGTCGTGGTCGATGTCGACACGCGCACGGCGCCGGAAAACACGAAAACAGCGCAAGCCAAGTAAGGCGTCGTTGAGGAAAAGATCATGGCGGCTACGGTTGTCGGAACGGGTGGGGCGTCGATCCCCGCCGATCCCCCGATGGACAGACGCAGGCTCATCGCTTTCTTTGCGATGGTCTTCGGCATGTTCATGTCCATTCTCGACATTCAGATCGTCTCCGCTTCGCTTGCGGAAATCCAGGCTGGCCTCGGCGCGGGTTCGGATGAGATCGCTTGGGTGCAGACCTCCTATCTGATCGCCGAAGTCATCATGATCCCGCTGTCGGGCACGCTGGCGCGCATCCTGTCCACGCGCGTGCTGTTCGCCACCTGTGCTGCCGGTTTCACCCTGTCGAGCGCGCTCTGCGCCACCGCGACCAATATCGACCAGATGATCGTCTACCGGGCGATCCAGGGCTTTATCGGCGGCGGCATGATCCCGTCCGTCTTTGCGGCGGCCTTCACCATTTTTCCGCCTTCCAAGCGTTCGATCGTGTCGCCGATCATCGGTCTCGTCGCCACGCTGGCGCCCACCATTGGCCCGACTGTCGGCGGTTATCTTTCCAATGCCTTTTCCTGGCACTGGCTGTTCCTCGTCAACATCATTCCCGGCATCATCGTCACCATTCTGACCTGGAGCCTGATCGATTTCGACAAGCCAGAAACCTCGTTGTGGAAGAAGTTCGACTGGTGGGGGCTGATCTCCATGGGTGTCTTCCTCGGCTCGCTGGAATATGTGCTGGAAGAGGGCAACAACAAGGACTGGTTCAACGACGAGCATATCGTGATTGGATCGGTCGCGATGGTCGTTGGCGCGGTGGTGTTTTTCTGGCGGGCATTCAAGGTGGATTTCCCTGTCGTGGATATCCGCGCCTTCGCGGATCGAAATTTCTCCATCGGCTCGCTGTTTTCCTTCGTCATGGGTATAGGGCTTTACGGGCTGACCTATCTTTACCCGCTCTATCTCGGCCGGGTGCGCGGTTACGACGCGCTGATGATCGGCGAGACCATGTTCGTTTCCGGTCTCGCCATGTTCTTCACTGCGCCGATTGCCGGCAAGGTCTCCACCAAGCTCGATCCGCGGGCGATGATGGCCATCGGCTTCATCAGCTTCGGCTGCGGCACCTGGATCATGACCTATGTGACGACCGACTGGGACTTCTACGAGCTTCTGATCCCGCAGATCCTGCGCGGTTTCGGGCTGATGATGTGCATGGTGCCGATCAACAACATCGCGCTCGGCACGCTTCCGCCCGCCCGCATCCGCAATGCGTCGGGCCTGTTCAACCTTACCCGCAACCTCGGCGGCGCGGTCGGCCTCGCCGTCATCAACACCCTGCTGTCGCAGCGCACCGACGACCATTATGTGCGGCTGGCCGAACATGTCAGCTATTCCAACCCGCAGGCGCTGGAATGGTTGAACAATGTCGGTGCGAACTATGATTCCTACGGGCTCGACGGTGCTTCCGTCGCGATCAAGAAGCTGGTCGGCATGGTTTCGCAGCAGGCATGGATATTGGCCTTTGCGGATGTGTTCTTCCTGCTGACGCTGCTGTTCAGCAGCCTGATCTTCATGACCCTGCTAATCCAGAAACCAAAGGCAGCGCCGCCGCCAGACGCGGCGCACTGAACAAAATCCCCTCCCATCCACCGCAGAGCTGGGGCCGTCGGAAATGACGGCCCCTTTTTTTGACTGCCTGCCCAAAGTACGTCGCATATGGGACGAGCGAGTGCGGCATTTTTCTTCTCCCCGCCGGGGAGAAGGTCGCGGCAGCGGGTTGAGGGGGCGAGGCCGGAGATATGCGGGGAGGTTGCCCCCTCATCCGACCCTTCGGGCCACCTTCTCCCCGGCCGGGGAGAAGAAACATGCCGCAACGCCCCGATAGGAGCTGTTCCCGATTGATGTTCCCGGCTTTGCGGCGAAATATGAGGTACGTACGTCAATTTTCTGTTTACTGCCGCTGCAAAGCTGTTTAAGCATTGCGCAGGGAGGAAACATGAAGCCTACAGTTCACGATATCGCCGAGCGGGCGGGCGTCAGCCTTGCTACCATCGACCGGGTGCTGAACATGCGTCCCGGTGTTCATGCGGCCACCCGTGCGCGGGTGGAGGCGGCGATCGCGGAGCTTGGTTATGTGCGCGATATCGCGGCCGCCAATCTTGCCAAGGGCCGCAATTATTCGCTGGTCTTCATCCTTCCCGGCAACGACAATTCCTTCATGGCAACGCTCAGGGCGGAGGTGAGGGCTGCTGCCGCCCGCGCCCATCTGGAACGCACTGCAATCCGCATCATCGAGGTGCCGCCCTTCAATGCCGCGGCGCTGACCGAGGCGTTGGAAGTCGCGCGGCGGGAAAGGCCGTCCGGCGTCGCTTTCGTCGCCATCGATTCGCAGGATGTGGCTGAAGCCGCCGACCGACTGGCCGAAGACGGCATTGCCACCGTCACGCTGGTTTCCGATCTCTCCGGTTCGCGGCGCGATCATTATGCCGGTGTCGACAATGTTGCGGCCGGGCGCACGGCGGCAAGCCTCATGGGCCGCTTTCTGACGGCGCGCGGCGGCGATATCGCCGTCGTCGCGGGCTCGATGCTGGTGCGCGACCACCGCGAACGCCTCGACGGCTTCCGTACTGTCATCGAAAGCGAGTTTCCGGATTTGCAGCTATTGCCGGTCCTCGAGGGCAGGGACGATCCCGTCACCGTCGAGGCGCTTGTCACCAAGGCGTTGGGCAATGACGCGCTTTCCGGCATCTACAGTCTCGGCGCCGGCAATCGCGGCCTCATAAGGGCGCTTCGAGCCTCATCCGCCGAAAGGTCGATTTCGGTCATCGCCCATGAACTGACCGAAAACACCGCCAATGCGCTGCGGGAAGGCGTGCTCGATGCCGTGCTCAATCAGGATGCTGGCCACGAGGTGCGCAGCGCCATCCGCGTGCTGAAAGCGCGGGCCGATGGTCTCGCCGTCATCGCCGCGCAGGAGCGTATCCGTATCGACATATTCCTCAGGGACAATCTGCCCTGAGGCAAGCCTGCTGAAAGTGGCGCATAGAGCGCCGGAATGGAGAATTACATGTATCTCGGTCTCGATCTTGGAACATCCGGCGTCAAAGCCCTGCTGATGGACGGCGACCAGAAGATCGTCGGCTCCGCCAACGGCTCGCTGGACGTCTCGCGCCCGCATCACGGCTGGTCGGAGCAGGACCCGGCCGATTGGATTGCCGCCACGCAAACCGCGATCGCCGGGCTGAAGCAGAAGTTTCCCAAGGAGCTGGCCGCCGTGAAGGGCATCGGCCTTTCCGGCCAGATGCATGGTGCGACGCTGATCGACGCCTCCGGCAAGGTGCTGCGCCCGTGCATTCTGTGGAACGATACGCGCTCTTATGCGGAAGCCGCGGCGCTGGATGCCGATCCCCGTTTCCGCAAGCTTACCGGCAACATCGTGTTCCCCGGCTTCACCGCGCCGAAACTCGCCTGGGTGGCCAAGAACGAACCTGATATATTCGCCAAGGTTGCCAAGGTGCTTTTGCCGAAGGATTATCTGCGGCTGTGGCTGACCGGCGAATATATCTCGGAAATGTCGGATTCCGCCGGCACCTCCTGGCTGGATACCGGTGCGCGCAAATGGTCGGCCGAGCTTCTGGCCGCGACCGGGCTTGATGAAAAACACATGCCGTCGCTGGTCGAGGGCACCGACGAGGCAGGTGTGCTGCGTTCCGAACTCGCCTCCGAATGGGGCATTGCGGGCAGGGCGGTGGTGGCCGGCGGCGCGGGTGACAATGCCGCTTCCGCCTGCGGCATGGGCACGGTGAAGGAAGGCCACGCCTTCGTGTCGCTTGGCACGTCAGGCGTGCTGTTTGCCGCCAACGCTTCCTATCTGCCGAAGCCGGAAAGCGCCGTGCACGCCTTCTGCCACGCGCTTCCCAACACATGGCACCAGATGGGCGTGATCCTCTCCGCCACCGATGCGCTCAACTGGTATTCCCGCCTGACCGGCAAGTCCGCCGCCGAACTGACGGGCGAACTGGGCGACGAACTGCTGGCGCCGAGCGGCGTGACTTTCGCACCCTATCTTTCGGGCGAGCGCACCCCGCATAATGATGCTGCCATTCGTGGCTCCTTCATCGGCCTTTCGCATGAAAGCGACCGCAAGGCGCTGACGCAGGCCGTGCTGGAAGGCGTGACTTTCGCCATTCGTGACAATCTCGAAGCGCTGAAATCGGCCGGTACCGCCATTTCCCGCGTCACCGCCATTGGCGGCGGCTCGCGCTCGGCCTATTGGCTGGCCTCGATTGCGACCTCGCTCGGCGTGCCGGTGGATATTCCAGCGGAGGGCGATTTCGGCGCTGCCTTCGGCGCCGCCCGCCTCGGCCTCATCGCTGCGACCGGTGCCGATCCGATCTCGGTCTGCACGCAGCCGGAGACGGCGCGGACGATTGAGCCGGTGGTGGCGCTGGCGGGTGTCTATGAGGAGGCTTATGGGCGGTATCATGCGCTGTATCCGGCGATCAGGGGGCTTTCGCATTGAGAATTTGCGTTCGCCGCTTACCCCCCTCTGCCCTGCCGGGCATCTCCCCCTCAAGGGGGGAGATCGGCAAGGCGATAATTTCGGCGCTTCAATTGCGACGATAGAGGTGGCCGTGACGGCGCAACAATTCGATCTCCCCCCTTGAGGGGGAGATGTCCGGCAGGACAGAGGGGGGTGAGCCACGCCCTCCAGCATTAACAACACAATCCAACCCACCAAGGAGGACCACCCATGAGTACAGGTTTTTTCGGCGATATCGCCAAAATCAAATATGAAGGCCCTGATAGCACCAACCCGCTCGCCTTCCGCCATTATAACCCCGACGAGATCGTTGCCGGAAAGCGCATGGAGGAACACCTCCGCTTTGCCGTGGCTTACTGGCATACCTTCACCTGGCCGGGCGGCGATCCCTTCGGCGGGCAGACGTTCCAGCGTCCGTGGTTTGAAGACACCATGCAGGCCGCCAAGCTGAAAGCCGATGTGGCTTTCGAATTCTTCTCGCTGCTCGGCTCGCCATTCTATTGCTTCCATGACGCGGATGTGCGCCCGGAAGGCCGGAATTTCGCCGAGAACACCAAGAACCTCAACGAGATCGTCGATTATTTTGCGCAGAAGCAGGATGAGACCGGCGTGAAGCTCCTGTGGGGAACGGCAAACCTGTTCTCCAACCGCCGCTTCATGTCGGGTGCTGCGACCAACCCGGACCCGGATGTCTTCGCGTTCTCCGCCGCCACGGTCAAAACCTGCATGGACGCCACCAAGAAGCTGGGCGGCGCGAACTACGTGCTGTGGGGCGGTCGTGAAGGTTACGAAACGCTGCTCAACACCGATCTTTCGCGCGAGCTGGATCAGCTTGGCCGCTTCCTCAACCTGGTGGTGGAATACAAGTACAAGATCGGCTTTGAAGGCACGATCCTGATCGAGCCGAAGCCGCAGGAGCCGACCAAGCACCAGTACGACTACGATGTCGCGACCGTTTACGCCTTCCTGCAGAAGAACGGGCTGGAAAAGGAAGTGAAGGTCAACATCGAGCAGGGCCACGCCATTCTCGCCGGTCACTCCTTCGAGCATGAGCTGGCCATGGCCAATGCCTTCGGCATTTTCGGCTCCATCGACATGAACCGCAATGATTACCAGTCCGGCTGGGATACCGACCAGTTCCCCAACAACGTGCCGGAAATGGCGCTTGCTTATTATCACGTTCTCGCCGGTGGCGGTTTCACCAATGGCGGCACCAATTTCGACTCCAAGCTGCGTCGCCAGTCGCTCGATCCGCAGGATCTGCTGATCGGTCATATCGGCGGCATGGATTGCTGCGCCCGTGGCCTGAAGGCGGCGGCGAAGATGATCGACGACGGCGCGCTGTCGAAGCCGCTCAAGGAGCGCTACGCCAAGTGGGATTCCCCCGAGGCCCAGAAGATGCTGCGTGGCGAGCTGAAGCTCGACGAAATCACAGCACTGGTCGAGCGCGAAGATATCAATCCGGAGCCGAAGTCCGGCCGTCAGGAATATCTGGAAAACGTGGTCAATCGTTACGTTTGAGGTGATCGCGGGGGGTAACGGCGCCGTTGCCCCCTCATCGCCTCGCTCCGCTCCGGCACTTCTCCCCGGCGGGGAGAAGAACAAGCGGGGCGCTCTCTGCTCAAAGCAATATCTGCGGAAGAATACTGCGGCACGGCAAATTTCTTCTCCCCGCCGGCGAGAAGGTGGCCCGCAGGGCCGGATGAGGTGGGCCTGCTCTCCATTTGCTCCCAAAGGCGAGGACAATTCCGCGTCGCCCCTCCTTCATTTCCAGTTACTTACCCGGAAACATCTGCCCGCATATCCCCGCCCACCCATTCCGCTGCATCATCTGTCCTGCAACCGGAACGGAAGGGCGATACGCGCGACGCTTTTCGCGGACCAGTTGCCGGCATCGACAAGCATGGTTCTGGCAGATCATGTTTCGGAAAGGCGTCCCGCAATGCCAGCAGCGGGAGGGGCCGATCCGGTAGGTGCCGTGAAAAGGCTGTCACCGATGGGACCGGCATTCCGGTCTGAAAAATGCAGCCCGGCAAATGCAGGACTTTCCACCACACTCCACTCCCATCCGCATCTGCCAGGCTGTCGTTTCACCCGCCGCCGCGAAACCGCTGCGGCGACTTTCGCGTGCCTAAAGCGCTTTGGATATCTTAACCGCGTTGCTGAAACGTTGCAGATTTTGCACGCCGCAGCTGTACCTGATTGCCGACTTGGTCTAAACCGCTGTGCATCTTCTGACGTTCGATAGATGACGAAAGGGCCCATCCGATGACCGATCACAAAGCGCTTGCAG
The DNA here is from genome assembly GCF_036596185.1 of Rhizobium sp. GR12. Taxonomy (NCBI): domain Bacteria; kingdom Pseudomonadati; phylum Pseudomonadota; class Alphaproteobacteria; order Hyphomicrobiales; family Rhizobiaceae; genus Rhizobium; species Rhizobium sp. GR12. Next base: position 117,059 of record NZ_JASXTH010000014.1, on the reverse strand, counting down.
CCCGGTTCCCCGGCGATTTCCTGTTCGGCGTCGCGACCGCCTCCTTTCAGATCGAGGGTGCCACCAAGGTTGATGGACGCAAGCCGTCCATCTGGGATGCCTTCTGCAACATGCCGGGCCATGTCTTCGGGCGTCACAATGGCGATATCGCCTGCGATCATTATAATCGCTGGGAGGACGATCTCGATCTCATCAAGGAAATGGGTGTCGAGGCCTATCGTTTCTCGATCGCCTGGCCACGTATCATCCCGGAGGGGTTTGGGCCGATCAACGAAAAGGGGCTGGATTTTTACGACCGCCTCGTCGATGGCTGCAAGGCGCGCGGCATCAAGACCTATGCGACGCTTTACCATTGGGACTTGCCGCTGACGCTGATGGGTGACGGCGGCTGGGCATCGCGCTCCACCGCGCATGCCTTCCAGCGTTACGCCAAGACCGTTATGGCGCGGCTGGGCGACCGGCTGGACGCGGTGGCGACCTTCAATGAACCCTGGTGCGCGGTCTGGCTCAGCCATCTCTACGGCATTCACGCGCCGGGCGAACGCAACATGGAAGCAGCCCTTGCGGCCATGCACCACATCAACCTTGCCCATGGTTTCGGCGTCGAGGCGTCCCGCCATGTTGCGCCGAAAGTACCGGTCGGGCTGGTGTTGAACGCCCATTCCGTCATTCCGGCCTCGGACAGCGAGGCCGATCTCAAGGCCGCCGAGCGGGCCTTCCAGTTCCATAACGGTGCGTTTTTCGATCCGGTCTTCAAGGGCGAATATCCGGCCGAAATGATGGAAGCGCTGGGTTCACGCATGCCGATCGTCGAGGCGGAAGACCTTGCCATCATCAGCCAGAAGCTCGACTGGTGGGGCCTGAATTATTACACGCCGATGCGTGTGGCAGACGATCCGACGCCGGGCGCGGAATTCCCGGCGACCGTAGCGGCTCCGGCCGTCAGCGATGTGAAGACGGATATCGGCTGGGAAGTTTATGCCCCGGCGCTGCAGTCGCTGGTGGAGGACCTCTACAAGCGCTACGAATTGCCGGATTGCTACATCACCGAAAACGGCGCCTGCTACAATATGGATGTCGAAAACGGCGTGGTGGATGACCAGCCGCGTCTCGACTATTACGCCGAACATCTCGGCATCGTCGCCGATCTTGTGAAGGACGGATACCCGATGCGCGGTTATTTCGCCTGGAGCCTGATGGATAATTTCGAGTGGGCCGAGGGTTATCGCATGCGCTTCGGCCTCGTGCATGTGGACTATGAAACGCAGGTTCGTACGTTGAAGAATAGCGGCAAATGGTACAGCGCGCTGGCGTCGGGCTTTCCCAAGGGCAATCACGGGTCCCCAAAACCGTAAACGAGCGAAATCGGCGGTGAGATCGCTGTAGAGCCTCAGCCTCCCTGTAATGCGCTCTCCTTCCTCATCCCTGTGCTTGTCACAGGGATCCAGCCAGCCCAAGTCCTTGGGCTGACTGGAGTCTCACCGCCGCGCAGACGCGCGTCGGCTGGATTCCTGTGACAAGCACAGGAATGAGGGCGGGGAGGCTGCCGGTCGTGTGAAATTCACGTGTTGTGTCCTGCCAAAGGCACGGACGTCGCTGCGGACGAAGAAAGGTTCGGAAGCATTATTATCAGTTTTCCTGACTTTTTTGCCAGTTACCCTGCGGTGCCTGCTTGCGCCCGCCATCCCGTCTCCTATGTCAGACAGGCTACGAAGGCGTAGCGCCTGCTGCCGCCTCGTCCGGCGGTGCGGGCTGGTCCTCCCAGGGAAAACGAACATGCTTATCGAAAAACTCAACTGGCGTTACGCCACCAAGAAAATGAACCCCTCCAAGAAAGTGTCGGAAGACAAGGTCGAGCGCATCGTTGAGGCAGCGCGGCTTGCGCCCACCTCCAGCGGTCTGCAGCCATTCGAGGTGATCGTGGTTACCGATCCGGAAGTGCGGGCGAAAATCCGCGAGATCGCGTGGAACCAGGCGCAGGTCACCGAAGGTTCGCATCTTCTGGTGTTTGCGGCGTGGGATAATTACACGCAGGAGCGGATCAACCATATGTTCGATCTGGTCAATGAAGAGCGCGGCTCCTCGAACGAGGGCTGGGAAGCCTATCGCCAGAAGCTCCTGTCCTCCTATCCGCAGCGTGATGCGGAAGTGAATTTCGAACACGCCGCCCGTCAGGCCTATATCGGCTTCGGCATGGCGGTGGCGCAGGCGGCTTTCGAAGGTGTGGATTCCACCCCGATGGAAGGTTTCGATCCGGCCAAGCTGGACGAAATCCTTGGTCTTCGCGAAAAGGGCCTGCGTTCTGTCACCCTCCTGCCGCTCGGATACCGCGAGCCGGAAGGCGACTGGCTGGTGAACCTGAAGAAGGTCCGCCGCCCGCTTGAAGAATTCGTCAGCCGCGTCTGATTTTCACACGGTTGCGAAAACTTGACTGCCGCAGGGCCGCCCCGACGGCTTTGCGGTAGATTTTTTCTCTGATTTCATATAATTGAAAAATCATCCCTGTTAAAAGATGGCGCCTGCGGGCAAGTATGCGCCATCGAATTGCCGATCCCCGGCATTTCTGAGTGAAAGCCTGACGAAATGACCCGGAAAATCAGCTGTCATCGAATGTGCCAGAAGGCTGCATGAAGAGAGCGGTTCAGCACCGCAACAGGATTTTTTGAGACCCGATCCGTCACGTTTTCCCAGAGTTTTCAATGAGTTTTCAATCCAACGCGGCATCGCCCGCGACCCGGCCACAGATGGTCCCAGAACGGACGCCCCCCGAGCGGTCGGCCAATGATCCGATGGTCACGTTCGAAGGTGTGACAAAGACCTTTGGCGGTGCCGATGGCAAGCCGGGTTTCGCAGCCCTTGCCGGCATCGATTATGTCGTGCCGAAGGGCTCCATCACCGGCATCATCGGCCGCTCTGGTGCGGGCAAATCCACGCTTATCCGCCTCGCCAACGGCCTTGAAAAACCATCTTCCGGCCGTGTGGTCGTCGATGGCGTCGATGTCGCTGCCCTTGATGAGAAGAGTCTCAGGACCCTTCGCCGTTCCATCGGCATGATCTTCCAGCATTTCAATCTCCTGTCGTCGCGCACCGCTTTCGACAATGTGGCGTTGCCGCTTGAAATCGCCGGTCTCGGTAAAAAAGAGATCGAGGCGAGGGTGACGCCGTTGCTCGAACTGGTCGGCCTTTCCGACAAGACGAAGCGTTATCCGGCGGAACTGTCGGGTGGGCAGAAGCAGCGTGTCGGCATTGCCCGCGCACTTGCCACGCAACCCAAGCTGCTCCTGTCCGACGAGGCGACCTCGGCACTCGATCCGGAGACGACCCAGTCCATCCTCGAGCTTCTGAAGCGCATCAATGCCGAACTCGGGCTGACCGTGCTGCTCATCACCCACGAGATGGAGGTGGTGAAGACCATTGCCTCCCAGGTCGCCGTCATCGACAGGGGCCTGATCGTCGAGGAGGGGCGCACCTTCGATATTTTCACCTCGCCGAAACACGAGACGACCCGCAGCCTGCTGTCGTCCTCGGTCGGCGTGAAGCTGCCGCACTGGGTTACATCAGGCCTGAAGCCTGAAGCCGTGGACGGCGACCGCGTTCTCGTGCGGCTGGTGTTCTTCGGCGAGACGGCCTTCCAGCCGCTGACCGCCCGGCTTGTGGCCGAAATCGGCCCTGATGTGAACATCCTTGCTGGCACCATCGAGGAAATCTCCGGCGAACCCTTCGGCTCGCTGGTGGTCTCCTATCCGGCGTCGCCGGAGATAACCGCTCGCGCCGGCCGCTTTTATACCGAAACCGGTCTTCACACGGAGGTGCTCGGTTATGTCGCCTGATATGCTTTTCAACCTTCTGTCGAAGGGCCTTCTGCAAACGCTGCACATGGTCGCCGTCGCCGGCATCGTCGGCTCGATCATCGGTGTGCCCATGGGCGTTTTCCTCGCCACCAGCGGCAAGGGCGAACTGTTTCCCGCGCCGATAACGAACCGCATCCTCGGCCTCGTCGTCAATGCGGCGCGCTCCACACCCTTCATCATTCTGGTGGTGGCGATCATTCCCTTCACGCGGCTGGTGGCCGGCACCTCCATTGGCACCAGCGCGGCCATCGTGCCGCTGACGGTCGCCACCGTGCCCTTCATCGCTCGGCTGGTGGAAGCGGCGGTCCGCGAGGTCGACAAGGGGCTGATCGAGGCCGCCCGCGCCATGGGCGCCACACCGCTGCAGATCGTCACCAAGGTTCTGCTTGCGGAGGCGAAGTCCGGCATCACGCTTGCGCTGACCCTGACGCTCGTCAGCCTCATCGGTTATTCGGCCATGGTCGGCGCTGTCGGCGGCGGCGGGCTGGGCGATCTCGGCATCCGCTACGGTTACCAGCGCTTCATGCCTGACGTGATGCTGGTCGTGGTTCTGGTGCTCATCGTGCTGGTGCAACTGGTGCAGAGCGCCGGCGACAGACTGGCCCGCGGCTTCGACAAGCGGACCCGCAAGAACTGATAACGCCGTTACAGAGCAACAATCCCAAGAACAACAAACCCAAGGAGAGACCCATGAAAAAAATCATCCTCGCGGCATCGCTCGCCGCTCTCTTGACCGCAGGTCAGGCGCTTGCCGAAACCATTAAGGTCGGCGTAACGCCCGCTGAGCACGCGCAGATCATGGAACAGGTCAAGAAGATCGCGGCCGCCAAGGGACTGGACATCGATATCATCGAATTCTCCGATTACGTCGTGCCGAACCAGGCGCTGGCAGACGGTGAACTTCAGGCCAACTCGTTCCAGCATCAGCCTTACCTCGACAACCAGATCGCTGACCGCAAGTTCGATCTCGTCAGCGTCGGCACCACCATCACCACCCCGATGGGTGTCTATTCGAAAAAGGTGAAGAGCCTCGACGAACTGAAGGACGGCGCGACGGTCGGCATTCCGAACGACCCGACCAATGGCGGCCGTGCGCTTCTCGTTCTCGCTTCCAAGGGTGTGCTCAAGGTAAAGGAAGAAGCCGGTCTGAAGGTGACGCCTGCCGACATCACCGAAAACCCGAAGAACATCCAGATCGTCGAGCTTGACGCTGCCCAGCTGCCGCGCTCGCTGGATGACACCGACGCTTCGGTCATCAACACCAACTATGCCACGGCAGCGGGTCTGAACCCCAAGAAGGACGCCATCGCCATCGAAAGCGAAAAGTCTCCTTACGCCAACGTCATCGCCGTTCGTGCGCAGGACAAGGACAAGCCCTGGGTAAAGACGCTGGTTGAATCCTACCAGAGCCCGGAAGTGAAGGCCTTCATTCTGGAGAAGTTCAACGGCACGGTCATTCCGTCCTGGTAATCTGGCCGTCCCGGTAATCCAGCCAGTCACGACAAAAATTGCAGCCTCTCCCGTTCGCGGGGGAGGTTTTTTGTTTACGGGGGCAGCCGTAAATCGGCGCCGCATGAAAAACCCCCGTCATTTCATGGAAGGATTTTTCGCAGTTTTGTTCCGACTGTCGTTTTATACCCGTTCTTTTTTGGGTGCGCATCACAGCCGGACTTAACGGCTTTTGAATGTTTCCTTTGCAAGATAGTGCTTTCGAAGGGGATTTTATGCGGATTGCGCCGCGAAATATTGGGGAATATTTGCCGGTCGGGCGCAGAACCGCCGTCGGCGTCGTATTGTCCACCTTCGCGCTGGTGCTTCTCATCGTCACCGCGCTGGTTTTGTCCGCCCTCAGCCAGGTCAGGGAAAAGGCGAATTCTCTCGACAATGCCCGCTCGCGCGAGACGACGGCCGGCGCCCTTGTCACGTTCCGCGAACAGCTGGGCGCGACGCTGAACGACTACGCTGCCTGGGACGATGCCGCCGACTATGTCTACGCCCCCGACAGGTTCGACTGGGTGGCCAGCAATTATGGCGACATGACGGTCAACAGCGATCTTTTCGATACCGCCGTCGTCCTTGATGAGGGCGGCAAGGTCCAGATGGCCTACCAGAACGGCAAGCCGGTCGCCTGGAAGCCCGACGCCTATTTCGGGGCTGGTCTCAGGGAAATGGTCGAACGGGTACGCTCCATGCGTCCCGGCGTCAGCTCCCAGGTTACGGGCTTCATCGAAACCCGCGATGGCGTCGCTGCCGCAGGCGTGGCGCTGGTGCGGCTCAAATCCGGCGCCTTGCCACAGGTCGGCGCGGAGCGGCGCTATCTGATTTTCGCCCGCCATCTCAGGCAGGCGACGGTGGACAAGCTTGCCCGCAACTATGTCGTCGAAGGGCTGGAACTGCAATATGGCGACGGGCCGGCGCCCAACCATGTGGATATCGTCAATCCGCTCGGCAATGTGCTGGCGCGGCTTGTCTGGCGCTCGCATCTGCCGGGTGACGTCAGTTTTCACGAGGCGCGGCCGGTCGTCTTCACTGCGCTCGGCATTGCCGGCACGTTTTTTCTGGTGCTTCTCATCATCGGCTCGGCCACGCTCGACCGGCTGAAGGCCGACGAGGCGGCGGCACGGGAAGACGCGCTGCGCGATCGTCTGAGCGGGCTCAGCAACCGTGCCGGCCTGTTCTCCAGACTGGACCGCATGGTCGGCAAGGCCCGGCATGACAAATCCGATATCAAGCTGCTTTATCTCGATCTCGATGGTTTCAAGGAAATCAACGATTCCTATGGCCACGCCGCCGGCGACCGGCTGATCAAGGGCGTGGCGGCGGCGCTCAGGGTGCTGATGCCGGAAGGTGCAGTGCTCGCACGGCTCGGCGGCGACGAGTTCGCCATCGCCATTCAGGGCAATGATGTATGGTCGGAAGGCCGCAAGCTCTGTCAGGCGCTGCTCGAACTTTTCACCGAGCCTTTCAGCATCGGTGAGCGGGTGGCGAGCATCGGTTGCAGCATCGGTACCTCCGTTTCCCGCTCCGGCGATATCACCGGCGAGGAATTGCTGCGCCGCGCCGATATGGCCATGTATCAGGCCAAGGAAAACGGACGCGGGCGTTTCGTTTCCTACGAGCTGAAAATGGATGCGCTGCGCGAGGAAAAATTGCAGCTCGAGGCTGATCTGCGATATGCCATTTTGAATGACGAGATATCGGTGGTCTACCAGCCGGTCGTCAGCGCCGCTACGCGCTGCATCACCGGGGTGGAGGCGCTTGCCCGCTGGCAAAGGCCGGGATACGGCTTTGTGCCGCCGGATATCTTCATCGCTGCTGCCGAGACCAGCGGCCTTATCGACCGGCTCGGTCTTCTGGTTCTGCGCAAAGCCTGCGAGACGGCGGGACAATGGCCATCGATCAAGCTTTCGGTGAATATTTCACCCGTTCAGTTCCGCAATCCGGCCTTTTCCGGTCATATCACGGATATTCTCGCCGCCACGCAGACACCGACCGCAAGGCTGCGGCTGGAAATGACAGAGGGTTATTTCATCCAGCATCCGGAGCGGGCAAGTGCGGCGATCGACAAGCTGAAACAGCTCGGCCTGCATATCGCGCTCGATGATTTCGGCGCCGGTTTCGCAAGTGTGGGATATCTGCGCCGCTTCGGTTTCGACCGTATGAAGATCGACCGGTCACTGGTCATGGCGCTCGAAAAGGGCGGGCGGTCGCTGGAAATGCTGCAGGCGACCGTGGCGCTGGCGAAATCGCTCGATATTCCCGTCACAGCGGAAGGTGTCGAGACGGAAGAGCAGGCGGCCATCCTGCATCTGTGCGGCTGCGACGAGTTGCAGGGTTACCTGTTCTCAAAACCGGTCGCCGCCGAAGAGATTACCGCCATGCTGGAGGAGCAGACGGCGCCGCTGTTTGCGCTCCGGGCGGGAGAGTAAGGGTGACGGTGTATTGCCGGCGGTTACGGCCAGTTTCTTCTCCCCGCCGGGGAGAAGGTGGCCCGAAGGGCCGGATGAGGGGGCAACGTTAGTGATTGACCGCACCCTTTCCCCCTCATCCCGCTGCCGCGACCTTCTCCCCCTCGGGGAGAAGAAATACGCGGCACCTGCTCAATCGAAATGCGACGACTGCATGGCTCTGGCCGAACGACATCACCGCCCCAGATGCCGCCCGCCGCGCTTCTTTGCCAGTTCGATCTGCTGCTGCCGGTCGCGGAACCGCTGACGGTCTTCTTCCGTCCGGTCTTCGTAACAGCTCGGGCAGGAAACGCCTTCCTCGAACAGCGGCGATTGCCGCACCTCGGGTGTGATGGGATTGCGGCAGGCGTGGCAGAGCTGGTGGTCGCCTTCGGCAAGACCATGGACCACCGAGACGCGCTCGTCGAACACGAAACAGGCGCCCTCCCACAGGCTCTCTTCTTCCGGCACTTCCTCCAGATATTTGAGAATGCCGCCCTTGAGGTGGTAGACCTCGTCGAAGCCCTGTTCCTTCATGAAGGCGGTGGCCTTCTCGCAGCGGATGCCGCCGGTGCAATACATGGCGATCTTCGGCTTGTTATGCAGGCCGGGATTGTTTTTCACCCAGTCGGGAAACTCGCGGAAGGTCTTGGTCTTCGGATCGACCGCGCCCTTGAAGAGGCCGATGGCGGTCTCATAATCGTTGCGCGTGTCGATGACGATGGTATCGGGATCGGAGATCAGCCCGTTCCAGTCACGCGGCTCGACATAGGTGCCGACGATGCGGTTCGGATCGATATCCGGCACGCCCATGGTGACGATCTCTTTCTTGAGCTTCACCTTCATGCGCACGAAAGGCATGGCCGATGCGCGGCTTTCCTTGTGCTCCAGCGCGGCGAATTCCGGCTGTGCGCGCAGGAAGGCGAGCACGGCGCGCGTCCCCGCATCCGGCCCGGCAATGGTGCCGTTGATGCCCTCAGCCGCCAGGAGCAGCGTGCCCTTGACGCCGTTTTCCTGACAGAGCTGAAACAGCGGCTCGCGCAGGCTTTCGAACCGCGGCAGGCGGGCGAAATGATAAAGCGCGGCCACCAGGAAATCGCCAGTGGCGTCGGGCGCTATTTCCGGGCGGGGGAGAATGGTGGTGTCGATCATGGGCGCTGAAATACAGCGGCGGCGACCGCAAATCAATATTTATCCGCCGTCCGAGGTATTTTGAAAATCGTCAAATTCGCAGCGTCCGGGGGCTTTCCAGCCTATTTCGCCGCCTGTCGCCACAAAATGCCGATGATGCGGCTTTCGGCGCCAGCGGATTCGGAAAAGGCTTTGCTCGCCAGCTCAAGGCTTTCCGCGCGCAGTGCCTGCTGCCTCTCCATGATCGTCTCGAGAAGCAGGGCCAGCCGTTCGCCATTGCCGAAACGTTCCGGCTCCCGCCCGGCGAAGGCGGCGAGGACCGAAAGGTCATGCTCATGGCCGAGGATGTCCACCAGCCGCTTGGTGTCGGCCCGCTTGGCGCGCATGGCGGAGGGCCAGAGACGGTGCAGAAGGCGGAGATACATCCAGTAGACCTGCCCGGCCTTGCGCAATTCGTGGAAATGTTCGGCGTCGGCGTGGTCATGGCAATTGACCAGCGCCTTGCGCGCCCTCTTCCTCTGCTTGGCCCAACCCGTCTTCAACAGTCTCGTTGTGCGTTTCGGGCCGTCGGGAAGCGACACCGCCTTCAGCCTCTCGCGCCCTTCTTCGCAGCCGGCAATGGCGGCCGTTATGGCGTCATCAAGATCCTCCCCCTGTTCGATGGCGTGGTCGCGGCGCTTGCGCAGGATTTTCGTGATCGCCCGCAGCGCCTTGCCCTGCGTGTTGGAGAGCGCGAAAGTCTCGAGATATTCTGCCGTCTCCACCAGCGCCGTCGCTTCCCGCGCAAAGGCGAGCGAGCGGGCTATATCGCGAAAGCGGGTGTTTTCTTGGTCGCGGAAATCGGGCGCCGCCTTGGCGATGAGGCGGTAGAGCGCGCGCAGCCGCTTGAACCGCTTGCGCGCATCGTGCACCGCCTCATAGCTTCCGGAGGGCCGGTCGCGAAGGGTTGCTATCGTATCCTCGATCAGTTCCAGCCCGGCGCGGCGGATTTCACTGTCGAAGGGTTTTCTCGGATCTATCCTGAAAGACATTCGGCAAGTCTCCGTACGGACTGTCCATGGCGAGCGCCTGGTTGGAAAAGCGGCGGTCGCCGGTTACCTCCTTGCCGAGCCACGATGGCAGATCGGGATCGGCATTCTCGTCATCCATCTCCACCTCGGCCACGACAAGCCCTTGATAGATGCCTTCAAAAACATCTACTTCCCAGGTGAAACCGCGGTGATCGACGGTGTGGCGCGTCTTCTCGATCACCACGCCCGGCGCGCTCGCCATCAGCTCCTCGGCATCTGCCAGGGGGATGGAATATTCATATTCATCGCGGACAAGCGCGCTTGCGCCGATCTTGATCGTCAGTGTCGCGTCACGCCGGTTGACGATCCTGACCCTGACAGAGCGATTTTCCAGGGAGGCGACATATGCCTGCCGGAAAGCCATGCTATGCGTCACCTCGTTACGCCATTCATCGCCTGCAACAAGAAACTTCCGTTCAATTTCCTTGGCCATGCTGACTCCGCAAACTGGTGCGCCAGATTATCGCAAGAGGAGGTTATGAAGAAGCGAATTGATTGAAGTATCTGGATAAAAATGGCCTTGTCACGCCTCGACATCAAAGCCGGGGCAGGCTAATCGGTAAACGGGATTTCAATCGTTTCAATCGCGCAAGGAGGCTCTCTTGGCCCAGGATTCCGAAAAACTGCTCTTCATTCTCAAACTTCAGCCGGTCGTGCCGGTGCTGATCGTGGATGATGCCGCTTCCGCCGTGCCGCTCGCGCGCGCTCTGGTCGCAGGCGGTCTGAAAGCGATCGAGATCACCATGCGTACGCCGGCGGCCCTTGATGCCATCCGCGCGGTTGCGGCGGAAGTGGAAGGCGCATATGTCGGCGCGGGCACCATTCTCAATGCCAGGGATTTCGAGGCGGCCGCCGAGGCGGGTTCCACCTTCATCGTCAGCCCCGGCATCAACAAAAGCGTGCTTGAGGCCGCGCGTGGCTCCAAAGTGCCGCTGCTTCCGGGTGCTGCCACCGCAAGCGAAGTCATGGCGCTGCGCGACGAGGGCTACAAGGTGCTGAAGTTCTTCCCCGCCGAGCAGGCCGGCGGCGCGCCTTACCTCAAGGCGCTGTCCTCGCCGCTTGCCGGCACCATGTTCTGCCCGACCGGCAGCGTCTCGCTGAAGAATGCCAACGACTATCTGTCCCTGCCGAACGTCGTCTGCGTTGGCGGCTCGTGGGTTGCCCCGCGCGAACTGGTGGCGACGGCTGACTGGGCCGGCATCACCAAGCTTGCGGCGGAAGCCGCAGCACTGCGCGGCTGATCCCGTTTCTTCAAACCCGTTCACGAAGGCGTGAGCGGGTTTGTCATTCATATTCGTGCCATGGCTTCCTATCTTCCCTGTAGACTTGACCTTTTACAGGAGAATTTGATGTTCGACGCCAAGAAGCTTCTTGAACAATTCCTCGGCTCACAGGTGCCGGGCCTTTCGGGAAGCGTCCGTGACAGAGCCGGGCAGGCCGCCGATATCGCCAGGAACAATCCCATGAAGGCTGGCGCGCTCGCCGCCGCCATTCTGGGCACGAAGACCGGCCGCAAGCTTGCCGGTAATGTCGCCACCATCGGCGGCGTTGCGGCTATCGCCGGTCTCGGTTATCTCGCCTACAAGAATTACAAATCCGGCCAGGCGCCGGAAGTCGCGCCGAAACCCGAGCCGGAACTGCTTGCGCCGCCGGCCGATTCGGCCTTTCACCCGCAATCTCCCGCTCTTTCCAACGATTTCGCGCTGAAGCTCATTCAGGCGATGATCGCCGCTGCCAAGGCCGACGGCCATATCGACGAGAAGGAGCGCGCCAATATCATGGAAAAGGTGCAGATTTCCGGTCTCGACACGGAGGCGGAACGCTTCCTCGAAAAGGAACTGGCCGATCCGCTGGATATCGACGCGCTGGTGGCCGCTGCCGGTACGGAAGAGCAGAAGGTGGAAATCTACACCGCCTCGCGTCTTGCGATTGAGGCAGATACGCGGGCTGAGCGCGGTTATCTCGACCTCCTCGCCGGGCGGCTTGGGCTGCCGGATGCGCTGGTCGATCACATCGAGGCGACGGTGGTGGCTGCGAAGGTTTGAGGGTAGTGCGTGGGGCTTGGGCATGAGGTTTGAGCGTTTAAGCGTTTAAGCGTTTAAGCGTTTAAGCGTTTAAGCGTGTGGCTCACCCCCCTCTGCCCAGCCGGGCATCTCCCCCACAAGGAGGGAGATCGATACGCGGCGATCTTTCGGCCATCCCTAACGTTGAAAATGAGCGAGCGTTTTCTTCTGGCCGATCTCCCCCCTTGAGGGGGAGATGCCCGGCAGGGCAGAGGGGGTGAGCCACACCCACCAAGGTGTAAGCCACACCCACCGAGGACCACGCAATGCACCCCACTTCCCGGTTGTCATCCATCCCCGCTTGGCCTAATCCTTCTCCCAGACAATGGGGAAGAGAATGCGCGATCTGAGTGATTTTAAGGGATGTCCGGCACCGCAGCCGGTGACGCTGAAGGGCCGTTACGTGACGGCGGAACCGTTTGATCGCGACAGGCATCTTGCAAAGCTCTGGACCGCGCTTGGCGGCGAGGGGACGAATGCGCTTCTCAAATATTTCCCGCAAAGCGCTTTTCCCGATGCCGACGCCTTCGGCGACTGGCTTGTCAGTGCCGGGCAACTCAGCTGGGTGACGCTGGTGTTCGTGGAAAACGCCAGCGGCGATGTCGTCGGCATGGCCAGTTACATGCGGCCCGATCCCGCCAATGGCGTGGTCGAGGTCGGTGCCGTCGCCCATGGCGCGAAGATGAAGCGCTCGCCTTTGTCCACCGAGGCGCATTATCTGATGGCGAAACATGTTTTCGAGGATCTGGGCTACCGTCGTTATGAGTGGAAATGCCACAACGAAAACGAGCCCTCCAGGATCACCGCGAAACGTTACGGTTTTACCTTCGAGGGCGTCTTCCGCCAGCATATGGTCTCGAAGGGCAAGAACCGCGATACGGCGTGGTTTTCGATGATTGACGGCGAATGGCCCTTGATCGGCAAGGCGTTCGAAATCTGGCTTTCACCTGATAATTTCGATGCGGATGGCGCGCAGAAGCGCAAGCTTGAGGATATCCGTGCGGAGCTTGCCCATGACTATGCCTGACAATAAGCCGACGTCTGAGAAGAGAGACCGGTCGCCCCTTTTAGCGGCCGCCGCCATCATCATCGGCTTCGGGCTGGTGTTTTACGTGATGCCGAAAATCATGCTGTGGCTGGGGGAGTATTCGCCCTGGCTTGCGGCAAGCTTCGGCGCGATGGCGGTGCTGTGCTTTTTCCTGCTGTTCTGGCTGCGCGCCCGCTACCAGCGCCGCCGCGATGCACATAAAAGTCAGAACTGAAGCGATGCGCCGAGCAGCATAAGGCCCATCAGGAGCACGAATAGCGCCCCGGCGATCTCGATCGCGTGGCTGATGCCCGCTGCCCTGCGGCTGCCGGGACCGGCGAAACGCACGGCGAGTCCCTTGGCCGACACGGCCATGATGGCAAGCAGCGACACCGTGATCGCGGTGCCGAGCGACATGGCGATCACCGAAAGCACGCCGCCGAGGAAAAGCCCGTTCAAAAGCGCAAAGCTCATGACGATGATGGCGCCGGAGCAGGGCCTGAGGCCAACGGCGATGATGGCCGACCATGCTTCGTGCAGGCTGAAGTTCTTGCCCTTCAAAAGCAGCGGATCGGGCGCATGCGATTTTCCGCAGGCCGTGCAAAGGTCGCCGGTGCCGCTATGGTCGTGGTCGGTAAAAACCGGTTTGCCCTGAAACCTGAGGCCGGTGCCCATGCCCGTGGTTCTGACGGCTGTCGCTTCGCCCGCTGTTGCGAAGACGGAGACCGGCACGCGTCTAATGCGCAACGACCAGAGCTTGCGCGCCAGAAGCCACGCGCCGAACAACGCCACCATGGCGAAACTGGCGATCTCCATCGCCTGTGTGGCTTTCGTCATGGTGATCGATGTGCCGCGCAGGACGAGCCAGGCGGCGACAACGAGGCCGATGGCCATTGCGCCCTGAATGAGCGCGGAAATGAAGGAAATGAGAATGCCGCGTTTCAGCTGCGTTTCATTGGCGATCATATAGGAGGAGATGACCGCCTTGCCGTGGCCGGGGCCGGCGGCATGGAAAACGCCGTAAGCAAAGGAAAGACCGATCAGCGATGCCATCGCCCAGTTGTCTTCACGCATGGCCTTCAATGCGCCGGTCAACGCCCGGTAGAACATCTGCTGATGCACGTTGATCCATTGCATCAGCGGCGCAAACGGCCCGCCAAGCGCGAAGGACGGCTCGGCCGAGCCGATGCCGAGCGGCGATTGCGCGTGGGCAGCGCCCGCCACAGCCAGCAGGCAGATCGCGGCGATGGTGAGATGGTCGGCCAGACGGCGGGGGCGGTTCAGCATGTCACCTCCAGCCGGGTGGCGAAGAGTTTCGTCATGTCGGTGCCGGTCGGGTCGTTGAAGAAGGCGTCGGTCAGCGAGCTCTGGTTTTGCGAGATCACTTCGTCCGGGTCGGGGCGCACGACATGGTGCTTACAGGCGGCGAGATCCTTGCCCACGGTCGCCAGATCGCCGTCTTTCGCAAAATCGATTGCCGTATACATGGTCGGATCCCACGCGCCGAAGCTGAGCTTACCCTTGATGGAAAGCGGCGTGGTCGGCTTGACGGAAAAGAACATCAGGATCTGCTTGTCCTTGTAGTCCACATGGATAGCGTCCGGTTTGCCGAATTCCACCGCTTTGCTGTTGGCGGTGATGAAGGTGTAGTAGGAATATTCGGCAAGCGAATCCCGCACGGTATTACCGATATCGGCCAGCTCGGTCTTGTCCAGCTTCAGGTCGCCGTTCTTATCGTAATCCATCACCACGCTTGCCGAGAACATCTCGTCGAAACGCCAGATGTTGCGCACTTCCTGAATGGTGCCGTTCGGCCCCTCGACGATTTCCATGCGCGCTTCGGCGAAAATATGCGGATGTGCCGCGGCGGCAACGGGTATGGAGGTCAGGCCAGCCGCAAGGAGCAATAATCGTCTGTTCATTATCCGGTCTGTCCTGCCTTCGAATCTCGAAACCCGACTCTAGCAGAAATTGGGACCGAATTTCGACCTGATGGCCATGGCGGCGATATGGCTTTGCGCCAGGCCGTGTGTTCCAGCCGGCTGTCTCAAAAGGTGCCGCTGAAACGGGAGGTGACGCTGGAGCCGCTATAAGCGAGGTCGGTATCGCGCTCGCCGTGTAAAAGGCGGTTGAATTCCATCTCCAGCTTGCTGCTCTTGCCGATATCGAAGGACAGGGTGGCCACCAGCCTGCGCTCGCTGGTGTCGTAATTATAATAGATCCAGTCCTTGTGAATGCGCTGCAGCGCAAGGTTCAGCCCCACCTTGTCAGCGAGCTTGCTTTTCACCACGAACTGCCAGCGGCGGTGAAACTCGGCAACGGGGTCATCGGGGTCGAAAAGCGCATAATCCTGCGAGAAGCCTGCACCGAAGGCGATGCGGTCGGTGGCCTTTACCTCCGCCTCGGCCCTGAGATAGGGCCGGGTGCGCTTCACCTTGTCGCTGATTTCGTCGCCGGAAATCGTTGTCAGGCCCACCTCGGCCAGAACTGCGAAACGTTCGGAAAACCTGTAACCATAGGCAAGCGAGCCGCGTAATGTGTTGGCTTCAAAACGCTCGTATCTCTCCTGTTGGCTTTCCGGCACGACGAGGCGGTCATAGGCAAGCGTCAGTCCGGCCTCGCCGCCGGCCAACGGTCGCACATGCTCGGCCTTCAGCGACAGAAGCGCTTCATTGGCTTCCAGGCGGGTGGGCATGAAATAGGCCGGACGGAAACGCGCCTTGCCTTTCATCAGGCTGGCAAAGCCCGCCGTCAGCGTGTTCTTACCGCCCAAAGCGACGATACCAAGCTGGGTTGAGGCCTCCAGCTTATGGTCCAGTCGCCGGTAGCCGACGTCTTCTTCGGGCAGATGCAGGAATATATCGCCGGCGTCGCTGCGCGTGCCACGCAACTCCACGGCCCATTCCAGCCGCTCCGACAGGCGTGTGGTCAGCCCCAGGCTGGCAATGGTGTTGTGTTCATTGGCGAAACGGTAACGGGGGAGGCGGACCTCCTCATGATCGAGCGAATAACGCAGTTCTGCGCCTTCCAGCGCGATCTTTCCGTTCAGCCCGAGGCCCGCGCGCAACGAAATCGCCACCAGCCGGTTGGTGTCGCCGAAATAATTGGTGTCGTAACCGATGCCTGTCTTGTAGATGATATTGTGTTCATCGGCCTTTTCACCCGCCCGCGCAACCGAGGCGCAGGCAAGCCCAAGAACAAGCGCGATGTATCCCCCCAGCCGCATTTGCATCTCCGGTCGCTAATTAAGCAATATCTTATAGTTGTATGGTTAACAAAGCCCGCCGTGGCGTGTTGCTGTCTTGGGTATAAGTCATGACGGTTGCTGGATGAGATTTGCTGTAATAAAATCGTCTCGGTTGTATAAAATTTTATTAAAACAATCAGTATTAGTGTTAATAGTTTATTCTAATATTAGACTTTGCTTGAATTAGAATCCTCTAAATATACAGTTCGAATACGCCATGGGGCGTGATCAAACATAAGAGGAGAGAGAAATGATTGCCAAGTTTGCTTGCATAGCCGCTATTCTTACTATCGCTTCCGTTGGTCAGGCCAATGCCGGCGGTCTTCTGGGAGGCATTTTGTCAGGAAACAGCAATAAGGGCGGCGCGCTCGTCGTCGTGTCGCCGAGCATCGATCTGGGTGTCAGCGGTATCCTGTCCAACAACGGGATTCTGAACGGCAACAAGACCGGTATCCTGAACGGCCTTCTGAACGGCAACAAGACGTCCGTCGACGTCATCGACAACAAGAATGATCGCGGCAAGAAGCGCCGCCACTGATCGTCCGGATCGAAAATCGACAGGGATTTTCGGCGAAAACGATGCGCGCAGGACATAAGCCGGGAGCAGTCCGCGAGTTGCGTGTGTATGACGCACGGTCTCCGGCAAGAACAAACGGCGCATCGCATGACTGAAAGGGGGCCATAAGGCCCCTTTTTTTTGCCTGCGTTCCCCGGAAATGAAATTGCGGGCGGGCTTGAACGGCATGCCGTTTTGGTGTGAAGGTGGCCTTCACGGTCCCGTCTTCTCTCCCAGCCGCCAGTCGATCCCCATGCTGCATAAAAACGCTTCGCCGGGCGCATTTGATCGCCAGGCCTATATGATTGCTATGCTGGTCTTCATTGCCGGCGGGACAAATGCGGCTGTGGTGCCGTTTATCGGTTTTTATATCATTCAGGTGCTCGGCCATCCGCCGGCGACGCTTGGTCTCTACAGCGTGACCGCGATGGTGGCCTCGATCGTTGCCAGCCGCATGTATGGCGAGCGTGTCGATGCCGGTGTGCGGGTGCGGCCGTTGCTGTTGCTCTCCGTGCTTGGCGCTTTTGTTGCGGCGGCGGCTGCAACCTTCGGGCATCTGGCACTGCTTGTGGCGGTAACGGCAACCGGCATGGGTCTTTCCAACGCCGCCAGCACCCTCATTTTCAGTTACGGCCGCTATCACGGTCGGGTGAAGGCGCTCGACACGGCCGCTTATAACGCCTTCCTGCGGACCATGGTGTCGCTGGCATGGATGCTGCTTCCGGCCGCCGCCTATCTGATCGTCGATCTTGCCGGCGCAAAGGCGGTGTTCCTGAATGCCATGCTGATGGCGGCGATCTGGGGCGGGCTTGCCCTTGCCATCGTGCCGCGCGGCCAGACATGCCCGATGGAACGGCGGGAAGAGGGCGACACCGATACGCGGCGCAACCTGCCGCTGCTTCTGGCGGCGGCGGCCAGCTTCTGCATGTCTTTTGCGCATGCTTTATGCGCCTCGGCCCTGCCGGTGTTTCTGGTACGTGAGGTCGGCCTGCCGGATTATGTGCCCGGCCTGTCGCTCAGCGTCAAATGCGCCATGGAGGTTCTGCTGATCCTGCTTGCGCCGAGGATCATGCGCCGGGTCAGTGCCCGTATCCTTCTTTGCGTCTCTGCAGTGATGGCGATCGTCGCCTTCAATGTCATAGCCTCGGTCCAGACCCT
The DNA here is from genome assembly GCF_036596185.1 of Rhizobium sp. GR12. Classification (NCBI taxonomy): domain Bacteria; kingdom Pseudomonadati; phylum Pseudomonadota; class Alphaproteobacteria; order Hyphomicrobiales; family Rhizobiaceae; genus Rhizobium; species Rhizobium sp. GR12. Next base: position 99,009 of record NZ_JASXTH010000014.1, on the reverse strand, counting down.
TCCAGCCATGCTGGTTGGCGCTGCGCTGGAAGGTGCCTACTACGGACTTTGCGCCGGTACATGCCTGACCTTCGTGCAGGGTTTTGCGCGCGGGCGCACGGCGCGGGCGACCGCGCTCTACATGAATTCGATCTTCCTTGCGGGGCTGTTTGCGGTGCCGCTGATGGGCTTCGTGTCGCAATATGCAAGCTTCGGCACGTCGATCCGGCTGGCTTCGGTCGGCGCCGGTGCCGCCCTGCTGCTCCTGTTTCTGACGCGGCGTCAGGTGAGCGAGTAGACGGCTGTCTGTCCTCATTCCTGTGACAAGCATAGGAATGAGGACAGAGATTAGGCTTCCGTTGAAACCGGGCGTACGCCCGTCGCCCCCTTACGCCGAAATGTCGATGATGCCGCAGTCGCCGGCCTCGGAGGCGAAGGCGAGCAGCTTGCCGGTGGTGCTCCAGTCCATGCTCGTGATGGCGCCCTTGCCGGGGCGGCGGAGCAGGGCTTCCTTGCCGTCTGCTAGGCGCACGCCAAGGATCATGCCGTCGATGAAGCCGATGGCCAGCACGTCTTCCACCGGGTGGAAAGCGACGTTGGTGACCATGATGTTGGCGCGGCTGCCGAGTTCTTCGGGCGCCTTGCCCATCGGGCCGTCCTTGCCGGCAAACGGCCAGACGATGGCGGCGGGGGCGCCGGAAGAGGCGAGCCACTTGCCCTTCGGAGACCAGGAGATGGATTTGACCTTGGCGGGATAACCCGTCATGCGCATGTGGCGGGCTTCCATGCCGCCTTTGGTCGCCTCCATCTTCCAGCCGTGCAGGGCGTTTTCCTGCATGGTGGTGACGAGGAACTTACCATCAGGCGAGAAGATGACGCCGGTATGCGCGCCCTTCCATTCCAGATCGACCGGATCGCCCGCACTCGCCACCCAATGCAGCGTCACGCCGTTATAACGCGCGACAGCAATACGCAGGCCCTTGGGCGCGAAGGCGATTGCCTCCACCGTGCGCTCCTCTTTGAATTCCTTGACCGTGCCATCGGACAGGCGCACGAAGCTGGACTTGCCGACGCCATAGGCGACCGCCTTCTGCGGACCGCCGGCAACGACGCCGACCCATTTGCGCGGCACATTCGCCAACTCGCTGATGCTGCCGTCATGGCCGATGCGCAGGACGCGCCCGTCCTCGCCGCCGGAGAGCAGGGTGGCGCTGTAGGGGTCGCGGATGCAGGTCAGAAGCCCGTCATGCGCCTGCGTCACCTTCTCGCCGCCATCCAGCCGGTGAATGGTGCCGGCGGCGGTGGCAAACAGCGGAATGTCGCCGAGAAAATGGGTCGAGACCACGTGGCCTGCGATATCAAGCGGGGCAACAGTCGGCATGGGGCATCGGTCTTTCGTATGTGTGTTTTTCGTTTGGTGGATTTCGGTCTGACCAAGGCGGGAAGAGCCGTTGGTGCGGTTTCAACCCGTGGCGTCACGGTCGGTCCCCAGGGCATGCCCCTGGATGATCCGACCATCCACATGCTGGCGGCAATGGGTCCTCGGGTCAAGCCCGAGGATAACGTCGAGAATGGGGAAGGCACCGAGAACCCGCAAGGGCGTCTCGGTGCCCTGCCTCGAAAACCTCAAGCCGTGGCAAGGCAGGCGTTGAAGCTCTTTTCCAGCTTTTCGCGGTCGAGTTCGCGGCCGATGAAGACGAGGCGGCTTTCGCGCTTTTCGCCTTCTTTCCACGGGCGCTGGTGGTCACCCTCGATGATCATGTGCACGCCCTGCACGACGTAGCGTTCCGCGTCGCCCTTGAAGGCAATGATGCCTTTGAGGCGCAGGATGTTCGGGCCGTCGGTCTGCGTCACCTTCTGGATCCACGGGAAGAAGCGCTCGGGGTTCATCTCACCGCCGCGCAGCGAAACGGACTGCACCGTCACATCATGGATTGCCGAAACTGCGCCATGGTTGTGGTGATCGTGGCCGTGGTCATGGTCATGGTGCGCATGATCATGGTCGTGATGATGGTGGTCGTGCCCATGATCGTGATGGTGGTGGTCGCAATCGGGACCGCAGGCGTGGTCCTCATGGCCATGCTCGAGGAAATGCGGATCGTTTTCGAGTGCACGCTCCAGATTGAAGGCGCCCTGGTCGAGAACGCGGGCGAGGTCGACACCGGAGCGGGTGGTCTTGTAGATGCGTGCGGAAGGATTGATGGCGCGCACGATATCTTCGATGCGGGTGACTTCCTCCGGGGAGACGAGGTCGGTCTTGTTGACGATGACGACATCCGCAAATGCGATCTGGTCTTCGGCCTCGCGGCTGTCCTTCAGACGCAGCGGCAGGTGCTTGGCATCGACTAGCGCGACGACGGCGTCAAGCTCGGTCTTGGCGCGCACGTCATCATCCATGAAGAAGGTCTGGGCAACGGGAACCGGGTCGGCAAGGCCGGTTGTCTCGACGATGATGCCGTCGAATCGGCCGGGACGGCGCATCAGGCCCTCGACCACACGGATCAGATCGCCGCGCACCGTGCAGCAGACGCAGCCATTGTTCATTTCATAGATTTCCTCGTCGGATTCGACGATCAGATCATTATCGATGCCGATCTCGCCGAATTCGTTGACGATCACCGCATACTTCTTGCCGTGGTTCTCGGACAGGATGCGGTTGAGAAGCGTCGTCTTGCCGGCGCCGAGATATCCCGTCAGGACGGTGACTGGAATGGGCTTGACTGGTGCTGTTTCGGTCATGGAAACCTCGTGTGGAGAAAGGCCGGTTGAGGCCCCAAGAAAGAAGTGTCGACGTCCATATAGGCGCGACGTTCGGGCAGTTCAAAGGGATTCTGGCCGGTTTCGGCGCAGTTTTTCAAATTTTGTTATGAAATAACGTTATGTCAAAAGCGTGGACGTCTTCAAGCAGTTCGACAAGGCCGGTAATGGCGTGGGAAATGATCCTTTCGCCCTTTTCGGCTGAGGCGGCGGCGGCGTTTCCGGCAACGCCATCGGGGTTCAGATCGCTCATCAACCAGCCGAAGGCGTGCGGGCCATAGGCACGCAGATGCCTGAAACGGTTGGCGAAATCGCTTTGCCGGGAGGGGAAGACGGCCGCCTTTTCCATCGCCACCCGTTCAGGGCACAGCGCGAGCATCACGGATGTTTCGATATCTCCGCCATGGATGTCGATCGCCTTGTCTTCAGGCTTCACGATATCTGCAGGCACCCCGAAACGGGTCCAGCTGGTGGCCACCGCCAGCATGTCGAAGCGGGCGCGCGCCTCGGTGGCGACGATGGTCATCAGTGGCGAGTTGCCGCCATGAGCGTTCAGCATCACGAATTTGCGCACGCCTTTTTCATATTCGGCCGCAGCGATGCCGAGCCAGCGTTCGATGGCTTCGTCGTAACGCAACGTCCGGGTGCCCGGCACATTCGTGTGCTCGATGGAATATCCGACGGGTTCCACCGGCAGGAAGGAGACCGGTAAATCAGCGGGCAAAGCGGTGGCGAGGCGGGCGACAATCCCCTGAGCAATCAGCGTATCGGTCTCGAAAGGCAGGTGAGGACCGTGCTGTTCATGGGCACCGAGCGGCAACACGGAAATTGCACCTGTTGCGCGAAGATGAGGGTCTGTTACGTTTTCGTCGTGATAATGCGTGTATGAGTCTGGCATCTGGCAGTCCGCGCCTACATTCGGTAAGGGTTTCCAGCAACATATATCGGTTCCGCCACAGGGTAAAAGGCACTCGCATATGAGCAAGGACAAAACTGGGCATAAGGACAAAGGCGCCAAGAAGGAAAAGGGCGGCAAAAAAATAAAGGACGCCAAAAAAAGGGACGAGAGCTTCAACCCTGAGGAACTGGCGCAATCCATCACCCAGGCCGCCCGTTCCATGCGCACGGCGCTGAGCCACAGCCTTGCCGAAAGCGGTCTTTATGCCGGGCAGGACGGCGTTATCCTGGCACTGGCGCAGGAAGGCAGCCTGACGCCAGGGCAGATCGCCCAGAAACTCGGCGTCAAGGCGCCCACCATGACGCGCACCATCGGCCGCATGGAAGCCCAGGGTTTCGTAGAACGCAGCGGCGACGACGACGATGGCCGTGTGACGCTGGTGAAGTTGACGGAGACGGGACTGAAAAGCGTCGAACATATCAACGTCTCCATCGCCAATTGCGGTGCGCGGGCGATAGAGGGGCTTTCGGCCAAGGATATCAGAACCGTGGTTAAACTCCTCAAGGCAATCGATACCAATCTTCAATAATTTGTTGAATTTTTAAAAATACACCGTCTTTTTGTTGGGTTTCCTTAAACCAGTTGCGGATTTTGTTTAAATTGTTTAATTGCGATTTAAACAGCGACATCCGTCACTGACATGGTTTGGGGAGAAATACCGTGGCACAAAAGATCAAATTGTCGACGATCGCCGAAAGTCTGGGTCTTTCAACTGCCACCATCTCCCTTGCATTGCGCGACAGTCCGCTGGTCGCCTCCGATACGCGTGACAAGATCAAGGAACAGGCCCGGGCGCTCGGTTACATCTACAACCGCCGGGCCGCCAGCCTGCGCACCTCGCGCTCCGGCATCGTCGGTGTGGTGTTCCACGATGTGATGAACCCGTTCTACGGGGAAATCCTCAAAGCCATCGAAACCGAGCTGGACCGCAGCCGCCAGACCTTCATTCTTTCCAACCATTACGATTCGGTCGAAAAACAGCGCACCTTTATCGAAACGCTGCTGCAGCTTGGTTCGGACGGCATCATCATGTCGCCCGCCATCGGCACGCCGATCGAGGATATGACGCTGGCCGAGGAGAACGGCATGCCCGCCATTCTGGTGGCCCGCTCTCTCGACGGCGTTGACATGCCGACCTATCGCGGTGACGACAGCTACGGCATTTCGCTGGCGACCAATCATCTGATCAGCCTTGGTCACCGCACCATCGCCATGGTTGGTGGTACCGACCAGACATCGACCGGCCGCGACCGTTACCAAGGTTATGTCAATGCGCTGCGCAAGGCGGGTATCGAGGTTGATCCGAACCTGCGCATTCCCGGTCCGCGCTCCAAGCAGGGCGGTTTCGAGGCTGCTGTGCATTTCCTGTCGCTGCCGCAGAAACCGACCGCTGCCGTCTGCTGGAACGATCTGGTCGCCATCGGCCTGATGAATGGCGTTTCGCGCGCGGGTCTGGTGCCGGGTGTCGATATTTCCGTCACGGGTTACGACGATCTGGAGGAGGCCGCCATCGCCACACCGGCGCTGACCACCGTGTCCAACGGGCAGGCCGAGGTGGGGCGTCTTGCGGCGCGGGCGCTGCTGGACAGATTGGCGGGCAGCCACGAACCTGACGGTATCCACCTCATCAAGCCGGAAATGCGCATCCGCCAGTCGACAGGGCCGGTGCGTCCGCGGGTTTGAAGCTTAGCATGATGGGAAGATGGTGGGTGCGGTTTGCGCGTTGCAGCCTCCGCCATTCCGGCCTTGGGCCGGAATCCAGCCGGCGCGCGTCTGCGCGACGTGAAGAGTCTATTCAACCCAAGGACTTGGGGTGGCTGGATGCCGGATCTAGTCCGGCATGACGGACATGCATGTATCGAAAAAAAACGGCATGAAAGTTCCGTCTGCCCCCATAGCATCCCCTTATTGCCCTTTTCACGGCCGCCGGAGTTTGAAAAGATCAGCTCAGAGGAGCGGGATTGTGGAAGCCGCAAGCGGTATCCACTTGGAATCCGGCTCTGACGATATTGGAATATTATCAGGAGGAATTTCCACCCATGTCTGACAGACAAGCCGTCGTTCTCGTTCCCGGCAAGATCAACCCGCGCGTTCTCGAACGCCTCGAAGGCAAGGTCGAGATCGTGACTGTGCCCGCCGGTGCCGAGCCGGTTCTGCCTGATGGTGCGGCTGCGCGCATCAACGCCATCGCCGTTTCCGGCGTCGTCAACGCCAAATGGATCGATGCGCTGCCCAAGCTCGAGATCATCGCCAATTTCGGCGTCGGTTACGATGGTGTGGACGCCAGACACGCCGCTACGCGCGGTATCGTGGTGACCAATACGCCCGACGTGCTGAACGACGAAGTGGCGGATACCACGATTGCGCTGCTGATCAACACCGTACGCCGTCTTTATCAGGCTGAAACCTGGCTTCGCGACGGCAAGTGGCTTGGGGAAGGACCCTTCGCGCTTTCGCCGTTTTCGCTGCGCGGCCGCAAGGTCGGCCTGTTCGGCATGGGCCGCATCGGCCAGGAAATTGCCAAGCGGCTGGAGCCTTTCAAGGTGGAGATCGGCTATCACACCCGCAGCAAGCGCGATGGCCTGCCCTATACCTATTACGGCTCGCTGAAGAAGATGGCGGAAGCCGTCGACATCCTGATCTGCATCGTGCCGGGCACGCCGGAAACGCACAAGGTGATCGACGCGGAAATCCTGTCAGCACTTGGTCCGCAGGGCGTTTTCATCAATGTCGGCCGTGGCTCTAGCGTCGATGAAGATGCGCTTTTAGAGGCCCTCAAGAGCGGTGCTGTGGGTGCCGCCGGTCTCGATGTCTTCTACGCCGAACCGAAGGTGCCGGAAGCGTTCCTGTCGCTGCCGAATGTTTCCCTTTTGCCGCACGTTGCGTCTGCGTCCATCCCGACGCGCAATGCCATGGCAGACCTGGTAGCCGACAATATCCTCGGCTGGTTCAGGGACGGCACGGTGCTGACGCCGGTGCCGGAAACGCCGGTTAAGGGGTAAGGCACACACCGTCACCCCGGACTTGATCCGGGGTCCAGCATGATGAAGTCTTTGATCATAAAAGGCTGTTCCACGGCGCAGACGCGCCGTGGCTGGATGCCGGAACTAGTCCGGCATGACGGAAGAGAGGTGTCGGCTCTTTCCGTCAACCAGTCAGCATTCCTATTCCGCAATCTCGCGCGTAGTCACCCATCGCCGCTCGGCGAACGACCGAGCCATGGCATGAATGCTGCGCTCGATCTTCAGGCCCTCCTCGAAATCGATGATATGCGCCTTCTTACCCTCGATGGCGGCGATCAGTTCCCGGCATTCGATCACTTTCAGATCGTTGAAGCCGAGCCCGTGGCCAGGGGCGGGGATGAAGCGGTCATAGGGCTTGTGGTGCGGGGCGGCGAGAATGGTTCTAAAACCCTGCTCCTGCGGGCGTCCGTCGGTGGTATAGAGCTGGAATTCGTTCATCCGTTCCTGATCGAAAAGGATTGAGCCGGTGGAACCGTAAATCTGGATGGCAATACGGCCCTTGCGGCCCCAGGCCGAACGGTTGGCGATCAGCACGGCGGAAATGCCGCCTTCTAGCTTTAAAAGCACGCTGGCGAGATCGTGCGTCTCAACCGCTCGCTCGCCGCCACCGTTTAGCGGCCGCGTTTCGTAGGGTTTCACCATGTCGGTGATCGCGCTTTCGGCATGGCCGAACAGGGAATACAGCAGTGACAGCGGGTGAACGGCGAAATCATCCAGCGCGCCGTAACCGGAGGAGGCTTCGCTCTTCCAGTAGAAGGGCTGGGTGGCATCCGCCATGAAGTCCTCATCCATTTCGGCGCGGACATGGTAGACATTGCCGATCGCGCCTTCGTCTATCAGGCGGCGCATGTGGCGGATGACAGGGTTCTGAATGTAGTTGTAGCCCATCGTCGCTGCCTTTCCCGACCGGCGGGCCGCATCGCGCATCTTCACCGCGTCGATAAAGGCGGGCGCCATCGGCTTTTCGCACCAGACATGTTTGCCGGCATCGAGGGCGGCAATCGCCATTTCGGGGTGAAAGGCATTCGGCGTGGTGACGGAGATTACGTCAATCTCCGGATCGGCAAGCAGATCGCGCCAGTTACCCGTTGAGCGGGCGAAACCGAACTCCGCGGCCTTCTTAGCCGCCAGTTCGGGATTGACCTCCGCCAGCGTTACCAGCCGTGGGCGCTCCACATCGCCGAAGACGCTGGTGACGTTGTTCCACGCCAAAGCGTGGCACTTGCCCATGTAACCCGTGCCAATAAGGCCTACGCCCAGAGCGGCCATGGTCTCTCCTCCCGAAATTGCTAGAATGAAATCAGTGACTTGTGCATTTCTGCTTTTTTCTCAAAGGTCTCGATGTGCTTGGTGCGTTCCCGCAATCCTCATTCCTGTTCCCCGGAACAAACCCGAGGACGTCACAGGAATCCAGCTGACGCGCGTCTGTGCTGCGGTGAGACTCCTCTCAGCCCAAGGACTTGGGCTGGCTGGATCCCAGTGACAAGCACAGGATGAGGAGGGTGCTGTGTATGCTGGCGTGCATCACGGATTGTCGCGCTTGAAAATCCAGTCATGATCGGGATGGTTCTTGAACCGCCATTTGCGCATCGGCCCGGCCATCACGTTCAGATAATACATCTCGTAGCCATAGGGCGCGCCGCAGGGGTGGTGGCCCTTGGGAACCAGCACGACATCGCCGTCCGCCACAGCCATGGTCTCGTCAAGCGAGCCGTCTTCCGTGAAGACGCGCTGGAAACCAAAACCCTGCGCCGGATTGAGCCGGTGATAATAGGTCTCTTCCAGATAGGTCATATTAGGATAATTGTCCTCGTCATGCCGGTGCGGCGGATAGGACGACCAGTTGCCGGATGGCGTGAATACTTCCGTCACCAGCAGGCTGTCGGCCACATCGCGCTCTTCCATCGCGATAGGAAAGATATAGCGCGTATTGGCGCCCTTGCCGCGCTCGGTCAGTTGCACGCCATCAGGCCCGATCTGCTGCGCCTCGCGGGTTCCCTTCTCGACCGGTGCGGTGCAGACGCCGACGGTGCAATCCGTCGTCGCCGTCAAGGACCATTCGGAGCCTGCGGGGATGTAGACGCAATGCGGAGGCTTGCGCTCGAACACGTTCATGCGGTCGCCAAGTTCGCCGAAATCCTTGCCTCCGCCGGAGATTTCGGCCTTGCCTTCGACAAGCACCAGAATGACTTCGGTATCGCCGGTTTTCTCAGTGGCCGTTTCGCCCGGCTTCAGGCGGTAAAGGCCGAAACCGACATAACCCCAATCCGCGCTTTGGGGCGTGATGTCGTGCACCTTGCCGCTGGTCGCGACCGGCTTGCGCAGAAGTGAGGTCATGGTGGTGTTCCTTTTTAGTGAGTAGTTCGCTAATTCATGCCATCTCGTCATTCCGGCCTTGAGCCGGAATCCAGCCGACGCGCGTCCGCGCGGCGGGAAGACTCTTTTCAGCCCAAGGACTTGGGCTGGCTGGATACCGGCTCAAGGGCCGGTAAGACGGGTGGAGTAGGTCGCCCGCTTCCGTTCAAGCCGCCTGAGCCGTGTCCAGCCCCGCCTCACGCGCAAAAGCCTTCAGCGATTTCAGCCCGAGGCTCTGATATTCGAACGGGTTGCGCACATCCGGGTCCTGTTCGGCCTCGATGACCAGCCAGCCGCTGTAATTATGCTCCGCGGCAATTTTCAGCACCGGCGGAAAGTTCACGCCGCCCTCGCTATCGCCCGGCACGGTGAACACACCGCGGCGAACGCCTTCGAGGAAGGAAAGTCGTTCGCCCCGAACCTGCTCGGCAATCACCGGCCGCACGTTCTTGGCGTGGATATGGCCAACGCGGTGCATGTATTTCTGTGCGACGCGCACGGGATCGCCGCCGCCGAACAGGCAGTGGCCGGTATCCAGCAGCAGATGGGCCTTCGGCCCGGTATGCTGCATCAGAAGGTCGATCTCGTCTTCGCTCTCGACCACGGTTCCCATGTGGTGGTGGTAGACGAGGGTGATGCCCTGTTCGGCAGCGTAAGCCGCAAGCGTCTCAACACCCGCGCCGAACTTGGCCCAGTCTTCAGCCGAAAGGCGCGGACGGTCCACCAGCGCCGTGTCGTCGGCGCCGTGAATGGCGTTTGAGGTCTCGCAGACGATGATGACTTTCGAACCCATGGCCTTCAAGAGGTCAAGCGCTGGCTGCATGGCCTGCTTTTCGGATTCGATGCTGTCGGTCAGAAGGTTCAGCGAATGCCAGCCGGAGACGAAGGACAGGCCGCGTGGCGAAAGCACGCCCTTCAGGCCTTCCGGCTCCGTCGGGAACTTGTGGCCCTTCTCGATGCCGTCGAAGCCAATTTTGGCGGTTTCGTCGAGGCACTGTTCGAGGCTGATATGAGCGCCCAGCGTGCGGTCGTCGTCATTGGACCAGGCAATCGGGTTGGTTCCGTAACGGATCATCTTACTGTCTTTCCTTGAGATGGTTTTCATAACGGTCGCGCGCCGGTCCGATTTCGGCGCGTTCGGAAACTTCAGGCACCGCGACATCCCACCAGTGACCACCGGCCTGCGGTGTCGGATAGGGGTCGGTATCGATGACGATCACGGTCGTTCGGGTAGCCGCGCGGGCGGCAGCGAGCGCCGCTTCCAGCTCGGAAATGGTGGACACCTTGCGCGCATCCGCGCCCATAGAGCCGGCATGGGCGACGAAGTCGATGGCGATGGGATTGACGTTGGTGTGGGCGTAGAGGTTGTTGAACTGCGCGCCACCGGTTTCCATCTGAAGGCGGTTGATGCAGCCGTAACCGCGATTGTCGGTGATGACGAGCGTGATCTTGACGCCCATGGCGACCGATGTCGCAAGCTCGGAATTCATCATCATGTAGGAGCCGTCGCCGACCATGACGATCACGTCCCGGTCCGGTTCCGCCATCTTGATGCCGAGACCGCCGGCCACCTCATATCCCATGCAGGAGAAACCGTATTCCATGTGATAGGAAAGCGGCAGCTTGGATTTCCACAGCTGATGCAACTCACCGGGCATGGTGCCCGCCGCGCACATGACGACGGTATTGTCGCGGGACTGGCGTTGTACAGCGCCGATCACCTGCATGTCGGTGGGCAGGCTGTTGGCATTGTCCTCGCCCGGTGCCGCCGTATCGGCATCGGCCTTCTCGAACCATGCTGCCTTAAGCTTGGCATCCGGTGCCGTGAAACGGTGGCTGCCAAGCGCGGCTGACAGTTTTTCAAGCCCGATCTTCGCATCCGCCGTCAGGCTGATCGCATCATGCTTGGCGCTGTCATAGGGCTGCACATTGAGGGCGAGAATCTTGCGGTCCGGGTTCTTGAACAGCGCCCAGGAGCCGGTGGTAAAATCCTGAAAGCGGGTGCCGACGCCAAAAACCAGATCGGCCTTCTCGCTGATGATATTGGCGCTTTCTGCACCGGTTACGCCGACCGGGCCGAAATTGAGATCGTGATCCCATGCCAGCGCCGATTTGCCGGCCTGCGTTTCCACCACGGGGATGGCATGTTTTTCGGCAAAGCTTCTCAGCGTTTCGGTGGCGCCGGCGAAATGCACGCCGCCACCGGCAACGATAACAGGGTTCTTCGCAGCTTTCAGCGCGGCGACGGCCTCTTCGAATTCCACCACGTCAGGCTCGGGCCGGCGTTGCCGCCAGATGCGCTTTTCGAAAAAGCTGACGGGATAATCATAGGCTTCCGCCTGCACATCCTGGCAGAAGGCAAGCGTTACTGGGCCACAATCGGCCGGGTCCGTCATGGTGCGCATGGCGCGGGGAAGGGCGGTCAGCAATTGTTCCGGGCGCATGATGCGGTCGAAATACCGGCTCACCGGGCGGAAGCAGTCATTGACAGTCATCGTGCCGTCGCCGAAATCTTCCAGCTGCTGCAGAACGGGGTCGGGACCGCGATTGGCGAAGACATCGCCGGGGATCAGCAGAACCGGCAGGCGGTTGACATGAGCAAGCGCTGCCGCCGTCACCATGTTGGCGGCACCGGGGCCGATGGAAGAGGTGACCGCCATTGCCCGCCTGCGGCGCAACTGCTTGGAATAGGCAATCGCGGCATGGGCCATGGATTGTTCGTTCTGGCCGCGATAGGTCGGCAGTTCCTCGCGAATGCCATAAAGCGCCTCGCCGATGCCGGCGACATTGCCATGGCCGAAAATGGCCCAGACACCGGCAATATAGGTCTCGCCGTGCTCATTCATCTGCGCGGCGAGGTAACGAACCATTGCCTGCGCAGCCGTCAATCTGATTGTTTTCACGCTGCCTCTCCCTTTTTGGCGCGCGCCTCATCCCATATGCGGCACAGGCTTGTGTAGCGCTGCGCCATGTCCTTCACCGCTTCCTGATCTGTCATCTTACCGCCGAGCCATGCCCGCGCAGCATCTGCGAAAATCGTGCGACCGACGGCGAAACCTTTGACCAGATCGAAACCGGCGGCAAGGCGGAAGCTCTCCTCCAGTTCACTTTGCGGTGCGTCGAGACCGAGAACGACGATGCCCCGCACGTAAGGATCGTTGCGATGCACGGCGTCGCAGGCATTCTTCCACGCGGCTGTGGTTTTCATCGGCTCCAGTTTCCACCAGTCGGGATAAACGCCGATCTCGTAGAAGCGTTCGATGATGCGCGCGGCGGTCAGATCGTCGGTCGGGCCGACCTTGGAGGGAATGACCTCCAGCAGCATTTCCAGCCGGTTGCGGCGTGTCGCCTGGAAGAGACGCATGACCGTCTCCTCCTGCGCAGCGCGCATCTCATCCGTATCATCAGGGTGGTAGAAGCACAGAACCTTCACGACATTTTCAAGCGGCCATTCGGACAGGCCGCCGAAATCCTTGCCGAGTTCGGGTTCCAGCGTCAACGGGCGCGAGCCCGGCCATTCCACCGGCCGGCCGATCCACAGACCGGAGCCGCTGGCGGCGAAGAGCGCATCGCGACCAAGGCGTCCATCGCAGAGTATGCCGTAACCCGCCTTACCATCGGCAACCGTCTGCGCCGCCTCAAGGCAAAGTTTCTTGAAGGCGCCGATACGCTCGTGTTTCACGCCCAGTTCGTCGGCAATGGCTTCCAGCTGCATGCGGTGGTCGAAGGCGAAGACCCGCATCGTGTCCCATTCGCCCTTACGATTGGTGGACCAGTGCACTTGCTCCAGCGCCTCGTCCTTGCGCAGCGCCCTGTTGCGAATGCCGGCCTTGAAGAAATATTGCAGTTCTTCCCAGCTCGGATAGGCGGGTGTGCAGCCGTGGCGGGAGACGGCGAAGGCACCGCAGGCATTGGCGTATTTCAGCGTTGTCGGCCAATCCTCGCCACGCAGCCAGCCGCGGAAAAGCCCGGCCATGAAACCGTCGCCCGCACCCAGAACGTTGAAGACTTCGATCGGGAAACCTTCGCCCGTCTCGCCATCATCAAGGCTTGCGGGAATATCGCCGGTGAAGACCGAGGCACCCATCGGCCCGCGCTTGCACACCAGCGTCGCATTCGAAACCTTGCGTACGGCGTTCAATGCGGCGAGCGTATCGGTGGAGCCACCGGCAATGTGGAACTCTTCCTCGGTGCCGACGATCAGGTCGAACAGGTGCAGCGTGGATTGCAGCTTGGCGGTGACCTTCTGCGATTCCACGAAGCGGCTCTCACCATCGCCATGGCCGGCGACGCCCCAGAGGTTGGGCCGGTAATCGATATCGAGCGCGGTTTTCGCGCCATTTTCGCGGGCGAGGTTCAGCGCCTTCAGCACGGCAGCTTCCGTCTTCGGATGCGACAGATGCGTGCCGGTGGCACAGACGCAGGCCGTCTCGGCAATGAAGGCGGGATCGATGTCGTCTTCGCTGAGCGCCATGTCAGCACAGTTTTCGCGATAGAAAATCAGCGGAAACTGGTTCTGGTCGCGAATGCCGAGTAGCACCAGCGCCGTCAACCGCTCCGGGTCTGTTTTGACGCCGCGCACGTCCACGCCTTCGCGCACCAGCTGCTCACGAATGAAGCGGCCCATATGTTCATTACCGACACGGGTAATGACGGCGCTGTTGAGGCCGAGCCGGGCGGCACCCGCCGCAATATTGGTGGGAGAGCCGCCGATATATTTGGCAAAGGAGGCCATGTCCTCCAGACGGCCGCCGACCTGCGAACCGTACAGGTCGACCGACGAGCGCCCGATCGTGATGAGATCAAGTTTCTTCAAAAGGTTCCTCCTTCGGACCGCCGAAATGCGGCGGTCTGCCTCACATGTCCGGAGCGGCATTCCGGACGGATCGCCCGAATTTTTCGCCATCCCACCGGTGAGCCTCCTCCGCCCACTTATCGTCCCTCACGAGACGGACGATAATGGAATGCCCGTTTCATGGTTTTGGATCATAAATTCTATTTTTGATGTTTTCAATAAAAATATTCAGGCTGTTTTGCGAGTTCCCACAGCGACAGCCAGTGTAATGGCGAGACAGAGCGTGGCGGAAAGCGAGCGGAATGCCCCGAAATCGATTTCCGTCACCGTCAACAGCGTCGCCCCGGATTTCCTGAGCGGATTGACGGCCGAATCGGACATGGCGACGACTGGAATGCCATTTGCGCGGGCCATTTCCGCAAGCTCCAGCGTTTCCGCCGAATAGGGAGAGAAGGTGATCGCAATCAGCGCGTCGTCGCGGGAGATGGCGCTCAGATTGCCAAGGCCACCGACAGCGCTGTGCAAAACTGCCGGCACCTTCATTTTTTCAAAAGCATAAGCGAGATAGCTGGCAATGGGGAAAGAGCGCCGCAAACCGATGATGTGCACTGTGCGCGCCTGTGCCAGCGCCGCAACCGCCTCGTCAAGCTGCTTCGTATCGACCGATTTCAGAAGCATTTCCAGGGAGGATCGGCCGGCTTCGACGAATTCCGCCAGCAGGCCCGACGCGCTCTCGTCTCCCTTTTCACGCAGATGGTCGAGCCGGGTGGCATAATCCGGCCAGCCGCCGACATAGGAATCGCGAAACAGGCGCTGCATCTCTGAAAAGCCGGAAAAACCCATGATCTGACAAAACCGCATGAAGGCGGAGGGCTGAACACCGGCACCATCAGCCATTTCGGCAACGGTGGAAACGGCGATGCGATCCTGATTGGAAGCGACATAATCGGCGCATTGACGTAATCGTTTCGGCAGGCCTTCCGCGACGTGGAGCAACCGCTCCTCAAAAGCCTTCACGGAGTCTGGCGCCTCGATTGCCGTCATTGTCGTTCCCTTGTGCACATTGAAATCATGGGCACTTTAGCCGTTGTGGAATTTTTATTCCATTGGGTTTTTCGGGAAGGGGAAATTTGTGACGGGATGGAGTTTGTTGTGATGTAGGAACCCGCCGCTTCCGTCATACCGGCCTTGAGCCGGTATCCAGCCAGCACAAGTCTTTGGGCTGAAAAGAGTCCCTCGTCGCGCCGACGCGCGTCGGCTGGATTTCGGCTCAAGGCCGGTATGACGGAAGGGGATGAGCTAGTGCAATCCACCGACACCAAGATGCGTATCGATAATATCCGGGTTCTCTGCAAGATCAGCCGACGGCCCTTCCCAGACGATGCGGCCGCGTTCCATGATTATGGCGTGGTCGGCGAAGTCGATGGCCATCTGGATGCGCTGTTCGATGAGGAGAATGGTCATTTCGCCCGATTGTGCGAGTTTGGAGAAGGCCGCCATCAGCTCCTCGCGGATGACGGGAGCGAGGCCTTCGAGCGGCTCGTCCAGAAGCAGAACCTGCGGCTGACCGAGGATGCTGCGGGCGGTGGAGAGCATCTGCTGCTCGCCGCCGGAGAGTTGCGAGCCGAGATTGCGACGTCTTTCCTTCAGGCGTGGAAACAGCGTGTAGGCTTCCTCGATTGCCGATTTCGGCCGTCCCTTGAGGCCGACGAAGAGGTTTTCTTCAACTGTTAGCGTCGGAAAGACATCGCGGGTCTGTGGCACATAACCGAGACCGGCGCGGGCGCGGGCAGCACTTGGCAGGGCAGCGATATCCTGTCCGCCGAGACGAATATCGCCGGCAAAACGTTTCGTCTGCCCGGCAAGCGTGGCAAACAGGCTGGTCTTGCCGACGCCGTTGCGGCCGAGCACCGCGAAACGCGAACCGGCGGGAACCGATAGCGACAGCCCCTCGATGACGCGGGTGGGGCCATAACCGGCGGTCAGGTTGGCGATTTCAAGCGGCGCTGCGGGCATTGGCGTAACTTCCGAGATAAGCTTGGCGGACTTCGGCATTGCTGGTGACTTCACCAGGCGAACCGTCGAAGATGACGGCGCCTGCGGCAAGCACCACCACACGTTTGGCAAAACGGAAGACCAGATCCATGTCGTGTTCGATCATCAATATTGCGAGGTCGCCGGGCAGGCGGTCGAGCGCCTGTTCGATACGCGCCGTCTCCGTGGAGGGAACGCCGGCGGCGGGTTCATCCAGCAGCAGGATTTTGGGCCTGAGCGCCATGGCAAGCGCGATTTCGATCAGCCGCTGCTGGCCATAGGCGATTTCACGAACCCGGATTTCGGCAATCGCAAGCAGGCCAAGCGTGGCGAGGATGTCGTGCGCTTCCTCCATTACGGTGGGCATCGCGCGGTAGCGGCCGAAAATCCGGCCCGTCCTGCCTTCCCGTTGCAGGATGGCGAGCGCAACGTGTTCCTCCGGCGTCATGTCCTGGAACAGCCGCGTGACCTGAAACGAGCGCACGAGCCCGCGTTTCACCCGCTGGCTGGCGCTGAGCGTGGTCACGTCTTCCCCGGCGATCCGCACTGTGCCGGCGGATGGCTTGATGTTGCCGGTAACGAGGTTGACGAAGGTGGTCTTGCCCGCGCCATTGGGGCCTATCAGCACCGTGCGGTCTCCCGGGGAAAGAGACAGCGAGACATTATTGGTGACGACGAGACCGCCGAAGTTCTTCTGCAGGCCGGTCACTTCGAAAATGGCGCTCATTTGCGATCTCCCCGCAGGCGCGCGATGATCTGTTCGCCTGCGCCGTAAAGGCCGCGTGGGGCAAAGAGCACGACGGCGATCAGAAGCAGGCCGACGATGGTGAGCCAGTGGAACGGATTGGCGGCGGAAACGACATCCTCGAACCACATGAAGGTGACGGTGCCGATCAGCGCGCCATAAAGCGAACCTGCACCGCCGAGCACCAGCATGACCAGCGCTTCCGCCGAAAGCGTGAAGCTGAGGCTGTCGAGGCCGACGACCTGGGTTGAAATGGCGTTCAGCGCGCCGCCAATGCCGGCGACGATGCCTGATATCACGAACATCTTGAGAATGGTGCCGTTGACCGATCCGCCCATGGCCTGAATGCGGATGCTGTCCTGCTTGACGCCGCGACACAACATGCCGAACGGCGAATGGACGACGACCCGAAGTGCTAGAAAAACGACAAGCAGCAGACAGACGCCATAGATATAGGCGGTGCGGCCGTAAAGATCGAATTCGAACGTGCCGAACAGGGCATCGGGCGAGACGCCGGCAAGCCCGTCGCTGCCGCCCGTCCAGTCGGAAGCCTTGTTGGCTGCCTCATGGAAAAGATGGACGACGGCGATGGAAAGCACCAGTTGCGGCAGGCCGTGCGCCCGCAACAGAACCATGCCGGATAACAGCCCGGCGACGCCGCCGACTGCTGCCCCGATAAGGGTCATGAGAAGCGGATCGGTAATGCCGAAATGGGCGGCGGCAATGCCGGCGGCATAAGCCCCGGCACCGAACAGCGCCGCATGGCCGAGCGTGGCGACGCCGCAATAACCGGTGACGAGATCGATGGAGAGCACCAGAAGCGCTATCGCGATGATACGCGTCAGAAGCGCCAGATTGTCCGGAAACAGGAAATAACCGGTCACGGCGGCGGCGATGATGACGAGCGGGCCGCCAAGCGTGCGCAGCGATGAGCGGGCCTTCGGGGGCTTTGCGGTTTCGGTTGCGTCGTTCATGAGCACCACCATCTCATTTCGCCCTTCCGAGGAGGCCGCGCGGGAACAGCGTGATGATCACGATGACCGCAAGATAGAAGAAGAATTCGCCGTATTCGGGGGCGAGGTAACGTCCCGTCGTATCGATGGTGCCAAGCAGCAGGCAGGCGATCAATGCGCCGGGGATCGAGCCTGCACCTCCGACGGAGACGACCACGAGGAAAGTGACCATGTAACGCAGCGCATAATAGGGCTCGACCGGCAGCAATTCTGCGCCGATGACACCGCCCATGGCGGCGAGGCCGACGGCGATGGCGAAGCTTACGGCATAGATGACTTCGGTGCGCACGCCGAGTGCTGCCGCCATGGCGGCATTGTCCACCGCTGCCCGCAGCTTGATGCCGAAGGCGGTCTTTTCGAAAGTGAACCATAGCGTCGCCGCCACCACGAGGCCGCTGACGATGGCGAAGATGCGGTGGGTGGCGATGGTGCGGAAGCCGAGATCGGTTGGACCGGCCAATTGTTGCGGCAGCGGGATGGTTTTGAGCGTCGGTCCGAAGACGAAATTGGCGATGCCGATGATGCAGAAGGTGATGCCGATGGTCATCAGCACCTGCGTCAGTTCGGGCGCGCCATAAATGCGCCGATAGAGGAACCGCTCGAGCGGTATGGCGATCACGATGGTGCCGACGATCGCAACGAGAATTGCCGCCGCGTAACCGAGGCCGAGACCATGGGCGGCGTAGGAGGCGAGGTATCCGCCGATCATGGCGAAGGCGCCATGGGCCAGATTGACCACCCGCATCAGCCCCATCGTCACCGAAAGGCCGATGGAGATGATGAAAAGCACCATGCCATAGGCAAGCGCATCGACAAGGATGCTGAAAACCGTTTGCATGTTTGAAAGCTCCTCCCCATGCGATTGCGCCCGTGCCGGAGCCGCCCGCGAAGGCGGCGCCGGTCATTTCCGTCTCAGTGCTTACTTCGCGGCGGCAAGGCCCGGATCGCCCTGTTTTTCGAAAGTCTGGACTTCCTTGTTATAATAATTGCCATCATCGCTCTTGGCGACTTCGCGCAGATAGATGTTCTGCGTGATGTGGCGGCTTTGCGGATCGATGCTGACAGGGCCGCGCGGGCTTGTCCAGGAAAGACCCTTCACCGCCTCTACCGCCTTTTCAGCATCCTGTTTGCCGCCGGTCGCCTCGATCATCTTGGTGATGACATACATGCCGTCAAATGCGCCGACTGCGGGGAAGGACAGTTCTTTCGGATTGCCGATCGCCTTCGATGCGGCCTCCACGAAGGTCTTGTTCTCGGGTGAATCGTGTGAGACGGCGTAATGGAAGGTCGTCTGCATGCCGAGCGCGGATTCGCCCAGCGCCGGCAGGTCCGATTCCTGCGTCAGGTCGCCCGGCGCAAAAAGCTTGATGCCGGATGATTTCAGACCGTTGTCGTTGAACGCCTTCACGAAGCCGAGCGTCGTGGGGCCGGAGGGCAGGAAGGCGAAAACGCCTTGAGCGCCGGAATCCTTCACGCGTTGCATGATCGGGCTGAAATCATTGGTGGAAAGCGGCATACGAATGCTTTCCACGACCTCGCCGCCGGCTGCGGTGAAGGCCGCCTTGAAGGCGTTCTCCGCATCGACGCCCGGGCCGTAATCGCTGACCAGCGAAATGACCTTCTTGACGCCGCCATCGAAAGCCACCTTGGCGATGGGGCTTGATGTCTGCCATGTCGTGAACGAGGTGCGAACCACATAGGGGCTTTTTGTAACAATGGCCGATGTGGCCGCGTTCATGATGACCATGGGCACATTGCCCTGCTTCAGAAGCGGCGTGACGGCCATGGCATCAGGCGTAAAATAGAAGCCGGCAAGATATTGCACGCCTTCCTTCACCACCAGCTCCTGCGCCAGCGCCTTGGATTGCGCCGGATCGGCCTGCGGCACATCGCGGTAAACAACCTCGATCGTGTCATCGCCGACCTTGTTGCCGTGAAGCGAAAACCAGGCGTCTATGCCGGCCTTGAAGTTCTTGCCCTGCAACGCGAAGGGGCCGGAGAACGGACCGACCACGCCGACCTTGATCGTCTCGGCATAGGCAACGGAACTGAAGCAGATGGCCGCGATTGCGGCGGTGATCCGTAATTTCATGATTTCCTCCCAATTGATCCGTGGCTCCCTCCACCGATCCAGCCAGTCAGACTGGTAAGTGTGATGGCCAAAGTAAAATGAAAAAAAGGGGGTAATCAATAACCTTATGGTTATCAGTTCCCGCTTCATCCGGCTCTGCCCGATCCTGGACCATACAATAGAGTATTTCCAGTAAAAGTGCGTAGCGGTTTTACGTCCGGAAAATTCGTAAAAACAAAGAGGTAGCCCAGGTCGAACGATTCCGTTCAAACAGAATGTGCTCTAGGATTACGCGGCGATTCTCAATCTCCGCAGGCGTCGCAGCCATCATGAACGGCCGCGTTCCGGCGTGCCGCGCTGGAATGCCCCGTTATGAAAACGGCCGGTTCATATGGATGGAGAGTGACGGGAAAAGCCGCGCAGCCCACATGCCTTAACCAGTTCTAAGGGGATTGTTCGTAGTCTCGCGAAGAATATTTTTAATTTATTGGTGTCTGCATGGGCGAATATCAGAATAAAGCAGTTGAACTGATGCGAAACCGCGTTGGAGAAAGTATACTCGGCAACAAGATCGAGCGCCGTGAAGCTTTTCTTCGCAAGGCGCTGGCGCTGTATCACGTCATGGGCGGAACGGCGGATGGCATTCAGTCTGCGTCGAAGGACGTTGCAAACCTGCTACCGCCAACCGTTGACGTGGCCGTCGGCGACGTCATGTACAAACTCGCCGCGATCGGGCATGTCGCCGATATCGATATTATTCAGGCGGGTTACAACAAGCTGGACGCGGCGAATTTACATATTCTCAGCAAGGGCAAAAAGCTCTTGCAGAAACAGCGGGAAAAAAAGCTTGCCGCTGTGCCGGCGAAATAAGCTCCTCTCCAGTCACGCAATTTCCCCGAGGATTTCCTGCCAGGCGTCGTAAGCGGAAAGAACCGTTTCCATCTGTGCGGTGTGCCCGGCGATGAATTCGTCCCCGTAGATCGTTTCATCGGGATATTCAGTGATCAGCGTCATAGGCACGGTGTGGCGGTCGTCGATGGACGACATGCACGGGAAGCCGTTGATGATGCGGAAGCCGGTTTCCCCGGCATGGATCTCGTAGAGCGCGATCTGACGGTTGTTGTAATCCAGCAGGCCCGGGATCGCGCCGATATGGCGGGTGACCCGGTCGAGCAGGGCTTCCGCCTGCCTTTCCCAATCCGCATGGTGGCGGATGATGAGGAAGAAACCCTTCGGCAGGGTCCACATGGCAAAATTGCGCGGCACATAGCCGGAAAGCGGGCGGGTCCATTCGTGGGAGGGATAACCGTGCAGGTTCACATGCAGGCTCGCGCCGCTCATGTCCTGCGCGCTAAAACGGATTTCCTTCTCGTTGAGATGAACGCCCGAATTTTCCCGCGTGCGGTACTCCAGATCGTCGCCGAGCGCCGTGTAACGCGCCGCGTGGTGCATGTGGCGCGGGTTGTCGGCCCTTAGCCGCTGGTGCAGGGCGTAACCATCCGGATTTTCCAGCGGGGAAATAGTGAAATGCGCGCCTTTTCTCTGGCCAAGCGCGCGGGCGGCGCGGATGGCGCCGACGATGCCGGTGGTCTCATTGGGGTGCTGGCCGCCGCTGATCATCACGGCGGCATCGCTGCCGGCGACGTAACGGGCGGCAAGGACGCGGCCCGACCGCGAACGGGCCTCGAAGGCCTGGCCGCCGATATCCGCAAGCATCCGCGCGATCTGACCTGTCGCTACCGGTTCGCTGGCCGCATCGATTGGCTGCTCCCTGCCATCGAGGAAGGCGGTAGTGAGCACACGGGTCTCTATACGGACCGAAACATGGCCGTTGCTCTTGACGATTTCCGGAACGATCTGGCCGGGTTTCAGGCCCCGGTCGCCCAGCGGGCGGCCGGACTTCTTCTGGAAGAATTCCAGCAGGGAGAAATAGACATCCTCGTGCAGGGCTTCGCGCAGGCTGACCACCTCGTCGCCGACCGGCAGGGCCATGTCTTCGGCCGGATGCGCGACGCGGATGTTCAATTCCTCGAAATAGGGTTCTTCATTGCCCCAGTCGTGGTTTGCGATAGCTTCAATCGCCGCCTGGAAAAGCCGCTCGTAATCGGTTTCCAGCCGCTCGCCCGCCTCGTCGCCGCCGAGCCTGAACCAGCCGGTCGGCGAGACATTGGTTTCGCCGACGACATCTTTGTGAACGCGGTTTGGAGCCAGAACCGTGAGCGTTTCTGTCCGCTCTCCACGCTTGAGCGTCACATCATAATGGAAGGCATTGTCGTTGCGGGCGATGAAGTCGATCTTCGCGTCGCCGACCATTGCCGCCAGCGGATAGGCTTCCAGCCGGAACCTGTTGGCCGGGGTGCTTGCGTGCACCGGGTAACGCACTTCGACGGTCTCGACGCCATCAAGATCGATCTCCTCGAGAAAGGTGAAGAGAAGCGGCTTATAGGCGCTGCGGATGCGGGCGGTGACGCCTTTTTCCTTCAGCCTGCTTTCGGCTTCGCGACGGCTTTTCGTGTCGTCGAAGGTCCATGCCTCGAAGGACTGACCGGGGTTCGCGCGGGCGACGAGTTCATCAAGGCTGCGGTCGAAGGACTGTTCGAAAATCTGGCTCATCGCGATCACCTTGAGGTTCTGCCGGTGGGGTCGAGGCTGTCGCGCAGCCAGTCGCCCAGAAGGTTGAGGCCGAGCACGGTCAGGAGGATGGCAAGACCGGGGAAGACGCTGACCCACCATGCCGTTTGCAGATAGGTGCGGCCATCCGCCAGCATGCCGCCCCAGCTTGGAATGGTGGGATCGACGCCGAGGCCGAGGAAGGTCAGGCTGCTTTCCAGCAGAATGTTGTTGGCAACGTTGAGCGTCATCAGCACGATCACCGGGCCGATGAGATTCGGCAGCAGGTGCTGGAGAATGATGCGCCAGTCCCTCACGCCGATGGCGCGGGCGGAAAGGATGAATTCCCGTTCGCGCAGGGTCAGCACGGAGCCACGAACCAGACGGGCATATTGCACCCATTGGGAGACGATCAGCAGGATGATGGTGTTGGTGAGGCTGCCGCCGACGATGGCGATGAAGGTGATGGCCAAGAGAATGAAGGGCATGGCGAGCTGGATATCGGCAAAGCGCATGACCAGCATGTCCCAGAAGCCGCGATAATAACCGGCGACCAGACCGACTGCGACGCCGAAGACAACCGCGCCGATGACAGAGGTGAAGCCGACGAGCAGAGAAATCTTGCCGCCGGCCACGACACGGGCCAGCACGTCTCGGCCAAGCGGATCGGTGCCGAGCGGATGGGCGGCACTGGCAAACGGCTTGGCAAGACGCGCCATCAGGTCGATCTTTTCGGCGCCGCCCGGAAACAGCACGTCGGAAAGAAGAACGGCAAGGCAGATAACGACGGTCAGCAGGGCGCCGAGAATGAATTCGAGATTGGTGAAGCGCGACAGGCGCGAGGTTTTGGCAGTCATCGTCAATTACTCCGTGCGGATGCGCGGATCGACCAGCCCGTAGGCGATATCGACCAGAAGGTTGATGCCGACGATCATCAGCGACAGCACGGTGATGACGGCCTGAAGCACGGGATAATCGCGCGCGCCCACCGCATCGAAAGCGAGCGTGCCGAGACCCGGCCAGTTGAAGACGCGCTCGATGACGACGATGCCGCCCAGAAGTCCGCCGAATTGCAGGCCGAAATAGGTAATCAGCGGAATGGCGCAGTTACGCAGTGCATGCTTGTAAAGTACCTTGTTTTCGCTGAGGCCCTTGGCGCGCGCCACCATGATATATTGCGAGCGCAGAGTATCGAGCATGGCCGTGCGCACCAGTCGCACATTTGTTGCCGTCAGGATCACACCCATGGTGACGGCCGGCATGATGTAGCTCGCAAAGCCGCCCATGCCGCTCGGCGGCAGCCAGCCGAGCGTGATGGAGAACAGCAGCACCAGCATGGTGGCCAGCCAGAAATTGGGGAAGGACAGGCCGACGAGCGAGAAGATGCGGATCACCTGATCTGCCGTCTTGCCGCGCGAGGTTGCGGCTTTGATGCCGAGCGGAATGGAAAGCGCGATCGACACCGCCATGGAGATGAAGGCGAGAATCAGTGTGGCCGGCAGGGCATCGGCAATGAGCCGCGATACCGGCGTGCTGCCGGTGAAGCTGCGGCCGAAATCCAGCGTTGCCAGCCCCTTGAGGAAGCTGAAATATTGCACGAAGAACGGCCGGTCGGTTCCAAGCGCCGCACGGATGCGCGCCAGATCGTCTTCCGTCATGCTGCCGCCGCCCTGGAACATGGTGACAGCCGGATCGCCTGTCAGGCGGATCGCGAAGGAAACGAGAAGGGTGATGGCGATGACGACGAAAAACGCCTGGAGCAATCGCTTGATGAGGAAACCGGCCACGTTTTTTACCTTGAAGAGAGACCCGACCTTGCCCGCGGGATGGCGGGCAAGGCGCTTTTGGGGAGGATGAGCCTGATTATTCGACGGTGACGTCGGTAAGCTTCAGGCGGTTATCCGGCGGAGCCACGAAACCCTTGACCCGCTTGTTGATGCCGTAAATGGCATTGCTGTTGTAAAGCGGAATTTCCAGCGCGCGTTCGGCGGCATAAGCCCCGACTTCCTTAAGGATCTTTTCGCGCTCGGCACGGTCGGTCAGCGGGCGCTGCGATTCCAGCAGCTTGTCCAGCTTTTCGTCCTTGTCATAGGGGTTCCACTTTTCCCCCGAGTGGTACATGGAATAGGCCGTGTTGTCGTAATCGAAGGTCCAGCCGCCCCATTTCTGCTGGAACATCGCGCCGGTCTTGCCCTGCGGGATGATGTCGTTCAGCAGAACGTTGGTTTCATAGGGCTTGATCGTGGCGGTGACGCCGACCATGGACAGATAGCTGGAAATGACCTGCGCCACTTCGTTCATCGTCGCGTCGTTGCCTCTGATATCGATCTGCAAAGCCGCACCCGGCTTGACGCCGGCTTCCGCGAGCAGCTTCTTTGCACCTTCCGGGTCGTAAGGCAGCGGCTTCAGATCGGCATCGTAACCGAAGGACAGCGCGCTCTGGAAGCTGGCGATTTCCGAAGCCTGACCAGCAAGGATCGACTTGACGATGGTGCCGCGGTCGACGGCCATGATGATGGCCTTGCGGACCTTCGGGTCGGCGGTGATGCCGTCACGGGTGTTGAAACGTAGCGCATCGACCGTGGGGCCGGGAACGCTGACGATCTCCAGCTTGGAATCGCCTTCGATGACCGGGATCATGCCGATCGGGATGGTGGGCGGAATGACGAGATCGACCCGGCCGGCCTGCAACTCGGCAACGGCGGTCGCAGGCTCCGAAATGAAGCGGTATTCCAGTTCGGAGAGCTTTGGCGCACCGCCCCAGTAATCGGGGTTGGCTTCGAGCCTGATATTGGTCTTCGGCTGATAGGAGACGAATTTGAACGCGCCGGTACCAACAGGGTTGAGGTTGAAATTGTCCTCACCCTTTTCCTGGATGTATTTCGGCGGAACGATCATGCCGCCATAGCCGGCAAGTTTGGTGAGAAGCACGGGATCGGGCGCCTTCAGCTTCATGTCCACCGTATAGTCGTCGATGACGTCGACGCTTTCGATGGCGACATAATTGGAGCGCTGCGGGCCCTTGGCACCCTGTTCGCCGAGAAGGCGCTCGAAGGTGAACTTGACGGCTGCGGCGTTGAAGGGCTCGCCATTATGGAACTTGACGTTCTGGCGCAGCTTGAAGCGGATGCGCTTGCCCTCGTCCAGCTCTTCCCAGGATTCGGCAAGGCCGGGCACGAGTTTCAGGTCCGGACCGCGATAGGTCAGGCCATCGAAGATGTTGGTGGCAACGGCTGCCCATTGCACGAGAAAGGTGTCGATCGGATCCCAGCTGCCGGGGTCCTGCGGGCTGGAAATGGTCATCTTGCCGGCGGCGAAAGCCGGTGCTGTGGTGAATGCCGTGCCGGCCAGCGCAAGCGTGACGAACGTCGCCGTCATCCCCTTTTTGATTTTTGTCATCTACCTGTTCCTCTTCAGATGGTTGTGGTTCTGGTTATTATTCAGGCGGTCTTCGCGATGAAATGGCCCCTGTTGATTTCCTCGTGGACGAGAATGGCAGGCTCATCGCCGACGCGACGCACTGGATTGGGGATTTCGCCCTCGATCATGGCGATGCGGCGCTCGATCAGCGGATCGGCAACCGGCACGGCGGACAGCAGACGGCGCGTGTAATCATGCGTCGGCGTTTCGAAAACCTGCTGGCGGCTGCCCATTTCCATGATCTGGCCGAGATAAAGCACTGCGACGCGGTGGCTCATCTTTTCCACCACCGCCATATCATGGCTGATGAACAGGTAAGCGAGACCACGTTCGGCCTGGAGGTCCATGAACAGATTGATGATCTGCGCCTGGATGGAGACGTCGAGCGCCGACAACGCTTCATCGGCGATGATGAGCTTCGGATCGGAGGCGAGCGCGCGGGCAATGCAGACGCGCTGCCGCTGGCCACCGGAAAACTCGTGCGGATACCGTGAGGCATGTTCCGAACTCAGGCCCACCCGCTCCAGCAGTTCGTCCACCCGGCGGCGCACCGCCTTGGCGTCGTTGATCAGACCATGGGTATTGATCGGTTCGGCGATCGAAAAACCGACCGTCTTGCGGGGATCGAGCGAGGCGAAGGGATCCTGGAAGATATATTGCACTTCCTGCCGCATGCGGAAACGTTCCGCCGCCGACATCTCGGAATAGCTCCGTCCGTTGAAGGATATTTCGCCTGATACCGCGGATTGCAGCTGCTGGATGGTGCGGCCGATGGTGGATTTGCCCGAACCGGATTCCCCCACGAGCGCCAGCGTCTCACCGGCATGGATATCGAAGCTCACCTTCTGCACGGCGCTGCAACGGTGCGTCGCCTTGCCGAACAGGTTCTTGCGAATATCGAAGCGGACGAACAGGTCACGAACCGAAAGCAGCGGCTTATCGTCGTATTTCGCGGTGTTCTGCACGCGTTCCTCGCCGACCACGACCGGCTGGCCATCCTGCAACACGGTGAGCGGCAGGCGCTTGGGAAACTCTTCGCCGGTCATGCTGCCGAGGCGCGGAACGGCGGAAAGCAGAGCACGCGTATAGGGATGCTGCGGATTGGCGAAGATATCCCTGACCGGGCCTTCCTCGACCTTCTTGCCTTTCCACATGACGACGACATCATCGGCCATTTCCGCCACCACGCCCATATCGTGGGTGATGAAGACCATGCCCATGCCGAGCTTCTTTTGCAGATCGCGCATGATGTTGAGGATCTGCGCCTGAATAGTCACATCAAGCGCCGTCGTCGGTTCGTCGGCGATCAGGAGCTTCGGCCGGCAGGCGAGCGCCATGGCGATCATCACGCGCTGGCGCATGCCGCCGGAAAGCTGGTGCGGATAACGGTGCAAAAGCTCGGCCGCATCGGGCAGCCGCACCATGTCCAGCAGCTTTTTTGCCTCGGCCATGGCGGGCGTCTTGCCCATCTTCTCGTGCAGCATCAAAACTTCGCAGATCTGGTCGCCGATGGTGAATACGGGGTTCAGCGACGTCATCGGCTCCTGGAAGATCATGGCGATCTCCTTGCCGCGGATCGACCGCATCTGCTTCTGCGAGGCTTTCAGCAGATCCCTGCCTTCGAACATGATGCGGCCTGCGGGGTAGTTCGCGCCCATCATGTCCGCAAGACGCATGGTCGAAAGCGAGGTGATCGATTTCCCCGACCCGGATTCGCCGACGATCGCCACCGTCCTGCCGGCTTCCACGGCAAAGGAAATATCGTCCACGACGCGGCTGTCGCCGAACTCGACGCTCAGATTTTCAACCGAGAGAAGGGCGTTGCGGTTTGAGGCAGTCATATCAACGTCTCCGGCTTGGCATATGCGGCAATTCTGGCGCGGCCATCTGAAATAGTGAAGGGGCAGGGGCGTGTGGCAGGCGCAGAGGATAAAACGCTTTGCCGGAGGACGGGAGTGTTAAGAGAAGGTGCATCGCGTCTCAGGCCGCGTTACTGGCGAGCATCATGGCAACCCCATCGGTGCCGGAAAAATGCCCGGCGTCAGCCTCAGAATCGATGATGCGCATGAACCTGTATTCCCCCACCCTTGTTTTGCAAAAAAAGCTAACAAAACCGGACAATCATGTCCAGAGTGTTGAACAATTTTTGTATACTGCTCTACAAAAACGCATATGCATTTATTTTGGGCGGAGGTTTTTCTCGACGGATGCCGCGCTCTATCGTGATGTCGCAATGGGGGATGATTGTGCGGCTGCTCATGGTACAGGGCCAGTGAACAATACCCGAAGAGGATACGAGTATGACGAATACAATGGGCGCGGTCAGCTTATCTGGCTTCCTGCGTTGCGCATCGGCGGCGGATGTCCAGCTTGTAGAGGCCCATCTTCCCGATCACCTTCGCCTGACCAGAGCCGAACCGGGCTGCATTTCCTTTGACGTGTCGCAGACCGATGACCCTCTGATCTGGAGGGTGGAGGAGCTTTTTATGGATCGTGCCGCCTTTGATTTTCATCAGCAGCGAACGCGCTCGTCCGAATGGTTCGCCGCTACCTCGGCCATTCCACGTGACTACAATATAACGACGCTTGAGTAGGCTCTCGTGACCGGCATTGACGGCACGGTGGTCGCCTGGGTGACATTGACACCTATTCCCTGGGCATCCCGACCGGCGGGGCCAGACGTCGTTGCGCGGCGATACGGAAGGGGGCGTTCATCGCGCCATATCCACCATAAGCGCCGCGTCTCTCGATGATTTCGAAGAAGAAACCTTCGCCGAAGGTGCGACTGTAGATCTGGAAATATTCGCCACTGTCGTCGCGGTCGTAGAGGATACTCGCCTCCCGGAGCGCATCGGAGAATTCCGGCTCCAGCCCGAAGCGGGCCTCCAGATCGTCATAGTAATTGCGCGAGATCGGAAGCGCATGAAAACCGCGTGCCTGCAACGCGTTTGCGGTGGCGAAAATATCGTCGGTCGCAAAAGCGATGTGCTGGATGCTTGTGCCGAAACCCTCGGCCAGAAATTTACCGGCAAAGGTCTTTCGGTTGTCGGCGCCGTTCATGGTCAGGCGGAAATGCGGCGATGGCAGGCTCTCGATCGCCTGACTGCGTATCAGTCCGCCCGGATCGACCACATCGACCATGGGTGTGCGGCGTGTCGAAAACAGCGATGTATAGAACAGGAGCCAGGTCAGCATTTCGTCGTAATGCGTTGTTTGAGCAAGGTGATCGATCCGGGCCAGTCCGGCATCGCCCGCCGGTGTCGTCGCTTCTACCAGCACGAACTCCTTGTCCCAGATGGAGGCGAGCGCTGTTGATCCGTCGAGGAAATAGATGACGCCATTGCCCACGCCCTGAATGGCGGGAACCGCGACTTCGCCCGATTTGCGCGGTTCGGCGAAAGTCGGTGCGCCGAGCGCTGCCGCACGCGCGAGTGCCGCCTGCGCATCATCGACCTTCAGGCCGAAAGCATAGGCATTGGTGCCGTGGATGGAATAGGACGCGCCGGCGAAACTCTCGCCGGTGCCGCCGGTATTGATGACGATGCGAATATCGCCCTGCGTATAAAGATCGACATCGCGATTGCGGTGGCGGGCAGTTTTTTCAAAACCGAGCGTGGCGAGCAGCGCTTCCAGATTGGCCTTTTCCTCCGGTGCCGTGGTGAATTCGACGAATTCCACACCGTCCGTGCGCACCCGTTCGGGCATAGCTGGCACATCGATGCGGATATCCGGTTCCAGACGGCGCACCTGATCCATGAGGTTGACCAGCGAACGGTGGCCGTCTTCGGCCAGCAGGCGGGCCGAGCCGCCACGGAACTGGTCGTTGAAGATTTCCAGCGACAGCGGGCCGCTATAACCGGTTGCGGCGACGGCGCGCATGAAATCCACCACCGGCAGGTCGCCTTCGCCAGGCATGTTGCGGAAATGACGGCTCCAGTAGAGGAGATCCATGTCGATCAGCGGTGCGTCGGCCAGTTGCACGATGAAGATTTTGTCGCCGGGAATGGAGCGGATGGAGTTGGGATCGATCTTGCGTGACAGCGTGTGAAAACTATCGAGGATGATGCCGACATTGGCGTGGTCGGCGCGGCGCACCACCTCCCAGGCATCGCGGTGATCGCTGATATGGCGGCCCCAGGCAAGCGCCTCGTAACCGACGCGCACGCCGTGTTTTGCCGCAAGCTCGCCAAGTTCGCTGAAATCTGCGGCGGCGCGGTCTATGCCGCCCAGCGAGACCGGCGAGACATTCGAGCAGATCAGCATCAGATCGGTGCCGAGTTCGCCCATGATGTCGAATTTACGCTCTGCGCGTTCGAAGGTGCGGGCGCGCAGCGGTTCCGGCATGCCTTCGAAATCGCGGAAAGGCTGGAAAAGGGTGATGTCGAGCCCGTGATCCGCCGCCATGGCCTTTACCTCGCGCGGTGAGGCGTCGTAGGTCAGGAAATCATTCTCGAAAATCTCCACGCCGGAGAAGCCGGCCTTGGCAATGGCTGACAGTTTTTCGGGGAATTCGCCGCTGATGGAGACGGTGGCGATGGATGTGCGCATTGGCATGCCCTGTTTGCCTGTGTCATAGATCGCCATATTGCGTTCCCTTTCAGCGTTATGTACTAATTGGTTAATAATAAAGGTGCGGCGGTAAGCCGTTCGCCCTGCTGATGGATGGATGATGACAAAAAGCGCAACTTCGAACGGCACTCGTGAAATCCGGCAGGCGAAGCGCGATCCGGAAGGCGTGCGCCGCGACATTCTTTCCGTTGCGATGGAGGAATTTTCGCAAAACGGCCTGTCGGGGGCGCGCATCGATGAGATCGCCGCCCGCACGCGCACGTCCAAACGGATGATCTATTATTATTTTACCGACAAGGAAGGGCTTTACCAGCGCGTTCTTGAAGAAGCCTATGCCAAGGTGCGCGGGGGCGAAAGCGATCTGGAGCTGGACGGCATGGAGCCGACCGCCGCGCTTGAAAAGCTCTGTCGGTTCACTTTCGACCATCACCGCCGCAATCCGGCTTTCATCCGCATGGTGATGATCGAGAATATTCACCACGGCCGCCACATGCAATCGTCCGAAACGATCCGCCAGCTCAACCGGCCCGCCATCGATGCCCTGGAAAGCGTGCTGCTGCGCGGCCAGAAGAGCGGCATTTTCCGCAACGGCATCGATGCGCTGGAACTGCACTGGCAGATCAGCGCGCTGTCCTTTTTCAACGTCTCGAACGTCGCGACCTTCTCGTTCATCTTCGGCGACAGCCTGTTTACCGATGAGGGCCAGGAGACATTGTCGCGGCGTGTCAGCGACATGGTGTTGCGTTATGTGCTGAGCCCCGACCATATCACGACGATCGGGAAAGACGGCCGATGAGGTGGCTGAGCGCCACCCCGTAGCCTTCGATGCCGAGACCGGCGATCACGCCTTCGGCGCGCGTCGAGACATAGGAATGGTGGCGGAAAACCTCTCGTTTGTGGATGTTGGAAATGTGAACCTCGATCACCGGCCCTTCGAAGGCGTTGAGCGCATCGAGGATTGCCACCGAGGTGTGGGTAAAGGCGCCGGGATTGATGACGATGCCCGCCGATGTGCCGCGCGCCGCGTGGATCCAGTCGATCAGCTCATATTCCCGGTTGCTCTGGGCGAAGAATATCCCGTGGCCTGCGGCTTCTGCTATTTTGCGGCAAGTGCCCTCCACATCGGCCATCGTCTCGTAGCCGTAGATTTCCGGTTGGCGCTGGCCGAGCAGGTTGAGGTTCGGGCCGTTGAGGATGGTAAAGAGGCTCATGCCACCCCCTCCGCCATGCAAAGTTCGGTGAAATGCGCGGTCATGCGCGCAGGATCCGGCTCGCGGCCGCAGAACAGGCGAAATGCGCCGACAGCCTGAAACACGGTCATGCCACCGCCGGGCAAGGTGCGACAGCCTTTTTTAGCCGCTGTCGCCAGAAGCTCGGTAACGAGCGGCATATAGACGATATCGGCCACCCAGTGCCGTTGTTCGAGGAGATTGGCCTCTACTGGCATGCCGGGATGGGCGGGCATGCCCATCGGCGTGGCGTGAATCAACCCATCTGCGAAGGGGAGGGACGCCGCCGGATCATTCACGGCAAAGGCGCGGCCTTCGCCAAAACGGCCGTTGAGCTCGCCAGCCAGCCGCTCGGCGCGGCCAAGATCGCGGTCGCAGATATCGAGACGGCCAATGCCGAGTTTCAACGCCGCATGGGCCACCGCAACGCCCGCGCCGCCCGCGCCGATCAGCAGCGCCCGGTCACGTTTCGCATCAGGCAGGCCACGCACGAAGCTTTCGTAAAAACCGTACCAGTCCGTATTGTGCCCTATGCGGCGTCCGTCCTTGAAGACGACGGTATTTACCGCGCCAAGCATGCGGGCATCGTCGGATAATTCATGGAGGTGCGGAAGGACCGCCTGCTTGAAGGGATGGGTGATGTTGGTGCCGGCAAAGCCGCGCGCTTCCAGCTCGTCGAGCAGATCGGCAAGTGCGCTCTCGGCCACATTGCGCGCCACGACGTCGAGAAGCTCATAGGAATAATCAAGGCCGTGGGCCGCGCCTTCGCGCATATGCAGCGCGGGAGATTTGGAAAGCTGTATGTCGGCGCCGATCAGGGCAACCTTGAAGGATTTTGTGTCTGTCATGATCAGGTCATCGCTCATCGGACGGGGTGGGAGAGACGGGGATAATCCCGCCTGCCTGTCGGCTCTGGAAAACCATCAGTGATGGGCGAGAATTTCGCCAAGGAAGGTTCGGGTGCGCTGGTGCTTGGGATCGCGGAAGAACTCGTCCGGGGGGCCTTCCTCGATGATCTCGCCTTCCGACATGAAGACCACGCGGTCGGCGACCTGGCGGGCAAAGCCCATTTCATGGGTCACGCAGATCATCGTCATGCCGTCGCGGGCAAGGCCGATCATAGTATCGAGCACTTCCTTGACCATTTCCGGATCGAGCGCCGATGTCGGCTCATCGAACAGCATGGCCTTCGGCTCCATGCAGAGTGCACGGGCAATCGCCGCGCGCTGCTGCTGGCCACCGGAAAGCTGTGTCGGGTACTTGTCGGCCTGATCGAGAATGCGCACGCGCTCCAGATATTTGCGCGCGGTCGCTTCCGCTTCGGCTTTCGACAGGCCCTTCACCCGCATGGGTGCAAGCGTGCAGTTTTCCATGATGGTCTTGTGCGGGAAGAGGTTGAAGCTCTGGAACACCATGCCCACTTCGCGGCGAACCGCATCGATGGCGCGGCTGGAATCCGACAGCGTAGTTCCCTCGACCGTGATCTTGCCCTCCTGGATTTCCTCCAGATGGTTGATGCAGCGGATAAGGGTGGATTTTCCCGAGCCGGACGGGCCGCAAAGAACGATTTTTTCGCCTTTGCGAACCGTCATGTTGACGCCTTTAAGCGCATG
This sequence comes from Rhizobium sp. GR12, assembly GCF_036596185.1. Lineage (NCBI taxonomy): Bacteria > Pseudomonadati > Pseudomonadota > Alphaproteobacteria > Hyphomicrobiales > Rhizobiaceae > Rhizobium > Rhizobium sp. GR12. The sequence continues at coordinate 65,838 of NZ_JASXTH010000014.1, read as the reverse complement.
GAAGGCTCCATACCACTTTCCAACCTCTTCAAGGGCGATCAGCGGAGCCTGTGCGGCGGAGGATTGCGACATGGAACTTTCCTTCATGCTGGGAAGCAGCGTTAGTTGACGGTGTAGGGAATGTCGGGAAGCGACGCCGGAAACTGTGGCACTTCCCGTTCATCCACTTGGCATAGACCTCTGCGAGGCTGCCATTCGCCTTGATCTGGTCGAGATCAATCCCTCACTTCACGGTGAAAGGAATATCCGGCAGGCTTTCCGGGAAAGCGGGAACTTCGCGCTTCATCCACTTGTCGTAGATTTTGGCCAGCTGGCCATCCGACTTGATCTTGTCGAGGAAGGCGTTGACGCTCTCGTTCCAGTCCTTTTCGCCCGGACGGGTGCCGGCGCCGTTGTAAAGCGTCGTCAGGTCGAACTTCGGCTCGTATTTGCCTTCGGCAGCCTGATTGAGGCGGTCGCCATAAAACTGGTTGCCGCCAACGGCCTCGACCTGGCCGGAAATCAACGCCTGAATGTTGGCGGCGTCATCGTCGAAGCGCAGGATGTTGGCCTTGGAGCCCGCACCTGCCGTGATGGCCGTGTCCATGGCACTCGACTTCGGAACGCCGACGGAAACGCCGGTCAGATCGTCGTAGTTGCCGATCTTCTTGTCCTTCGGGCCGTAGACGGAAAGCACATTACCGGCATAGGGCTTGGAGTACTGGATGGTCTTGGCGCGCTCGGCGGTCATGCCCATTGTTGCAAAAAGCAGGTCGACCTTGCCGGTGAGCAGGGCCGGAATGCGGTTTGCCACGGCAAGTGGCACGAACTCGACCTTGACGCCGAGATATTCGGCAAAGGCCTTGCCAATATCCGCATCGAGGCCATCCTGAACGCCGCTCGAGTTGACGAATCCCCATGGCGAATTGTCGCCCTGGATGCCGATCACGACCTTGCCCTTGGCCTTGGCCTCATCGACCGTGCCGGCGAAGGCGTCGACCGGTGCGATAAAGGGCAGGGCGACCGTTGCCGCGGCGAGCGCGAGCAGGGTGCGACGTGAGAATTTACCGTTGGATTTCATCTTTTGCTCCTCCTTACAAAGCTTGATGACATGTTGATGGGTATTAGCGGGAAGCGGCTTGCATCCGCTTTTCGACGCCGGCGCCCCACAGGGAAAGCGGCCAGCAGATCAGGAAATACATGATGCCGACGATGGCGAAGACCGTCAGCGGGCGGAACGTCTGGTTGGAGACGATCTGGCCGGCGCGGGACAGTTCGACAAAACCGACGATGGCGGCAAGCGACGTGCCCTTGATGAGCTGCACCAGGAAACCGATGGTCGCGGGCAGCGAGATCTTGAAGGCCTGCGGCAGAACCACGTCCTTCATTCGCGACACGTAATGCAGGCCGAGCGCGTTGGCGGCTTCGGTCTGGCCTTTCGGCACTGCCTGAATGCCACCGCGCCAGATTTCGCCCAGAAAGGCGCTGGCATGCAGGGTGAATGCGATGGCGACCGCGATCCAGGCATCGACATTCAGCCCCGCAAGCGCCACGCCGTAATAAACGACGAAGAGCTGCATCAGAAGCGGTGTGCCCTGGAAGACCGCAATGTAGCCGGTGCTGGCGCGCTGGATCGCCGGGCTTTCGGCCACGCGGCCGAGCGCTATGCAAAGGCCGAAAACGCCGCCGCCGATAAAGCCGATCAGGGTCAGCGCAAGGGTCCATTTCAGGCCTTGCAGCAGGAAGAAGAGTTCGTTGGGACCAATGGATGCCATTGTCTTTTCCTCACTTGACCGGATAGCTGAACGATGTGCGGGAGATGAGGGAAAAAACCCCCATCATCAGCGAGGAAATGACCAGATAAAGCAGCGTGATCGAGAAATAGACCTCAAACGAGCGGAAGGTGTCCGCTTCGATCTGCTGCGCGACGGAAGTCAGCTCGTAAGCCGCGATCGAGGTGCAGACCGAGGTGGTCAGCGTCAGCATGATGAACTGGCTGGTGAGCGACGGATAAACTGCGCGCAACGCCGGCTTGAGAATGATGTGCCGGAAGATCTGCGCCCGGTGCAGGCCGAGCGCCAATCCCGCTTCAATCTGCCCCTTGGGAATGGAATCCACGCCGCCACGAATAATTTCAATGGCGTAGGCGCCGCCGTTCAGCGCCAGCGCGATGATGGCGGTGGTCGTGGGGTTGAGCTTGATACCGATCTGCGGCAGGGCGAAGAAGATGAAGAATATCTGCACCAGAAACGGCGTGTTGCGGATGGCTTCCACAAAACCGATGACGAGACCGCGCAGCAGCTTAAAGCGCGAGCGGCGGGCGACGACGCCGAGAACCCCGATGACGGTGGCGAGCGACATGCCGGCGATTGCAAGGCCGATCGTTGCAAGACAGGCCAGAAGCAGCTCGGGCAGGCGGTCTATGACCGCCGAAAAATCGAGACTGTAAGACATATTTCCTCCCAACCCGTTCGGGTCCGAACAGGCGTTTCGCCTTGCTCGCATCGCTTTGGAAACCTATCGCTCCAAAGCCCTCCGTTCGTTTTTGCCGCGCCGCGAAAGCTCAATACCCCTTATCGCCGCACAGTATTATTTGAAATGTTTGTACCAGTTAGTTCAATTTTATGTCAAGCGCCAACTCCCGTTAAAAACAGTTTGAAAATCATTTTTTCGTTATTCGGATTGTTCAGGAAAGTCGTTTTCTATCAATGACTAATGTGAAATAGCGCAAGCGTTTTCGATGCGCGTCTGCACCATTCCCGAATTGTCGAAAGAGCGTTCGCAAATCGCTCATTTCTGCGAAAAACCAGTTGTTCCTTGCGCTATTCTTCGCCTGCTCCCAGCCGGTCGATTTGGGCGGCGAGGCGCTCGGCGATCAGCAGCGAGGACCCCGTTGCCGTCACCATTTGCGGCAGCGACATCCATTCGAGCATCCAGCCTGTGCCCGAACGTTCCTGCTCGTGGACGAGAGACTGGTGCAATGCTGAAATCTGCACGGCGTTGAAGCGTGCCAGCGTCACCAGCGTTTCCGCATTGACCGGGTTCTGCTTGTGCGGCATGGCCGACGAACCGCCGCCACCGCTCATGCGGATTTCTGCGCCGATTTCAGCCAGAAGCGCGATGTCCTGCCCGAACTTGCCAAGCGTTCCGGTGACGAGCGACAGCAGATTGCCAAATTCGACGATGCCGTCGCGCTGGCTCTGCCATTGCGGTCGGTCGGAAAGGCCGAGCCGCCTGGCAAGATCGGCACGCACCGCACCGGCCTTGTCGCCGAGCTTTTCCAGCGTACCGGCCGCGCCGCCGAACTGAACAGCAAAACCGTTCTGCAAAAAGGTATCGATCCGCACCAGGTGCCGTTCCAGCGGATCGATCCAGCTCGCCACCCTGTCGGAGACGGTGATGGCGATCGCGGCCTGCATGCGGGTATATCCCGTCAGCGGGTTGCCGCCGTCGCGGGCCGAGATATCACTGAACGTATCGATGAGGTGGCCGAGCCGGGCCGCGATGATTTCCACCGCCGCCTTCAGCCGCAGCATCAGGCTGGTATCGATGACATCCTGGCTGGTTGCGCCAAAATGCAGCTTTTCCGCCGAAGCACCCGCGACCGCTGCCCGCATTTGCCTGATGAGTTCAGGCACCACGACGCCATCTTTGGCAACGCCATGGCGAAGGGCCGTGATATCGGCTGCAAAATCGGAAAGTCCGGAGACGATCGCATCTGCCGCATCTGCTGCAATGGCACCCGCCCCGGCTTCCGCCTGCGCCAGCGCCGTCTCGAAGCGGATCATGGCGTCGATATCCGCTCTCGCCGAAAACAGCTCGATGATATCACTGTCGCCAAAAAGGCCTGACAGAAACGGATGTTCGAAGGGGGAAAGGCTCATCTCGGGTTACGGCTCCACTCATATATCGAAAAACACGGTTTCGCCCTCGCCCTGAAGGCGGATATCGAAACGATAGATGTTTCCTTCCTCCTTTTTAGCGACAAGCGTGGTGATGCGGCTTTTCTGCTCGACGCGGGCAAGAACCGGGTCGGCCGCATTGGCCTCCTGCTCCTCGGGAAAATACATGCGGGTGTGCAGACCGATATTGATGCCGCGCGCGACGATCCAGAAGGTGATGTGCGGTGCCATCGGCCTGCCATCCCTGAACGGCACCTTGCCGGGCTTGATCGTTTCGAAAACGAATTCTCCGGTATCCATGTCGCCCGGCGAGCGGCCCCAGCCGGTGAAATTCGGGTCCGCCTTGCCGCGCGTCTCGCTGGGGCTCTTGTAATAACCGTCCGTATCCGCCTGCCAGATCTCGATCAGCGCGTCCTTCAGGGCATTTCCCGCGCCGTCATAGACCGTGCCGCGCACGCTGATGCGTTCGCCACGGGCTTTGTCATTGTAGAGCGCACCAGAGCCGAGGTCCTTTTCGAACACGCCTTCTATACCGACGAAATTGGGGGTGCAGCCGATGTGGACATAAGGCCCTGCCGTCTGCGAGGCCGATTCCTTGAGATAACCGAGCGGCTGGACCATGATCAGTTACCTTCCTTGCGGTTTTCGAAAAAAGTGGAGCGGCGGCCGCGAAGCACGATGTCGAATTTGTATGCGAGCATGTCCATCGGAATGTTCGAGTTCATGTCGAGCGGGGCGATCAGCCTCTTGATTGCATCCTCGTCCGGAATGGTTTTGACGATCGGACATTTCCAGATCAGCGGATCGCCTTCGAAATACATCTGGGTGATCAGCCGCTGGGCAAAGCCGTGGCCGAAGACCGAGAAGTGAATATGGGCTGGCCGCCAGTCGTTGACGCCGTTCGGCCAGGGGTAAGCGCCCGGCTGGATGGTCTTGAACCAGTAATAGCCGTTCTCATCCGTAATCGTGCGGCCGACGCCGCCGAAATTCGGATCGATGGCGGCGAGATAGGTTTCTTTCTTGTGACGATAACGCCCGCCGGCATTGGCCTGCCAGAATTCCACCAGCGCGCCGTCCACGCCGCGGCCGCGCTCGTCCAGCACCCGGCCATGGACCAGAATTCGCGGGCCGATCGGCATTTCACCGGGGCGGGCGTAATTGAGGATCAGGTCGTTATCCAGCGCGTTCAGCAGGCTGTGGCCGAAGACCGGCCCGGTGATCTCGCTTTTGGTGCCTTCCAGCGAAATCAGGGCGCGCTGCGGCGAACGCAGGATCGAGGTCTTGTATCCGGGGGCATAGGCAAGCGGATGGATATCGCGGTCGCGTGCGAAGAACGGCCCGGTTTCGGGCTTTGTATTGCTCATTTCGTCTCCTCCTCGCTGGAACTATCGGCCTTCATTCCGGCCAGAGCAAGCTTGGCGGTCTTGAATGCGTGGTTGGCGGCGGGCACGCCGGCATAGATCGCGACATGCAGCAGCGCTTCGCGAATATCCGCCTCGGTGGCGCCGGTATTGGCGGTGGCGCGCACATGCATGGCAAGCTCCTCGTCCTGGCCGAGTGCGGCAAGCAAGGCGATGGTGACCATCGAGCGCTCGCGCTTCGTCCAGTGGCTACCGGACCATACCGTGCCCCAGGCCGCTTCGGTAATGAGCTGCTGGAATGGCTGGTCGAACCCGGTCGTCACCGTTTGCGCGCGGTCGACATGCGCGTCGCCAAGCACGGCGCGGCGGGTTTTCATGCCCTGCTCGAATCTTTCGTTCTTGTCGATATGGTCCGCCATTTGTCAGTGCTCCGGCAAGGTCTTGAGAAAATCGCCGACTGCCCGCGCGTAGGCAGACGGCTGTTCAAGGCATGGAATATGGCCGCAATCAGCGATGGTGACGAAGCGGCTGGCCGGAATGAGATCCGCCAGCGACTGCACCAGCGCAGGCGGGGTCGAGCCGTCCTGATCACCCGCCACACACAGTGTGGGAACGTTGACGCGGCCTGCCTCACGCGTGAAATCCGCATCGCGAATGGCAGCGCAGGTGCCGCTATATCCGGCCTCCGGCTGTTGCGAGAGCATGTTGCGCGCGCCCGCATAGGTCGCATTGTCCGGCTGGCGAAAGGCTGATGTGAACCAGCGCTCCATCACCGGATCGATCAGCGAGGCAAGGCCATCAGCGCCGATCTTGTCGATGCGCGCATTCCACATCTCGGCAGTGCCGATCCTGTGGGCGGTGTTGCTGAGCACGAGGGCGGCCACGAGATCGGGACGGCGGGCATAAAGCCCCTGCGCGATCAGTCCACCGACCGAAAGACCCCAGATGACTGCTTTTTTAACGGAAAGATGATCGAGGATGGCGATAAGGTCCTCGGCGTGATCGTCTATCGAATAGGGAGGGTGGCCGATATCGGACAGGCCATGGCCGCGCTTGTCGTGCAGAACGAAAGCATAATCGTTGCCGAGCATCTCGATCACCGCGTCCCAGATGCGGAAATCGGTGCCCAGCGAATTGATGAAGGCGATGACCGGCCTGCCGCTTTCCAGTCCGTGCGCACGGTAATGGATCGCGTTTTCGCCACAGCGCAGAAAATGCATGGTGTACTTCCTCCTGTTGCTGATATTGCAAGCGCGTTCCGGTTAAGTAAAATGACATTATCGGTGAAAACTATAACCTGTGGATTATATGTGCGATGACCGAGCAGCGTATCAAGTTCCGGCACCTTCAGACTTTCGTGGAGGTGGCACGCCAGAAAAGCGTCATTCGCGCAGCGGAAATTCTGCATGTCAGCCAGCCGGCGGTGACGAAAACCATTCGTGAGCTGGAGGAAATCCTCGGAGTCTCGCTGTTCGACCGCGAGGGGCGCGGCATTCGCATCAGCCGCTACGGTGAGGTTTTCCTGCGTCATGCGGGCGCGACGATGACCGCACTTCGCCAGGCGGTCGATTCGGTCTCGCAGGAGGCGGCGCGCGCCGGTCCTCCCGTCCGCGTCGGCGCTTTGCCGACCGTGTCGGTTCGGATCATGCCGAAGGCGATGGCCGGGTTCCTCGCCGAAAAAACCGGTAGCCCGGTGAAGATCGTCACCGGCGAAAACGCCGTGCTTCTCGAACAGCTCAGGGTCGGCGATCTTGATCTCGTTGTCGGCCGCCTGGCCGCGCCGGAAAAAATGGCGGGCTTTTCCTTCGAGCATCTATATTCCGAAAAGGTGCGTTTCGTTGTGCGCACCGGTCATCCGCTGCTGTCGCCCGGCATTTCGGTTTTTGACCGGCTGCACGAATTCCCCGTGCTGATGCCCACAAGGCAGTCGGTGATCGGCCCCATCGTCGAGCAATTCCTGATCGCCAATGGCGTACCGGCCCTGCCGATCCGCATCGAAACAGTGTCGGATGCTTTCGGCCGCGCCTTTTTGCGCACCAGCGACGCCGTCTGGATCATTTCGGAAGGCGTAGTCGCGGGCGATGTGGCTGATGGTATTCTGGCAATATTGCCGGTGGATACCGGCGATACCAGCGGCCCGGTCGGACTGACGGTCAGGGCCGATACGCAGCCGTCCCTGCCGCTTTCGCTGCTGATACAGGCCATTCGCGAAGCCGCAGGCGATTTGCTGGACCCGAAATCCGAAACTGTTTCCTAATAAGGAAGCCCGACATAGTTTTCCGCAAGTGCCGTGGAGGCGGCGCGGGAATGGACGAGATAATCCAGTTCCGCTTCCTGAATGCGCTGGCCGAAGTCACCGGTATCGGGGAAACGATGCATCATGGTGGTCATCCACCAGGAAAAGCGCACGGCTTTCCAGACGCGGGAAAGCGCTTTCTGCGAGTAGAAAGCGATGCCAGTCTCTGACCCTTCGCGGTAAAATTCGATCAGCGCTTCGCTCAGATAATGTACGTCACTGGCGGCGAGGTTGAGGCCCTTGGCGCCTGTCGGCGGCACGATATGAGCGGCATCGCCGGCGAGGAACAGCCGTCCGAAACGCATCGGTTCGCAGACGAAGGACCGGAGCGGCGCGATGGATTTTTCGAAAGAAGGACCCGTCACCATGGCCTCGGCATGGTTCTCCGGCAGGCGGCGGCGGATTTCATCCCAGAACCGCTCATCGCTCCAGTCCTCCGGCCGGTCTTCCAGCGAACATTGCAGATAATAGCGGCTGCGGGTGTGTGAACGCATGGAGCACAGCGCAAAACCGCGCGGGTGGTTGGCATAGATGAGTTCGTGGCTGACGGGCGGCACTTCGGCCAGAATGCCGAGCCAGCCGAAAGGATAAATCTTTTCGAATTCCCTGATCGCGCTCTGCGGCACGGATTTGCGGCTGACGCCGTGAAAGCCGTCGCAGCCGGCGATAAAGTCGCAATCGATCCGGTGGGTTACGCCGCCTTTCTCATAGGTGACATAGGGCCTCGCACCATCGAAATCATGCGGCTCGACATTCGATGCCTCGTAGATCGTCGAGAGCCCCCCTCTTTCGCGGGCATCCATCAGGTCGTGCGTCACCTCGGTCTGTCCGTAGACCATCACTTGGCTGCCGCCAGTCAGATCGAAGAGGTCGATACGGTGATCGCGTCCGTCGAAGGTCAAGGAGAAACCGTCATGCGGCAGGCCCTCCTTGTGCAATCTTTTGTCGGCGCCGACCTTTTCCAGAAGATGTACCGTTCCTTGTTCCAGCACACCGGCCCGGACGCGGCCAAGGATATAGTCCTTGCCGGCGCGGTCGAGAATGACGGTATCGATGCCCTCATTGGCAAGCAGCTGGCCGAGCAGCAGGCCAGAAGGGCCGGAGCCGATGATGACGACCTTGGTGCGCATTGTTTCCTCCCGGAACTGTCTCCCGTCAGGAAATTGACCAGTGCGGGTCACAAGCTCAATGGACTTTCTGATCCGCAAATTGCATAATTCGACCATCATGCGGGGAGGCGAGGTCAAATGCGCAACGAGGCCAATGACGGACTCTATGGCGAAGAGGTGACACAAGGCACTGAATTTCGCTTTCATTGCGAGACGCTATTCTCCAGAAGCAGCCTGCATCGTTTCGAAATCGGCCTGCACCGCCATGCCGCATTCCTGCAAATCTTGTACATTTGGGGAGGAGAGGGCGATGCGCTGCTGGATGGTCGCACCGAGGCTATCCGCCCGCCGGTGGCGATTGTCGTGCCGCCGGGTTTCGAACACGGTTTTCGTTTTTCGCGTGATATCGGTGGGGTGATCGTTACCCTGTTGCCGGGCGCGCTGCCGGCATCCGTGCAGGCGCTGCTGCTGCGGAATTTCCAGCAGCCGGTGCTGTTGCCGTTGCGGGATTTCCCTGAGGGCGATCGCCTGCGCGACGGTTTCGAGCATGTCTCCGGTGAATATGAGGCCCGCGAGATTGGCCGCGACGCCATGATCGAAGGCCAGCTCGCCACTGTCGTCACGCTTCTGGCGCGGGCGGCGCGGCCGCTGGTGGAGGTGGCGGGCAAAGGGCTTGCCGAAAAACGGTTCGAGCTTTTGCTGTCACTGATTGCCCGTCATATTCGCGAGCCGCACAAGGCGGAATTTTATGCGCAGAAACTCGGCCTGTCCGAAACCCATCTCAACCGCCTCGTCCGCTCCGTTTCCGGCCTCAGCCTGCAACGCCTGGTGGCCGGACGCCAGATCGAGATTGCCCAGCAGGAGCTGATCTTCACGGTCTCCACCGTACAGATGATCGCGGAAGGTTTGGGCTTTGCCGATCCCGCCTATTTCAACCGCTTTTTCAAGCGGGAGACCGGCATGACGCCACGGGCATGGCGGCTGGCTGAACAGCGGAAAATGGCAGGCGACGGCGTGGGGAAAAACCTGTCCCAGACCCGCGCTTACACCAGCATTCTTGCCAGTTCCCGCTGAACGGCCAGAAGTGCGGGAAGATACCTTTCCACCAGATCGTCCATTGAAGCCACCGACGCGGCAAGCCCGACATTGAGCGCGGCAACCGTCTGCCCACGCACGGTTTTCAGCGGCACGGCAATGGAGCGAAGGCCGATCTCCACTTCCTGGTCGATCAGGGCATAACCACGATTGCCGGTGACCTCGATTTCGGCGAGCAGGACGTCGATGGCAATGATCGTCTTCTCCGTGCGTGCCACAAGCTTCGAGGTTTCAAGGATTTCCCGCCGCCGCTCCGGCGTTTGAACTGAGAGGAGAACGCGGCCCATAGATGTGCAATAGGCGGGCAACCGCGATCCCGGCATCAGGGCGATGGACATGACCCGCTGCTGGGCGGCACGCGCCACATAGACGATTTCGGTCTCGTCCAGGATGGAGACGGATGTACTCTGGCCGACCTCTTCCGACAGACGATCAAGCAGAGGCTGGACGATGCGCGGCAGTGGCATGGTAGCCAGACAACCGGTTCCGAGCCGCAGAACCTTGGGCGTGACGGTGAAGAACTTGCCGTCGTAGGCTGCGTAACCCAGTTCCGAAAGCGTCAGCAGGCAGCGCCTCGTGGTGGCGCGATCAAGGCCTGCGATGTCAGCTGCATCGGAAATTGAGAGGCGCGGACGCTCGGCGCTGAACGCCTCGATCACCCTCAGTCCCTTGGCGAGACCGCCCATCATGTCTCTCTCGTTGACGGCCACGTTGCGGCTCCATTTGTGCGATATACGAACAAAAATCATATAACGCACAAAATTCTTGCCGTCGAGACGGATTCGGATTTAGGTCTCCGTCAGGCAGCCCTCCGGGTTTTTACCGTTCGGCTGGATGGAGGATTGATATGGACAAGACAATCAACAGCGCGGCCGAGGCCATTTCCGGTATCGGCGATGGCGCGACGGTGATGATCGGTGGTTTCGGCGGCTCCGGCGCGCCCATCGAGTTGATCCACGCGCTGATTGACAAAGGCCCGAAGAACCTGACGGTGATCAACAACAACGCGGGCAATGGCCGGATCGGCATTGCCGCGATGATCGATGCGGGTATGGTCAGGAAGATGATCTGCTCGTTTCCGCGCTCTTCCGATCCGCGCGCTTTCACCGACAGGTATCTGGCCGGCGAAATCGAACTGGAGCTTGTGCCGCAGGGCACGCTTGCCGAGCGGATCCGTGCCGGCGGTGCGGGCATTCCGGCATTCTACACCCCGACGGCCTTTGGCACCGAGCTTGCCAATGGCAAGCCGATCGCCGAATTCGATGGCCGCTCCTACGTGCAGGAACGCTGGCTGAAGGCGGATTTCGCCATCGTGAAAGCCGAGCGTGGCGATACCTATGGCAACCTCACCTACAACAAGGCCGGGCGCAATTTTAACCCGCTGATGTGCATGGCGGCGGCAACCACCATCGCGCAGGTCTCGAAGATCGTCGCGGCCGGCGAGATCGATCCGGAACATGTCGTGACACCCGGTATTTTCGTCAACGGCGTCGTGGAAATCGCCGATCCGCAACAGGAAGAAATTCTCATTCGCGCGGGAGTAGCCTACGCATGACCCAGACAATCGACACCCGCGACGATATCAAGCTTTCCAACGCCCAGATCGCCTGGCGCGCGGCGCAGGACATCGAGGATGGCGCTTACGTCAATCTCGGCATCGGTTTTCCCGAAATGGTGGCGCGATACCAGCCGCCCGGCCGTCAGGCGATTTTCCACACCGAAAACGGCATCCTGAATTTCGGCGAAGCGCCGCCGGAAGGGGAAGAGGACTGGAACCTCATCAATGCCGGCAAGAAGGCCGTGACGCTGAAACCCGGCGCCTCCTTCTTCCACCATGCCGACAGTTTCGCCATGGTGCGCGGCGGGCATCTGGATGTGGCGATTCTTGGGGCCTATCAGGTGGCGCAGAACGGCGATCTCGCCAATTGGCGCGTCGGCTCCAGGGGTGTGCCGGCCGTTGGCGGCGCCATGGATCTGGTGCATGGCGCAAAGCAGGTTTTCGTCATCACCGAACATGTAACCAAGAACGGCGAACCGAAGCTGGTGGAAAAATGCGCCTTCCCGCTGACCGGCGTCGGCTGCATCACCCGCATCTATACCAGCCATGCCGTTATCGACGTGGTGGATGGTCGTTTCGTGCTGCGTGAAAAGCTGGCCGCCATGACTTTTGAAGAACTGCAGGCCATGACCGGCGCGCCTTTGGCCGTCGATGGCGAGGTCGCAGATCTCGTCGCCCCGCAACTGTGAGGAAAAAACCGATGACCGATGCATTCATCTGCGATTATATCCGCACGCCCATCGGCCGTTTCGGCGGTGCCCTTTCCTCCGTCCGCGCCGACGATCTGGGCGCGGTGCCACTGAGGGCGCTTGTGGAGCGTAACCCGTCCGTGGATTGGGAAGCCGTCGAGGACGTGATCTTCGGCTGCGCCAATCAGGCGGGCGAGGACAACCGTAATGTCGCGCGCATGTCGCTGCTGCTGGCTGGCCTGCCGGTCTCGGTGACAGGAACCACCATCAACCGGCTATGCGGTTCAGGCATGGATGCCGTTATCGCCGCCGCCCGCGCCATCAAGTCCGGCGAGGCGGAACTGATGATCGCCGGCGGCGTGGAAAGCATGAGCCGTGCGCCCTTCGTTCTGCCGAAGGCGGAAAGCGCGTTTTCGCGCAATGCCGAAATCTACGACACCACCATCGGCTGGCGTTTCGTCAACCCGTTGATGAAGGCGCAATATGGCGTCGATTCCATGCCGGAGACCGGTGATAACGTGGCCGTCGATTATCAGGTCTCCCGCGAAGATCAGGACGCTTTTTCCGTACGTAGCCAGACAAAGGCTGCTGAAGCGCAGGCCAATGGTCGTCTCGACAAGGAAATCTTCTCGGTGACGATCCCGCAACGCAAGGGCGATCCGCTGGTGGTCTCGAAAGATGAACATCCGCGCGCAACCAGCATCGAATCGCTTGCGAAGCTGAAGCCGGTGAACAAACGCGATGGCGCGACGGTGACGGCGGGCAATGCATCCGGCGTCAATGACGGTGCGGCCGCACTCATCATCGCTTCGGCGGCGGCGGCCAAAAAATATGGCCTGACGCCGATCGCCCGCATTCTCGGCGGTGCAACTGCCGGCGTTCCGCCGCGCGTCATGGGCATCGGCCCGGCCCCGGCCTCGACCAAGCTCCTGGCACGGCTCGGCCTGAAGCCGGAACAGCTCGATGTGATCGAGTTGAACGAAGCCTTCGCCAGCCAGGGCCTAGCAACACTTCGCCAGCTCGGCATTGCCGACGATGACACACGGGTCAATCGCAACGGCGGTGCGATTGCGCTCGGCCATCCGCTCGGCATGTCCGGTGCGCGCATTGCCGGTACTGCCGCACTCGAGCTTTCGCTGACCGGCAAGCGTTACGCGCTGTCGGCCATGTGCATCGGCGTCGGCCAGGGCATTGCCGTGGCGCTCGAGCGGGTCTGACAGGATCGCCATTCGGCCGTCATCTAGACGGTCCGGATGTCACTGCCGTGCATATCCTTTGGGAGCGTTCAGCGTCACCTTTGGTATCGCTGCCGAAATCTCCTGCTCTGCGTTGGATTCTATCATGATCCGTGACATGTTTTGCGGGACATGACGGGATTCTTTCCGCGCGCAGAGGTGTCTTCATGAAGCGTCCGACCATCACAGATGTTGCAAACGCCGCCGGCGTCAGCGTTGCGACTGTCGACAGGGTGTTGAACGGTCGCTTGCCGGTGCGGGAGGAAACCTCGCGGCGGGTGTTCGAGGCGGCGGAAAAGATCGGCTTTCACGCCACCAACATCATCCGCCAGCGCATGCTGGCCGATCTGCCATCCTATAATCTCGGCATCATTCTGCGCAAGGAACGACACTCCTTTTACCAGACATTCGCCGATGAGCTGGAGCTCGCGGCACGCAACGTCAGGGACCGTCATCTGAACCTGCGCATCGAATTTGCCCAGTCGGGCGAGCCGGGCGAACTTGCCGCACTTTTGACGGGCATGAAGGGGCGGGTACAGGCAGTTGCCGCCACCGGGCCTGATCATCACGATGTCACGGCGGCTGTCGAGGCGCTGAAAGGCAAGGGTATTCCCACCTTTTCCCTGCTTTCCGATTTTGCCCAAGGCGTGCGGGAAGCCTATCTCGGCGCCAACAACATGAAGGTAGGGCGTACGGCGGCGTGGATGATCTCGAGGTTGGCGCGCAGCAAGGGCAAGGTGCTGCTGTTGCTCGGTGGCCACCGTTTTCATGGCCATTCGCTGCGGGAAACCGGCTTTCGCAGCTATATGCGGGAATATGCGCCGGATTTCGAAGTGATGGATGCGCTGATCACACTGGAAACGCGGCGCCTGACCTACGAGCTTGTCATGGACACCATCGCCAAACACCAGGATCTCGTCGGCATCTATTGCATCGGCGGCGGCATGGAGGGCGTGATCGAGGCCCTGCAGCAGGAGAACCGCCAGGAAACCATCGTCTGCCTCGTCAACGAACTGACGCCGGAATCCCGGCAGGCGCTGCTGGAGCGGCGTATTGCCGGCGTGTTCCAGACGCCGCTTCGTGAATTATGCGCGGATCTCGTCGCCACCATGGTTCACACCATCGAACATGGAATGGCGGAAACGCCGGGGCAAAGATTTGTGCCCGCCCATCTGTGGGTTCCTGAGAGTCTTTGATGGTTTGATAGATTCTATCATAAATGCCACATCTCTTTCTATCAGTCATGATGGTTCTGCTTGCCGAAGACGCGTTGACGCCGGCCCCGGATTAGGACCATGTTGCCGGCATGTGGAGCGGGCAGGAGGCTGATCCACGACAATAATGATGTTTCCAGGTTGCCAAACGCCGCAGATCTCCATCTCCGGCGACGGGTATCCTTTTGCCGGAAAGCGGTTACGGCGCAAATGCACTTGTGGCCGTGCGACCGGTTTCTTTTCAAGATTTTCGGAGGAGGACGACGACATGAAAAGACATTTAGCGATTGCGGCTCTGGCCACCATGCTGGCGACCACGGCGTCGGCTGAGACCATCGGCGTTTCGATGGCCCTGTTCGATGACAATTTTCTGACTGTGCTGCGCAACGGCATGATCGACTATTCGAAGGGCATGAACGGCGTCTCGCTGCAGATCGAGGACGCGCAGAACGATGTCGGCAAACAGTTGAGCCAGGTGCAGAACTTCATTGCCGCCGGCGTTGACGCCATCATCGTCAATCCAGTCGATACGGATGCGACGGTGGCGCTTTCGCAGGCCGCGACTGCCGTCGGTATCCCGCTCGTCTACGTCAACCGTCAACCGGTCAATCTCGACAGCCTGCCGGACAAACAGGCCTTCGTCGCTTCCGATGAAAAACAGTCGGGAACGTTGCAGACGCAGGAGGTCTGCCGGCTTCTGAAGGCGGCGGGCAAAACGGAAGCCAAGGCCGTGGTGATGATGGGCGAGCTTTCCAATCAGGCTGCCCGCATGCGGACAGAGGATATCAAGGAGGTTGTCGCCACTTCCGATTGCGGTTTCATCACACTTGTGGAGGAGCAATCCGCCAACTGGTCGCGCACGCAGGGGTCGGACCTGATGACCAACTGGCTTTCGGCTGGCGTTCAGTTCGATGCGGTGATTTCCAACAACGACGAGATGGCGATCGGCGCGATCCAGTCGCTGAAGGCGGCCGGACGACCGATGGCTGAGGTCATCGTTGCGGGTATTGACGCGACGCAGGACGCGCTTGCATCCATGGCGGCGGGCGAACTGGATGTCAGCGTTTTCCAGAACGCCGCCGGTCAGGGCAAGGGCGCCGTGGATGCGGCGCTGAAACTCGCCAAAGGTGAGAAGATCGACAAGAAGGTCTTCGTCCCCTTTGAGCTCGTCACGCCTGCAAATCTCAAAGAATATCAGGCGAAAAACTGAACCCGACCCCTTGATCGGCATGCATTCGCGGTCTCGTGATTAAAACCAGGGCCGCCCATGAAAAGCCGGTCAAAGGCCGCGGTCTCTTCTCCCGGACCGCGGTCTACCATCTGTCCGCACGACCTCTCAACAGACACTGACGACAAGGAAGCGTATATGCGCATCGCCATCGACCCTTTCATGCACCGCCATCTCAGCCTCAATGATCTTCCTGCCAAAGTGAAGGAGCTTGGCTATGACTGGATCGAACTTTCCCCGCGCGCCGATTTCCTCGAATGGTTCAAGGCGCCGCGCGTGTTTCCCGAGCGGATCAAGGCATTCAAGAAAGCGTTGAAGGAGTCCGATGTCGGCATTGCTTCGCTGTTGCCGATGTATCGCTGGGCCTCCAATGACGAGACCGAGCGGCAAGCAGCGGTGAAGCACTGGAAGCGCGCCATCGAGATCGCCGTCGAACTGGAGGTTGATACGATGAACTCCGAATTCGGCCGAGGCCCGCATCCCGACAAGGGCTCCTGCTATTGCTGCCATACCGGCTCGATGATCGAGGCCTGCGAGGATGCCTGGTGGCGCTCCATGGAAGAACTGGTGCCGATCTTCGAGCGCGAAGGCATTCAGCTGAACGTCGAGCCGCATCCGGAAGACTGGTGCGAGACGCTGCAACCGGCGCTCGACATCATCCGCACGGTCAATTCGAAGAATGTGAAATTCCTCTATTGCGCGCCGCATACTTTCTATTTCGGCGATGACACCAAGGCGATGCTGCGCGAGGCGAAGGATGTGCTCGCCCATGTGCATGTCGGCGACACCTTCAACCACAAGGCCAGTTCAGGGCTGCGCTACATTCTCAACCCGCCCGGGACGCAGGCACGGGTGCACCAGCACTTGAACATCGGCCAGGGCGAGGTGCCGTGGGACGACTTCTTCGGCACGCTTTCCGAAATCGGCTTCGACGGCATTATGACCTCCTGCGTCTTCGCCTGGGAGGACAGGGCCGATGAATCGGGCAGGTTCATGTGTGCTGAGATCAACAACTATATCGAAAAATATCGTAAGTGAGGTTTTTCCCATGACTGTGAGAATTGGTGTCGTCGGCACCGGCGCGATCGGCCGCGACCATGCCCGCCGCATAAACAGGGTTCTTGGAGGCGCAAAGATCGTGGCGCTGAGTGACGTCAATCCCGGATCCGCCGAAGCGGTGAGGAACGATATCGCCCCGGACGCCCTCATTTTCGCCACCGGCGAGGAGCTGATCGCATCGGCGGACGTGGACGCGGTTCTGGTCACCTCCTGGGGCGCGACGCATGAGCAATATGTGTTGGCCGCCGTTGCCGCCGGCAAGCCGTGTTTTTGTGAAAAGCCGCTGGCGACTACGGCGGAAGGGGCAAAACGCATCGTTGACGCCGAAGTGGCGCAGGGCAGGCGGCTGGTTCAGGTCGGCTTCATGCGCCGTTACGACGCCGGTTATGTCGCGCTGAAACAGGCCGTCGACACCAGGATCGGCGCGCCGATCATGGTGCACGCTGCCCACCGCAATCCCGCCGTTCCGGAGCAATATGTGACCCCGATGGCTATCCACGACACGATGATCCATGAGATCGACGTACTGCGCTGGTTGCTAGACGACGACTATGTTTCGGCGCGCGTTCTCTTTCCCCGGTCGTCCGCCAGAAGCCACGCACGCCTGAAGGATCCGCAGATCGTTATTCTGGAGACTGCCAAGGGCACGATCATTGACGTCGAAATCTTCGTCAATTGCCACTATGGCTATGATATCCAGTGTCAGGTGGTCGGAGAAGACGGCATTGCCAGCCTGCCCGAGCCAATGTCCGTCCAGACGCGCCTGGGCGCAAAGCTGCAGAACGACATCCTCACCGACTGGAAAGACCGCTTCATCGCCAGCTATGATGTGGAATTGCAGGACTTCATCCATGCGGCGGCGAGGGGAACTGCATCGGGACCCAATTCCTGGGACGGTTACGTGGCCGCCATCACATCCGATGCCTGCGTCGCCGCGCAGGAAACCGGGGGGGCTGCGGTCATCATCGACCTTCCCGTGCGTCCCGCCCTTTATCAGTGAGGATATCATGCGTTTTGCCATCAACCACATCGCCGCGCCGAAGCTCTCGCTCGAGGAATTCTTCGCGACAGCCTGCAATCTCGGCCTGACCGAAGTCGAAATCCGCAACGACCTGCCGGATGTCGTCGGCACGGCGGACCCGGCGGCGGTAAAGGCGGCGGCCGGGAAGGCCGGCTTGACGATCATCTCCATCAACGCGCTTTACCCCTTCAACGTCTGGTCGGGCGATTTGCCAAAGCGGGCAGTCGCCATGGCCGATTACGCGGCCGCGAGCGGCGCGAAGGCGCTCGTCATGTGCCCGCTGAACGATGGACGACAGGTGCGGTTCGACGATCTCGTGACCGCGCTGAAAGCCATGAAGCCGATCCTTGAGGAACACGGACTGACCGGCCTTGTCGAGCCGCTCGGTTTCCCCGTCTCGTCCCTGCGCACCAAGGCCTTGGCAATCGAGGCGATCGACGCGGCCGATGGTGGCGACATTTACAGGTTGGTGCACGATACCTTCCACCATCATCTGGCAGGTGAGACGGTGTTTTTCCCCGAACGCACGGGCCTCGTCCATATTTCCGGCGTGATTGATCCCGCGGTTTCCATAGCCGACATGCTGGACGCTCACCGCGTTCTGGTGGATGGCGACGACCGACTGGAGAACATCGCCCAGGTCAGGACGCTTGAAGCGGCGGGATACAAGGGGCCTTACAGCTTTGAGCCATTCGCGACGGAAATTCATGAATTGAAGGACCCTGCCGCTGCCGTCAAGGACAGCATCGACTACATCTTCAGAGCACTATGATCGCCTTTGCCGCCCGGCGTTTCGCCACGGCCGGCGCTGGAGCTCGAGAGCAGGATGATCGGGAAAAAGACTGAGAAATCAATTCCGCTTTCACGGATGATGCTGTAGTCTTCGTGTGACAAACAGGCAGCAATCAGGCTCGGGTATTCTTGAAATCAACTGCTTTGAGCAGGCTTTCCGCCCGCGCCATCCGTTGAAGATCGGTTGAATTTCCCCTTTATGAAAATAGACAGGAAAACGACGCTTAAGGACGTGGCGAAGCAGGCGAATGTTTCGCTCAGCACCGCCTCACACGCTCTCAACGGCACGGCTCCTCTGACCATGCTGGTTCGCGAGCGTGTGCTGGAGGCGGCGCGGACGCTGGGTTATCTCGAAAACCGCCGGCAGAAGGCGACGATAGCTACCCTGCGCGTCGTGTTGCTGGCCATGACTAACGATGCCGCTCCGCAGAGCGATCTCAACATGGTCAGCTGGACGATGCTGAACGGCTTCCGGCGCGAATGCGAGCGGCGCGGGATTCGCATCGTTCCTTTCGTCAGCGCCACGAGCCGGCTTGATCCGGTCGCGGTGGCGCAGGCGGCGGACGCCGACAATGTCGATGGCATCGTGGTTTTGAACGACGACCGGCCGCAACTGGTGCAGGCGCTCTCGGCGCTCGGCAAACCTGTGGTGCTGATCAATGGCGAGGACCCGGCCATGATCGTCGATACGGTGACGGCGGAAAACCGTTTCGGCGCGCGTCTTGGCATCGAGCACCTGCTTTCGCTTGGCCATCGCAATATATTGCACATCACCTGGAAGGGTCGCACGACGATCCGTCGTCGTTACGACGGTTATAGTGACGCGTTTCTTGCGGCTGGATTTCCGGCGCCGGCAAACATGGTCGTTGAGGTGGAGAGCTATGAACCCCAATGGGGTGAAGCCGCCATTCGTAGCCTGCTTGCCGAAGACCGGCCGCTCCGAAACGCTACGGCGATTTTCTGCGCCGCCGACAATCTGGCGCTCGGCTGTCTGAAGGCCCTGACGGAGGCCGGTGTCGGGGTTCCCGATGACGTCTCGGTACTGGGTTTTGACGACATCATGCCAGCCGCCTTCAGTGCGCCGCCCCTCAGCACCATTCAATTGCCCGCCGACAGGCTTGGCGGTGCAGCACTTTCCCTGCTGGAGCAGCGGCTTGTCGCCGCCGATCCGTCGCGCCCGGCGCACCGACTGGAACTTGGCTGTCGCCTTGTCCTGAGGGGCAGCATCGCGCCGCCCCCCAAGTGATGCGGCGCGTTCTATTTCATGCCGGTCCCGGCAATCCCTGTCGTGATGTAGCGTTGCAGGAACACGAACACGACGGTGACAGGAGCAAGGCTGAGGAAAGTCATGGCGAGAATATAGTGCCATTGCACTGAGAACTCACCCTGGAAGGCGTTCAGACCCACCTGCAACGTGAAGTTCTCGCGGCTGCTGAGGACGATCAGCGGCCAGAGGAAGTCGTTCCAGCGCCAGAGCACCGAGAAGATCGCGAGAACCGCGAGTGCGGGCGCCGTCAGCGGCAGGATGATGCGCCAGAAGATGCGGAATTCGCTTGCCGCATCGACACGCGCGGCCTCGATAAGTTCATCCGGGATCGTCAGCATATATTGCCTGAGCAAAAAGACACCTGTCGGCGTCGCGACGGTGGGGATGATGACGCCCCAGAGATTGTCCACAAGGCCGACACCGACGATGACCAGATAGGCCGGCACCATGACGACGGTAAGCGGGATCATCAGGGTCGAGATGATCAGTACGAAAATCGCCTTCTCGCCGCGGAAGCGGTATTTCGAGAGCGCGAAGGCTGCCATGGCGTTGACGATCAGCGTCAGAACCGTTGCGACGACGGTGACGAAGACCGAGTTCTTGAGGAAGGTGAGGAAGTTGAACTGCGTCAGGGGATCAGTGAAGTTCTGCGTCGCGATCGTCAGTTTCTGGACGGGCGACATCTCCCGCGTATCGACGCTGACCGGCGGGCCGGGATTGGCCGGATCCACCATCTGCGCCTTGATGCCGACGCGCCGGACCATGGCCATTTCCCGCACCGTGCCGTCGATGGTGACGGTCCAGAGGCTGAGCGGCCTGTCGTAACCCTGCACCTCCACCTGTACGGCGGCGCGCGGTAGAAGGCTTGGCGGGAAGCGGGTGAT
This sequence comes from Rhizobium sp. GR12, assembly GCF_036596185.1. Lineage (NCBI taxonomy): Bacteria > Pseudomonadati > Pseudomonadota > Alphaproteobacteria > Hyphomicrobiales > Rhizobiaceae > Rhizobium > Rhizobium sp. GR12. Next base: position 45,149 of record NZ_JASXTH010000014.1, on the reverse strand, counting down.
CTCGGCTTCCGGCTTCAGCGAGGACATGGCGGCCCAGACGACGGGTATCAGCACGGCGAGCGTGCCGCCGATAAGCCAGACCCATGAGAGAATATCGGTAAGCCCGATCCTGCCGGGGCGGCGGGTTCGCGTCAGGAACGTGACTGCATTGAGATTGCCGGACATGGTCAGGACTCCATCTTTTTGCCGAGGCGCAATTGCACGAGCGTCAGCGCGAGCAGAACAAGGCCCATCAGAACCGATGCGGCCGAGGCAAGGCCGAAGAGCCTGAGATCGCTGCCAAAAGCCATCTGATAGATATATTGCACCACGAACGTGTTGGCCGTGCCCGGCCCGCCGCCATTGGTCAAAACCCAGGCTTCATCAAATATCTGCACCGAACGGATCATCAAAAGGATCAGCACGACGAGAAGGTTGGGGGCAAGCAGCGGCAAGGTGATGCGCAGCAATGTGCGCCGGGGCGAGGCGGCGTCGATTGCGGCTGCCTCATAGAGATCTTTGGGAATGGCCTGAAGCCCGGCCAGCAGGATGAGCGTGTAAAAGCCCATATGGAACCAGACGGATACGACCACGACGAAGAAGCGCGACCAGCCGACATCCAGAAGGAAGATTTCCGGCGGCACGCCGAGCATCTGGAAAAAGGCGTTCAGCAGGCCGTTGCGGTCTAGAAACCATTTCCAGATGAGACCGATGACAACAGGCGACAGCAGGACGGGATAAAAGAACATGGCGCGGAAGAAGCCGCGCGCGGCAATCGCCCTGTTCAGGATGAGGGCCGTGACCAGCGCGACGAACAGCGTCGCGACGACGTTGAAGCCGACGAACCACAGCGTGTTCCAGATCGCGGTCCAGAACAGCGATTCCCGGCAGCTTCCGGGGTCCATGTAGCTCTGGCAATCGAGCAGCTTGCTGAAATTGTCGAGACCGACGAAGGGGCGGTCGCTGATCAGCAGTTCGGTGCCACCGGTAAAGGCGTAACCGACGGCAATGGCGATCGGCAGGAAGGTGAAGATGCCGAACAGAACGAGGTTCGGCATCAGGAAAATATAGGGCATGCGCTTTTTGCCGATCAGCCGTTCGATGAGGTTGAGCGGCACCTCGGCGATTGCCATCACGGCATCGAGCGCACGGTCGGACAGTCTCGCAAGCTTCTGGCTGGCCATGCTAACCTCTCCCCTGGCTGTCGAGGCGCGGCAGCGCCAGCTCCGTGGTGGGATCGAATACATGCACTCGTTCGCGCGCCGGCATGATGTTCAGGACCGAGCCTGAAGCGGGCGTGAAATGGCCGGCCTGGTGCACGATGATCTGCTCCTTCTGACCCTGAAGATTGCCATAGAGATAGGTCTCGGTGCCGAGGCTTTCGTGGTACTGCACCTCGAAGGGCAGGCCCTTTTCCTGTGTGATCACAAAATGCGAGGGACGAATGCCCGCGAGAACCGCCTGTCCGGGGGTAGCGGCGGCCGGGTCGACAAGGCAGGGCAGGGACACGCCGTATCCGGCGTCGATTGCGAGGTTGCCGTCGCTGCCGGTGACGAATGTGCCCTTCAGCATATTCATGCGCGGTGAACCAAGGAAGCCGGCGACGAAGAGGTTGCGCGGATTGTCGAAAAGCTCCAGCGGACTACCCACCTGTTCGATGCGGCCTGCGCGCAGCACCACGATCTTGTCGGCCATGGTCATGGCTTCCACCTGATCGTGGGTGACATAGATCATCGTCGTCTTGATATCGCGATGCAGCCTTGTGATTTCGGCGCGGGTCTGCACGCGCAGCGCCGCGTCGAGGTTCGATAAAGGCTCATCGAACAGGAAGATATCCGGCTCGCGCACGATGGCGCGACCGATGGCGACGCGCTGGCGCTGGCCGCCGGAAAGCTGTTTCGGCTTGCGGTCGAGATAGGGTTCGATGGCCAGCATGCGCGCGGCCTCGTTGATGCGGCTTTCGATCTCCGCCCGCTTGAAACGCAGGTTTTCAAGGCCGAAGGCAAGGTTCTTGCGCACGCTCATATGCGGATAGAGCGCATAGGACTGGAAGACCATGGCGATCTTGCGCTCGGCAGGCGAAAGCGCGCTGACATCGCGCCCGCCAATGCCGATGCTGCCAGACGAGACTTCCTCAAGACCGGCGATGATGCGCAGCAGCGTGGATTTTCCGCAGCCCGATGGGCCGACGAAAACAACGAATTCCCCGTTTTCGATCTCGAGATCGATGTCATGCAGAACATGAACGGCCCCAAACGCCTTGTTGAGGTTTTCCAGCTTCAGACTTCCCATTACCTGCTCCCTTCGGGCAAGGTCGTCTCTGCGACGATCTCTTTTTCATTCCAGCCCTCGGGCAAGGGCGTCGTTCTGCCGATAGCGACATCTCGCGCCGTAAATCCGTGAACGCCAGAGAGGTAGACCATGGGCATTCCGCCGGGATAGTCCTCCAGTCCGACGATCCCGCCGTCGGCACTGCGTGTCCAGGCGTTGGCGCGGCCGGCGGCCTCCGGGCTTGGTGCAATATCCGCATTGGTCGGGCGAAGATCATATTGCAGGCCGGTGCCGAGTTTGCCCGGCCGCTGCGACAGCGTGATGCGGCTGAGCGTTACGTTGTGAATGCCCGCCTTCGAGGTGGAAACGAGATTGATCGCGCCTTCCATCGAACCGCTCAGATCTTCCACCACGAGGTTTTCGACCTTGCCGGCCTGACGTTCGGGACGGCGGTCGACCACGGTGACCGTCACGGCTTCGCCCGATCCCCAGAAACCGCCCGGAGTTTCGTGGCATTCGGTTTCGATGCGTGAAAAGCGGATATTACGCATTTTCCCGCCATCACGGGAAAAAAGACCGATGCCACGGTTGGATGCGATGACTTTGCAGTCCTCGAACACCACATCGGTGAAATCGCCGAAGGATTCTGTGCCGAGTTTCAGGGCGCAGCTCATGCTTGAGACGGTGCAGCGGCGAACCGTAATACCGGCGCAGACGCCGACGGCCCTGCCATCCGGCCCGGCGCTGGTCTTCAGGCAGATGCCGTCATCGGCGGTGGATATGGTGCAATCCGTAATCAGCGCACGTCGGCAGGCATCCAGCACGATGCCGTCGGTGTTGGGCAGGCGACGATCGTTTTCAACGCGGACGTTGCGGAAATTCAAATCTTCGCAATTGACCATGTGCAGCGTCCACATCGGCGAACCGCTGACGACGAGGTTTTCAAGGCGAACGTCGCGGCAGGCTTCCAGCACCATGACACGCGGACGCTTTGCCGCCGGGATATAGGTTCCCATGGCTTCGTCGTCGCCAATGATGAAGTTTTCACCGCCCGCCTCGATACGGCCGGGGCCGGTAACGGCGATGTTGCTTGCGCCTTTTGCGATGATCATGCCGCGATCGGAATCCTCGGCGATGACAGAAACTGTCGTATGGGCATAGGCATCGTAGTCGGAAATCGGGGCGAGCACCGCGTCCTGCGCAAGGTGAAGTTCCACGCCACTTTTAAGCTGAAGGCCGCCGCTGACATGCCGCCCGGCCAAGAGCGACACGACGCCGCCGCCTTCGGCCGATGCGGTATCTATTGCCTGCTGGATTTCGGCAGTGGCGTCGCGTCCCACCGCGGCAATGGTGATATTGGTGTGAGCACTCATGATGCCTGCGGCCTTTTCAGGAACACGTCGATCAACAGCAGCATCGTCAGAGCCTGCCCGTAGGGCGTGGGCAGATTGGGAATGCGGCGGTAGAAATCGAGGTCGTGGCCCATGGGCGTGCCGTCCGACACGCCGTGAACGACGCCTTCGTCATCGATATTGCCCAGCACCGCCTTTAGCGCCCGCTCGGCATGGGCGCGGTTTTCTTCGCCGAGAATACCGGCCTCGATGCCGCGCAGAATGCCGTAGGCAATGCCTGCCGTGGCCGATGTCTCGACCGGCGAGGTCGGATCGTCGAGAAGCGTGTGGAACATACCGTCCTCACGCTGGTATTGGCGCAGTGAACGCACCTGGCTTGCCAGCACGTTGGCGAGGAAACGCTTATCCTTTTCGGCTAGCGCCGGCACCAGTTCAAACAGTTCCGGGATTGCGACGGTGATCCAGGAATTGCCGCGCGCCCAGAAGGCATGCGCGAAATTGTGGCGTCCGATAAAGGTCCAGCCGTGATACCACAGTCCGGTCACCGGGTCCGACAGGTAGCGCGCATGGATCATGAACTGGTAGACCGCCTCGTCAATCCAGTCCTGACGCTTGCACACCACACCTGCGCGGGCAAGGAACAGACAAGCCATGAACAGCGTGTCGTCCCAGAGTTCGCCCTCATTCAGCCGTTCCTTGACGACGTGCTGGAAGCCGCCATCCTCGGTCTTCGGCAATTTGTGCACCAGCCAGTCGGCCCAGTCTTCCACCAGCGCCCGGAAATCCGGCCGGTCGACATGTTCGGTCAGGATGACGAGCGGCAGCATGGGCGCGGAACTGTTGATCTGGCGCGGCGGCAGGCCGCGCTCGATCTGCCAGCCATACCATGTTACCAGATCATCCAGCGCCTTCTGGTCGTTTGCAGCCAGCGCCCGGCGCAGGAAGCCATAAAGGCCGACGCCCACTTCCCAATCCCATTCGTCGAACTGGATCTTGCCGTCTGAACTGCCGCTTGCCAGACCTTCCTGAATGCCCTTGAGGCGGCTGAAGGCGGCGGCGACGTTGTCGATCGTCGTCCTAAGAGTTTCTTTCTCGATACTTTGCTGGTTCATCTGGTCATTCCGCTTAGGAGTAAAATGGCTGCGCCACGCCGTTGCCTGCGGCGGTTTCGGCACTGTCGAATGTGATTTGTGGCTGGGGCTGCTCGTGGTCGAAGGCCGTGGCCTGCCCGCCGATGGTAAAGGTGCCGTCCCAGGAGAGAGAGAGTTTGGCGCCACCGGGTGGCGTGACCGACAGCAGGCGCTTGTCGGCGTCGAACGTTATCCGCGTGGCGAGAACTCTTTCGCGGAAGCGGGTGAATTCGTCCGCGTCTCCGCATCCGATTACGCCGATCCAGCCGGCGCGGCGGCCGGGTGATCTGATCTCGCGGTTGGCGGTCGCACCGGTGGTGATGGTCTCAAGACCATTGGTCGCATAAAGTGCGGCAAAGCCACGGCCGGAGCGGGTGATGAGCCAGTTGCCCTCTGTCAACACCTCGTCCAGCCCGTCGCGACCGAGATAGGCATGGGTCCAGTCATTGCGATGATCGTCCGTATCGAAGATCATCATCGCCAGATCCCGGTGCTGCGCCACGCGCGGAAGGATGCCGCTGCCGGCCCAGTAGGAGGGGCGTTGCGTGCCCCATGGATCATCCTCCCCGGGATGATTGACCCACAGCCGCGCCATGGGGTGACCGGCAAGCTTGATGTCCATGACGTGTTGCTGATGGCCTTTGCGGCCTGTCTTGTGGTCCACGACAGTGGAAAGCTGGGCGGCCTCGTTCTTGAAAAGCACGAGCTTGCCCGGCTCCAGCCCCTGCGCGTAACGCGCCTCGACCATGCGTCCGCTTGGCAACTGCGAAAGCGCGGCAAGATGCGGCGGCGGCAGGTAGTCACCGCAGCAGAACATCGGCAGAGAGGCGACGCCACTGTTGAGCCATCCCTGACCGAACGCAACCTGCGCGAAAGGTGCCAGTTCCGTCAGCGGCCCGGCGCGCAGTTCCTTGTCATAGGCTCTGCCTTGCGAACCGGAGGGAACGCCGCCAAGTGTGTGCAGCGCGATCATTTCGAAAATGAGATCGAGCTGGTGGCGTGCGCGGGCGGCAAGTTCCTGTCCCGCCCAATGTTCGATGGCGAGGAGGCCGATGAAATCCACCGGGTAATAGGCGGCCGAGTTCCATTCGGCGAGACCATGCGCCTCGACGCTGTCGAACCAGCGCTCCAGCCGGCCTGCGGCCAGCGCCGCCTGCTCCCTGCCGGTGCGCCCGGAGGCGCTGAAGACGGCGTCCGGCAGATAGTCTCCCGCGAGCAGCTGGCTGGTGTGGAAGCAGAGAACGTGGTTTTCGCTCCAGAACCACATGACGTCGTTGCCTGGTTCGTCCACCCAATAGCGATAGGCGAGGATCGAGGCATCGATCCGCGACCGCATTTCTACCGGCAGCCGGTCGCCATAGGCGCGCACCAGCCAGAGAAGCGGCACCAGAACGAAATCGGAGCAGTCCTCCCGGCGGTCGATGGAACGCAGCGTCGCATCGATAATGCCGCCGATCGTTTTCATGTCATCGCTGCCGGTGGCGACCATCGCCAGGGCACGGCCGATGCGCCATGCGCCGAAGCGGGCACTGAAAGACAATGCTGCGTTCTTTCGCGCGCTAATATAGGCGGCTGCCGGTTGTGGCGCCACCACGCCCATGAAGGCCGCGTCGATGACGCGCGTCACTATTCCGGCTCCCGAACCCATAGTGATCTTGACGCCGTGATATCCGTCCGCGATGCCGATGGTCTGGGGAACAGTCAGGGTGGATTGCCCGGCTTTCAGCACAATATCCGCTTCGGCAAGGGCGGCGCGCTCGTGGCCGTGGCTTTTGACCTCGATATGGACCGGCAGGTCACTCACCGGTGCGGCATCGAAGATGAGTTCAAGCGCCGTGCCGGAAAAGACGTCCCGGGCGGGGCGAACATCGCGTACCAGTGCGGCAAGACGTTTCGTCTCTTCCCGGTCGAGTGGTACCGGCAGCACGACTGTCAGCGGCGTGGCGTCGACGACCTCAAGCTCGAAGAACCAGATAATGTCACGTTCCGCCAGATCTTCGCAGAGCAGCAACACGTCGTTATCGCCAGCCTCAAGGTCGAGCGTGATATCGCGGCTCGCTTCGACATTGCGGATAAAGGGCTCAAAACGGACCTGTTCGACGCCGCCCACCCAGATGCGAACGCCGCCGCATGTGCGCAGCCTGAAATGCGCCTGTCTTGCGGTGTCGCTCCGGAACGTGCCCTTCAGCCAGCGCTGCACATGGGTCGGAACATGCCAGAAACCGGTAAATTCGACGCGGCGATTGGAACCCGGCAGGTTGAGGTGGGAGACCGCCCAGCCGGCGTTGGGCGCGATGTCGCGGCCGATCATGGTTTGCTGAAAGGCCTTGCGGCAGGGCAGGTCGCCGACATCCACGAAACCGTTGATGAAGCGATAGTTGACCCGGTCTTCCGCCGGCGCTGCGATGCCCGGAAACGATGTCTCCACCAGATCCGAGACGATCCAGGCAGCCACCGTTTCGCCGTCAGCGACGGTATAAGTCGGCTGAGACGCTGCCGCCGCAAATGGTCCATCAGTCATAATGGATCGCCTCCCTTCGATCTTTATGAAATTATTTTCACAAATACTGCTTCGCTTTACTGCGTCGATTTGTGCGATTTAGCCGAAACAAACAGCTTGACGTTTATTCTGTCAAGTCGCAAAACATCATAAATCGAATTAAGAAGAGGAGCTTCGGTTCGATTTATGAAAAGTTTTTCATTGGGAGGATGAGCATGGTGAAAATGTTTTCGGGCGTCAGCGCCCTCGTATTTGCCTCTATCGCGGGCCTTTCGGTCGCAGAGGCGGAGACCAGAACGATCACGTTCCTTTTTACGGATGACGACCAGGGATATGTGCAGCGCATGTCGGAACTCAGCAAGGAGTTCGAAGCGGCCAATCCGGGTGTAAAAATCAACTTCGTGTCTTCCGGTTACGATGCCGTTTCCAAGCAACTGCCGGTGCAGCTGGCGGTAGGCGAGGGGCCGGATGTCGCCAAGATTACCGACTGGCAGCTCGCCTCCTATTATCTCGATATGCGTCCCTACATGAAGGATGCGGATGGCTTTGCGAAACTGCACGGCTCCAGCCTTGCCCAGCTTCGCCTGCCCGGCGTCAACGATCCGCAGTCGATCAACGGCTACATGGCGTCGCAGACGCTCAACCTGCCCTTCGTCAACAAGACCCTGTTCGAGCAGGCGGGTGAACCCTTGCCCGGCCCGACCGCGAAATTCAGCGAGATCGTCGAGGCATCGGCTCGCGTCGCCAAGGCGACCGGTGTGCAGATCCCCTTCACCATGGACCGTTCTGGCCACCGCTTCTCCGGCGGCGCGTTTGCTTATGGCTCAACCTATGTGAAGGACGGCAAGTTCAGCTTCCCCGACGATGCGGCGAAAAAATACATCGCCGATATTTTCTCATGGACGCAGAACGGCAGCTTCCCCAAGGAAATGTGGGGAGCAGCAGGCGGTTCACAATACAAGAACATGGGTGACGAGTTCGTCAACGGCAACGTCGTGACCTATCTGGCCGGCAACTGGATGGTCAATCCGTTCCAGAACAAGATCGGCGACAGTTTCGAATGGACGGCGATCAACGCGCCCTGCGGTGATGCCGGATGCTACGCCATGCCCGGCGGTACTGCAGTCGTCGGTTTCAAACGCACCAAATATCCCGAAGATGTCGCCCATTTCGTCGAATTCCTCGGCTCTGAAAAGGTGCAGCGGGAAGTCGCCGAGAATTACGTGGTCCTGACGGGTGCCGAAATCGTCGATCCGCAATACAAGCTGAAGAGCGAAAACGCCAAGGCGGCGATGAAGGTCTTCCTCGACAACAAGAAGAATGTGCCGCAGGCCGCCCGCGAATTCGAACACGCCAAGGGTGGAACCGCCATGTATCAGCAGATCGTCCAGCGCATGAGCCAGCTCATCGTCGGCGAACTGACGCTCGACCAGACCTACAAGGTTCTGGAAGACGATGTCGCCAAGATCAACGAGGCCGTCGCGGTCAAGAAATAATGAGCGGCCGTTCTGTTCTTACGAAATAACCAAGTTTTTGATCTGCCCGGAATTATGCTCCGGGCAGATCTCGCCGCTTGTTCGCTGGCTGTACCGGCATATGTGATCTGTCTAAAACATCACACCGAAAAAAAACTGCAATACGCCCGGCATAAAGCTGTCGGCGAGGCGCGCCAAAAGCTGCGTGCGCCCGCTCTTGTCACGCGTCATTCGCTGAAAATCATAGGATTCGTCATGGCCAAACTGAAGATGTCGTTTTTTCCGTCCGCGCGGTCGGCCTTGTTAGCCTCCGTTGCGTTGCTGGTTCTTATCCCGAACGCGCAGGCATTCGAGCGCACCGCACCGGCAGGCCAGGGGTATGCCATTACAGTGCCCGAACCCGCAGCGAAATATCCGCTGCCGCTTTCCGATACCTATCGCAACCAGACCGGCAAGAATACCAGGGACGAGGACGTCCGCGCCTATGACGACCGCGACAATCCGATCATCGAAATCCTCTCCGGTTTCAATCACATCTGGACGCTTGGGGACGGGAAATGGGCAGATGGCGGCGCCAATGGCGACGGTCCGAGTGATTTCAGCCATGTGAAGATCGTCAATCCTGACATCTGGCGGGAGAACATGCGTTACGTGCTGTCCGTGACCGGCGAGAACCGCACGCACGCCGCCGCCCTCGAAGCCTACATGAACGACCGCCGTTCGCAGGGCTATAGCGTCATTGACGGCATGGGACCGCTTGCCGCCTGGTATCGTGAAGGGGCGGGCGCGACGACGACCATCAATCACACCCTGGCGGATTTCGATCCAAACGAAGTCATCACCCGCAAGGAAGATGACAAGGGCACCGAAGCCGGTGCGGCCGATTCTAAATTGAAGGATTTCGTGGCCTTCATGAAGGTGATCCGTGGCCCGGAAGGTACGACGTCGCCGGCGAAGTATTTCTATTCCTCACCACGCCCCTGGCGCATGAACGACAAGGGTGAGGTGATAGAGACCGGCACCGAGACCATCGGCGACCGGAAGTTTGAAACTTACGAAACCCATCCAGGTGTCGTTGTACCCGCGCTCAAATATGCCCGCGAAAATCGCGGACGCGGCAAGGATGGCGGCTTTCCGAGCGGTCACACCAATGCCGCCTATCTCGCCGCCATCGCTTACGCCTATGCCGTGCCCGAGCGGTTTTCCGAATTGCTGACTGCCGCGTCGGAACTCGGCGAAAGCCGCATCGTCGCCGGCATGCACTCACCGCTCGATGTAATTGGTGGCCGGATCACTGCGACCGCGATGGCGGCCGCCATGTTGCAGGACCCGAAAAACGCCGAGGTGAAGAAGGCCGCCCACGAAACGTTGAACGCCTATTTCACAAGGCGTCTGCCCGAGGGACAGTCCCTCATCGATTTCGCCCATGGCGAAAAACCGAATGCCGACCGATTTGCCGATACGGCGACAAATGCGGCTGATTATCGCCGGCGCATGACATTTTCCTTCAGCCGCGACAAAATCACGGGCGATGCGCCGATGGTGGTGCCAAAGGGGGCCGAGGTTCTGCTGGAGACGCGCCTGCCTTATCTCGATGCCGCGCAGCGGCGTGCCGTTCTGTTCTCTACCGGCATCGAGGCGGGTTATCCGCTGCTCGACGACAGCAACGGCTGGGGCCGGATCAATCTGGTTGCCGCCGCTGCCGGTTTCGGCGCGTTTAACGGTGATGTCGACGTGATGATGGATGCCGCTGCTGGCGGGTTCAACGCGGCCGACCGCTGGACGAACGATATCGCCGGAGCAGGGCGTCTCGTCAAATCGGGCAGCGGCGCGCTCACGCTCACCGGCGCCAACAGCTATAGCGGCGGCACCGTCCTGCAGGAGGGAACGCTCATGGCTTCTTCCGCCGATGCGCTTGGAACCGGCGGCGTGCTGGTCTCGGGCGGTACGCTCTCGCTGAAGGGCGACAGCGATGTCGTCATCGGCGGCGATTATGCGCAGACGGGTGGCACATTGGCGCTCGGCCCGCAAAAGTCCGCGTTGCATATCAAGGGCGATGCGGCGCTGGATGGCACGACGACCCTTCGGCTTGTCTTCGATGACGTCGCGCCGTCCGCGGGCACGCGGTTTGACGTGATCACCGCAAATGGCCTGACCGGGACTTTTGCGGCGATAGACGCGGGCAACGTGAAGGTGCGGCCGATTTATACCGGCTCGGGATTGTCGGTGGTGGTCGAATAGGCCATCGGACTCCGGTTTTCCGGGCGCGGTTTAAACCGCCGCGCCCGGTTGGTCTCAGACTACAGAAAATAACGGACCCTGAGCGGCAGCAGTGCCGCACCGATCGCGGAGGGATCACCCTCTGTTTCGCTGAGGACGAGTTTCGCTTCCTTCGGGCCGACGCCGTAACGGTGTTCGCGTTGAGACGGCATATGCGCCCGTTCGATCATCATCTGACCCAGCGCGCGCGGTAATTGCCCACCAAAGACGATCGCCTGCGGATCGAGAACCGCAATCAGGCTCGCCACCAGCCGGTCCACCTGCGGCATGGTCTCGATCAGCCATTCCTCGACGCCCGGCCACGAGGGATCGAACTGATGATAGAGCGTTTCGATCGAGTGGATGTCGACGCCGTTTTTCTGCAGTGTCGCGATCAGATATTGCAGCGCCGGACGTTTTGCCGATTCCTCCGGGCTGTATATGCCGCTGAATTCGCCGGCATTGCCGTGAAAGCCGTGAAACGGCTGGCCGCCAAGGATCAGTCCGCCGCCGAAACCATAGTTGAAGGACAGGTAGGCGAAGGTCTGGCACCATGATCCCACGCCGCGAAGGCTTTCGCCTATCGCCCCGGTGGTTGCGTTGTTCTCCAGCCAGACAGGCAGGCTGAATCTTTCCTCGAGGATCGGCGTCAGGTCCATCAGAGACCAGTCGCTCAAGGGTTCCGGCGCGTTGAAGGCCCGGTCTTCCGAAACGAAAAATCCCGACATGGAAAAACCGAGGCCAAGCAGCCTTTCGCGTGGGATGCCGTGTTCCGTCAGCAATCTTTCAAGGGCCCGCGATAGCGCGGCAAGCGTCATCTCCCGGTCGACGGGAAGCATCTTCAGCTTTTCCTCGACCACGACGATGCAGCGGAAATCGGCGATGCAGATCACCACGGAGTCGGTGTTGATGGAAATGCCGAGCGAATAGGCCGCTTCCGGCGCCAGTTCGATGGTCGGGCTTGGCTGGCCACGCGTGCCTTTCAACGGTGCGCCGGTGCGCAGAAGCCCGCGTTCCAGCAGACCTTCGATCAGCCGATGCACGGATTGCTGCGTCAGGTTCGTGTGACCGGTGATCGAAGCGCGGGCAATGGGGCCGTGACGGCGGACGATATCGAGAATGAGGCGCTCGTTGTCGCTGGCGAGCGGCTGGCGGTTGAAGATCTGGCGCGGCGTCTGATCGATGGTCATTGCCTTTGGATAGCGGCTGCGCAGGGCGGCGGCAACAAGGGCAACCGTCTGCGACAGCATTTTTCACTGGACTGTCACAAATATTACACTTAGAGTGTATTAATAAGAAGCCTGTAACAACGGGTCCCCAGGAGGAACCATTCAATGAGCATGAAATTCATTGCGATCGCCGCGCTTGCGCTGGCGACGACGGCAGCGCCTTGCCTTTCGGCAGACAGCAACATGAAAAACCTCGACTTCGATCTGTCGAAGGTCACGCGCGAAAATTTCTATGACGTCGTCGTTCCCGTCGCCAAGGCCGAGGGCTCGGTGACGATGTATAATTTTGCGGGCAGTTTCGCCGATACGTGGAAAGAGTTGATCACCCGCTTCGAAGCCAGATACGGCATCAAGGTCGCCTATAGCGACGTGAAGGGCGATCAGGCGAACCAGCAGTTGATCGCGGTACAGGCGGCAGGCCAGGATTCGCCCGTCGACGCCTATTTTGCCGGCGGCGGCAGCTATCCGCTTCTGTCGTCCAAGGGTGTGGTCGGCAATATTGCGCTGACGAAGATCTTGCCCAATATGGCCAATTACAATCCGGAACTGGCCGAAACCCTGTTCGGCAAACCGCATGGCGGCAGCTTCCCGCTGGTGCATCTCAACCAGACCGCAATCGGTTATGATTCCGCCTTCGTGAAGGCAGAAGACGTGCCGAAAAGCTTCGAGGACCTTCTCGCCTGGGCGGAGAAGAACCCGAAGCGTCTCGGCGTCACCCTGCCGGCCAAGGGCGGCTCGGGCGGCGGTTTCATCTATTCGGTGGCGCTCAATTATCTCACCGGCGACTGCCGCGCAAAGCTTACGGACTATAATCAGACGCTGCAGCAGGCCGAAGACTGGGCCATGGAATCCGAATGCCTCGATCCCGTCTGGGATTATTACCACCGTCTGCTTGCGGTCGCCGAACTGACCAACGGCAATGCCGATACGCTCAATCTCATCAACAACCAGCAGCTCCATATGGGCACCGTCTGGGAAGATCAGGTCATGAGCTTCCTTGGTACCAAGCAATTGCCGGAAAGCTTCCGTGTCACGCTTCTGGAAAAAGGCCAGGTCGGCTCGGGCGACGCCATGTTCGTTCCGGCGAATGCAAAGAATGTCGCTTCCGCGCTGCTCCTCATCGATATGGCGATGAGCAAGGAATTTCAGCTCTGGAAGCTCGAGAACAAGGCCTCGCGCTCGCCGCGCGTCGATGTCACGAACGACCTGATGCCGAAGGCCGTGCAGGAGCATGTTCTGCCGCAAAGTGTCTATCCGCGCCTGTCAGCTCCGGCTTTCTGGGACATGTCGACCGCGCTTGCCGAAGCGCTCGATGAGAAAGTGCTCAACCAGTAACGCCGTCCGGATCGCCGGGTCGTGTGGGCCGCAGGTGGTTTGCACGATCCGGAGAACCTTGGTCGCAAAAGATGAGGGAGCCTCGCCATGAGCGAACTCGAGATCAGCAATATCAGCAAGGATTATGGATTGAGCCGGGCGCTTCATCCCGTCTCGATCACCGTCGAGCGCGGCGAATTCGTCACCATTCTTGGGCCCTCGGGTTGCGGCAAGTCGACATTGTTGCGCATCCTGACAGGTATCAGCCAGCCGTCGGGCGGTGAGATCCGCCTTGGCGGCAAACGTATCGACCAGGCGCCGCCGGAGGCGCGCGATATCGCCATGGTGTTCCAGTCCTATGCGCTTTTCCCGCATATGTCGGTCGCAAAAAATCTCGGTTTCGGCCTCAGGATGAAAAAGGTGCCAAGGGACGAGCGCGCGCGCCGCATCGCCCATGCACTTGAAATCTGCAATCTTGGCGGTCTGGTGGATCGCATGCCGCGGCAACTGTCCGGCGGGCAGCAGCAGCGCGTGGCGCTGGCGCGCGCCATCGTCATGCAGCCGAGCCTGCTTTTGTTCGACGAGCCGCTGTCGAACCTCGACGCTAAACTGCGCGACACGCTACGCCATGAACTGACCGAACTTCACCGCAGGATCGGCGCGACCAGCCTTTATGTGACGCATGATCAGGCCGAGGCCATGGCGATGTCCGACCGGATCGTCGTCATGAACGCCGGCCGGGTCGTTGAGGTTGGCACGCCGCTCGAACTTTACCGTGCGCCCAAACATGCTTTCACCGCCGGCTTTCTCGGCCAGACAAACCTTTTGCCAGTTTCAGCGGATGGGACAAAGGCGCAACTGCCATGGGGACAGTGCGTGACGCTGGATGCAATGGCCGCTGGCACCGCCCAGATTTCGGTTCGTCCGGAAAACATCCACATCAGCGCCGATGAGGCTGGCGTCGGTACGGTCTCTGCCGTTTCCTTCATGGGCGCCAACGCGCTCTATACTGTCGAGATCGGCGGTAGCCAGATCAGAGTCAGCCAGTCCGGCGCGGAAAATCTGATCGACGCCGGGCGACGGGTCACCCTGCAATTTCCTGGCTCGGTTCATCTTCTCGATGACAGGACGGCGGGGGAGACGGCGTGATGGCCGGGATGCTTCGCGAAAGGCGTGCCCAGCTGCTTTTACTGCTGGCGCCGGGGGTGGGTTATCTGCTGGTCTTCTTCGGCGGGCCGCTGCTCTCCGCATTGATCGGTAGCGTCAGGCTGGACGATGGCAGCTTCACGCTGATGTTCTATGAGCGGATTTTCACACGCCCATCGATGATCCGCGGCCTGACGACCTCCATCTACTACGGCGTGATGCCGGTCGTCGTTTCGCTTGCGGCCTCGGTGCCGCTGGCACTTCTCATCCGCAAGAGCTTTTTCGGCCGCAAGCTGTTCAGTGGCCTTTACAAGCTGCCGATGGCGGTGCCGGGCATCATCGTTGGCCTGATGGTGATCGTCGTTTTCGAAAGGGGCGGTTTTCTCGACCGTCTCGTTGCGCCGCTCGGACTGGGACTGCCGAAACTCGTGCGTGACGACTGGGGCGTCGGCGTCATTCTGGCAAGCGTCTGGAAGCAGATACCGTTCATGACGCTGATCATCACCAGCGCTTTTGCTGCCATACCGGAGGACATTCGTTATGCCTCGCGCACGCTTGGCGCCTCGCGGCTCAAGACCTTTCTGTTCGTGGAAGTTCCGCTCGCCATGCCCGGCATCACCGCCGCCATTCTTCTGACCTTCATCGGCTCCATGGGCTCCTACGCCATTCCCGACATCGTCGGCCCGCCCACGGCCCAGCCGCTTTCGGTCCTCATGATCAAGGAGTTCAATCAGGGCCGCTTCAATCAGGTCTATGCCATGGGCATGGTGCTGAGCCTCTTCGCGGTCTCCGTTCTGCTTGTTTATTATTCCCTGACATCCCGCATCGGCCCCGGCCAAACCCGAGGAGACGCCTCATGAGCGCCATTGCCCTTGAACCCGTCACCATTGCCCGCCGCCGTACCTTCACGCCGGAAGACCGGATTTTCGTCTCCATCGGGCTCTTCACCACGCTGGCGCTTGCCATCGCCGTGCCGCTGGCACTGATGTTTCTGTGGAGCGTCGCCGATGGCTGGCCGCCGCCGCTGGTCGTGCCGAAGGATTACACCATGGCGCGCTGGGCGAGTGTTCTTGCCGATGGAAGTCTCATCCGAGCGGCCATCAACAGCATCCTAATCGCCTTCGTCGTCACCTTTTTGACGGCAGCGATCGCCCTGCCCACCGCATGGGCCATGGCCCGCTTTCCCTTCCGGCTGAAGCGGCTGGTGGAGATATTCATTCTGGCCCCCATCATCATTCCGGGACTGGTGGTCGCGGTCGGCATCGGTCAGGTGTTTCTTCTCTTCGGCCTTGCCTATTCGGTGACCGGGGTGATCCTCGTGCAGATCGTCGGCACCCTGCCGCTGATGATCCGGCTGATGACGGCGGCGCTGGAGACCATTCCCGACGACCTCATCCATGCCGCGCGTTCGCTCGGCGCGGGAACGGTCGGCATCGTCCTCCACATCATCCTGCCGCTTGCTGTGCCCGGTCTTCTGGCCGGCGGCCTGATGTCCTTCATCGGCAGCTTCGAGGAATTCGACAAGTCCTTCATCGTCGGTGCGCCTGTCGTGGAGACGCTGCCGATCAAGCTCTACATGTATCTCGACCCCTATTCGATGCAGCTTCCGCTCGCCTCCATCGTCTCCTTCATCCTGCTTCTTCCCGCTCTCGTCGTTTTCATCATCGCCGGCCGCATTCTGCGTGACGATCTGATGGCGGCGGGCATGGGGAAAATCTGATCTGGGTCAGCCAATCCCGGTAATCGCAACGTCCGAAAGTGAAAACCATGCATCAAACCCTTGCAGCCTCCCGTAAAACCTCCAATTCCTGCAATGTCCTTGCCCTCTGCTCGCGTGACAATCCTTCGATACTGACCATTGCTCATCGCGGTTTCTGGGCTGCGACCGCTGAAAACTCGCTTGCCTCCGTTCGCGCGGCAGTTGCTGCGGGCGTCGAGATGATCGAGATCGACACGCAGGCGACGGCCGACGGCCGTCTGGTCGTCATTCACGACGAAACGCTCGACCGCACGACGACGGGTACGGGGATCGTCAGCGCCTTGCCTTTCGAGGTGGTGCGCGCTGTAAGGCTCAAAGCCGGTGCTGGCGGTGACGCGGCAGGCGTTACCGATGAATGCGTGCCGACGCTCGAAGAATTGCTCGAAGAGGCCCGCGGCAAAATCACCGTCAATATCGACACCAAGTTCGCCCGTGATCTGCCGCAGGTCATGGAAACCGTGCTGCGCCTCAGCGTTGAAGAACAGGTGCTGGTGAAAACTGATATCGATCCTGAAGCCGGGAATTTCGAAGTGCTCGACACCGACTGGTTCGGCAAAATTCCGCATATGCCGATGTTCCGGGTGAGAAAGGGCCACTTCGCCGAAGATTTGCGCCGCATTGAAGCGTTGCGGGCGCCGATGATCGAGGTGAAGTTCACGGATATTGCTGACCTCGTTGAAGGCCGCACTGAGCTGGAACGCCAGAACATCCGGCTGTGGATCAACACGCTCGATGTTTCCCATTGTCTCGATTTCAACGATACGCGTGCGCTGACCAATGCTGAAGGTGTCTGGGGTGCTCTCGCGCAGGTCGGTGTCGGCGCAATTCAGACGGACGAAGTCGAGGCCTTCAAGGGCTGGCTGAAGGCGGATGCCGGAGAGACGGGCAGATCATGGACGCGATAAATCAACGTCTCGATCGCGCGGTCGGAATCATCGAGGAAGCGATGGGCCTTGCCCTTCGCTTTTTCGAGGCGCGCGGCACCATCGCCACCCGGACGAAGGGGTTTCAGGATTTTGTTTCGGAAGCCGATACCACGGTCGAAAGGCTGGTCCGGGACCGGTTGGCAGCGGCATTTCCGGGCGAAACCGTCCTCGGCGAGGAAATGGGCGGGGTGGCTGATGACGCCTACTGGATCATCGATCCCATTGACGGCACCACCAATTTCCTGCGCGGCTCGCCGCTCTGGGGCATCTCGCTCGGTTTCGTGCATAACGGCCGACCGGAACTCGGTGTCGTCGCCATGCCGGTTTTCAAGGAAATCTACGCGGCTGCCGAGGGCACCGGGCTGCTGCTGAACGGCAAGCCGCTTGCCCGCAACGTTCCCTTCGAGGAGGTGCGGGTAATGTCGCTCGGCGACAGCGCGTCCGCCGATGCCGAGGAAGTTGCGGCTCTCAATGTGGGCTTGAGACACGCCGGCTGGGTAGTGGAATCCATCCGCTCGACATCGATCTCGCTGGTCTTTGCAGCGCGCGGCACCTTCGACGGTCATCTGCAGAAGCTGACGACCATGTGGGATATCGCCGGCGGCGTGGTTCTTGCAAGGGAAGCGGGCCTTGATGTGCGGATCGGAACGCGCAGCGAAACCGGCATTCCCTGGGTCGCCGCCGCCACGCCGGCGCTGATGGCTGTGACGGAGGAGCTTTGGCCGGAGATTGCAGAAGAAATACCGGTTAAGGCTGCGTGAAGGTCTCGGGAAAGCGGGTGCCGGGCGTTATATCGATACACCCGGCACCTTTCAAATGCTCTTGGACTGAAAAAGCCCTTGACGACCTATTGTTAAGCCCACCCTTTCAGCGCCCGTCCGGAATAATAGCTGGGCGTCGTGGCCCGATAGATGGGTATGCTGGCGGCGCCGAGATGCGGTAGATCGCTCATCATTGATTTGCGTATTTCCGGCGGCTCGACGAAAAAATCCTCGCCGAGCATTTCCAGCGAGCCGATGCGCTGCACGATATGTTCGAGGATCCAGTCGGGAAGCGATCCGCCGAAAATGATGGCGCCGGGGTCCATCGTTCGGGCAACCGTCAATGAAAGTAGACGAAGCTGATCGGTTGCCCTTTCCAGCCATGAAGCCACGGCGGGATGGTCGGAATAGCTCTCGTCGATATCCTTCAGACGCCGGATGCCGATTCCGTGGGCGGCGAGCGTGTCGCAAAGGTCCTGTCCCGAAGGGCGTGGATGAGACTTGGGAAACAGGCCACCGAACTCGCCCGCATTACCATTTGTGCCGCGATAGAGATGGCGCTGCACCACCAAAGAGCCACCGATGCCGTAGGTCAGCCAGATCATCGCGAAATTGCGGATATTTCGACCGGCACCGTAATACAGCTCAGAAAGTATGGCGGTATTGCCGTCATTTTCATGAAAGACCGGGAAATCGAAATAGGGCTGGAAGTCCTTGTCGACATCGATATCACGCCAGCTTTCGAACTGCCTGATACGGAAGACATGGCCGCGATCCCGTTTGAAATGGCCCGGAAAGCTGATGCCGCAGCCGAGCACATCCTTCTTTTTGATCTTTGCTTTTTCAAGCACCTGCCGGGCGGCCGCCTCGGCCATTTCCATGATATGTTCGAAACTGTGTCCTTCGAGCTCGGACCTGATTTCCTGCCTTATCGTGCCGTTGAGATCGGCCACGCAGACGCGTAGATCGTCTGGATTGAAGTAGACCCCGAGTGTGAAAAGCCCGTTCGGATTGATTTCGATAGCGGTGGATGGTTTCCCCCGTTTGCCATCATTGCGCGTTTCCTCCGCTTCGATGATGAGGCCGGACTCCAGGAGATTGGCCGTCAGGCGGGTGAGGGTCGGTGCGGAAACATCCATCTCGCGTGCCAGTTCGATACGCGACATGCCTCCCTTGCCGCGCAAAATTTCGAGCAGGCGCCGTTCGTTGTAGCCGAGGTCGATCAAACAAGTCTCCCACGAGAAGTTACGCCGGATGATTAGCGCAATTTCTGTGATTGTGCACCTTGTTTTCCGCGGAGTCCTGGCTTTATGGGTTCAAGGATTACCCGCAGTGGTTCTTAAATGCTGAGTTTTTTCAGAGGGATATTTTATTTTCGTTTTCAGAATAAATTCCGGCTTGACTAATTAATTTACGTAAAGAAAATAAATAACAGACAGCGGGTGGCGACAGGCAAAATCAAAAAGAAATCATGTCGCAGGGCCTCGTCTGTCAGGGAACAAAAAAAACGGAGCCCCTTATGCGTCAATCATGCACTATTTTCGCGCGCCTTTTTGCCGGCGCTACCTTCCTTGCCAGCGTGGCTTTCGCTCACGCGGAAGGCACTGTCGTCGTCTACTCTGCCGCGCCACAGCAGCTCATGGATGAGTTGCTACCCATGTTTGAAAAGAAAACCGGCACCAAGGTCGAGCTTGTCAAAGCCGGGTCCGGCGAGCTGATGAACCGCATCAAGGCGGAGAGCGGCAAGGCGGCAGGCGACGTGATCTGGAGCGTCGACGGCACGGTTATCGATTTTTCCGCCGACCTTTTTGAACCTTACAAGCCCACCGAAGCTGCATCGATCAACCCTGCCTTTACCCCGAGCGTGAACTGGGTGCCTTTTACGGCTGTCGTTACGGCCTTCATCGTCAACAAGGAGGCGCTGAAAGGCGCACCGGTTCCGACATCCTGGGCCGATCTTGCCAAGCCTGAATATAAGGGCCTGATTTCCTCGGCCCGCGCTGACCAGTCTGGCTCCGCCTATATCCAGATGGCGACGGTATTGCAGGATTTTGACAGCGAGGAGAAGGGCTGGGAAGTCTATACCGGTATTCTCGGCAACTCCGTTCTTTCCACCTCTTCAGGTGCGGTTCCGCGTTTTGTCAATGATGGCGAGCAGGCAGTCGGTATTACGCTCGAAGATGCTGCGCTGCGCTACAAGCTCGGCAGCGCGCCGGTCGAAATCATTTATCCGAAAGAAGGTACGGCAATCGCACCTGATGGCATGGCGCTCGTCAAGGGTGCGCCAAATGCCGAAAACGGCAAAGCCTTCATCGATTTCATCGTTTCCAGGGAAGCGCAGGAAGTCGTGGTGAAAGCCGGTCGCCGCTCGGTCAGAACCGATGTTCCGGCCAATGTCGCACTTGTTCCCCTGTCCGATGTTCCGGACGCAAAATACGACTTCAAGTGGGCTGCGGACAACCGCGCACGCCTGATGGAAAAGTGGAACGATCTCCTGCTCGACGTTCAGTAAGACATTGCCGGGGGCGGTGCAGGCCGCCGTCCCCACACTATCTCACTCACAATCGCATTTTCGTTCCGTCCCCGTGGTCGCGTGCCGCGCAGGATTTGTCATGGAGCAGCACATGGCCGCCGTAGAAATTACCAGCATCAAGAAAAGTTATCGGGATGTCGTTGCACTGTCCGACATCAACATCTCCATCCCTTCCGGATCGTTTTTTACGCTTCTCGGACCGAGTGGTTGTGGCAAAACGACCCTTTTGCGCACGATTGCCGGTTTTCATCAGCAGGATAGCGGTAGCATCAGTATCGAAAGACAGGCGATCGAACATGTGCCCGCCCACAAGCGCGACGTTGGCATGGTCTTTCAGGATTATGCGGTGTTTCCGCATATTTCGGTATTTGACAACATTGCCTTCGGTCTGAAGCAGCGCAAGGCATCTTCAGCCGAGATCCGTGAACGGGTCGGCAAGATCCTCGATGTCGTGCAGCTCGCTCCCTACGCCAGGCGTATGCCTCACGAACTCTCCGGCGGCCAGCAGCAGCGCGTCGGTCTGGCGCGCGCACTCGTCATCAACCCGAAAGTGCTGTTGATGGACGAACCGCTGTCCAACCTCGACGCCAAACTTCGCGTGGACCTGCGGCGGGAGCTCCGCGAAATCCAGCAGGCCATGAACATCACCACCATCTATGTCACGCATGATCAGGAAGAGGCGCTTGCCATGTCTGATCTGGTTTGCGTCATGTATGGCGGCGTCATTCAGCAGGCTGCACCACCCTGGGAAGTTTATAATAATCCCGCCAACCGCTTTGTCGCGTCCTTCGTGGGGGCAAACAATTTTCTCGCACTTGACCGCTCCGGCGGGCAGATATCCATTTCCGGCCATAAGGTCGCGTTGCCGCAGGCGGATGCGATTTCGCCGCAGCGGAAGATCGTCGCCGCCATCCGCCCCGAGGCGATTGCCGTTGGTCCCTCCGCGATTGATGGCAATGAGCGCATCGAACTGCCCGTGACCATAAGGCAGGTCAGCTTTACCGGTCGCGAGATGAATGTTGCCGCTGTGCTCTCGTCTGGTGAGGAGATCGAGGCGATCACCAAGCCATCGCCTGAGATCATCGCGCTGCAGCCCAACCAGAAAGCCACTTTTTCCTGGTACACGGCCGATGCAAAGCTGTTCGGCGAGGGCGTAACCGGGGAGCGCCTGTCATGACGGATATGACCGCGACTGCAACAGCGGGCGGTTTCCGCCTTCGACTGCCAGGTTTTTGGACAAGCGTGACGGTGTTTGCCGTCATCCTGCTGGCGATCTTCCTGATCCTGCCGATTTTCAGCGTCTTCTTCATCAGTTTCTTCGATGCCAAAACCGGTGCGTTCGGTCTCAGCAACTATGCGGAAGTGTTCACACGGCGTTTTTATACCGTCGCACTCTGGAATACGCTTCTCGTCGGTGTGCTGGGCATGCTGGGCGCCTGCCTTCTCGGTATTCCGCTTGCCTTTTGCACGTCCCGTTATCGCATAAAGGGGCGCACTTTCATTGCCACCTTCGCGGTTCTGGTTCTGTGCGCACCGCCGTTCATTGGTGCTTATGCCTGGATTATGCTGTTCGGTGCCAACGGTGCTGTCACCAATCTCTTGTCCTTCGCCGGCATTTCGTTGCCGACGATCTACGGGATCCCGGGCATCGTGATGGTCTTCAGCCTGAAGTTCTTCCCCTACATCTTCCTGATGACGGAAAATGCGCTGAACACCATCAACAAGTCCTATGAGGACGCGGCGGAAAACCTCGGCTGCACTGCGTTCCAGCGGTTCCGCAAGATCACCCTGCCGCTGGTCTTTCCGGCAGTCAGCACCGGCGCGATCATCTGCTTCGTGCTGTCCATCGCCGACTTTGGAACGCCTGCAATCCTCGGCAAGGGCATCCGGACGCTTTCGACCATCGCCTATGCGCAATACACCTCCGAAATGGCCGGTACGCCGACCATGGCGGTGACAATTTCCATGGTGATGATTGCGATCTCCATGGCGGCACTTCTGTTGCAGCGGCACATTCTTGCCAGGCGTCGTTACGCCAGTTCGCTGACCAACCGGCCGGTCAAGCAGTCGATGCGCCCGCTGAAATCGTTCATCGTGCACGGCTTCTGCTATCTGGTCGTCTTCATCGCCATGCTGCCGTCGCTCACGGTCATTTACACCTCGTTCCTCGCAACCAGCGGTCCCGTCTTTACCAGCGGCTTCGGGTTGGACAGCTATGCCCGTATTCTTCGCGATTCACCGCAGGCGATTGCCAACAGTTTCACGTTTGCACTGGCTGCCGTGGTACTGATTGCGATCGTTTCCGGCCTGCTGTCCTTCATCGTGGTGCGACGCGACAATGCGGTCTCCGGCTCGCTCGATCTTCTGCTGATGGTGCCTTACCTCATCCCCGGCGTTGTCATGGCGATCGGCTACGTCACGACGTTCCGCTATCCGCCCTTTGACATCACCGGTACGGCGCTCATCATCATCCTCCTGGTGTTTATCCGCCGGTTGCCCTACGGCGTCCGCTCCACCACATCGATCCTCAGGCAGATCAAGCCGTCCATCGAGGAGGCTGCGGTCAATCTCGGGGCTTCGCCGGCAAAGACCTTCGTGTCGGTGACGGTGCCGCTGATGCTGCCCGGTCTCATCATTGGTTCGCTGATGAGCTTCATCACGGCAATCAACGAGTTGTCCTCGACGTTGATCCTCTACACGGCACGAACGATCACCATGCCGGTTCTCATCTATGTTCAGGTGATTGACGGCGAGTTTGGCACGGCTGCAGCGCTTTCAACCGTGCTTCTGGTCAGCACCGGCCTTTGCGTCTTCGTGGTGTTCCGTCTCTCGGAAGACAAAGAAGCCTCTTTCGTCTGAAACCGTACCTGCCCTCACTAAACGACTGCAGGAGCGGCGACATACGTGTCGCCGCCAGCCTCCTTCTGCCCAGCCTCCCTCTGCAAGGAATACACGACGATGAATATCGCGAGCTTTTCGCAATCGAAATACAAGAACGCTGCAACGCCCGGGGACGATGTTGCGCTGATCATACCGGGACGGGTTCTGGCCGTTTTTGACGGTGCGACCGACCCGACCGGTGCAAGTTACGGCGGGTTGAGCTCGGGCCGTATTGCCGCCCTTGCCGCCGCAAATGCTGTGGCGAAGATGAGCCTCGACGGCAGGCTGGAAAAGCTTCCCGCTCCGGAGCTTTTTCAAAACATCAGCGATATCCTGAAACAGGAAGCAGAGCGCATCAATGCCAGCCATCCACCCTCGACAACCCTGGCAATCGTGGCCGACATCGGAGACAGCTTTCGCCTGCTTCTCGCCGGTGACTCCGGAGTGCGCATCAATGGCTCCCGACTGCTGCAACATGCGAAGCTGATAGACAAGGTGAGTACCTCGGCACGGATCCTTGTGTTCAAACAGCTTTTTGCTGTCTTTAAGGATGGTGATGCGGCCGAGGCCCGCACGCGTGCGACTATCTTTTCCGGCCTGCGTTCCGCTGTTGAAAACGGCATCATGAGTGCGAAGGAGGCGGAAAACGTTGTCATTACCGCTGCCGGTATGAGCGGTATTGAGAACGATATCGAAGCGGTCGAGGAATTCCTGATGGGGGGAATTCGCGTCCAGCCGCAATTCGCAAACAGGCAGGGACACGTGCTGGGTTACGCCTCGGTCAATGGCGGAAAGGTCATTGAGGAGGGGACGGTCGATCTCCGCATCGTCAAGGACACGCTGTTGAGCCTCGAAATCTTTTCCGACGGTTATCTGTCTCTGCCAGCGGGAACCGATATCGCTGACTGGGAAGCAGAATTTGCCCGCGTCGAGGCTGTGGATTTTCACAAGATCAACGAGTACCCGTCGGTGAAGGGGTCAACATCGAGCGAATTCAGCGACGACAGGACCGTGGTGTGCATGAAGGCGCGGTGAAGAGATATCCGCGCCGAAAAGTATTTCGAAGCTGTCCGTCTTTCGAAGTGACGACCGTGAAAATTCCACCGCTCATTGGCAGTGTTTGTAGTGCGCTATCGCCCCCATTCGAAAGGTCTTGCCCTTGAGGGCGAACAAAGACGCTGCGCACATGAGATCATGGGAAGGTAAGTCTATGGTTTAGCTAACGGCTTACCTCCGTGCCTAGATAGTTGCGTTCACTCCAGAGCAAGGGTTTGCGCAGTGGATCGAAGCTCGCTTCGATGATCGATCCAACAAACAGGATGTGGTCGGCGGCATCAATGGAGCCAACGAGTTCGCAATCCATCGAGAGCAGCGCGTCGGCAAGCCTTGAGCTTCCCGACGGCCAGACATCCCAATGGCCGACGGAAAAACGGTCCGGCAGGTTTCCTTTTCCGGCGAACACATCGGCGATCTCCTCCTGCCCTCTGGACAGCGCCGTGACGGAAAAGCGCCGGCTTGCTGCGACAAGATCGACCATACGGCTACTGGCATCGATGGAGATCATTAGAAGCGGCGGTTCGGCGCTGAGCGGCATGAAGGACGTGATCGTACGTCCGATCCGCTCGCCCGCATGGGAGGCCGTGGCCACGGCCACGGTGAAGACGAGGTTCGCCATAGCGTCCTTGAATTCAAGCGGCGAGATTGTCGGAGAGGGGGAGGCTTTCAGCGGGACATGCGCGTGATTGACCACACCGCCATCGATCAGCGTGAAATTGTGAGACATGCTGCCGGGCTAACCGCCCGCTCCCGGGTTCTTCGAAAAAATGGAAAACTTGGCCGCAGCACCATTCATGATGTCGGCATCATCAGGCGGCGTTCTTTTCTGGTGCACGCGCGGCCAGATGCCGGAATAGTGGCGGTTGAGGTCGAGCCAGACATGCAGACCCGCCTCGGTATCCGGCCGGATTGCCGCGGCCGGACATTCGCGCTCGCAGATGCCGCAATCGATACATTGATCCGGGTGAATGACGAGCATGTTCTCGCCTTCATAAAAACATTCGACCGGGCAGACCTCCACGCAGTCCATGTATTTGCAGGCGATGCAGTTTTCGGTGACGACATAGGGCATGGGAATGCTCGAATGGAGTTGCAGCCGGACGGCGGCTGTCCGGCTGCGCCTGATCCGGCCAGCCGCCCAGGGCAGCGGGGCCGGCCGGATCAGTGGGGCTCAAACTAAAAACGGGCGGCGACTGCCTGCCAGTTCACCAGATTGTCGAGGAAGTTCTCGACATAGGCCGGACGCTTGTTGCGGAAATCGATGTAATAGCTGTGTTCCCACACGTCGCAGCCGAGAAGCGCCTTCTGGCCGAAGCACAGCGGGTTGACGCCGTTTTCGGTGCGGGTGATCGTCAGCGAACCGTTGGTATCCACCACCAGCCACGCCCAGCCCGAGCCGAATTGCGAGGCGCCGGCAAGCGCAAAATTCTGCTTGAACAGTACCACCGAGCCGAAAGACTGCGTCAGCGCATCTTCCAGCACCTTGGGGATCGCATGTTTTTGTGGCCCCATGATTTCCCAGAAGAGATTGTGGTTCCAATGCTGGGAGGCATTGTTGAAGATGCCGGATTGCGCCACCGCACCCTTCTCATAGGTGCCCCGGACGATGTCCTCAAGGTTACTTTTCTCCCATTCGGTGCCTGATATCGCCTTGTTGAGGTTATCGACATAGGCCTTGTGATGGAGATCATGATGAAACTTCAGCGTCTCCTCGGACATGCCAGAAGGGGCGAGCGCATCATGGGCATAGGGGAGGTCGGGAAGCTGGAAAGCCATGGGGTATTCCTTTGTCACTGTTTGCTCAAGAGCATGGAAAAAGCCTTGCGAAAACAAGGTGACAATACTTCTAGGACCTCAATCACAGTTGAGGTCAAGTGGTTTTTGGGGGGGTAAATCCACGAGCTGGCGGGCTTATGAAACATGCGCCACGATGGCGCGGATTATCGCTCGTCGACGTTCACCGCGGCGACCCATTCTTCGAGTGCCCTGCGAATGGCCGAGCCCGCATCTTCCCCGCGGACGAATGCCCACCATGTATGTGCGCCTTGCCACAAGGCGGCCATCTGCCAGCCAAGCCGTTCCTCGCTAGCCTTGTCGTGGGTAAGGCGGCAGCCAAGCGCCTGGGCGAGCGTGTGTCCCCAGAGCGCTCCTCTCGCGCGCAGCTTCGGATTGCGAATGTCTTCCCTGAGCAGCAGCAGTCCGTCACTGGCGTTCCACTCTGCGGATTGAGGCGGCATGAGGCGCATAAGAAGGGATATGGCGCCCTGCGGCGTCAATGGCTCCTCCTCATCGGCCGTTTCCGTTTCCGCCTGCAGCCTGTCCCAGGCGCGCAGAAGAACGGTTTCGACAAGGTTTTCGCGCTTGCCGTAACGCTGCACCAGGGTTGCCGCAGATAGGCCGCAGGCCTTTGCGGCTGCGGCAAAAGTCAGCCCGTCGGGGCCTGTCTGCAACATGAGGGGCAGCAGGACATCCAGCACCTGATCATCTGAAATCGACTTGTGTCTTGGCATGACATATATATAAATGTATATTCATTTATAAATCAAGGAGGATAATATGGCGGTCATTCGCGGATATATCGCGGCGAGCCTGGACGGGCGGATCGTTTCTGAAGACGGCTCCTTGGACTGGCTCTACAAATATGATGATATGGACCTCGGCGAACACGATTATCGCGTTTTCCTGAAAGGAATTGGAACGGTGGTCATGGGGCGGGCGACCTATGATTTCATCGCCGGTGAACAGTCGCCCTGGGCTTACGGAGATCAGCGCGTCATCGTCGTCACGTCGCGGCCGATCAAGGCGCCAAAGGGAGCTCTGGAGGCGCGCAGCGATGTGGGCTCGTTGATCGAGGAATTGCGCGCACTCGATGACGGCGATGTCTGGATGCTGGGCGGGGGAAAGCTGCAGATGGCCTTTCTGGAGCGTGATGCACTGGATGAGATCGAGATTTATGTCATCCCGGAAATCCTCGGCTCAGGTGAGCCCCTTTTTCCGCTCACCGGGCATCGGGCCAGTCCCACTCTCGTCAGCGCCACGGCAATCGAAAAGGGCTGCGTTCGATTGCACTACCGCTTCTCGTGATGCTCCCGGGTTCATGATGTTAGTGGGGCGGCGAGGAATGGTCGATACAGACCTTGCCAGCTGCTCCCGGCCTGACTGCGCGGTTTCCGCCCTCAAAGCCCGAGAAACTTAAAAGGCTTGGTGTCCTTCAAGCTCTCATTCGCCATCCCCGAATAGATGTGGATTTGATTGGGCCCCAGGTCGAGTTTCTTGACCTTACCCGTCTCTTTCGAAAGGTCGAGTTTTGTAACGTCGATCCAGAAGATGTTCGGCGTCAATGCGGGTTCGAAGAAATAGAGCTTGCGTTTGTGGTCAATCACG
This sequence comes from Rhizobium sp. GR12, assembly GCF_036596185.1. Lineage (NCBI taxonomy): Bacteria > Pseudomonadati > Pseudomonadota > Alphaproteobacteria > Hyphomicrobiales > Rhizobiaceae > Rhizobium > Rhizobium sp. GR12. Next base: position 17,195 of record NZ_JASXTH010000014.1, on the reverse strand, counting down.
GTGCGCCAGCGGGTGGAGGAAATATTTGGCTGGTCCGGCGTGGTTATGCCGTAGGGAACCGACACATTGCGGATGACGCTAAAGACGCTGGCGATGGCTTCGACCGGATTTTCGCTCTTGGGGATGGCGTTTGCGTAGAAAGAAGCCCGGGCGAACCGGTCCGAGGCGCGATTGGTGCCCGGCAGCATGACGGTGCCGCCAATCTGCTTCCAATATTCGTTGAGCGCCAGCTGGTGATCGAAGGTCGGCGAATTGGTCATCACCTGATATTGACGACCGTGGTGGATGACCTGCTTGCCATCAATATATTCGATGATCGCGCTGTCACCAGTCGCATCCGAAAGGGAGAGGTGTAAGGTCGCCAGACGTTCTTCGCCGGGAACATTGTCGGTGACAATGGTGAAAGGGTTCTTCTCGAGCGCGCTGACGGCCTCGTCCACCGTTGCGAAATTATCGAGAGCATATTGAACCCAGGCGGCGATGGAAAGGCCCGGCGATTTCCCGTCATAAGCGGGATAGCTCGACTCGACCAGCCAGAGAACATTCGCAGCAAGGCCCGCCTCATTCATACCGTCTGTCGTCGAAATATCGTAACCTGAAGCAATGACGCTGCCGTATTTCGATGTCCATTTGACGGAGTTCGGCCCGGCTTCGCCGGACCTTTCCATGCCCCGGGGAAAGACCCAGAGATTGGTTCCCACATCCGTTTTCCAGTCCATGGACCTTGCCGTCATGACCTGGTCATTCTCACCAATATAGACGAAACGCGTGCAGGCTTCGGCAACCGATGTGGTGAGCGTGGCGATGGAAAAGATGGTCGCAGTGCAGGCGGAAAAAATCGGCAAGGTCTTCAGGCGGATGGGAAAGCCTCCGGTGCTCGCGGCGTAAGATACAGCGTATGATAGAAAATCGGACTTGTTGACGGGAGTCAAATCGGTTTAGCTTCACTGATCCATCGGAGAGAAGCCATTGCTAAAATTCTCAGCCTTTGCAGCCTTTATGGCTTTTTCCGCAACTGCGGCCTCAGGCGCAGATCACGTCATCGCCACGCCCGCGACGGTTGAGGGGGCCGACTTGGCTTTGCAGGCTACCGGTTATATGTGGGCGACGGGTTTGAATGGAAACATATCGCCGTGCCCCGACCCTTCATGTCTAAAAATCCTTTTCCGATGTCATGGATGATCTCAATTTCGGTGGATTTCTCAACATCTGGGGCCGTTACGACCGTTTCGTCCTGTCCGGTGATTTGCTGTATGTCGATACCACCGACAGCAAGGCAGCCGGTCCGCTACCGGCGCTGCAAATTCCGGGTTGCCAACCTTGCCTGCCGGTGCCGCCATCAATGCGAATGTGGATACACAGGAATTCATGGCGACGTTGCAGGCGGGTTACCGTGTCATCGATGCAGACGGGTTTTCGCTCGACGCGCTCGCAGGCGCGCGCTTCTGGCACATTTCAAACGACGTTGCGGTCACTGCCAGCCATCCGTGATCGGCAGCGTTTCCGCCACCCACAGAGAGAGTTTCGGCTGGGTCGACCCCGTCATCGGCGCACGCGCCTTTTTCGGTCTCACGGATAAGCTGTCCGTTCAGGGGCAGGTGGATATCGGCGGTTTCGGTGCGGGATCCGATCTCACCTGGTCAGCACTCGCGACGGTGAACTACATCTTTACCGACACATTGTCGGTCTCGGCAGGCTACAAGGTGCTCGACGTTGATTATTCGCACGATGGTTACGTCTTCGATTCACGGCTGAGCGGACCGGTTGTCGGGTTGACGTACCGGTTTTAGTCACTGTTGTCGCGTGTCTCATTGCCTTTTCACACCCATCCCAGAAACAATTTTAGTTTCTCCTTAACTTTGGTTTTCATCTCGGTCTTGCAGAAAGATGCGCATTGCAGTAACTTCTGGTTGTTATTTGACTCGAAGAACCGAATGGCATGAAATTGGCGGGTCGCGCTTAAAATTCACGGATGAAAAATAATATCCATGCCATGGCGTTGGCAGGATTGATTATTACGTGAATTTTTAATGTGTACGGTTCTTTGAGAAGATGACTAGAGACTATCGTCTCGTAAAGAAAGCTACTACTTTAACGCTTCTTGGATCAGATGAACTGATCTATGCACCCGGTAGGGGATCGACAGCAAGGATAGCTGCAGAGTGAAGCATGGGCGGCATCGCCGCGACAAACTTCATTTCAAATGCAGGCCTCCTAAACATGCCACTTGCTGCTTTCATTTATGGTTACCGACCGTCACTCCCTCCGGATTTTCGTCCTGCAATTGTCTCGGCGGTTCGAGTTGCTGCCGATTACTCAGTCGCTGCGCGGGTGGAGCGGAACGCGACCAACAGTTTCAAGTGGACCTTTGTCGTTTCGATTTTCGCAGGCCTTCTCGCGTCAGACCCGGCAAATGCCCAGTCGCCTGCGGATGATTTTTCCAGGCGACAAGAACAACAAGAACAGTTGCAACGGCTGGAAAACCTGAAGCAGGTCACGCCGGATAACGCCATTAGCCGTGCGGCCCGGGCAGCACGAGGCGACGCAAAATCCGCTGGTCCATGCTTCAATATCTCGCGTGTAGAGATCGAAGGCGCTGCAAGTCTGTCTGGCGCTGCGCTCGGAAAAGTCACGAAGCGCTACGACAATCGCTGCGTCGGCGTTGCGGATATTACCACTTTGCTCAAGGCCATAACCGACCTCTATCTGGACAAAGGATTCGTGACGTCACGCGCCTATGTTCCCCCGCAGGACATTGCCGAAACAGGCTTGCTGCGGCTGGTCGTCGTCGAGGGCACGATCTCGGATATCTATCTTAACGGTCAACCGGCCGGACGAAACGATTCATTCGCTACGGCTTTTCCCGGCGTGAAGGGTGAGGTCGCCAATATTCGCGATATTGAACAGGGGCTGGACCAGATCAACCGCCTGTCATCGAACGACGCGAAGACCTCGATGTTGCCAGGTAAGGACGATGGAACGTCTATCCTCAATGTCGAGAACAAGCCAGCCAAACGCTGGTATGCGAGCGTTTCCAACAACAACCTCGGTCAAGAGAGTACCGGTTACTCCCAGACCAATGTTTCCGTCGGCTTAGACGACCTGCTGGGCATCAATGATCAATTGGGTTTCTCCTACGGTCGCAGCGGCCCTGACTATCCTTGGGACGACGATGGCCGCGGGCATAGCAACAGCTATTCGGTTAATACAAGCGTACCTTATGGCTACTGGACGTTTTCAACGAATGGCTCCTGGTACGAATATGACAGCGCTATTCCCGGCAATTTTGGGCCGATCGAAACCTCGGGTAATTCCGGTCAGGCTGGATTTGGCATAGATCGCGTCATTCTGCGCGACAAGGATTCCATCACGACCCTCAGAGGCGGTCTCACCTACAAGCAGACCGACAACTTTCTTCTCGGTAATCGAATTGAGGTGGGAAGCCGTCGATACACGATTGGCAGTCTGGGCTTGTCGCGTTCACAGAGAATTCTGGGTGGCGTCATCGCTCTCGATTTTGCGGTTGATAAGGGTCTTGATCTCTTTGACGCCGTGGAGGCCGGAGAGCCGGGGGCGGGCACGGCGGATCCCCGGTTTTTGAAATTCAACACGACCGTCAGCGCGACCCGGCCGTTCGAGGCGGCTGGCCAGCGGTTCGAGTTAACGACGCTCCTCAATGCCCAATATTCGCCCGATAACATGTTTGGCGCAGAACAGATCGGGCTTGGTGGCTCCAGCAACGTACGCGGCCTGAGGGAAAGCGTCATATTCGGTAACAACGGATTTTTCAGCCGCAACGAATTCACATGGCGGACAATGCCATGGGAGGGCACAAGTCTGGCGCCCGTTCTAGGCGAATTACGCCCCTACCTGGGCCTCGATTATGGCCGCGTGTTCTCGCAGCATCGCTTCGATATTCCAGACGGCTATCTCGCGAGTTGGACCGTTGGTGCGAAACTCGTTGGGGGAAACATCAGTGCCGATTTCGGCTACTCCCAGGCATTTTCCAGCAGCGTCAGTCACGGACGCGGCAATCTCATTTTCGTCAGCGTGACGGCACGCTGGTAGGCTTCAAAAGAGAATATTATGGTCAGATCTTCTTTTCACACCCCCAAATTGTCTGTCGTATTCGCGCTGGTGGCGACTGCCAGTGTCGTTTCCGGTTGCGGTGGCCGGGCAGCGCATCCGGTTGCTTCGACAAACCCTACCGACAGCGATTTCGATTGCGCCGGCATCAAGCGCGAATTCGAGGCTAACGAACGGCAGGTCCTGGCGACGGTGAAAGAACGATCCGATGCGCAGGGTAAAAACGTCGTCCTCGGTGCGACAGGTGTTCTTCTGTTTTGGCCGGCTCTTTTCTTTATGGATCCGAAATCGCCAGAGAAACTGGAGATCGACGCATTGCGTAACCGCAATCAGGTTCTTGGCGAGATTGCCAAAAGCAAAAAATGCCCGGCCCCGCAGTCGAAGCTGGCGGATGTCTACAAGAAACTCGACACCAAGCCGTCTCCGGCCGACACGAGCAGAAAAGACCGCTAAGCCCCAAATTCCGTCTGCCACGAGAGGCGAACAACAATGACATCACAGTTTAAGCGTCTTCCACGCAAAACAACCGACCTCGCGTTGTTCGCCAATGCCGGGACGCTGGCTCAAAAAATCATTGCCACCGTTGTCAGTTTTACGCTCGTGCTTCAGCCAGTGCTTCTTCACGCACAGGACATATCGCCGGAAGCTGGAGGATCTTTTGCAAATCGCCCCGGGATAGGGGCTGCTCCGAACGGCGTGCCGCTCATCGATATCGTCGGACCCAACAGCCAGGGCCTGTCGCACAACAAATACAACAATTTCAACGTCGGCACACCGGGGGTCATTCTCAACAACTTCAATGGTGAGATCGGTACGTCGAAGCTGGGTGGTGTGGCACCTGGCAATCCAAACCTTCAAGGCAGAGGTGCTGCCACGGTCATCCTCAATGAGGTGACGTCGCAAAATCGCAGTTCTCTCGTCGGGCCGACCGAAGTGTTCGGCGGCCGCGCCGACGTCATTATCGCCAATCCGAACGGGATCACCTGCGACGGCTGCGGTTTCATCAACACGCCACGCGCCACGCTGACGACGGGTGTGCCTGACATCGGCGCTGATGGACGTCTCAATGGCTTCACGGTCAGTAGCGGAGACGTCACGTTTGGTCCGAACGGTGCGAATTTTGCGACAGGGGACGGGAGAGTCGATCTGTTCGATATCGTATCCCGCACCATCCATATTGACGGCACGATTTATGGCGAGGATTTGCGCCTGACGGCAGGCAAGAGCAAGTTCGGTTATGCCACGGGGGATGCAACTCCACTTGATGCGACCTCCGGAACACCTGAATACGCAATCGACGGTTCAGCACTCGGGGCCATGCAGGCCGGCCGCATCAAGATGGTCGTCACGGAAAAGGGCGCCGGCGTTCGCATGCGCGGAGACATGGCCGCCAATGCCGGGGAGCTCTCGCTGTCGGCCGACGGCAAAATCTCGATCGGCAATGCCTCTGGCAATAACGGCGTGAATATTTCCTCGAAGGGAAGCGTTTCAACTGGTCGTCTGACCTCGAAAAAGTCGGTGTCGGTCAAGGCGGGCAAGGACACCAAGGTCGCTTCGATCGGTGCTGAAAAGGATATTCTGATTAATGGTGGGGCCGGCTTCATCGATGTCGCCGGTACTCTCGGGGCCAGTGGTGCACTCAACCTTCTGGCAGATGGGCGTATTGCCTTGGCCGACGCGTCGGCTACCGGACCCGTTTCGCTGTGGTCCGGGGCTGGCTCCATTGCCATCAGCGGCACGGCCCAGTCTGGCGCGGCGATGTCGCTTACGGCGGCCTCAGGCGCAATCACAGCGGGCTCGCTGCTTTCGAAAGGCGATCTGGCGCTGCTTTCCGGCCTTGATCTCGGGATTTCGGGGCTCGTGCTTGCTGAAGGGAATTTGCGGGCTTCGGCCGGAGGCAACATCCGTTATGAGAGCTTGGAAGCAAACGGAAACGTTTTGCTAGCTTCGACCGGCGGGCTGATCAGTTTCGATAAGCGCACAGCCGCCGGTGGCGACATCAGGATCAGGCAGCAAAATGCCGATCTCTCCAATGACAGGAGCAAACTTGCCACATCCGGCACACTCTACATCGATGCCAATAATATTAATCTCACCAACAGCACGCTGACATCAGGCGGCATTGATCTCACGTCATCTGGAACGACAGATCTGACGGGTGCGCGGCTCAATGCTGTCACCGCGAGCAGCACTGCTCGTTCCGCTCAGGGGCCAGGTGATATCGCGATCAAAGCGGGTAGCCTTAGTGCTAACGGCGCTACCAATATTCTGGCGGCCCATAATCTGACGCTCTCCCTTTCACAACTTATAAACACCGGTCAGCTGGCTGCCGGCAATGATCTTACCCTCAATGTCAACGGCAACCTGACCAACACCGCCACGGGGCTGATCTATGCCGGCAATGACGCGGCGCTCTTCGTGGGCGGTGTGCTTGCCAATGATCAGGGGGCCATTGTCGCCGACCGTGATCTTGCAATCGCCGGTAACTCATCCGGCGCACGCAATGCTGCTACGGTCAACAGTTCCGGCCTAATTTCCTCTGGTCGCAATATCTCGATCCTTACGGCAAACCTGCGTAACGAGAAAAGCGTGGCTCCGACCTATACGAGCCAGCAAATCTCAAACGCACTCGTGTCGCCCTATGACACCTATTATGCACGCGAATGTGGAGATTGTTCATCTCCCGTCTCTTTTGCTGGCAAGCAGTTTGTCATTGGTGCGCCCATTCGCCATGTCTATCGTGATGTGACCGAGGACCGCCTTACATCGGCTGGTAGCCCCGCAGCGACAATCAAGGCGGGCAATACGCTTTTTGTTGATACCCTCGATCTTACCAATGCCTATAGTAGCATCGAAGCCGGCTCCGGCATGAAACTTGTTGGCTCCGGCACGCTGAACAATCTCGGTCTGCAATTACAGCGCACGACTTCGCTCAATTGCAACCAGCACGGCGGCTGCCAGTATTATCCGGATGTCATTTACGAATGGACGGAAACGAAAACGACCGGCGACACAGGTGGCCATGAGGGCTCATGGCAGGTCGCCATGCCTGGCCCCAGCCCGTTTGGAACACGAGATACGTCAAAGGATATCGGGCCGGGACGGACCGTGGAAAGCGTCGAGGCGATCGGCGGGATTCCCGCAAGCATCCGTTCAGGCGGAGCGCTGGGCATTACTGGTTTTGGTGCTGTTAACAATACCGCCGCCGCTGGTACGATCGCAGATCATGCCAGCGTAGCAGCGCCTGCGCCTTCGAGCGATCCCACCGGATTACTCGCTGGCATGACGGCAAGCGGTGCGTTGTTCACACTTGGCTCCGTTGCAAGCCCACAGTCCGGGGGCTTTGGCGGCACCATTCCCGGTCAGACGTTCCTCTATGAGACCCGTGCCGCCTTCCTCGATGTCTCGAAATTCTACGGTTCCAGCTATTTCCTTGGCCGCATCGGCTACCAGCCGGACCGGCAGATCCAGTTCCTTGGCGATGCCTATTTCGAGAACCAGTATATTGAGCAGCAGCTCAGACTGACGACGGGTTCCGGCTTTACCGGGCAGGATTCAATCGCTCAGATAAAGCAATTGCTCGACAACGGAGCCGCCTATCTGGGAGCGCAGCAGCGCCCGCTCGGCGAACCGCTTACGGCTGAGGAGATCGCCAGCCTCACCGAATCCGTCGTCGTATATGAGTGGCAGACGGTGAACGGTACGACCGTTCTTGCGCCGGTACTACATCTCGCCGCCAATGACAGGGAAAGATTGAATTCTGCGGGCGCGCTGATCGCCGGCAATCAGGTGACAATCGATACTGGCCTGCTTGCAACATCAGGCATGATTGCATCGACCCGCGATCTTACTGTTTCCGGTTCGTCGATCGCGGCGATCGGCGGCACCTTCACGGCGGGTGGCAATGCCTCGCTGAAGGGGAACGAGAGCATTCTGCTGGCCAATGCGAAGGTGAAAGCAGGTGGCAGTCTCGACCTGACGTCGAATGGAGACATCAATATCTCCGTGACTGAAAGGTCGACAACCAGCACATTGCGCGACAAGCGGAGTTCGACGACGGTTGTGAGAACCACAAGCCAGGGTTCCGAGATCACCGCGGGCGGTTCGGTCTCAGCCAATGCAGGCGGCAACCTCAACGTCATCGGCAGCACGATTGCCGGCGATGGAGCCGTTGGTCTGAAAGCGACCGGTGATGTGACGATTGCCGAAGCTGTCGACACTACTACGATTGACTACGCCTATAAGAAAAAGGGCGGTCTGTTCGGCGGAAGCAAACAGACGACGAGCCACACGGAAACGCAGACCGTAGTCGGATCATCGGTCAGCGGCGGGAAGGGTGTGTCCATCGTCTCAGGTGGAGATACCGTCCTCTCGGCCTCGACGGTGACTGCCGGCGACGAGACCAACAAAGCCGATATCAATGTCAGCGCCGGCGGCGATCTGCTGATCGCGTCGGGCAAGAATACTGCGGAGTTCGAGCAGAGTTCATCATCCAAGGGCTTCCTCTCGAAAAAGAGTTCGACGCAGTACAACTACGACGAAACGACAGTTGGCTCCGAGCTTTCCGCGTCCGGCAACATCAAGCTGGATGCTGGTGGCAACGCCGTCATCGCTGGCTCGAACATAACGGCAGGCGATGCGATCAGCGTCGCGGGCGACAGCGTCGCCATCATCGGGGCCGAGGAGCAGCATGCGCTGGAAAGCAGCAGCAAGAAATCCGGTCTGTTTGCGGGGTCTGGCGATGGCTTCCTTTCACTCTGGGGCAAGGAGCAGAAAGAAAAGAGCCAGTCGTCCGCCCTGAACGTTGGCTCCGCGCTGAGCGCTGGAACCGATGTAACGCTTACGGCGCGCGAGAGCGACGTGAATGTCATCGGCTCTTCCATCGTGGCGGGGCGTGACATCGCGCTGGAGGCGGCCCGTGATGTCAATATCACGCCAGGCGCTGAAAGTGCTGCGTCGGCCGAGAAGGAGCAGCGCTCCGGTTTCGGTATTCAGGTGAAGTCCGGCAATGGCAGCGCATCCATCGGTATCGGTTACGGTAAGTCGGTCGATCAGGCCAGCCAGTCATCAGAGACGAACGCCAGATCCATCCTGTTTGCCGGTCGTGACTTCACGATATCAGCGGGCCGCGACGCCAACCTGCAGGCGGCTCAGGTGTCCGCAGAGCGTGACGTGGCTATCCTCGCTGAGCGCAACGTCAATCTGCTTTCCGCGCAGGACAAGTCCAACTATGAAAGCCTGCACGAGGAGCTCTTCGCGGGCATCAGCCTCTCGGTGTCAACCTCCGTGGTAAACGCAGCCACCAGTGTGAGCGGCGCAGCTCAGAAGCTAACGACCATCAACGACGGCTATTCCGCCGCTAACGCCGCCTTTGCATCGCTCAAGGCCTATGATGCGCTCGACGCCGTCGTCAACGGCAATGTCGCTTCGGCCTCGCTCACCGTCGGCTTCAACTATACAAAAGACAAGGCCGCCGGGACGGGTTCCGTTCCCGTCACCACTGACATCAATGCCGGCCGCTCGGTGACGATCGAAGCCACATCCGGGGATATCACCGGCCATGGCGCGCAGATCTCGGCCGGCTACGATACCCATGGCCTGCCGGTCGACAGTGATGACGACAAGGCCGGCGACATTACGCTGAAAGCTGGCAACGATATCACTCTTAAAAGCGCCGAGGCGACACAAAGCTCGTCGTCCAGCAGCACGTCGGCAGGCGCCAGCATTGGCATCGGTGGCGGCGTCAGCCTGTCGGGCGGCGTCGGCGTCGGTCTGACAGGCGGAGCCAATGCCTCCACGGCCAAGGCGAACGCCAACGGCACCACCCAGGTCAACAGCCACGTCACCGGTACCGGCGACATCGTCATCCAGTCAGGCAACAACACGACGCTCGCCGGCGCCGTCGTTGCCGGTGAGACGGTGACGGCCGACATCGGCGGCGATCTCACCATCGTCTCCGTTCCCGATACCGGCGAGACGACGAACAAATCCACCTCCGGCGGCTTCAACCTCGGCGGCGGGAAGAGCCTCCTTTCCGGCATCCAGGTTGGCGGCGGCGCGGGCTCCGGGTCTACGAACTGGGTTTCCGAGCAGTCGGGTCTCGTTTCCGCGGACACGATGGACGTGACCGTCGGCGGCAATACCCATCTCGGCGCCGGCAAGATCGTCTCGGGCTCAGGTGATCTCACGCTCGAAACCGGCACGCTGACCCATGAGAACTTCGAGGGCCAGAAGCAGTATGAGGGCTTCAGCGCCAATCTCGGTCTCGATCTCACCGGCGGCAAGGGCTCGACCTCGAATCCAATCGGCAATTCGACACTGGAGGGCTCCTACCAGCTCGACGATACCCGCCAGACGGTGCGCGCCACCGTCGGCCCAGGAGAAATCGTCATTCGCGACAAGGAACAGCAGGCGGCACTGGAGGCGGACGGCGCCTCCACCCTGCCGCTCCACGAGCTCAACCGCGATCCCGACAACGCGTACGAAATCACCAAAGACAAACATGTCGGTCTTGAGGTCTACCTGTCGACCAACAGCCTCAATGCGATTGGCTCCGGACTGAAGGAAATGGTTGCGCCGGGTGGCTTCATTGACAAGTACCTGCTCGGCCGCGAACTGACAGCGGAGGAGCAGGCTCAGGTCAAGGCAGGCGTTGAGGCGCTCGCCAATGGCGGCTCCTTCGTCGGCTGCGGCCAGAAGCAGGGGTTCAACCTGTTCAACTGGATCGTCACACCCGCCTATGCTTACGAGACAAACTGCACGATCCGCCAGGCGGACGGCACCTTCATCGAGCTTGGGATCAAGACCTACGAAGAATGCAAGGATGCAATCTACGCCTATTTGAACAGCCTGACGTTGGCCGAACGGGCGCAGACCCTGCGCTCCGCCGGGTTTGCGGCCGGCAGCAGTATTTCCTCGACTGGGGAGGGAGCGATGATGTCTTGGTGGCTACTGAACGCCATCGAGAAGCTCGACGGGCAGCCTTACGGCAGTAATCTCAAAGCCTATCTTGAAGGAACAGGGGAAGGTGCACGGTTCGCGGAAGAGTTCGGACCTGAGCGCTGGGCGATCTGGAACGACTCGTCGCTAACGTGGGATGCAAAATCCGCCCAGCTCGAAAAGACTGGTCTTGACGTCAGCACAATCATCGCAATGGCTATATTGGGCGGGGTGGCCAAAAGTGGCGGTAGAGGGCCAGTTTATCAGTCCAATAAAGAGGCAAAGATTGCAGCCGAGGCGCTTGGATTCAAAAAAATAAATGAAACGATTCACGGTGGGCAACCAGTATACAAAAATGGGACTTTATACATAACGAGAGATTTGGATGGCCACAATGGAGGCGCTTGGAAGATGGCCACTTCCGTTAAGGACCTTGGAGGTAAGGGGACGCGCCTCGGAACTTATGACTCAAATCTGAAACGTATAGGGGATTGATAATGAACGTTAAAAACACAGATAATAAGGATTGGGCTAATAAAGGGAAAACCATTGAAGAGTTGATAAAGGAACTTCAGTCCTTTGAAAATCAAGGCTTGCCGGTAGAAATATCTATCGATGGAGGTGATGATGTTCGACCGATCAGTCTTGTGGGGAAAAAGGACGGGAAATGCTTGCTTATCTATTTGAATAAATAGAGTTTATCAACTCCCACTAGCCCGCTACATGCAGCACTATTACCAATAAAAGCCGTCTAGTATCTGCGTAACCCTGCCAAACCTGTGGACCCCGTATCCATGGTTCCGGGCAGATATCCCGACATGGAAATGCGGTCGGTCAATGGAGGCTTCGGTGGCCTCTCGAACCAGGAGCTGAAGAACGACTGCGAGGAGCCGGTTGGCGATCTGGTCAGGGCGCACTTGCGTTTCTCCTGTTCGAGCGCGTTGACCAGTTCGACGGCACCGATTGCCGCCGCGAGATGCGTCTTGCCTGTGTCTGGACCGCCGACCAGAAAGATGTTGTTGGCGTCGTTGAGGAAGTTGCAGCGATGAAGTTGACGGACCAGCGCCTGGTTGATCTCGCCGGTGGCAAAATCGAAGCCATTCAGATCACGATAGGCGGTAAAGCGGGAGGATTTGGGCTAATAGGCACTCGATCCACCCCCGTTCAGCCGTTTCCGCTTTTAGAAGCTACGACAGGATCGGAATGGCGGCCTCGAACGCCTGCGATCCTTGCTCCGTGAGTTCGCCGACGGCTTGTGCCATGCCGTGAGTCTTCAGTTGCCTCAGCATGATAACGATCGCTCCACTTGCCGGATTATGACGTATGGCGGGCCTCCGCCTTTCTAAGGGCATCGTATCGTTTGACATTGGCCTTCGGCTCGTTGATGAGCGTCAGGGCTTGCGGCGCATCGGCGGGCGTAATCGTCGGGGCCTACTATCGACTCTGTCCAAGCCCCCGAGACTGGGCAAGCTGTCGTCTAATTGAGCCCTTGTCTGTTTACCGACGGAGACGCTAGCAACATCGAACGGATATTTGGACTACTAAAAGTAGCAGTCGCCAACAGGTCATTGCTCGTGTTTGAATAGGAAACAAACGCATCAATCCGGGGAGGGCGATACGCGCAAACCGATCGCACGGCGGATCAGGGACAAGTGACAAGGGAGATGGACGATAGGAGGAGTGAGTTTGCAGGCGCGACTGGGCAAACAGGAGTGGGCGCAGGCAACGCGCCGGAAGATTTTGGGTGCGGGAGACAGGCACTCGATTGGCGGCTGCCAATAATCGAAGTTTTAAAGAAGTTCACAATGGCCCATACAGGACACCGTCGATAAGCGGAGCAGACATGAAGACCAGCCTTGAGCATTTGCCGGAACGAAAGCAACGCGAGCTCGCGCGCGTCGTCGGAATTATTCAGGAAGAGTTTGCTGATCTGGTGGAGCGCTCGAAGTCCGATGCCAAGAAAGACGGGCGGATTTTCAAAATCATTCTGTTCGGTTCTTACGCGCGTGGCACCTGGGTGGATGAACCGCATACGTCGAAAGGCTATCGCTCGGATTTCGATATTCTCGTCATCGTCAGCAACAAGGAACTTGCCGATCCCAAATACTGGGACAAGACAACAGACCGGCTGATGTGGGACAAGGAGATCGAGACGCCCGTGGGGCTCATCATGCACGGCGCTCGCGAGATCAGCAATTTTCTAAATGACGGCCAACCCTTCTTTGTCGATCTCGCCCGTGAAGGCATCGTCCTCTACGAATTTGACGACAGGCCGCTGGCTGAACCGAAGCCGCTCAGACCTGCCGATGCACTCAGGGTGGCCGAGGAGCATTTTGAAAAGCAGTTTAAAAATGCAGCGGGTTTCCTCGAAGGCGTCGGTTTTTACCTGAAGTCGGGGTACCTCAATTTAGCGGCCTTTACACTCCATCAGGCAGTGGAGACTGCCTACAACTGCTACCTCCTGACACTGACAAACTATTCCCCCGCGTCGCACAACCTCAAATTCCTCCGCGGACTTTCCGAAGGTCGTGATCACCGTTTGATCGACATCTGGCCGCGCGATCGTCAGCGATTTACCACATGGTACAACATCTTGAACGAGGCCTACGTCAAGGCACGCTATTCGAAGCGTTTTGAGGTTTCCGAAGAGGCGCTCAGCTGGCTTCAGGAGCGGACGGCGGAACTTCACAAGCTGGTTGAGACGCTCTGCCGCGAGCACATCGAAAAGCTTACACAGGCCGCGAACGCCAGCGCTTGAGATTCACGGGTTAGCGCAAATTCTCCTGATCTCAGGTGGCAGCCATCGCAACGTGATGAACCACAGGGTCCAACCTATTCTTTCAATCCTGTTCATCGTCACGTTTTGGTCGGCATGGGTGGCCGTCATTTCCTCGAGCAAACGTGTTTCGGTCGCTGCTCGCTTGTCTACGTCACCCAGGTTTCTTAATGCTGTTGGCGCTTGCCGCTATAAGCGTCCGCAGACGCGCTGTAGACTGGTAACCCAGTGGTGCGGACGCCACTCGTATAGTGAAGATGAACCGAAATGAAGTCCACGGGATGCGGCTTATGGACCTGCCTCGGTTCGAAACAAGACCTTTGGCGTCGATGACATAGGCCGTCATGATCCTTATGTGCCCAGGCGAGCTTTTTCGGGGAGACGGATCGAAGCCGCTGATAAAATAAGCATTCCCGAACACAAATGGGGATATGAAAAAGCAAGGCCAAATTAAAACTCGAGTCGCGCTAGATATGGTTGCGTCCCGATGGGTTTTGCCACCAATCTGGCTTCATATTTGGTGGGGCAGATGCTGCGGTCACTGGTGGCTAGATTTGGCCAACTTAGCTTGTTGACCTAGAGGTATTCGATCTTCCCGGATTTGCGACGTATCGTTTTTAACCGCGAGGTTGTAGCAACGGCGTAATGACCTTGACAGAGCACCCTAGGAGTCTAGACGGGGTCTCATGTTCATTTTGGGAGTGTAGACATGAAAACACTGGCGGCCGTTTCGGCTTTCGTTGGCAAAACTTTTGCGGTCTGGGTCATCTTGTTTGCCGTGCTCGGCTTTTATTTTCCAGATACGTTCAAGCAGATTGGACCGTGGATCGTCACGCTTCTGTCGATCATCATGTTCGGCATGGGGCTCACACTTTCGGTCGACGATTTTCGTGAAGTCGTAAAGCGCCCGGTCGAGGTTACCATCGGGGTGCTCGGCCAGTTCCTCATCATGCCGCTGCTTGCGGTCCTGCTGACCTGGATCATTCCCATGCCGCCGGAAGTGGCAGCAGGCGTTATCCTAGTTGGCTGCTGCCCGGGTGGGACATCGTCCAATGTCATGACATATCTGTCGAAGGGCGATGTCGCCCTTTCCGTCGCCTGCACATCAGTGACGACGCTTGCTGCTCCCTTGGTGACGCCCTTCCTCGTCTGGTTGTTCGCCAGCCAGTTCCTGCCGGTCGATGGCTGGGCAATGTTCCTCAGCATCGTCAAGGTCGTGCTGGTGCCGCTGGCCCTTGGTGCCGCATTGCAGAAGCTTTTGCCGGGTGTCGTCAAGGCGGCCGTGCCGGCATTGCCGCTTGTGAGCGTCATCGGCATCGTTTTGATCGTTTCGGCGGTTGTCGGCGCATCGAAGGGTGCGATCGTCCAATCCGGTCTGATGATATTTGCGGTCGTGGTTCTCCATAACGGCCTTGGCTATCTGCTTGGCTACTTCGCGGCAAAGGCGACCGGCCTTTCTCTCGCCAAGCGCAAGGCAATCGCCATCGAGGTGGGAATGCAGAACTCCGGTCTCGGTGCCGCACTTGCGACGGCATATTTCTCGCCGCTTGCAGCTGTTCCCAGCGCCATTTTCAGCGTCTGGCACAATATTTCCGGCGCGCTCCTGGCCAACTGGTTTTCTGGGCGCGTGGACACGAAGGCGACTACGAAAGCCGGATAAGATCGCCGGCCGAAAATTGGCCTACGGGATATGAA
Organism: Rhizobium sp. GR12; assembly: GCF_036596185.1. Classification (NCBI taxonomy): domain Bacteria; kingdom Pseudomonadati; phylum Pseudomonadota; class Alphaproteobacteria; order Hyphomicrobiales; family Rhizobiaceae; genus Rhizobium; species Rhizobium sp. GR12. The sequence goes on along the minus strand of NZ_JASXTH010000014.1, from coordinate 1,699 downwards.
GCAGTCCGAAAGGGGGGCTGCGGGACATAACTCCCTATTTCCGTAACGCCTCAATCAAAATCGCCGTCGACGACGATCACGAACATGAAAGTGTGAAAGCGCCGACCGATTTCATATCGATATGCGTTTCGGCGGCAAGGCTGCTTGTTATCGCACCACATAGGCTGCCGGTGGTGACGATCTGCCCGCGTTTCAGCAGTCCGTCCTTGTTGAGGGGGGAATTGGCAAAGGCGAGGAGCGGGGCGAGCGGATCGATGTTGGGGTGTTTCACCGCCGCATCGAAACGGACATCTGTGCCCTCGATCACTGTCAGATGCGGCAGCTTCCCGGTATTTTCGGTGAAGGTATCAACGATTGCCGCACCGATTTCCGGCCCAAGAACAAACCCGCGATTAGCAAGGCGATCCGCCAGAAAGAGCGGGAAAGGGACCTGGTTCTTCTCCACCAGCCGGTAGCCAAGAAGCTCGACGCCAAGGTGAACGGCGTCGATATGCTTCAGAATATCGGCTCTGCTTTGCGGAGTCGTGGTTGCCGCAGGGATATCGGAGGCGAGAGTGAAGCAGATTTCCACCTCGATGCCTTCGATGCCCGCTCCCGAAAAAGATGCGATGTTGTCGTCACCGACGCGGCAACAATCTACCATCGGCGCAGCGACCGCCGTACTGTCCGGCCGGATCGCCAGCTTCCAGCCCCCCACCGTTTTACCGGAAACTTCAACAAAAGCGCCCTGAACGGCCATGGCCGCTTCAAGACTACTGGGAACGAGACCATCCGCCTCAATCGTCGCCAGTGGAATTTTAGTGCTGTCCAGGTCTGCTTTCGCAAGGCCCTGGGCCAGTTTTTCGATTGCCGTCATTCCGTCGCATCCTGATACTGTTTAGCGGAATGGTGTCACGATTTGGCGCTGTTTGCCAAGGCCATCGATGCCAAGTTCGACTACATCTCCGGCTTTCAGGAAGACCGGCGGCTTCATTCCAAGGCCGACACCGGGTGGCGTGCCGGTCGTGACGACGTCACCGGGCATGAGCCGCGTGAAGCGACTGATATAGGAAACCAGAGAGGCGATCGGGAGGATCATTTTCGCGGTGGATCCGGTCTCCGGGGTTATCCTGCAATAGACAACCCGCTGCCAAAGAGGAAAATTCGAGCGAACCTGTGAATTCCTGCAAAGGGCGCTTCGCGAAACCTATCCAAACGTGCGCCATTCCGATCTGCATGAGTGAGGTTCCAGCAAGCTTAAGCCAGCTTGGCGCCAGGAACGCCATTCCAGCTTGATCAATCTTGATTGTTTTCAACTTCGAAGGACCCCGTAAGACGTAAGCATCATCCTCATGTCCGCAGCCGGCTCTTACGGCATCAAGCGTTGCACTTTCCGCACCTTCTAATTATTGTCGCATAAGTTGTTTGGGGAGGGTTAAATGAATAATGAAAGTTGTCCATGCTGCGGATTGACCGGCACGACGCACTTGTTTCAGCGACGCCTTGATGTCTCGGGCGATAGCGTTGAGATATGCATCTGTTCTGCATGTACGGTTATTACAAACCGTACGAACTTGCTCAAAGAGAAGACCGATTCCGTCGAGGCGTTGCACGTCCAGATCAACAGCGCTGATTGGTTCTATGTAAGCGCGATTTTCGATGCGCCTAGACGGCCTCTTCAGGGGTAATCGCGCACGGATTCTAGCGGTACCCAGCTTTA
>NZ_JASXTH010000013.1:0-157000 GCF_036596185.1 Rhizobium sp. GR12 | reverse complement strand
AAACCACCGCCCGAAACAACAAAAGACCTCCGCCAGATGCAGTTCAACTGGGAGCCGATTTAAACCGGACAGTAGTGCCCTTGAGGCGAGGATCCACTCGCAGTCGGAGACATGGATCCTCGGGTCGAGCCCGAGGATGACGTTGAATTTGCCGTGAGGGCGGGGAATGTTCCCCGCCCTCAAGTCTTCCTTATTCCGCGGCCACTTCCACCTCGTGGTCGGCGATGAAGCCGCCGGACTGGCGTCGCCACAGGTCGGCATAGATGCCGCCCATCGCCGCCAGTTCCGCATGGCTGCCCGATTCCACGATCTGGCCCTTGTCGAGGATGATGAGCCGGTCCATTTCGGTCAGCGTCGACAGGCGGTGGGCGATCGCGATCACCGTCTTGCCTTCCATCAGCGAGAACAGGTTTTCCTGGATCGCCGCCTCGACTTCACTGTCGAGCGCAGAGGTCGCCTCGTCCAGCACCAGGATCGGCGCATTCTTGAGGAACACGCGGGCAATCGCGATACGCTGGCGCTGGCCACCGGACAATTTCACACCGCGTTCGCCCACCTGGGCATCGAGGCCCTGGCGGCCATGCATATCGACAAGCGTTTCGACGAAGTCCCAGGCGTTTGCCCGCTTTGCCGCCGCAATCACCTGCTCGTCAGTGGCCTCGGGATGGCCATAGGCGATGTTGTCGCGGATCGAACGGTGCAGCAGCGAAGTATCCTGCGTCACGACGCCGATCAGCTCGCGCAGGCTGTCCTGCGACACCTTGGAGATGTCCTGCCCGTCGATGGTGATCTTGCCCGCTTCCAGATCGTAGAAGCGCAGCAGCAGGTTCATCAGCGTCGTCTTGCCCGCACCCGAACGCCCGACCAGCCCGACCTTCTCGCCCGGCTTGATGTCGAGCGTCAGCCCGTCGATAACGCCCTTGGCCTTGCCATAGTGGAATCGGACGTTGTCATAACGGATCGCACCCTGCGGTGCCGCAAGCTGCGGCGCCTTCGGAGCGTCAACGATATCGTGCGGCTTCGTCATCATCGACATACCGTCATAGACAGTGCCGATGTTTTCGAACAGCGAGGTGACCTCCCACATGATCCACTGCGACATGCCGTTGACGCGCATGGCAAGGCTGATGGCGATGGCGACCGAACCGGCCGTGACCGAACCCTGCATCCAGAAATACAGACCAAGCGTCGCCGTGGAAAACAGCACGACGGCGTTGTTAAGATCGATCAGGATGTTGAAGCCGGAAATCTTGCGCATCTGGCGGTGAACGGTTCCGAGAAACACGTTCATCCCCTCCCGCGCATATCTTTCCTCGCGCCCCGCATGGGAAAACAGCTTGATCGTCGAGATATTGGTATAGCTGTCGACGATCCGCCCCGTCATCATCGAGCGCGCATCGGCCTGCTCCTGCGCCAGCCGGCCGAGTTTCGGCACGAAATAGGTGAGGATGCCCATATAGATGCCGAGCCACACCAGCAACGGAATGACCAGCCGCCAATCCGCCGCTGCAACCATGAACAGCATGGAGACGACGAAGCTGATGGCGTAGACGAACACGTCGATGACCTTCAGCGCCACTTCGCGGATCGCCAGCGCCGTCTGCATCACCTTGGTCGAAACCCGGCCGGCAAACTCGTTGGCGAAAAAGTTCATGGAATGGCGCAGCAGGAAGCGATGCATCTTCCAGCGCGCGATCATGCCGAAATTGCCGGCAAGCGTCTGGTGCATCGTCATGGTGTGGATCGCGCCCATCAAAGGCAGCACGAAGAGCACCAGCCCGGCCATGACGATCAGATGCCAGCCCTCCTCGGCAAAAAACGTCGCGCGGTCGGCCGTGGAAAGCCAGTCGACGATATTGCCGAGGAATTTGTAGAGCATGGCTTCCGCAATGGCGATGCCCATCGACATCAGGCCGAGCAGCAGCAGCCACGGCCATGCGGGCTGCACATAATGCCACACGAACCGCAAAAGCGTCTTCGGCGGCACGGAGGGCGTCGAAGAGGGAAAAGGATCAAGACGTTTTTCAAACCAGCCAAACATAGGCCAAGCTCCGGCAATCAATCGTCCCATCGTGAAAGGTGAGCAAACGCAAATATAGCTCACAACGGAACGAAAAAGTATCTGGATATGGCCGTGACAGCCACATGACGAATCGGAATATGGGAAACGCGGTCGAACCGCAGGTAACACCTAGGCCAGCAGTGGCACTACTGGGGCCGGGAGGCGAATACGAATGTCATTTTGCATCAGAACCTCCCTAGCTGGTGTTGAAGATGTCGCCTTGTAGCGCAAAAATTAATCGTTGACCAGCCGGAAAGACACCGAACGCGTCAGAAAAGCTCCCGATTGCGACCAATAAGGCCGAACGGGCGGAGATTACCCGCGAAGGTCTCCGCCGGTCAAAGAGCGTGGATTCGCAGCTTACTCGGCGGCGTCCTGCGCCTGCCCGCGCTCATATTCGGCAACCAACTGGGCCATGCCATCCTGCGTATGGCGCTTGATCTCGCGGCGATCGCTGGGCTGGGGCGCGAAAGTAACGCTCAGACCCGTATCCCGCACCGTGCCGATGGCAAAGGACGCGCCGGACAACATGCGCACGCCCTCGTGCAGCCACAGCGGATCGGTGGCGAAATGCTGGCCGATGCCGACCACGACGGGAATGCCCTGCCAGTGCGACACACAATCATAATGAATGTGACCCGCCAGAATGCCGATGACATCATACTCGAACAGCACCTCGTCCAGAGCCTCGGTATCGGCGAAGGACAGGGATTCCCATTCTGCGTCGGGGCGGTCGAAATCGAGCGCCGGTGCATGGTGCATCACCAGAAGCTTCGGCAGTTCGGGGTGGTTTTCGATTTCTTCCGCGAGCCATTCGATCTGCCCCGGCTCGAAAGCGCCGCCGACCTTGCCGGGAACGCTGGTATCCAGCACGATGACATGGATATCGGCAATCACCTGGGCGTGGTCGTAAGGGACATCCATATCCTCGGTGCGGCCGAGCATGACAGGATAAAAGCCGTCGCGGCGGTCATGATTGCCGAGCGCAAAGAGCACAGGCATATCAAGCTGCGCCTCATCCAGCAGGCGCTTGAGTTCCTCATAGCTTCCGGCATCGCCCCTGTTGGTCAGATCACCGCTGACAACGATGAATTCGGGCTGCGGCACGAGCGACTTGATCTGTACCAGCGTATCGGCGAGCGTGGCCGAAGTATCGGAATAAAGATCATCGTCCTGCACCTGCGGATTACCCACATGCAGATCGGTCAGATGGACGAAATTCACCCGTTCGGACATGGTATCTTCCTGTTTTTGCTGCGCAGAATATCAGTCATGAAACCGCACCATAGCGGCTCATCCGAATGTTCGGACGGCCTGACAACACATTGGTTAATGGGTAGCCTGCCTGTGTGTCACCCGAATGAATACGGCGCGCTTCTAAACGGAGTTTTCTCTGCCGCATCTGTCGCGCCCCGCCCGCCCGTGATAATCGGTCCCGCATTCCAAACGCGACGGGAAGACCATGCACGACATCAGGCCCAGCATCAGGATTGCCCTTTACCAGCCCGATATCCCCGGCAATACCGGCACGATCCTGCGGCTGGCGGCCTGTCTCGGCCTTGGCGTCGATATTATCGAGCCGGCCGGTTTCGATATTTCCGACCGTAACCTGAAGCGGGCGGGCATGGATTATATCGCAGCGGCAGCGTTGACGCGCCATGTCAGCTGGGACCGGTTCGAGGAATGGCGCGCAACCACCGGCCGCCGTCTGGTTCTCGCCTCCACCAAGGCCGCCCTGCCCTATGCGAAAATCACCTATCGCAACGACGATATCCTGCTGTTCGGCCGCGAAAGTGCGGGTGTGCCAGACCATGTGCACGAAAAGGCGGATGAGCGAATCATCATCCCGATGGTCGAGGGACAACGCTCCATCAACGTCGCCATGTCGGCGGCGATGATCGCCGGCGAGGCTTTGCGCCAGACGGCATGGTCTTAACCGCCATTTTTAACGCCATTTTTTCCGGCAAATACATAAATTGACCGTTTTTGCTTCAAAACTGACGCAACTCGGCCTGTACCCGAGGCGTTCAGGCTCCTATACTGATTAGCCGGACAATAAAAATCGTGCTCGCCGGAACCGTCCGCTGGCGGGTGTGAGGAGACGTCGCATGCAATCCACCATTGTCATCGTCAACCTTCTCGGCGCGGTCGCGCTGCTGCTCTTCGGTCTGTCGCAGGTCAAGGACGGTGTTAACCGCGCCTTCGGCATGAAACTCAGAAGCGTGCTGGCGACCGGCACCCAGAATGGACCCCGTTCCTTCTTTTCCGGCTTCTTTGCCACCGTCGCGCTGCAAAGTTCGACGGCGACGGCGCTGACCGTCGCCTCCTTCGCAGAACGTGATCTCATCAAGCCGCGCATGGCGCAGGTGGTGCTGCTTGGTGCCAATGTCGGCACCGCCGTCACCGCCTGGATCGTGGCGGCGGGCGTGGAATGGCTGTCACCGCTTTTGATCCTGTCGGGCATCGTGCTCAAAAAGGGCAGTTCCAATGCCAGACAAGGCGGCGGAACCGCGCTCATCGGCATCGGCCTGATGCTCCTGTCGCTGCATCTGTTGAGCGGCGCGACCGAACCGATGCGCGCCTCGCCCGCTCTCGGCGTCTTCATCGGCCTGCTCGACGGCGCATGGCCCGTCGCGCTGATCTTCTCCGCCGTGCTGGCCTTCGTGTCGTCTTCCAGCCTCGCCGTTGTAGTGCTGATCCTGTCGCTTGCCGCCACCGGCACATTGTCCGCCGGCCTCATCATCGTCCTCATTCTGGGCGCCAATCTCGGCGGCGCCATTCCGCCGGTCATCGCCACGCTGTCCGGTCCGGCCTCGGCGCGGCGCATCACCATCGGCAACCTTGTCGTGCGCACCATCGGCTGCCTCATCGCCATGCCGCTCGCCTCCTATGGCGCGACCATGTTGCAGCAACTGCCGCTCTCGCCCGCGAAATTGCCTGTTGATGCGCATCTCATCTTCAATGTCATTCTGGCGGCGCTTGCCTGGCCGTTCTCCGGCCTCATATCCGATCTGATGGCAAAACTGGTGCCGGGCGATCCGAAGACCGACGACGACCTGAATTTCCTCGACCAGCAGGCGCTGGGGACGCCTGTTGTGGCGCTGGCCAATGCCACCCGTGAGGTATTGAGCGTCGGCGACGCCATCGAGCGCATGCTGATCCGCGCCGAAAACGCCTTCAAGCACAATGATCTCGCTCCGCTTGCCGAAATCACCCTGCTTGAAAAGAAAGTCGACCGCCGCCAGCAGGAGGTGAAGGTCTACCTCTCCCAGCTCGGCCGCAAGGGCCTCACCGACGAGGATGCACGCCGCTCGATCGCCATCATCGATTACGCGATCAATCTCGAACATATCGGCGACATCATCGAAAAAGGCATCTGCGAGCAGATCCGCAAGAAGGTGCTGAACAGCTTCAAATTTTCCGACGACGGTTATGAGGAATTAAAGACGCTGTTCGACATGACCATCGAAAATCTGCGGGCGGCCCAGAGCATTCTGGTAACCGGAGATTTCGATCTCGCCCGGCGGCTGATGGAAAGCAAGGTGGATATACGCCGCCTCGAAAAACAGTCCTCCAACCGCCATCTGGAGCGGCTGCGCGACGGGCTGACGGAAAGCATGCAGACCAGCTCGCTGCATCTCGACATGCTGCGCGATTTGAAGCGCATCAACGCCCATATCGTTTCGGTGGCGCATCCCATTCTGGACGAAAGCGGCGTGCTGATCGAAAGCCGCCTGCGTTACGCCGAACCGCGTGCTTAAAACCTAGTCTGCCGAAGGAAGCCGCCGCATAGTGAATTCGATGCGGTCGCCTTCCAGCTGTCGCCAGCTTTCCACTTCCGTCCAGTAGGCGGCCTTGGGAAAGCTGTCGAACCATTCCCGCGCTTTGGCGCGGGCTTCGTCACGGCTGAGACAGAAGGTCTGCCGCACGAACATGCCGTCGCGTTTCTGGTCGCCGCCAGCGCTTTCACGCTCCCTGCGGTGATTGGCTATCCTGCGCTTCAGCCCGTCGAGGGGCGGCGGTCCGGCAAATTTCGTCATGATATTCACCTCTGGCACCTACATCGATAAAGATAGTGTCCGCATGTGAACTTGGCGAGTCGAAATTGTGCGCAAGGCCTGCACCTGCTAGACGCGACAGTGAATCGACTTCACCTAAGGAGACTATGCATGGAACGGCCATCCTTGCCGAAGGGCTTGCCCGAGGACATCGAAGACAAGAAAGCCGCCGCCCAGGCATGGTTCCAGCATCTGCGCGACACCATCGTCGCCTCCTTCGAAACCCTTGAAAACGAACTGACCGGCCCGCTCGCCGATCAGGAGCCGGGACGATTCGTGCAGAAGGACTGGCTGCGCGACAATGGCGAGGGCGGCGGCGGCAGGATGTCGATGATGGAAGGCCGCGTCTTCGAAAAGGTCGGCGTCCACACCTCCACCGTCTATGGCGAATTCTCGCCGGAATTCCGCCAGCAGATACCGGGTGCGGAAGAAGACCCGCGTTTCTGGGCCTCGGGCATTTCGCTGATCGCCCACCCCGTCAATCCAAACGTACCGGCCGTGCACATGAACACCCGCATGGTCGTCACCACCAGCCACTGGTTCGGCGGCGGTGCGGATCTGACACCGGTTCTCTGTCGCCGGCGGACGGAACAGGACCCGGATACCCAGCTTTTCCACCGCGCCTTCGAGATCACCTGCAACCGCCACCCCGTCGCCGATTATCCGCGATACAAGACGTGGTGCGACGACTATTTCTTCCTGAAGCACCGCAACGAGCCGCGCGGCACCGGCGGCATCTTCTTCGACTGGCTGCATCCCGAGGAAGAAAAAGGCGGCTGGGACGCCAATTTCGCCTTCGTGCAGGATGTCGGTCGGGCCTTCAATCTGGTCTATCCGAAAATCGTGCGGTCCAATTTCAACCAGCCCTGGACGGAAGAAGATCGCGACGAGCAGCTGATCCGGCGCGGCCGCTACGTGGAGTTCAACCTGCTTTACGATCGCGGCACGATCTTCGGTCTCAAGACCGGCGGCAACGTCGAATCGATCCTGTCCTCCCTGCCGCCCGTGGTCCGCTGGCCTTGAAAGACCTCACGCAAATTTGACGCACATCGGCTATTTGGTCGCAAATAGCGCAAATTAGGACTTATCGAAAAATCGGGGCGATGATAGTCTCCTCCTGCAGACGTACTGGAGGAGCTATCGTCATGATTACTTCGAACAGCATGCCTATATCTGCTTCCGCGCAGGAAGCGCTGCATTCCATAGATACCCCTGATTTGATCGACCGCCTGGCAGCGGAAATGCGTGCCGCCGGTGATCGCGAACTGCCGCATTCCTTTTATGTCGAACAGGTAAAACGCGTCCTTGCCGGAAAAACGGTAAAGCGTGCGGACAATGACGAAATACCCGGTACAAAAATTCCGGCAGCCGGCACATCCTCTGTTTTCCAGTGCTGGGCAATGCCTGAATAGGGGCCTGAATAGGTCAGACGGACGCCGCTCTGGAACATAAGCGGCGAACGTTCGTTTCTTGTCGGAGGGACAGCAGGCAATTGCAGGCTGTCCCTCATTCTAAAACAGGGAGGCAAGACCATGAGACTGTTTGAATGCGGAACGCTTGTGCCCGGCTGCGCCTGGCACACCCGCGCAGATGATGACGCGGAAGTCGTGCGCCGCACTGTGGAACATATGCGATCGACCCACGGCGAAACTATCATCCGCGAGAACATGATCGAAAACATCAAATCCCGCATCCGCGACGAGGCAAATGCGGCCTGAGCCGCAACGCCGCCGCCGCTGCGGTCTCAATTCTCCAGCATATCCTTCAGCCGGGCGGTCAGCGCTGCCCGGTCGAGCGAGAAATTGACGTCGATCCACTTTTCCTCAAGGCTTTTCAGCACTTCGCCCACCCTTGGACCGGCCTCGATACCGGCTGCCATCACGTCGGCGCCGCTCAGCGGGAAGCCCGGCTTGTGGAATTTTTCCGCCCTCGTCAGCAGGGTCGAAAGACGCGCAACTTTCTGCATGGCTGTCTCGCCAGCCGAAATGTCGGCGCGGGCCGAGGCAAGCGCCAGTTTCAGCCTCGTCTTCACACCTTGAACGCCCTGCCGGTAAAGCAGCCGGTCAAGCGCCGTCTCCTTCATTTCGGGATCGATGACCGGAGCGGAAGCCCAGTGGGCGAGAGAACTCGCTTCGGCCTTCGACAACCTCAGCCGCGTGGCAAGCGCCGCCAGCCTGTCCTTGTCCGGCGGCACCATGGCGGCAAGCCGCAACATCGGGTCCACGGCCCAGCCTAGAGACTGTTCAGTCGCCACCAACCCGTGAATGGCGTCGATACCCCATTTTTCCGTCTCGGGCAGGATTTCCGTCAAAACGCCCGATTGCCGCATCCACAGGAGAGCGCGGGAAGGATCGCGTGCGGAAAGCAGCTTTTTCAGCTCGCTCCAGACCCGCTCGGCAGAAAGCGTTCCGAGCTTGTCCTTCGCCCGCGCGCTGGCGCGCAAGCCATCGGCATCGGGACGACCGGAACCATAATGGGCAAAAAAGCGGAAGAACCGCAGAATCCGCAGGTAGTCTTCCGAAATCCGCATCGCGGCATCGCCGATGAAGCGCACCGTGCCGGTTTCGATGTCCGGCAGACCATCGATGAGGTCGATGATCTCGCCTTTCTCATCCGCGTAAAGGGCGTTGATGGTGAGATCCCGCCGCTCGGCATCGGTTTGCCAGTCGGTGCCGAAAGCCACCTGCGCATGGCGGCCATTGGTTTCGACATCGCGGCGCAGCGTCGTCACCTCGAAGCCTTCGCCATCGATCACCAGCGTTACCGTGCCGTGCTCGATGCCGGTCGGCACCGCCTTGATGCCCGCCGCCTTCGCGCGCTCAATCACCACATCGGGAGTAAGCGTCGTCGCCATGTCGACATCGACAACCGGCAGGTCCATCAGCGCGTTGCGCACCGCGCCGCCGACGATCCGCACCTCGCCGCCATCGGCGTTCAGAAGCGCGAAGATGCGCTTCAGCGCCGGTTTTTCGAACCAGTCCCGCCCGGCAAGGCTGCTCATGAATAAAACCTCTCGTAAATCGTTCGCACGATGCCCGCCGTAATGCCCCAAATGTAGCGTTCGCCATAGGGCATTTCGTAGAAAAACCGCTCCTTCCCCTGAAAGATGCGGCTGCCGCGCCCGTGGTTGGCCGGGTCCATCAGGAAGGACAGCGGCACCTCGAAAACCTCATCGACCTCAGTGGGATTGAGCGTCAGGTCATATCCGGGACGAACGACCGACAATACCGGCTTGATGCGAAAACCCGTCCCGGAAATATAGTCCGGCAGACGCCCGACCGTTTCCACGAAAGACCGCGAAAGCCCGATCTCCTCCTCCGTCTCCCGCAGGGCCGCCTCTTCCGGCGTGCGGTCCTCGGCATCTATGCCACCGCCTGGAAAGGAAATCTGGCCGGAATGCTTGCGCAGGGTTGCGGTGCGCTGGGTAAAGATCACCCGCGCTTCGTTGCCGTCGTCGATGACAGGCACCAGCACGGCGGCATCCTTCAGCCTGATCCCGTTTCCCGAAAGCACCACGCCCGGATTGAGCACATGGTCGCCATTCTCGCGCTCCGCCACGCCCTCGCCTTCCTCCAGCACCCGGCGGCGGAAGTCGGCGGCGGTGAAAGCCTTGAGACCCGTTGTCGTCATAGTCATTGCGAAAGCCGTTCCAGTTCATTGGCGGGCATCACCGGAAAAATTACCCCGCCCGAGCGCACGGCGAACATATCGACACCATCCACTTCGATCACTTCGCCGAGTGCTGCGAGATCATACATCACCGCCCGCGAGACCAATGCCTCCAGCCTGCCGCGCACCAGCAGATAGGGTTTCAACTCGCGGTTCTCACCGAAAATCTCAAAGCGCAGCGGGTGCTCCGGCCCCGCCTCCACCACATCGCCGACATTGGTGCGGAAGGTCAGCAGCGGCTCGCCATCCTCTTCGCCCGCCGTCACCTTCATTTCCACAGCGACGAAAGGCGCATCCACGACCCGGATGCCGACTTTTTCCACAGGAGTTACGAGATAGGTCCTGCCGTCTTCGTCCTTGCGCAGAACCGTGGAAAACAACCGCACGAGCGGCGCCCTGCCGATGGGCGTGCCGAGATAGAACCATGTGCCGTCGGCGCGGATTTCCATGTCGAGATCGCCGCAAAAGGGGGGATTCCAGCGTTCCACCGGGGCCGGTCCACGTTTGGCGTCACCGGTCTGCTCGGAGGCCCGGGAGATCATCGCCGCCAGCCCCGCCGCATCGCCTGCCGAATTTATCGTCTCCGCTGCCATATTCGAGTCTCGCTTTGCCGATAAGGAAATACTAAGTCACGACATAGTCATTCGAATGGCGCTTGTCAGCGGCCAAGAGAGCAATAAGCTATATGCAGCGCAAAATCCGACCCGGCCGGCAGCCATGGAGACCGGGGTTGGGATGGGACAGCGGCGAAGGTATCAGGAGAGCGACATGGGCGTGATGAATACCGGCGAAACCCTGGACGAAAAAGCCATCGTCGCCTCGGCCGAAAAGGCGCTTGCGGATATCGCAGCCATCCGCGCGGAGGTGTCCAAGGTCATCTTCGGCCAGGAAACGGTTGTCGAGAATACCCTGCTCGCCATTCTGTCGGGCGGCCACGCGCTGCTCGTCGGCGTTCCCGGCCTTGCCAAGACCAAGCTGGTCACCACGCTCGGCACGGTTCTCGGCCTCAACGCAAACCGCATCCAGTTCACGCCGGACCTCATGCCTTCAGATATTCTCGGCTCCGAAGTCATGGATCAGGACGAAAACGGCCGCCGCTCCTTCCGCTTCATCAAGGGACCGGTTTTCGCGCAATTGCTGATGGCTGACGAAATCAACCGCGCCAGCCCGCGCACGCAGTCCGCCCTGCTTCAGGCCATGCAGGAATACCACATCACCATGGCCGGCCAACACTACGAGCTGCCGAAGCCCTTCCACGTTCTCGCCACCCAGAACCCGCTGGAACAGGAAGGCACCTATCCGCTGCCCGAAGCCCAGCTCGACCGCTTCCTGCTGCAGGTGGATGTCGGTTATCCCGAGCTTGCCGCCGAACGCCAGATCCTGCTCGACACGACGGGCACCGCATCGGGCGAGGCGCGCAAAGTGATCGACGCCGAACGCATGATGGAAATCCAGACCCTCATCCGCCAGATGCCGGTCAGCGACAAGGTGGTTGACGCGATCCTGTCGCTCGTGCGCTCCGCCCGCCCCGGCCACGGCAACAAATTGACCGACAAACACGTTGTCTGGGGACCGGGTCCCCGCGCCGGCCAGTCGCTGATGCTGACGGCACGCGCCCGTGCGCTTTATGAGGGCAGGCTCGCCCCGTCGCTGGACGATGTCTATGCGCTGGCCGAGCCGGTGCTGGAACACCGCATGGCGCTGACTTTTGCGGCCCGCGCCGAAGGCATGTCGGTGCGCGATGTCATCGCCGCCCTCGTGGAGCAGGCGAAGAACTAAAAGACGCGTGCCTAACCTTTCGCGAAAGGAGTGCCTGTGGCATCCATCGGCCAGATCGTAGACAAGACGCCGGGAAGCGAAGTTCTGGCGCGCGCGCGCCAGCGTGCCGCACTGGTGCCGGACTGCATGGTCGAGGCAAAGCGCATCGCCAACACCGTTACCGCCGGCTGGCACGGCCGCCGCAAGCGCGGCATCGGCGAAAATTTCTGGCAGTTCCGCCCCTATGCCGAAGGCGAGAGCCTGTCGCGCATCGACTGGCGGCGCTCGGCCCGCGACGATCATACCTATGTGCGCGACCGCGAATGGGAAGCCGCCCACACCATCTGGCTATGGGCGGACATGTCGCCATCGATGATGTTCAAGTCCACGCTCGGCTCCGTCTCCAAGGAAAGCCGGGCGCTGGTGCTGATGCTGGCGCTGGCGGAAATCCTTGCGCGTTCGGGCGAACGCATCGGTTGCCCCGGCATCATGGAGCCGGTTTCAGCCAGAAACGCCGCCGAACGGCTTGCCGCCGCCATCATGCATGCGCCAGTGACGACCGGCATGCCTGAAACGGGAATGATCCGCGGCGCAAGCGACATCGTCCTCATCGGCGATTTTCTCGATGATGCGAAAAACGTGATGGAGCAGATTTCGCCGCTCGCGCGGCGCGGCCTGCGTGGCCATGTGGTCGAAATCGCCGATCCGGCCGAGGAAACCTTCCCCTATTCCGGCCGCACCGAATTTTCCGACCCGGAAACCGGCGAAAAACTCGTCTCCGGCCGTGCTGAAACCATTCGCGAGGATTATACCCGCGCCTATCTCGCCCGGCGCGAGGCGCTGTCTTCCTCGCTGCGCCGGCTCGGCTGGAACTTCGTGTTCCACCGCACCGATCATCTCGCTTCCGAGGCGCTCGTCGCCGTTCACATGTATTTGTCCGGCGCGCCAGCGCAAGGCGGTGGCCGCCGATGAGTGCATTGCCCTTCGTGTTCACCAGCCCCTACATTCTCTTCGGCCTTCTGGCGCTGCCCGCCATCTGGTGGCTGCTGCGGCTCACCCCGCCGCGCCCCAAGGCGGAAGTGTTTCCGCCGCTGAAAATTCTGGCGACTGTGCTGAAACGCGAAGAAACGCCCTCCAAAAGCCCGTGGTGGTTGACATTGCTGCGCATGGCGCTGGCCGCCGCCGTGATTTTTGCGCTTGCTGATCCTGTGGTAAACCCACGCAACAACAGCATTGCCGGCACCGGCCCACTGGTGCTGGTGGTCGATAACAGCTGGGCCTCCGCAACCGACTGGGAGAGACGCGTCGAAACCGCTCAGGCCCTGATCGGTGATGCAGAAAGAGCCGACCGCCCCGTCTCCATCAGCTTCACCGCCGATGCCGAACATGACGCCGTGCCGGCAACGACGGCGGTAGCGCTGGACAAGCTTGCCGCCGCCAAGCCGAAGCCGCTTGTGCCCGACCGCGTGCGCACGGCCGAAGCCATCACCGAAGCACTGAACGGCACGGCCCCCGGCACGCTCGCCTATATCGCCGACGGAGTTGCCACCGCGCAGGATGAAAGCGCGATGCGAACGCTCGCCAGTCTCTCGCCCGCCGAATTCCGCATCGTCAAGGGCGACGGAAAGTCCGTCGCCGCCATTACCGACGCCACCAACAATGCCGATGCGATGAGCGTCACGCTCTCGCGGCTGGATACGGCCTCACCCGCCCGGTTGACCGTGAATGCGCAGGACAGTCAGGGCCGTATTCTCGCCAATGGCGCCGCCAGTTTCGCCCCCGGCGAAGCCGAAACAACGGCCACGGTGGAAGCGCCGTTCGAATTGCGCAACGATTTCGCCCGCCTCTCCATCGAAGGGGTGTCGACAGCGGGTGCGGTGCATCTTCTGGATGACGGTTTCCGCCGCCGCCGGGTGGCGCTGCTGGCCGGTGAAACCGGCAATGATTTCCAGCCGCTGTTGCAGCCGCTTTATTACATCAGCCGCGCTTTGCAACCTTTTGCGGACCTGATCCCGCAGCGGCAAGCCGATCTTTCGCAGGCCATCCCGGAAATCCTGCAATCCAACCCCTCCGTCATCGTCATGGCCGATATCGGACGCCTGCCGCAGGAAACCTATGAACCGATGCAGCGCTGGCTGGCCGGCGGCGGCACGCTGATCCGTTTTGCCGGACCGCGCCTTGCCGCAGCCCCCGCCGACGATCCGCTCGTGCCGGTAACGCTTCGGCAGGGCGAACGTGCACTCGGCGGCGCGCTGTCCTGGGCGGAACCGCAGCCGCTTGCCGATTTTCCTGCTTTCGGCGCTTTCGCGGGCATGCCGAAGGCCGACGGCATTCTCGTCAAGCGTCAGGTTCTGGCCGAGCCGACGCCTGACCTTGCCGAACGTACATGGGCAAGCCTCGCAGATGGTACGCCGCTCGTCACCACCCGCAATGTCGAGGCGGGCCGCATCGTGCTGTTCCATGTCAGCGCCGAAGCAAGCTGGTCCGACCTGCCGATATCAGGCCATTTCGTCGATATGCTGCGCCGTATCGTGCAATTGTCGAAGGCTGGCGGCGCTTCCGCCTCCGCGAATGCTCCGGCTGCGGCCCTGCCGCCCTTCCGGTTGCTGACGGCCGAAGGCGCGCTGTCTGCTGAAATCGGCACCGCCCGCCCGCTGGAAATGCGCGCCGGCCAGCCGCCCCGCACCGGTTTTGACAATCCCCCCGGCCTTTACGGCACAGAGGACGGTTTCGTGGCTCTCAATCTTCTGCCAGCAGGCGCGACTGTGCGGCCGCTCGATACGTCGGTCGCAGGTGTCAGCACCACCAGCGAAGCCCTGATCGGCGAAACGGCGAAATCGCTGCGTCCCGCTCTCTTCATCGCCGCCTTCCTGATGTTGATCGCCGACAGCCTTATCGTATTGTTCATGAACGGCGCGTTTGCGCGCCTGCCGAAAGCCCGCAGCGCCTCGGCCGCTGCCGTGCTTCTGGCGTTTGGCGCCTTTGCCGCGATGTCTCCGAGCGACGCCCGCGCCGACGATCCCAAACCCGGCGACGAGCAGATTTTCGAGCGGCTGGATACGACGCACCTCGCTTATGTGCGCACCGGCGAGGACGATGTCGACCGCATTTCCGAACAGGGTTTGCAGGGTTTGAGCGAATTTCTCACCTGGCGCACGACGCTGGAGCCGGGCCAGCCGGTCGGTCTCGATATATCGAAGGACGAATTGTCGTTTTACCCGATCATCTACTGGCCGGTTTCGGCCTCGGCACCCATGCCGTCGAACGCCGCCATTTCGCGCATCGATGCCTATATGCGCGCCGGAGGCACCGTCCTGTTCGATACGCGCGACCAGTTCACATCGCTCGATGCAGGCGCGACCAGCGCCAATGGCGAACGTTTACAGGCGATCCTCGCCAATATCGATATTCCGCCCTTGGAACCTGTGCCGGAAGACCATGTCCTGACGCGATCCTTCTACCTGCTCACCAATTTCCCCGGGCGTTACAACGGCTCGCCGCTCTGGGTGGAATCGCGACAGGGCGCGGCCAAGACCACATCCGGCCTTTCCTCCTCCGGTGATGGCGTGACGCCGATCATGATCACCGGCAATGATTTTGCCGGCGCATGGGCGGTCGACCCGCAGGGCGCGCCGGTTCTGCCGACCGTGCCGCCTGATGAGTTGCAGCGCGAACATGCCTTCCGCTCTGGCGTCAACATCATGATGTATATGCTGACCGGCAACTACAAGGCCGATCAGGTCCACGTTCCCGCACTTCTCGAACGATTGGGGCAGTGACATGACATTGACATTCGCCCCTTTCCTGCCGTGGATCGTGATTGCCGTTCTGGCCGTTGCCGCCCTTGCGCTCTCCTTGATTGGCCTCTGGCGCGGCGTGCGCGGCGCCTGGCTGCGCGGGCTGGCGCTTGCGGCTCTCCTTGCCGCCATCGCCAATCCGCTGCTCACGCAGGAAGAACGCGAACCGCTCTCCACCATCGTGCCTGTCATCGTCGATCGCTCGCAGAGCCAGGATGTGCAGGACCGGCCGCAAATGACCGATACGGCACTGGAAACGCTGAAGGACCGGCTGTCCCGTTTCCCGCGCATCGAACCGCGCATCGTGGAGGTGCGCGACGACGGCGAGAGCGATTCGCCCTCGACCCAGCTTTTCTCGGCACTTTCCTCCGCCGTCTCGGATGTCTCGCCTTCCCGCGTGGGCGGTGCGATTTTCCTCAGCGACGGCCAGATCCACGATATTCCGAATGCGCTGCCCAATGCCGAGCAGGCGCTCGGTTTTCGCGCGCCCGTTCACGGGCTGATCACCGGCAAGGCCGATGAGTTCGACCGCCGCATCGAAATCGTCCGCGCGCCCCGCTTCGGCATCGTCAACGAGGAACAGCAGCTGACCCTGCGGGTCTTCGATGACGGCCGCCCCACAGGGGGCGGCTCGGCGGAAGTCACCGTCAAGATGAACGGGCAGGAAATCGCCACCCTGCAGGCCACACCCGGCCAGCCGACGCCTTTCAATTTCAAGGTTCCGCGCGGCGGCAACAATGTCATGGAATTTTCCGTTGCCGAGCTTCCCGGCGAAGTGACAGCTGCGAACAACCGTGCGGTTCACCTGATCGAAGGCATCCGCCAGAACCTGCGTGTGCTGCTGGTCTCCGGCGAGCCGCATGCCGGCGAACGCGCCTGGCGCAACCTCCTGAAATCCGACGCCTCGGTCGATCTGGTGCATTTCACCATTCTGCGCCCGCCGGAAAAGCAGGACGGTACGCCGATCAACGAATTGTCGCTGATCGCATTCCCGACGCGTGAGCTGTTCGTCGAGAAGATCGAGGATTTCGACCTCATCATCTTCGACCGCTACCAGCATCGTGGTGTGCTGCCGATCCTCTATTACGACTACATCGCGCAATATGTCGAAAAGGGCGGCGCGCTGCTGATCGCCGCCGGTCCGGAACATGCAGGTCAGGATTCGATCGCCATGACGCCGCTCGCATCCGTGCTGCCGGCCCAGCCGACGGGCCAGATGCATCAGGCCGCATTTTATCCCCGCCTTTCGGAAGCGGGCAAGAAACACCCCGTCACCCGTGGGCTGGATGGATCGGGCGACGAGCCGCCGCATTGGGGCCGCTGGTTCCGCACCGTCAGCGTCGACCCGCCGCAGGGCCAGACCGTGATGCTGGGTGACGGACAGGACCCGCTGCTGGTGCTGAACCGTCAGGGCGAAGGTCGCGTCGCCATGCTGCTTTCCGATCAGGGCTGGCTGTGGGCGCGCGGTTTCGAAGGCGGCGGCCCACATGTGGCGCTTTACCGCCGCATCGCGCACTGGCTGATGAAGGAACCGGAGCTTGAGGAAGAGGCGCTGACGGCGCGGGCCAATGGCCGCACATTGGAAATCACCCGCCAGACCATCGGCGACGATCCCGGTCAGGCGAGTGTGCGTTTCCCTTCCGGAAAAACCGAAAACATGGCCTTCACCGCCACGGAGCCGGGTCTCTACAAGATCGAGCGCCGTATGGACGAAACCGGCCTGTTCGAAATCAAGAACGGCGATTTCACCACGCTCGTCCATGTCGGCGCGGTGGATGCACCGGAATTCAAGGCGATGATTTCGACGACCGAAACGCTGAAGCCGCTGGCCGACGCCACCAAGGGCAGCGTGCACCGTGTCGCCGATAATTCCGGCCGCATCGCCCTCCCCGATATCCTGCCTGTCAGAGGCGATATCAGGGTTGCCGATGATGATCGCATGCTGATACGCATGACCGACGAGACGGTGCTGAAAGGTGTCAACACCCTGCCGCTATTTGCCGGTTTTGCCGGGCTTGCCGCCCTGCTCCTTGCCTTCTCCGCGCTCTGGTGGCGTGAGGGCCGGTAGGAACTTTCCGGTGGAAGCTTAAGGCGCTTTCCCGTCTCGGATTGGAAAACGGGAAACGGCCGCCGCCCGGGCGTCCAGGGAAAGATGAACATGAATTTCGTTTTGAGCGATGTCGCGGATGCAGAAGCCGAAAAGGCCATCCGCGATCCGCTGGTGGCCTATAATCTCGCTCGTTTCGGCGAAAGCGACAAACGCGAACTCATCATCACCATCCGCGATGAGGAGAATACCGTCACCGGCGGCTTGGTGGGCTATACCGGCCGCGGCTGGCTTTATGTGCAGCTTCTCTTCGTGCCGGAAACCATGCGCGGTCAGGGCACAGGCCCGAAGCTGCTTGCGATGGCGGAGGAAGAAGCCAAAAAGCGCGGCTGCATCGGCGCTTATATCGATACGATGAACCCGGATGCATTGCGGCTCTATGAACGCTGCGGTTTCACGAAGATCGGCTCGCTTGCGCCCCTCTCCAGCGGCCAGTCGATCACATGGCTCGAGAAACGCTTCTAGGCGGCAATTCCCGATACCTCGCCGTCCACCTCCACCGTGCGCCCCATGGCCTCGCGGATTTGCTGGCGAAGCCACACGGCTCCGGCATCCGCATCGGTCTGCAATGTCCAGACCATGGCGACAGGCGGAAAATTCAGCGTCACGGGCACAGGGCTTATTTCCAGTCCCAGCATCGGCGCATAACGCAGCGCGATGCGCGAGGACACGGTTGCCAGCACCGCCGAGGATCGCGCCGTTGCCAGAACCGAGAGGAAATCTGGCGCTGCGGCCACGACATCGATGTCCATGCCGCTCAGTTCCAGCGCATCCTTGATGCAGCCATGCAGGCTGTCCGTCTGCGATATGACCGCGTGTTTGGCTTCCATATAGGCATCCAGTCCCACGGGATTGGGCAGGTCGAGCAAAGCCGGGTTGAAGCAGCAAAGAACGCTGGACGAATAGAGAGGTTCGCAATGGTGGCGCTGTTCCTTCGAATAGGTGCATCCCACAGCCATGTCGATCACACCCGTATCCAACATCGCCGTGATTTCCTGCTCCTGCCCGTTGCGCGCCAAAAGGCGGATGCCGGGCGCGATCTCGCGCAGCCGCGCGGTCAGATCCGGCAATAGCAACAGCTCCACCTCACTCGACATTCCCAGCCGGAACGTGCGGCGCTCCGTCGCCGGATCGAACACATCCGCCGTCATCACCGCCGCCTGCGCCTGCCGCAAGGCCTGCCTCACCGGGCCCGACAGATTGATCGCCCGCGCCGTCGGCTTCATCTCCTGCCCCACCCGGATGAAAAGCTCATCCTGAAACAGGGTCCGCAATGTCGAGATATTGTGGCTCATGGCCGGCTGCTGGATTTTCAGCCGACGCGCGGCGCGCGTGACGCTCATCTCCTCCATCATCGCGTCGAAGGCGATGAGAAGATTGAGGTCGAAAGAACGAAGATTGAAATGATCGATAGTTTGCATAAGTCACATCGATTTGATTGCTGGCTTCCCTACACTTAGCTGGAGTTAGGAAACTTTCAAGGCTTCCGCAAAACTCAGGAGCTCAAAATGCCATCACGCCGCTCACTTCTCAAAGGCGCAGCCAGCGCCATCATCGCCGCCCCCTTCGTTGCACCCTCGCTCGCATTCGCCAAGGCGCCGCTCGCCGCCACCCAGGCGCCCGGATTCTATCGCCTGATGGTCGGCAAAGTGGAGGTTACCGCCGTTTCGGACGGCGTCATCGCACTGCCGCTCGCCAAAATCTACACCAACACCACCCCGGAACACGCAGCCGAGGTTTTGAAAGATGCCTTCCTGCCGGAACAGATACCCACTTCGGTCAATGCCTATCTCGTCAACACCGGAGACAGGCTGGTCCTCATCGATGCCGGCACGGGCGACTATCTCGGCCCGTCCCTCGGCAAGCTCGTCGCCAATATCGAGGCGTCCGGTTACAAGGCTGCGGACATAGACGACGTTATCCTGACCCATATCCACACCGATCACTCCGGCGGGCTGGCGGCGGATGGCAAGCGCGTATTTACCAACGCGACGTTACACGTCAACGAGCGCGAGGCCGCCTTCTGGCTTGATGAAGCCAGGGCCAAGGCAGCACCCGAAGCGCTGAAGAAGGCTTATGCCGAAGCAAGGGAAAGCACCAAACCCTATGTCGACGCCGGAAAGATCAAGACATTCGCGGATAACGCCGCGCCTGTCCCCGGCCTCGGCTCTGTCCTCTATGCCGGCCATACGCCGGGCCACAGCGGTATTGTGGTCGAAAGCGAAGGGGAAAAGATCGTCTTCTGGGGCGACATCACCCATGGCGACGTCCTCCAGTTCGATGAGCCTGATGTCGCCATCGAATTCGACGTCGACCAGAAGGCCGCCGTCACGGCGCGCGCGCTGGCATTCAGGCAGGCCGTTGAAGGCAAATACCTCGTGGCCGGCGCCCACATCGCCTTCCCCGGCATAGGCCACTTGCGCACAGACAGCACCAATTACGATTGGCTGCCGGTCAACTACACCGCACTATAAGACAGTGAAACCGATGGCCTGACCTGCGGAGGTCAGGCCATCGGCAGAAAACACATGCCTATGTCAGCGCCACCTGCCGCGTTTCCGCATTGATCATCGTTGCTGCAATGGCGGCAAGCACCAGCAGTCCGGCAAAGATACCGATGGCGAAACCGAAGCCCTGCGCGATGGCATAACCGAGGAGCGACGGCGCCAGAAGGCCGCCCAGCCTTGCCATGGCGCCCGCAGCCCCCATGCCGGTCGCGCGCGATTCCGTCGGGTACAATTCCGGCGTAAAGGCATAAAGCGCGCCCCACGTGCCGAGCAGCGCAAAGCTCATGATGAGAAGCGAAGTGGCAATCATTGCGCCGCCGGTGGCGAGCGTGAAGAGCAGGCAACCGAGTGCCGACAGCAGGCAGAAACCGATCAGCGTCGGCTTGCGACCCCATTTTTCAACGCCATAGGCGGCAAGCGCATAACCGGGAATCTGCGCCAGCGCCACCAGCACCAGAAAACCGTAACCGCGCACGAAGCCAAAACCGTCTCCCGCCAGTTTCGCCGGCATCCAGGTGAAGACGCCGTAATAGGAGACGGAGACGAGAAACCAGATGACAAGGATCATGATGCTGCGCTGTCTGAGCGCCGGCGAAAATATCCCCTGCCCTTTTGTGACCTCCGGCTGGAAAAGCCCCGTCCCGGCATCGAGAGGCGCGCGGCCATTCACCACCAGCATGCGATTGACGACGGTCTTGGCCTCCTCCGACCGACCCGCCCGCATCAGGAAAAGCGGCGATTCCGGCACAAGGAACCGCAAGCCGAGACCGAGAACGGCGGGAAAGGCCGTTACCGCGAAGATGTAACGCCAGGCGTCAGCCACGCCGGCAAGGCTGGCACCCCAGGCGGCAAGCGCCACGATCAGGGTTCCGATGGCCCAGAAGCCTTCCAGAAAGACCAGCCAGCGGCCGCGATTTTTTGCCGGCAGGAATTCCGCCATCATCGCGTAATCCACCGGCAAAGTGCCGCCCACGGCTGCACCCGTCAGAAAACGCAGGACGAGAAGAATGGCAAAGTTGGGCGCGAAGATGGAAAGCACACCGAACACGGCGTCGCAAGCCACGGTGATGATCAGCACGCGGCGGCGACCGTAACGGTCCGCCAGACGCCCGAAACCGGCCGCACCGAGAAGCATGCCGAAAAAGAACGCCGTTCCGGTCTGCAAGGCCTGTGGCACCGTCAGCCCGAAAGTCGCGGCAATCGAGGCGGCGGTAAAACCAACCGCCAGAACCTGCATGGCGTCTGCGGCCCAGACAAGGCCGAAAATACCCATCAGTCGCCGCTGATAGGCGCCCGCACCTGCGCGTTCCAGCGCATCGTTCATGGTGATTGCCGTCATATGCTCGCCCCCGTGCCGAAATCGACTATCGAGTGCTATCGCATAGGGGAAAGAAACGGAATTGAATTTTGCGAAGTACGATGCATGGTTTCAAGGCAGAACACCATCCCGTCATCTTTAGCGAAATAACCGGCCAGTACCAATATGGTCAACTCAACGCCCCATCCCTCATTTCTGTGCCTGTCACAGGAATGAGGGAAAAGGACGCACTGGTGAGGGGCGGAAAATCCGACGTAACGAAATCCGTCAGCCGTAAACCCGAAGAGGCTCTTCGAAGCCGTCGTCTTCCGCCTGGGCTGCAGGCATGGCGGCGGCATCGCATTTGCGCCAGCCGATCTTGCCCTTCAGCCGCTGGTGCACGTCGTCACCAAGAGGCACGACCAGCACCCGGTTCGGATCCACCGGGCCTGGAAAATCAAGCGCGGCGTAGGCGACCTTTTCGAAACCGAGCGGCATGTAATAGGGCGGATCGCCAATCAGAATGACGGCCTCCGAACCCTTCCGCCGGGCGGCAGCGATGGCAATCCTGACGAGTTCACGGCCGATGCCCATGTTCTTGTGCGAAGGCCGCACGGCAAGCGGGCCGAGCATATGGCCCTTCACGCCGCCGGCCAGAACCGGCGTCATGACGACCGAGGCGATCGTCTCGCCATCGTCGGCGCAGACGAAGGACAGCGACCGGTCATGCGGACCCTGCTCGCGGATGCGCGCGGCCGCACGGGTGTGCCTACCGGGGCCGAATGCTTCTTCGTTGATGATTTCGATGATGGCGTCGTGCGACGCGTCCTCGGTGAGGTAGACAAGATCGTGCTTGGACATGAAGAGACCGAAACTTCCAGAATGCGGATGCGACAATAGATGACGGCTGCGCCGGTAAGGGCGTTCAGGAGCGTCAGCGTCGTCGGAGCATCCGTGTTTCGATCATAATCGACAATTTCCTCAGATTTGTGAAAATCGCAATTATCAGGAAAATTCCCAACCGTCCAGAACAAATCTCGGCAACATCTCATTCTGCTGATGCAGCTTATCAGAAACGCATTGTTCACCGCCATGCGGGTTCGCGACACGGCGCTAAACGGTTAGGATCGTGGCCAAGGAAACAATCAAGGAGATCGTCATGGGCATGCTGGTGGAAGGCGTATGGAAAGACGTCTGGTACGACACCAAGGAAGCCAAGGGGCACTTCAAGCGCAGCGCCTCGCAATTCCGCAACTGGGTGACAGCGGATGGCGAGCCCGGCGCGTCCGGCGAAGGCGGTTTCAGGGCCGAGAAGGATCGTTACCACCTCTATGTCTCGCTGGCCTGCCCCTGGGCGCATCGTACCCTGATTTTCCGCAAGCTGAAAAAGCTGGATGACTTGATTACCGTCTCCGTCGTCGATCCGCTGATGCTGGAAAACGGCTGGGAATTCAGACCGCAAGGTGAGCGCACGCCTGATGCGACCGAGGATCATCTCTTCGGTTTCTCCAGGCTATGGCAGGTCTATGCGAAGGCGGATCCCCGCTATTCCGGCCGCGTCACCGTGCCGGTGCTGTGGGACAAGCAGCGCGGCACCATCGTCTCCAATGAATCGGCGGAGATCATCCGCATGTTCAACGTGGCCTTCAACGATCTCACCGGATCGACGGCGGATTATTACCCCGAGGCGCTGCGTACCGACATCGACGCGCTGAACGGCATCATCTACGACACCGTCAACAACGGCGTCTACAAGGCCGGTTTCGCCACCACGCAGGATGCCTATCAGCAGAATGCCGTGAAGGTGTTCGAGACGCTGGACATGCTGGAAAACCGGCTGAAAGACCGGCGCTTCCTGTTCGGCGCACAGCAGACGGAAGCCGACTGGCGCCTGTTCACCACGCTGGTGCGGTTCGACCCTGTTTATGTCGGCCACTTCAAATGCAACATCCGCCGCATTCACGATTACCCGCATCTTACGGGTTACATCCGCGATCTCTACCAGACATCAGGCGTGCCGGAGACTGTCGACATACGCCATATCAAGGAACATTATTACCGCAGCCACCTGACCATCAACCCGACCGGCATCGTGCCCGTCGGCCCGGAACTGGACCTGACCATGGCCCACGGCCGCGAGGCGCTCGCCTGACGGGAGGAACGCCGCCGCTACCAGTAATCGGCAATCACCGCTTTGCCAGCAAGTTCGGCAAGGCGGCGATGGGTGGCGGGCGTCACATTTTCCGGCAGATCGGAGAGATCGAAAAAGCCGCTTTCGGCAATTTCATGATCCGGTTTTTTGAGTTCGGTCTGGGTGACGTCCAGCCGGTAGAGCGCCACATGATCGCGGTTGCTGCCTTCCAGATTGAGGTAGACATGGAAAAGCTGAGGTGCCGAGACCGCCTCGAGATTGCCTTCCTCGCGGATTTCCTTGTGGAGCGCCACCAGCAGGGTCTCGCCACGTTCCACCCCGCCACCCGGCAGATACCAGCCGGGCAGATAGGTATGCCGCACCAGAAAAATCCTGCCCCTGTCATCGAAACAGGCCGCACGCACGCCGAGCGTCGCGCCCCGCGTGAACAGAAAAACGAAATGAAGCAGACGGATGAGAACGCGTGTGTGGAACGGGCGGGCCCGCCGCTCGATTGTCTCGTCATTCACCCTGGTCTCTCCCCGCGGGCAGGCTTTTATTGGACGTGCCGCATATCATAGGTTATCTCTGCCGCCATGTTCAAACTTGCGCATATTTCAGACGTCCATCTCGGACCATTGCCAAAACTCACCTTCCGGGAACTTGCATCCAAACGTATCACCGGTTTCGTCAACTGGCACCGCAACCGCCGCAAGCACCTGTTCACCGACACGCTGGAAAAGCTGCTCGATGATCTGGAGAGCAAATCGCCGGATCATCTGGCTATTACCGGCGATCTCGTCAATCTTGCGACAGGCATTGAAATTCGCGCCGCCGCCGACTGGCTGGAGGAAGTGGGCGATCCCGAAAGAACCTCGGTCGTTCCCGGCAATCACGATGCTTATGTTTCCGGCGCGCACGACAAGGCCATGCAGGCCTGGTATCCTTACGTGCGCGGCGATGGCGACCCGGACGAATGGGACGACGACCGCAAGATTTTCCCCTATATGCGCGTGCGCGGCCCCGTCGCACTGATCGGCTGTTCCACCTCGATTGCGACACCGCCCTTCTCGGCCACCGGTTATTTCGGCAACCGACAGGCGCGCGCAACGGCGGAACTCCTGAAAAAAGCCGGTGAACAGGGGCTGTTCCGCGTCGTGATGATCCATCACCCGCCGATCCGCGGCGCCTCCCCCACCCACAAGCGCATGATCGGCATCCGCCGTTTCGCCGCCGCCCTCGGCGTTGGCGGCGCGGAACTCGTGCTGCATGGCCACACCCACCTGAACACGGTCCACTGGCTGAACACCCACCACGGGGAGGACCATATTCCGGTCGTCGGCATTGCGTCGGCCAGTCAGGGACCGGGCGGCGAAAAACCGCGCGCGGCTTATAATCTCTTCCATATTTCCGGCGGCCCCGGCACATGGAACGTCGCCTGCGAACGCCACAGCCTCAACGAGACGGGAACGGCCGTCGCGCTTGAGGATGTGCGGGTGTTTTATGAGAATGGTAGGCCGTTGGGGTTTTCCCGGCTGCGGGAATAATCCGCAGTGTTGGAGCGGAGGAGAGCTTACCCCCCTCTGCCCTGCCGGGCATCTCCCCCTCAAGGGGGGAGATCGACCTGCGGCGAGGTTTTCGCCTATCTCGAAATGCGAGAATGAAGTGGTGGGAGAGCTTCCTGCCGATCTCCCCCCTTGAGGGGGAGATGCCCGGCAGGGCAGAGGGGGGTAAGCCCCACCCACGAAGCGAGCTTACTTCGCCCGCTCTTCCAACACCCGGTTGGCCGCCGAAACAATCGCCTCCAGCGAAGCGCCAACAATATTCGTATTGACCCCCGCCCCGAACAGCTTCCCGCCCGGATGTTCCATCTCGACATAAGCGATGGCCGAAGCATTCGACCCGTGCTGCAGCGAGTGCTCGGAATAGTCATTCACCGACAGGTCAATACCGAGATAGACCGACAGCGCATTGATGAACCCGTCGATTGGACCGGTCCCCTTGCCCTCGATACGCTTCACCTCGCCATTATCGGTGATCTCGGCGGCGACGATGCGCACGCCCTTGAAATCGCCGGCCGGATAGGTGTGGTGATCGACGAACTTGATGCGCGCATTCGGCTGCGTCACGTAACGCTCCATGAAGCGCTCGTAGATACGCTTGGCCGGAAGTTCCACGCCCTCTTCGTCGGTGATGCGCTGGATTTCCTCGCGGAATTCCACCTGCAGGTTGCGCGGCAGGTTGATGCCGTAATCCTGCTGCAAAATATAGGCGATGCCGCCCTTGCCGGATTGCGAGTTGATACGGATGATCGCCTCATAGGAGCGGCCGACATCCTTCGGATCGATCGGCAGATAAGGCACTTCCCAGACCGGATGATTGGCGACCTTGATCGCCTTCATGCCCTTGTTAATCGCATCCTGATGCGAGCCGGAGAATGCCGTATAGACCAGCTCGCCGACATAGGGATGGCGCTCGGGGATCGTCATTTCGTTGGAATATTCGTAGACAGCCTTGATACGCTCGATATCGCGGCAATCCAGCTCGGGGTCGACGCCCTGCGTATACATGTTCAGCGCCAGCGTTACGACGTCCACGTTGCCGGTGCGCTCGCCATTGCCGAACAGCGTGCCTTCGACACGATCCGCACCGGCCATCAGCGCCAGCTCGGTCGCGGCGATACCCGTGCCGCGGTCGTTATGCGGATGCAGCGAGATGATGACGTTCTCGCGATTGTCGATATTGCGGCACATCCATTCGATCTGGTCGGCATAGATGTTCGGCGTCGCCATTTCCACCGTCGAGGGCAGGTTCAGGATCAGCTTGTTATCCGCCGTCGGCTTCACCACCTCAACCACGGCGTTGCAGATTTCCAGCGCCACTTCCAGCTCGGTGCCGGTAAAGCTTTCCGGCGAATATTCGAAGCGGAAACCGCCGCCGGCCTTGGCCGCCATGTCGGTGATCATCTTGGCGGCATCGACCGCAATCTGCTTGATGCCGTGCACATCCTTGCCGAACACCACGCGACGCTGCAATTCCGAGGTGGAGTTGTAGAAGTGGATGATCGGCTTGTTGGCACCTTCCAGCGCCTCGAAGGTGCGGGTGATCAGTTCCGGACGGCACTGCACCAGCACCTGCAGGGAGACGTCGTCAGGCACATTGCCCTGCTCCACACACCAGCGGGCGAAATCGAAATCCGTCTGCGAGGCGGAAGGGAAACCGATCTCGATTTCCTTGAAACCCATTTCGAGCAGCAGCTTGAACATACGGGCTTTGCGGTCGTGGCCCATGGGGTTGACCAGCGACTGGTTACCGTCGCGCAGGTCCACCGAACACCAGATCGGCGCTTTATCGATGACCTTGCCCGGCCATGTGCGGTCTGGAATATTGATGGTCGGATAGGGCCGATACTTGACGTTCGCGTCCGACATGCCCTTGGAAATATTGGTGATCTTGGCGTCCATTTCGCTTCCTCCTTGCGCAGTCCGCGGGCTGTTCGAGCCATCGGCGGATGCGCGGCCTCAAGGGCCTAAATCCAGTATAAAATGAGATTTCGAGATGAGGAGCGTTAATGCCAGCGGGCTTTCGGCCGCCGGGCGCTCCTCACTGGACCCGGCAACCGCGTGTAAGGTCGAGGCTAAGAAGCGAGAGTGCACCGCACGGAGAGGCCATCGCAGAAATCTGCGCGCTCATGCCGAAAATGGTTGCGATGCTGTTGCTCATGGTGACGTGTATAAACAGCGGCTGGCGGTCTGACAAGTGATCTTGTGATCCTTGTCTCTATTTTGCGTGCCGGCCGGTTTCCAGCCTTTCGGCTATCCATTTAGCCATCAGGGATTGACGCGTTGTGCCAAGCCGGGCCGCCTCTGCGTCCACTCTTCGCAAAACATCTTCGGGAAGATCAACATCGACATGCACCATTTCCAGCCCGGGGCAGGTGGCCGTGGACCAGTCGAGATAATCGTCTATGTCTTCGCCGTCATCGAATTTTTTGTCGAAATCTTCAGCGCTTATCGTCTTCATAACGATGCTTCTCCTTGTCTCTGGAACGCCTGACGGAAATGATCCGCAACCGGTCATTTCTGTTGGTATAGACGGCGCTCCAGCACTTTCCGCGCAATTGAGCGACAATATACCGCTCTTCCGAAGTGGTTTCGAGAGGTACAACAAGTCTTTTCTCATCGAGCCACAGCGCCTGCGCCTCTATGAAATCTATGCCGTGTTTGTCTTTGTTGCTTTCGCTCTTGGCCAGATCGAATTCAAAATCCATATATAGTATTTTTTTAAAACAATAAGCACCCTATCTAACCATGCTTCACCACCCGCTGCAACGCCATCATCAGCCCGCCGCCGATCAGCCCCCAGAAGGCCCCGGAAATGCCGGCAAAGGACAGGCCGGAGGCCGTGATGAGGAAGGTGATCGCGGCGGCCTCGCGCGTTTCCGGCTCCTTGAAGGCGGCAACGGCGGAGCCGGAAAAGGCGCCCACCAGCGCAAGCCCCGCCACCGCCTGTATGAGGATCGGCGGCGCGAGTGCCACGAAGGCCGTGACTGCGCCCGCCAGAAGGCCGAAGATGATGTAGCCGACACCGCCGATGATCGCCGCCCAGTAGCGCCGTTTTGGATCAGGGTGGGCGTCCTCGCCAGCGCACATCGCCGCCGTGATTGCGGCAAGATTGACCGCATGGCCGCCAAAGGGCGCGGAAAGCAGCGAGAAAAAGCCGCTCGCGGCGAAAAGCGGCCCCGGCTGCGGATCGTAATGGTTGACCTTCAGCACCGCGATGCCGGGAATATTCTGCGACGCCATGGTGACGATGAAGAGCGGCAGGGCGATGGAGACGATCGCGTGCAGGCTGAAGACGGGCGTTACCCATTCCATCGGCGGCGTCAGCGATTGCGCCACGCTGTCGAGAGCACCTGCCGGAATATCGACGCCGAAGATCATCACCAGCACGAAGGCGGCAAGCGCCGCAGGCACGGCGAAAAGCCGTCGGAAGGCCCCCACCACGATCCAGGCGAGAATGATCGGCAGGCCGAACGCCGGGTTAAAACCGATCGCCTTGATCGGCGCGTAACACAGACCGATGATGACCCCTGACAACATGGCGTTGGCGAGCGGCGCGGGAATGGAGGCGACGGCTCTTCCGAGCGGCCTGAACAGGCCGGCAATAACGATCAATACGGCGCAGATGAGAAAGCCGCCGACAGCCGCCGGAAAACCACCTTCGATCACTCCCGTGGTCGCCAGCAGAGCACCTCCGGGTGTCGACCATGCCATGCTGATGGGCATCCTTGTCGCGACGGAAAGAACGACGGCGCACACACCCATCGCCACGGAAAGCGCCATCAGTCCCGATGCCGCCTGAAAATCCGTGGCCCCGACGGCCTTCAGGCCCTGCAAGATGACGGCGAAAGAGCTGGCGAAGCCGACAAAGGCGGTCAGGCATCCCATGAACAGGCTCTGGACGGAAAAATCTTTCAGCATAAAAGCACTCTACGGTCTGCTGACTGTCGCGGCAGACGCATAGCGTTATGCACTGGTGACAGGCAAAAAACGAAAATTTGAAACGTGGAGCGCGAATCCGAGGATGGCCGCACGCTCTGGACGAAGCATTGATACCATTCAGGATCAAAAAAGAAGCCGCTTGGCAAGATGAGCCACCGGACTTCAGGTACGGCGGCATGGCAAACGTCATCAAAGTTTAGCGGCAGGGCGCTAATCCTCTCGGCAGTCGCCACAACAGGGCATCCGCCACAAGAGGGATCGTCTCCATGCTTCGCATCGCCACCATCGCCGCTTTCTGCCTTGCGGCCCTTCCGGTTGCAGCGCAAACCCCGCCAGCACCGACTTTGCTCGGCCAGATCGTCGTCCCCTCGGGCCTCTCCATCAATGGCGTCGCCTTCGGTGGCATTTCCGATCTCGCCTTTGACAGCGAAACCGGCCGTTATCTTGCTATTTCCGATGACCGGGTCGAAAAAGGCCCGGCCCGTTATTACGAGCTGGAACTGACCGTGACGGAAGGCGCCGCCACGCTGAACATCGCAGCCACGCACGAATTGAAGGACGAGACCGGAACGGCCTTCGCACCAAAAGGCATCGACGCGGAAGGCATCGCGCTCGACCGTAAGGGCGGCAAGCTTTACTGGTCCTCGGAACGAGACCTGAAAAACCAGCCAGCACTTTACGTCTCGGACCTCGATGGCGGCAATGTGAAGCGGCTGGAACTGCCTGACGCCTATCTCGTCGATGACGCGAAGACGAAGGGCGTGCAGAACAATCTCGGTTTCGAGGGGCTGACGCTGGCATCCGGCCGGCTCATCGCAGCCACGGAAAATGCGCTGATCCAGGACGGTCCAAAGGCGACGCCACAGGCCGGCAGCCCCGCGCGCATCCTCGTGATCGACACGGCGACGCTGAAACCCGTCGCCGAACATGTCTACGTCACCGAAGCGATTTCCAAGACACCCACCGCCGCCGAGCCGAAATATAACGATAACGGACTTTCAGCCATGGAAGCCCTGCCGGACGGCCGCTTCGTCACGGTGGAGCGTAATTTCGCCTCCGGCGTCGGCAACCATATCCGCTTTTTCATCGCCGATCTCTCGGGCGCGGAAAACATCCTCGGCAAGGACAAGATCGATGCGGCGAATGTGCGCAGCGTATCGAAAACACCGTGGTTCGAAATCAACGAAGGCGATTACGGTCTCGATATCGACAATATCGAAAGTTTCGCATTCGGACCGGTGGTGGATGGCAAACAGCTTTTCATCGTCGCCTCGGACGACAATTTCAATCCGGGCAAGCAGTTCACCCAGTTCGCGGCATTCGCGATTCCCGCCAATTTGGGTCAGTGAAAACCCTCAATGAACGATGCCGGCTCGGGACGAAGTCCGGGCCGGTATTGGTAACTGAAGCGATACGGCAAAACCTGCGCCGGTCACCAGCGAAGCAGGCGTGAGCCGGCAAAAGCACCGATCAGGCCGGTCAGGAAAATACCCAGCGAATACCAGATCAGCACGAAAGCCATGCCGTTTTCGGTGCAGAACCACGAATAGACCCAGGCGCCGGCAGCACCCGCTGCGATGCCCGCGACAAAACCCGCTAGTGCCGGATCAGCGGGGGCGGAGCGCCTGAGAACCGCGAAATTCGCCAGGAACACCGGAAGCGCGAAAGCAACGATCAGAAACGGGCAATGCAGCGCCGATGATCCCAGAATAAGCGCCCTGTAATCCTCCGGAAAGGCAAACCCCAGCTGGACGAGTGCGATCGCCGCCATCGCAGCGAAAATCACCGCAAGCCAGACGAAAATGCGGCCGCTGTCCCCGTCGGGCCGGGCAAGACGGTTGACCGCGAGAAACGCAGTCAGGGCCAGCAAGGCGTTGTAGGCGGATTTGATCCAGAAGCCGACTTCGGTCAGGGCATCGTTCATATCGCCGCGCAGCCCGAGAATGACGAGCATCAGCAACAGCGAAATGCCCATCGCCGGCAAGGCTGCAAGCGCCAGCCTGCGCTCCAGCGCAAAAGCGGGCACGGGCTTCAGATCACCCGCCAGTTGGTCAATGATGTTATCCGTCTTTCTCACGTGTCTCCCCGCAACTTTGCCGCCAGGATTTTCAACGTCCTGTGAATGCCGACCCTTGCCGCAAGCTCGGTCTGGCCGGATTTTTCCGCCGCTTCGGCGATTGACTGACCTTCGATCTTCACCCTGCGGATGAGGTCGCGTTGCCGCTCCGGCAAATCGTCGAGCAGCCGTTCCACATCCATGCGTGCCGTGACCGCATCGACGGAGGTGCGGGCCTCCAGCGTCTCGTCAAGCTCGACTTCCGCCAGCGCACGCGCGCCCCTGCCCCGATAGTGGTCAACGAGCTTGTAGCGCGCTATCGAAAAGAACCAGGCCGTAAAGGGTCTTGCGCGATCATAGGTCTCGCGTTTGGCATGAAGCGACAACAGCGTATCCTGAACGAGATCCTCCACATCGCCCCGTGAAGCAGCGGCCATGCGCCGGTCGAAATAGGCGATCAGCAGCCTGCGCAAGGCATGGAGCAAATGCCTGTAGGCACTTTCGTCCCCGTCGAGGGAACGCAGCATCAGCATTTTTAATGTTTCTTCCGAAAGGCTGCCTGTCATCGTCACTATCGGGTTATTCGCGCTCCGCAGGATATTGTTACATAATGGCTTTAAAAAAATCTCGCCCGAATATCCCGTCACAAACGCGTGAGGGTGTAACGGCACGGCGTTTCCGGCCGAATGGATATTCGTGGGCCCTTGCAAGATGCTGGCGGACATTCAACGACGTCCAGAGGAGACTTTTCATGACCCGCATTTTTACCGCCATCACCACCGCTTCCTCGCGGGAATCGCCCATGCCGACAGCATGAAGACCGATACGATGAAGATGCACAGTGACACAATGAAGACGGAAACGATGAAAAAGGACGGCATGATGAAGTCCTGCAACACCATGAAATGACGCCAGCCCGAATGGAAAAAGCCCGCGCCGGTTTTCACCGGCACGGGCTTTTTCAACAGAAAGTCAGAAATTCAAAGTTCCGACTGGCTCTCTACGATCTTGCCGACGAGGCCGTAGGTCTTGGCCTCTTCCGCGCCGAGCCAGTAATCGCGATCGATATCCTTGGCGATCTTTTCTTCGCTCTGGCCGGTGGCCTTGGAGAAGATCTTGATCAGGCGCTGGTTCATCTTGATGATTTCGCGGGCCTGGATTTCGATGTCGGACGCCATGCCGCGCGTACCGCCGGAGGGTTGGTGCAGCAGGAAGCGGGTGTTCGGCAGGCAAAGGCGGCGTTCCTTCGGAACCGAAACATAGATCAGCGCGCCGGCGGAAGCGACCCAGCCCGTACCGATGATGTAGACCTTCGGCTTGATGAACTTGATCATGTCATGGATGGAATCACCCGATTCCACATGACCGCCCGGCGAATTGACGTAGACGCGAATGTCGTCGTCGCTGGCGGCGGCCAGCGCCACGAGCTGCGTGCAGACCTTCTGCGCCAGTTCCTGCGTGATGCCACCATAGATGAAGATCGAACGCGACTTGAAAAGATTCGCTTCCGTTTCCTTGCCGATCGGCAGTTCCTTGCTCTTGTCGTCTTCGTCTTCGTTCATCAACGGCTCTCCAGCGTAATTCATGCATGCCCTTCGGACATAGTGCGACTTGTTACGTAAGGCAATGAGCAAAAAAGGCAAGGTTTGCGCCCGAACAATAAACAGCACCCCCGGCAGATGACGCATGGACAGCTTCGCGGCCTTCGCGATATCGTCGGTTTCTCATTGCAGTGCCGCCCGCTGCGGGAACCCCAAGATCCCCTCGCAGGCGGCGACAATCTAAAGAGGGAACCATGCTGAAAAGACTAAGCCTTGCTGCCGCAGCACTCGGCGCTACCACCCTGCCCGCCTTTGCCCATTTGAACCCGGAAGAACACGGCTCGTTCATGGCCGGCGTCTCCCACCCCTTCTTCGGTGCCGACCACATTCTGGCGATGGTGGCAGTCGGTCTCTGGGCCTCGCAGATCGCCTTGGCGCAGAACGACCGCAAGGCACTTTGGATCGTGCCTTCCGCATTCGTCGGCACCATGGCCGTCGGTTTCCTGATGGCGGTTTACGGCATCGGCCTTCCCTTCGTCGAGCCGGCCATTCTCGCCTCCGTCATCGGCCTCGGCCTGCTGGTCACTATCGCGGCAAGGCTCCCGACGGCAGCCGCCGCCGCCGTGGTCGGCGCTTTCGCCCTTTTCCACGGCCACGCCCATGGCGGTGAACTCGGCAGCGCCGGCGTCTGGCAATTCGGTATCGGCTTCATGATCGCAACCGCTGTTCTGCATCTTGCCGGTATCGTGCTCGGCCTTCGCATCGCCCGCTTCGGCTCCGCTGCAAGCCGCACCGCCGGTGCGCTGACGGCAATAGCGGGTCTTTCGCTCGCATTCGGCGGCTGACCATCATTACCGAAATTTAAAGTTTCGGCCGCTTTGAAAAGCCTGAATTCGGCCCTACCTCCTTATCGTGGATTTTCGCTTCACGGTAAGGAGGCATCATATGTCACCGGAAGAAAGCCAGCTTCTCACGGCCCTGTTCGACAGGACCAAAACCGCATCCGCCGCCCCGCGTGACCGCGAGGCGGAAACATTGATCGCGGACGCCGTGCGCGATCAGCCCGCAGCCCCCTATTATCTCGCCCAGGCGGTGATCGTTCAGGAAAAGGGCCTGGAAGCGGCGGCAGCGCACATCAAGCAGCTCGAAGACCGCATCCACGCGCTGGAAAGCGGCAATGCCGCTCCGCAAGCCGCCGCACAGGGCGGCTTTCTGAGTTCGATCTTCGGCACCGGCCAGCCACAACCGCCCGCGCCGACACCCGCACCACCGCCGCCTCAGGCCTCGTGGCGCAACGACACGGCAGGCCAGACGGCCGGTCCATGGGGATCACCCCCAGGCCGCGCACCCGATCAGCAGCCCGGCGGCCTATGGAGCCAGCAGCCCGGAGCGGCCGGACGTTCATCAGGTGGCGGTTTCCTGCAAGGCGCGCTCGGCGCAGCCGCCGGTGTTGCCGGCGGCATGCTGCTCGCCAATTCGTTGAGCGGTATTTTCGGCAACCACGCGTCGTCGTCAGGGTTGGGATCGCCCTTCGGCGGCAGCAATCCTGCCGGTAACGCACCTGCCGAGGAAACCGTCATCAACAACTATTACGGGGACAGCGCTAACCCGCAAAACAACGACGACGACGATATCCAGCAGGCCGACTACGATAACAGCGCCGATGACGCGGATATGGATTCAGGCGACGACAGTTCGTTCGCCTGAGCCTCCACCGTTCTGAAAAGCCGGATCAGCCGCGACCGCGATAGGTCGGGACACCCTGATCCGGCAACCACACACCCTCGGGCACCGGTCCGGTCTGCCAGAAGACGTCGATCGGAATGCCGCCGCGCGGATACCAGTAAGCGCCGATTCTCAGCCATTTCGGCTGCAGCAGCTCCACCAGCCGCCTGGCGATATAGACCGAGCAATCCTCGTGGAATGCGCCGTGGTTGCGGAAGGATTGCAGGAACAGCTTCAGCGACTTCGATTCCACCAGAAAATCACCGGCAATATAATCGATGACGATATGGGCGAAGTCCGGCTGGCCGGTCATCGGGCAAAGCGAGGTGAATTCGGGCGCGGTGAACCGCACCACGTAATCGGTGCCAGCATTGCCGTTCGGCACCTTTTCGAGAATGGCCTTTTCCGGGCTCTCGGGCGTATCGACCTTCGTGCCCAGCTGCGACAGGCCGGAAACATCCGTCACGGACATGGAAAACTCCTGTTATTCAAACAATCACTTTGACGCCATGCGCCTTTTCGCCTTCCGGCTCGACGTGAATGGCAAGGCTGGCGCCCGGTATGACGTCCCTTATGGCATCTTCAAGGCGGTCGCAAATATCATGCGCCTCCCGCACCGTCATCGGAGCGGGAACGACAACGTGGAAATCGATGAAGGCGGCCGAACCGGCGCGGCGGGTCCGCAGGTCATGCACCCCGATCACGCCACCCGAATGGTCGGCGATCGCCTTCTTGATCGCCTCCTCTTCCTCCGGCTCCACGGCCCGGTCCATCAGCCCGCCGAGCGAATTCAAAATGACCTTCGATCCCTGAAACAGGATGTTGATGGCCACCAGAATGGCAAGCAGCGGATCGAGGATGGCGTAACCCGTCAGAAGCGCCAGAACGAGACCGACGAGAACGCCCACGGATGTCACGACATCCGACATGATGTGATGACCATCGGCCGCAAGCGCCGGCGACGCGTATTTCTTGCCGGTACGGATCAGGATCGTCGCCCAGACGGCGTTGACGAGGCCCGCCGCCGCGTTGATGGCGAGACCCAGAACCGGCGCTTCCGGCAACCTCGGATTGAAAAGACCGCCCCAGGCCTCCTGCACGATGAGGAGCGCGGCAACGACGATCAGCACGCCTTCCACGACAGCGGAAATGTATTCCGCCTTGTGGTGGCCGAACTGGTGGTCGTCATCGGCGGGCTTTTGCGCATACCGGATGACGAAATAGGCAATGAAGGCCGCAACCACATTGACGGTCGATTCCAGACCGTCCGACAGCAGCGCTACCGACCCCGTGACCCACCAGGCCACAAGCTTCAGGCCCAGCACGCCGAAAGAAAGCGGAATGCCCCAGAATGCAAGCTTCCTTACCAGTGCATTGCCTTCACTGTTCATTTTTGCCCCCGTGCGGATGCGAACCAATTGCAGAACCGACTGCCAAAACGCATGAACCGCGCGCAGGGGGGTTCCCTGCACGCGGTTCACTATTTCCGTTTTCTATCGTTCAAACCGCAGCCGAGGTCAAGACCCCGCAAGGTCACGGCAAAACGTCACCTCTCGCTTTTCTGCTCGCAGAAACGGATACGGTTGCCGAACGGATCGGTGACTTCCATGACATCGCCCCAGGGCAATTCTTCAACGCCCGGCTTCAGGAACCGGTAGTCTTTGCCCGCCAGCTCTCTCTGATAGGCGTGAACACCATGCATGGTGGCGAAGATATTGGAACCCGGCGTCGCATCGCCGTGATGACCGCTGAGGTGAAGCCCCATTCCGGCCCGCGAAACCTGCATGTAGAGCGGGAAATTTTCGCCGAAGCGATGTTCCCAGTCGATCTCGAAACCGAGAAAATCGACGTAGAATTCTCGCGCCTTGGCCTCATCGAAAATTCTGAGGATCGGGAATATCCGCGCAAAGCCGATTTCAGGAAGGTTTTCCTGTCCGTCCGCGTGCGCATCCCGGGCATCGAGGTCGTTGCCCATTCTGCATGCCCCTTTTCAGGCGATGGAAATGGTACCGGCCGCAACGGATGCGGCCGGTACGCTCGATCTTATTCGGCTGCGACGATCTTGCCGTCCTGCCACTTGTAGAGCGAGAAGGCCTGCGACGTCAGGTCGCCATTCTCGCCATAGGTGACCTTGCCGATTGCGGTGGCGAAAGCATCGCCGCTCTTCAGAGCCTTGACGACGGCTTCCGAATCCTTGGCGCTTCCAGCCTTCTCGATGCCGGCTTTCAGCACTTCGACGGCGGCATAAGCGTTAAGGGTGAAGGCTTCCGCCGGGATGTTGGCGGCCTTCAGCGCTTCGGCAGCAGCCTTGGAATCGTCGTTCTTCAGGGCGTCGGAAGCGTTGGTGAAGATCGTGCCTTCGCCGGCCTTCGCACCGATGTTCCAGAACTCGCTGTTCGAAAGGCCGTCACCGCCGATAACCGCAGCCTTGGCGCCGACGTCGTTCAGCTGGCGCACCAGAAGACCGGCCTCGGGATGGTAACCGCCGAAATAGACGATGTCGACATTTTCGGATTTCAGGCGGGCCGTCAGCGCGCCGAGATCCTTTTCGCCTGGTGTCAGCGCATCGTAGAGAACTTCGGTAACGCCGCCGGCATTCAGCGTCGTCTTGAAGGAATCCGCCAGCCCCTTGCCGTAAGCGCCCTTGTCATGAATGATGGCGATCTTCTTGTCCTTGAGGTTGCCAAGAACGTATTTCGCCGCAACCTCGGCCTGCTGGTCGTCACGACCGCAGGTGCGGAAGACGTTGGAAAGGCCACGGTTGGTCAGATCAGGCGCGGTCGCCGTTGGCGTGATCATCAGAACGCCGTTTTCAGCAAAAACATCCGATGCCGGAATGGCGACGCCGGATGTCACCGGACCGACGACGAAATGGATGCCTTCGGCAACGAGCTGGTTTGCCGCAGAAACGCCCTGCTTCGGTTCGCCGCCATCGTCGGCAAGCTTGAGCACGACCTGCTCTCCGAGGATGCCGCCCTTTTTGTTGATTTCATTCACTGCCGTCTGCGCGCCGTTCTTGACCTGATCGCCATAGGCGGCGACCGGACCGGTAAGCGGCGCAATCAGGCCGATGATGATTTCGGCGTGGGCAAGCGGTGCGAATGCGAAGGACGCTGCGAGCGTCACGCTGGTCAATGTCTTCAGTTTCATCCTGGTGTCTCCTTTAAAAGAGGGTCGCAGACCCGGTGAGCGCCTTGGGCGTCGACCGAATGAAACTTATCGGACGCCTCCCGGCGAAAACTCGTTCCATGTTTGAATTCCGAGCCTCCAATTCAACTCATACGGAAGGTTTGATGACTTATGCAAGTCACCTTTGCTGGATAAGGTCTATTCCCGGTAAATCAACCGTCAGGCTGGCGATGATTGCATTCATCTCAACCGGCGAAGATACGGCGTAAATGCTTGGCGTTTGGGTGCCGCTGGAGGATAATAGCGGGCATGAACACAGCAGACGACGAGTTTCTGACGGGCCTGCCCGTCTTCCGGCATTTTGAGGATGTGGCCGACCCGGCGCTCTATCGCGCCCTGCCGCCGGGATGGGGGCTGGCCATCGCCGATATCGTCGATTCGACGGGGGCGATCGGGGCCGGCAGATACAAGGCCGTCAACATGGCGGGCGCTGCGGTCATATCAGGCATATCGAACAGTCTCGGGCGTCACGATTTGCCCTTCGTGTTCGGTGGCGATGGCGCCGCCGTCGCCGTGCCGCCAGGCGGACTGCCTCTTGCGGGCGTCGCCCTTTCGAACGTGCAGTGCTGGGTAAAGGATGATCTCGACCTGTCGATGCGCGTGGCGCTGGTTCCGATAGAGGACATCCGCGAGAACGGCTTCGATATTCGCGTCGCGCGCTTTCAGGCGAGCGAGGATGTTTCCTACGCCATGTTTTCTGGCGGCGGCAACAGCTGGGCGGAAGCGCGGATGAAGGAGGGGCAATACGCCCTGCCCGCAGTCGCGACAGGCGGGCGGCCGGATCTGACTGGCCTGTCGTGCCGTTGGAACCCCATTCCCACAACCCACGGCAAGGTAGTGTCGATCATCGCCGTGCCGGGACCTTCGCGGGATATGCCGGCATTCCGCCAGCTCGTCATCGATCTCGTCGATCTGGCTGCGCAGGACACAAGACACGGCCACCCCGTGCCGGAGGATGGACCGCAACTCGGCTTCGTGCAGGAAGGGCTTGGTCTCGAAGCCCGGGCCGGCGCAGCATATCGCGACAGCTGGGGCAAAATGCGCCGTTCCCTGCGCATCCTCGGCGAAAGCCTGCTCATCACTCTTCTCGGCATAACGGGATTGTCGCTCGGACGCTTCAATGCCGAGCGCTACCGGCGCGCAGTCGCCAGCAACACCGATTTCAGGAAATTCGACGACGGCCTGAAGATGACGGTGGATATCGATGCCGGGAGGCTCGAAAAGATCCGCGTGCGGCTGGAATTGGGTCGTGCCTCCAAAACCTGTTATTTCGGTCTGCACGAGCAGGACGCCGCATTGATGACCTGTATCGTGCCCTCCCCGCTCTCGAAGGACCATATGCATTTCGTGGATGGCGCCGATGGCGGATATGCGGCTGCGGCAAGTCGGCTCAAGCAGCAGATGCAGGCCGCGTCATCGCCCTGAAACCGAGCCCATGCGCCTTTGCCGGAACAGATATCGGCAAGGCACCGGACAAAGAAAAACCGGCGTCGTGCGCCGGTTTTAATGGAATGGTACCGCCGGGCCTGTGGGGGGGCCGTGGGATCAGGCGGCGGTCTTGCTGCTCTTCTGCACCTGGCAATAAATTTCCTCGAGAGAAGCGAGGATCTTTTTGACGGATTCGGAATTGCTGGAATAATAGATGGTCTGTGCATCCCTTCGTGTCTTCACCAGCCGCTGGGCACGCAATTTCGAAAGATGCTGCGAGAGCGCGGACTGGCTGAGACCAACTTGGGAGGCGAGAACACCGACCGGCACTTCCGTATCCACCAGCGTGCACAAGATCATCAGGCGCTTGGGATTCGCCATCGCTGACAGCAAGTCTGCAGCGGCGATGCTATGTTCCGACAGAGATTGGTTATCCATACGCTCAAGTCTCCTGATGACAGTCGGAAAGACGGTCATGGTGGCTATTATAGGTGTTCTAAAAAGGTGTTTTTATAATTCTGTTGCTACGTTGTATATACCTAAATCTTGCTTATATCGTGGCCCTTTCAAAGACTATTCTTCATTGATCATTAGCTTAAGACACCTTGATCAATTTTTCAGCTTTCTGCCTGTTTTTTATCATTTCCGCAATAAACTCATGTATTCGCAGGAGTATTCTCACAAATAAACAATCAAAAATTGAGCACCAAAATTTCGCTTTTCAATGTCCGGCTCGATGACCGTAATCTTCCGCCACCTTAAATTTCGCAGGGAGGTACAGAATCTAGTTTAACCTTGCGCAATTTTTTCTAAGTTTGCAATATAATTTTTATACGTAATTATTTTAATGCATAACTTATAATAATAAGAATATTCTTTTTTATTATACCAGCCATGACTTCCAGCTAAAACTCATGTGAAAAGGCCTTCCGGAGAGGAAGGCCTTTCGTTTTCTAATTCGGGCGTTTCTTATCTTTTTCGGTGGCGTGTCAGTCCGGTCACGATTTCATCTGCGGAAATAGTGCCTATAATCGCGCCATTCTCGACGATGCCGATCGCGCCGGAATGTTTCGCAAGCGCATCTAGGATGTCGATCAGCGGCGATGACGGACGGGCGGTGGCGGCAACCGTTAACCGGCCGTTCCGTTCGTCCACGCCCTGCTTCATCACGTCGGCGGCCGTCAGCATGGAGATCGGATTCATGTTCTGCACGAAATCCGCAACATATTGCGTGGCCGGCTGTTTGACGATCTGCTGTGGCGTGCCGCACTGGATGATGCGTCCGCCTTCCATCATGGCGATGCGGTTGCCGATGCGGAACGCCTCGTCCAGATCGTGACTGACGAAGAGAATGGTTTTCTTCAGCCGGCTCTGGAACTCCAGAAGTTCGTCCTGAAGGCGGCTTCTGATGAGGGGGTCGAGCGCGGAGAACGGCTCGTCCATCAAAAGAATCGGCGCGCCGGTGGCGAAAGCCCGTGCCAGCCCCACGCGCTGCTGCATGCCACCGGAAAGCTCTCCCACCTTGCGGTCGGCCCAGGCGGACAGGTTTACCAGCTCCAGCTGCTCGGCCACCATGCGCTTGCGCTCGACTTCCGGGGTGCCGGAAAGCTCCAGTCCGAAACCGACATTGTCGGCCACGTTGCGCCAGGGCAAAAGGCCGAATTGCTGGAAGACCATCGAAACCGTGTGCATGCGCAGGTCGCGCAGCGATTTCGCCGTCGCCCGATAGGGATCGACAAATCCGGTCGCCGTCTTCACGCTGACATTGCCGCGCACCACGGGCGCCAGACCATTGACGGCCCTGAGCAGCGTCGACTTGCCGGAGCCGGAAAGCCCCATGAGCACGAGTATCTCGCCCTCATTGACCGACAGCGAGGCATTCGCAACGCCGAGGACCAGTCCGGTCTGCTCGTTGATCTCGTCGCGCGTGCTGCCCTTGTCGATCAGCGCCAGCGCAGCGTCAGGCCGGTCGCCGAAGACGATATCGACATTTCCGAAGATGATTGCGTCACTCATAGATCATGCTCCGTGCCGGGAAGGCGGAAAAGCCGGTCGAGAACGATCGCCAGGATGACGATGCACAACCCCGCTTCGAAGCCCATGG
The DNA here is from genome assembly GCF_036596185.1 of Rhizobium sp. GR12. Taxonomy (NCBI): domain Bacteria; kingdom Pseudomonadati; phylum Pseudomonadota; class Alphaproteobacteria; order Hyphomicrobiales; family Rhizobiaceae; genus Rhizobium; species Rhizobium sp. GR12. The sequence continues at coordinate 116,067 of NZ_JASXTH010000013.1, read as the reverse complement.
CGATGTTGACGGTATTCAATGCGCGCACCACCGGCACACCGAGGCCATTTGCGCCGACGAGGGCGGAAATGACCACCATCGACAGCGAAAGCATGATCGTCTGGGTGAGACCCGCCATGATCTGCGGCGCGGCGAAGGGAAGCTCCACCTTGCGCAAAACCTGCGACGGCGTCGCACCGAAGGCAATGGCCGCCTCCACCAGCGCCGGCGGCGTCGAGACGATGCCGAGGCGCGTCAGGCGCACGGGCGCTGGAATGGCGAAAATGACGGTGGCGATCAGCCCCGGAACCATGCCGAGGCCGAAAAGCACCAGCGCCGGAATGAGATAAACGAAAGTCGGGATCGTCTGCATCAGATCCAGCACCGGGCGCATGCCGGCATAGATCCACCTGCGCCGTGCCGCCAATATTCCAAGCGGTATGCCGATGATCATGCACACCGCGCTGGAGGCGAGAACAAGCGCCAGCGTTTCCGTGGTCGCCTTCCAGTACCCCAGATTGATGATGAACAGGAGACCGAGCGCCGTGAAGACGGGCATGCCGACGGAGCGGCGCGTCCAGGCCGAAAGAGCCGTCAGGATCGCGACGATGATCAGCGGATGCGGCGCCTGCAAAACATAAAGTAGGGCGTTGATGACGCTTTGGAAAATGAAGGAAAGCCAATCGAAGAAAAAAGCAAGATTGCCGGTCAGCCAGTCGATGGCCTCCTTGGCATATCGGCCGACGGGCAGGCGGTTTTCAGGAGCGCTGAGCCATTCCACGGTAAGACAAGACCTTTCGTGAACGAGAGCAATTCCAGTAAAAATGCGTAGCGGTTTGGGGTCCGGAATTGCAAAAAAACAAGGAGATGAAGCATTCACGGTGATCCCGTTTCACCGCAAATGCCGCTGATGCAGAAACGACGGCCGGCAAGGAATTGCCGGACACCGGGATGGCGCGCGACCCGGATGCGAGAAAAATTCGCTGACCGGGGCATGCGGGGCATCGTAAATTTCCGCTGCACCCGGTCTGCCAACGACAGGCCGGGTGCAGTCATGCACTGTTTGCGGTTTAGAGGCCCAGCGCCTTCTTGGCGGCGGGCAAGGCGTCAGTGCCGTCCTTGGTCTTGACGTTGGCGAGCCAGGGCTCGATCGCAGCCGGGTTGGCCTTCAGCCAGGCGGTCGCGGCCGCCTCGCCTTCCATGCCGTCATTCAGGATCTTGCCCATGATTTCGTTTTCCATGGGCAGGGTAAATTCCAGGTTCTTGAGAAGAACGCCGACATTCGGGCATTCCTCGGTGTAACCCTTGCGGACATTGGTGTAGATCGTCGCGCCGCCGAGATTGGGGCCGAAGACCTCGTCGCCGCCGGTCAGATAGGTCAGCTTGAAATTCGCATTCATGGGATGCGGTTCCCAGCCAAGGAAGACGATCGGTTCGCCGGATTTCCCCGCGCGGGCGACCTGCGACAGCATGCCCTGCTCGGAAGACTCGACCACTTCGAAACTCTTCAGCCCGAAGGTGTCCTTCGCTACCATGTCGAGGATCAGGCGGTTGCCGTCATTGCCGGGTTCGATGCCGTAGATCTTGCCGCCGAGATCGTCGCTATGGGCCGCGATATCCTTGAAGTCCTTGATGCCGAGTTCGGCGCCCTTGGCATTGGTCGCCAGTGTATATTTCGCACCGGTCAGGTTTGCACGCAGGGTTTCAACCGACTTGTCGTCGCGGTAAGGCGCGAGGTCGCCTTCCATTGTCGGCATCCAGTTGCCAAGGAAGACATCGATGTCCTTGTTTTTCAGCGATGTATAGGTAACTGGCACCGAAAGAAGCTTGACGTCGGTTTCGTAACCGAGGCTCTTCAGCAACACTGTGGCGGTGGCCGTCGTGGCGGTGATGTCGGTCCAGCCCACGTCGGAGAAACGCACCTTGCCGCAACTTGCCGGCTCGGCGGCGCTGGCCGCATTGAACGTCATGACGGAGATTGCTGCGGCCAAAACCAGACAGCGACTTCTATTTGCAAACATCGCTTGCTCCCTTTTTTCGTTCCCTTGCCATTATCAATATCTGCCGGACACAATCAACTCGCGTGCGTTTGCGTGCTTTGGCCCGCCGTTTGCGACACAATGATGAAAATATCCGGCTTTTACCGCGCGGTATGGACCGTGACAGGATGCGGAAATCTGTGTTTTTCCCGTCGCAGCACTTTTCAACTCTCTCCTTCACCGTCAAAAGACGCAAAGGCCGCAGCATCGGCGCAGGAACCGGAAGCGGTTTTGCAAGACCGATGCGCCGATCAAATAAGGCGGGCGCATCCTTGCGAAGCGTCCGAAGGACGCGAAGGCGCTCCGGGAGTGGATGATGGCAAAACTCTATTTCAATTATGCGGCGATGAACGCCGGCAAGTCGACCATGTTGCTGCAGGCATCCTATAATTATCAGGAGCGCGGCATGCGCACGCTGATCTTCACGGCCGCCTTCGATAATCGGGCGGGCTTTGGCCGGGTCGCCTCACGCATCGGCCTGTCTTCCGACGCGCGGACCTTCGACGAAAGCACCGATGTTTTCGCCGAAGTATCGGCCTTGCATGCCGAAGCGCCCGTCGCCTGTGTTTTCATCGATGAAGCCAACTTCCTGTCCGAGCACCACGTCTGGCAGCTTGCCGACATTGCCGACCGCCTGAATATTCCGGTCATGGCCTATGGCCTGCGCACGGATTTTCAGGGCAAGCTCTTCCCGGCCTCCAAAGAACTGCTCGCCATCGCCGACGAGCTTCGCGAAATCCGCACCATCTGCCATTGCGGCCGCAAGGCGACGATGGTCGCCCGTTTCGACAATGAAGGCAATGTCGTGAAGGAGGGCGCGCAGATCGACGTCGGCGGCAATGAAAAATACGTTTCCTTCTGCCGCCGCCACTGGGTCGAAATGGTCAAGGGCGACTGACGAGACAATTGCCCGGCTGCGTCCGGTTGCCGCATTTGATTTTTCGCAAGGATAGCTTGCCTGCTCCTGCGCTAAGACCATGCAGGCACATTCGCGTGGATGTGCTTTCTCGCAGGAGCAAAAGATATGCACGACAAAACCGCCACAATCGCCGGCCTCGCCATCGCAGCCAGCCTCTTTGCCTTTCCCGCCCTGTCCGCCGAAATCGAAGTGAAGATGCTCAACAAGGGCAGTGACGGCCAGATGATGGTCTTCGAACCGGCAACCGTCAGGGCGGCCGTCGGCGACGTCATTTCCTTCGTGCCCGTCGACAAGGGTCACGATGCGGCAGCCGTCAAGGAAATGCTCCCCGAGGGCGCCGCCGATTTCAAGGGCAAGATGAACGAGACGCTGAAGGTTACGGTCGAGAAGGAAGGCGCCTACGTCGTCAAATGCCCGCCGCATCTCGGCATGGGCATGGTCGCGCTCGTCGTCGTGGGTGATGCGGCGCCGGCCAATCTGGATGCCGTAAAGAACGGCAAGCTGCCGAAAAAGGCGCGCGAGCGGCTGGACGCCGAAATCGCCAAACTCGGCCTGTAATCGTCTGTCCCGGCGGTTCTGCGTCAGTGCCTGTTCCATGCACAGTCCGGGACGCCGGAACAGCCGGTGCGGACCGCAGGTTGAGAAAAGTTTCGCAATCATGTTGTATCCCGATTGAGCGGGACATATCTGGAGACAGTGAATGACCGCGGTTTTTTACGAAGCGCCGTAAGGCACCCGGCCAGACCACGGGTTTGTTCCGGCGTCCAGCCCCACGGGCAGAGGAGACTATGACGACATGATCGACCGGATAACCGCTTTGATTCAGGCAGCCTTCAACGCCATCGGCAAGGCCGCCAGTCTTGTCGTCGCATGGCTCCTGTGGCCTTTCATGGCCGCCCACGGCTGGTATCGCGGCCGCAACTGGATCATCAAGGGTCCGATCGCTCTGGTGCTCATCTTTCTCGTCGCCTTCTACGGATATTTCGTCTGGCAGACGCAGGTCTGGACGAATTTCGACGCGGATTACATTTCCCGTTACAAGCTTGCCGAACGCACCGTGCCGCCCGGACAGGAATTGCCGACCGCGACCACGACTGCGGCCGCCGGCGCAACCGGGGCCGCCGCAAACACATCCGCGCCGGTTTGCCAGCGCTCGGCCATCGTCGATGCCGCCGCCGACCTCACCGATTTCAACGTCAATCAGAACGCATGGATTTCCTCCATGCTGCTCTACCGTCTCGGCCTCTTCGGCATGGACTGGGACAGCACGCCGTTTCTGGACAACAAGGCGTCCTTCCAGCGCGGCGTGAACCAGGCGGTGCGCCGTACCTCGGTGGAACTGGTGGATACGCTCGGCCGCGTTCGTGGAACCTCGGGTATCAACAACAATCTTCAGGAAGCGCGCGGGAACATGCAATTCAGCGAATATTCCTGGTACTTCGGCCTCGACCCCTTCGGCCCCAAGACGCCGACACCCAGCTATTACCGCGCCGCCATCCGCAGTTTCCAGGCCTTTAACGGCGAACTGACCGCCTGCAAGGCCGTTTTCGACACCCGCGCCGACAACCTGATCCAGTTCATCGACCGCATCGCCGGCGATATCGGCTCGACCTCGGCAATTCTGCGCGAGCGTTCGGAGAACTATAATGGCGGCTGGTTCGACACCCGCGCCGACGACCGTTTCTGGTTCGCCTATGGCCAGCTCTATGGCTATTACGGCGTGCTTTCCGCAGCCGGATCGGATTTCGCGCAGGTCATTCGCGAACGCAACTTGACCAATCTCTGGAACGACACCCTGGGGCAGACCCGCGCGGCGCTGCGCATCCAGCCGGCGATCATCTCCAACGGTGAGGAAAGCGGCTGGATCATGCCCTCGCACCTCGCCACCATGGGATTTTACGTTTTGCGGGTTCGCTCGAACCTCGTCGAACTCCGTTCCGTTCTCGACCGGTAATGGCGCCGGCCCTGCGGCCGGTTCAGTCTATCAGGCGCAGGCGAATGGTCTTGGCCACCAGTTGCGCGCGGTTGACGCAATCGAGCTTGCGCATGGCGTTGTTCATGTAGGCATTGACGGTATGTTCCGAGATGGACAGAAGCTCGGCGATCTCCACCGACGTCTTTCCCTGCGCGGTCCAGCGCACCACGTCGAGTTCCCGTTTCGTCAGAGGCGACGGGCCCTTGGAGCCGGCGTAAGAAAGGCGGTCATAGGCCTCCAGGGCATGCAGCGCGATCATGCCCAGTTCGTTCAGCGACGATTGCGGCAAGGCATCGCGATCGCCGGCGAAATTCATCAGATGCCGGTTTCCGTTCATGCCGTTTACCGGCACCATGAGACCGGAGGTAATACCTATGCTGCTCAGCGAGGCTCCTGCATCCGCCAGCGTCTCACAGGCAAGCTCCGCGTCGTCGAGCGACCAATATTGCGGCATCATCGATGAGGCGCCGCGCTTGATAACGGGACAGTCGCCGAGCGCACCATCCCTGGTCATCGCGTTCACGACCCAGATCGGCAGGCTGCTTTCCACAATCGTCGGCTGGGCATAGCTGGAGCGGCCGCCCGGCAACTTCAGCAATGTCACATGGGAATAACCGAACGCCTGCATCACGTCTTGTAGCGCCGCCAGCCATTGCTGCCTGTCGGTGGCAACCGAAAGGTTCCGGCAAAGCCTGTCCTGGCGCTCCGTCGTCGACATTCAGGTGCCGCCGCCGGGCCGGCGTGCTTGAGCCCGGAGCGAAATACAAACGGCATGGGCAAACACGGTTACGAGCTTCATATCGGGTGAACTACCTTGGTTAAAGCACCTGTTTTTCAGACTTGTCCTTCGGCTTCGCCATCAATTTTTCCAGAAAACCGAGCATGACCGCCGAAACGACAAAAGCCAGGTGAATGATGGTGAACCACATCAGCTGGCTATCCGTATACTGACTGGCGTTGAGAAATATCTGCAGCAGGTGGATCGATGAAATCGCCACGATCGACGATGCAACCTTGATTTTCAGGCTGCCCGAGTCGAGCTTGCCCAGGAACGAAACCTCGTCATCCGCCTCGTCGAAGCGGCTGACGAAATTCTCGTAGCCGGAGATCATCACCATGACGATGAGGCTGGCGACCAGCGCCGCATCGATCAGCCCGAGCATGGCGAGGATCATGTCTGATTCATCGTAGTTGAAAACGTTTTTCGCGACCTTCAGGAACTTGAGCGCGAAGGAAAACGCATAGACCGCCAGTGCCGCGACGAGCCCGAGATAAAAGACGACGAGCAGCCAGCGGCTGGAGAGAATGATCCGCTCTACGAGCAGTTCAAGAGACTTCATTTCCGTATCCGTTTAATTTTCTGTCTATTGTCAGGGTATGCTTTCTTTCGCCATGTAAACTGGCTGCGAATATCCTAGCAAGCGGCAATGTCGGGACTTTGGCCGAACCGGGGCGTTTTTGGCCCTATCCATTACTTTGGTCCAGCCTGACAGAGCGTCACATTTTTGCCACGTACTTTTACGCTTTAAAACATGATGATAAAAGTCATATATAATATGTTGACAGTTATCATCATGTTTTTTAGTGCTCACTGATCGGCTCGTCCGTAACACATCAAAACAGTTTCAGCCGCGACAGCAAGCGCGGCGCGTTTTTGCGCGCCGTGGTTTCTCCGCGCGTTTACCGGGGGTATTCAATGTCCATCTCGCGCACGCATTCCGCGCTGCTTTTGTGCACTGCCATGTCTCTTCTGCCCTTTGCCGGGCCTGCCCACTCGCAGGACGCGGCGTCGCAGACGAACGGCACCACCACGCTCGAGAAGATCGTGGTCAAGGGCAAGCGCGTGAAAAGCGCGAACGCCGTCGCCGACACGCCGCTTGCAAGCCAGACAACGGCGGAAGACATCCGCAAGAAGGATATCGGCAGTATCAAGGACCTCGGAAACTCCACCGAGCCGGGCGTCGATTATGTGGATGCCAAACCCGGCAGACCCGGCGGCCTGTTCATTCGCGGCCTCGGTGGCGCACGCGTCGTAACCCTGATCGACAATATCCCTGTTCCCTACTTCAACAATTTCGCCCGCCAGGGCCAGGCCACGACGACCCTGAGCGATACGAATTCGACCTTCGATTTTTCGTCGCTCTCCACGGTTGACGTGGTACGCGGCGCAGATTCCAGCCGCATCGGCTCCGGCGCTCTCGGCGGCGCGCTCGTTTTGCGGACGCTCGAGCCGGAAGATCTGATCGGCGAAGGCAGGGACTGGGGCGGGGTTGCGAAAACCACCTATGACAGCGAGGACAGAAGCGTTGGTGGATCGCTCGCGGTCGCCAAAAAGATCGAAAACACTTCGGTCCTGTTCCAGGGGTCTTACAAGCGCGGCAACGAGGCGGACAACAAGGGAACGGCCGATATCTACGGCACGCGCCGCACCAAGCCCAACCCGGCCGACACCTACGAGAGCAACCTGATGTTCAAGATCCGTCAGGATCTGGAGGGTGGCCATCGCATCGGCCTGACGGCGGAGCGTTTTTCGCTCAGAGACCGCAGCGATATGCGGACCCTGCAGGGCGTCAGCGTTTCGGGATCGACCTACCGGATCGGCGATTACAGGGGCTATGAGGATACGGAACGCGAACGCGTATCGCTTGACTACGAATATGAAGCGCCTTCAACCGACGGCCTGATCGATGCTGCCAATCTGTCGCTCTACTGGACGCGCCTTACCAAGGAATCCGGCGCTGGCGACCGGCTGACCAACAATTCGCTCTATATTCGCGAAGACAGCATGCGCAACAGCGCTTTCGGCATCGTCGGCGGCCTCGAGTCCGGCTTCGAACTTGGCGGCGTGCAGCATACGGTCCGCTTCGGCGGCAACGCCATGACAACCGACTTCAGCCAGGAGCTTTACGCCAATACGGGAGGAGTGACCTCATCGTCGCAATCGGACATGCCTGACGTGAGCGGCAAGAGCCTCGGCCTCTATCTCGATGACGAAATCGCGTTTGGGAACGGTTTCCGCCTGACCCCCGGCCTGCGCTTCGATTCCTACGATTACGATCCGGACGGCTCGGTATCCAGCAACGGCGGTTACAACACTTTCGGCCTGCCGAGCGGTAATAGCGGCTCGCGCTTCTCGCCGAAACTGCTCGCTACATACGACGTGACACCGGAGTTGCAGCTCTTCGCTCAATGGTCGATGGCTTACCGCGCGCCGACGATCAACGAACTATACCTGAACTTCTCGAATATCAGCTCCGGTTATGCCGTGGTCGGCAACTCCGCCCTCAATCCCGAAACCAGCAACGGCTTCGAAATCGGCGCGAACTACGCCTCCGGCGATCTCACGGGAAGCCTGACGCTGTTCCACAACAAGTACAAGAACTTCATCGAGCAATATACGACCTCGACGACGCTCTTCCCCGGCTTCGGCGGCAGGGGCAACGGATCGCTCTTCACCTATCGCAACCGCGCCAACGTCGAGATCTCCGGTGTGGAAGCCAAGGTTCGCAAGGAACTCGCAAACGGCTTCTTCGCCCACGCGTCACTCGCTTATGCCTATGGCAAGGACACGGACAGCAACGAATTCATCCGCACGGTGGCGCCGTTCAAATCCGTCCTCGGCGTCGGTTACGCCCAGGAGACATGGGGTACGGAATTTACCGGCATCTTCTCCTCGCATATGCGTGACGACAAGGTGGCCACGACCTACGACGCACCCGGCTACGGCATCTTCAACCTGACCGGCTGGTGGGAACCGGAACAGACCAAGGGCCTGCGCATTCAGGCCGGCGTCTATAACCTGTTCGACAAGCAATACTGGAATGCCGTCGGTGTTCGCGACGTTAACCCCAACGCCGTCAGCACCGTCAACCAGCCGGTCGACTTCTATACGGAAGCAGGCCGCAGCTTTAAAATCTCTCTGACCCAGAAATTCTAAGCCGGGTCGGAACATCATCTCCAGTCGGGGCGGCCTTCGGGTCGCCCTTTTTTATCAGCGGCAGTAGAGATAACCGCCCTTTCGCTCCAGCACGTCGAGATGCAGGTGATCCTGATGGGTGGCGTCGCTGCCGGGTGAGAGAACGGTGCGGAAGAACAGGCAGGCGGCAGCCGTAATCGTTCGCTGGAAGGCACCTTCCGCTGTTCCGTCCTCGCCGCGCGGCTTCATCACCAGCGGCTCGCCCTTGTCGAAGGCGATGGTGGAAATATCCACGGCATTGCCTCTGGCATGTTCGGAGATCTTGCCGTTTTCGGCGCTGTTGCGGTTGCGGCAGATATAGGTCGAGGCACTGGCAATTGCCGTCACCTTTCTCTCCGGCAAGGCGAGGGCCGCCGCCGGCAGCATCATCTCCTTTGTCCAGCGGGAAAGCGCAAGGGCCGTCTCGCAGCGCATGGTGCCTGATGGTTCAAGCTTGATGCCCGGCAGCACCACGGAAAGCTCGATGGGAGCCTCGATGCCGCACCCCTGCTCCTCGTCGCGGATCGGTTCGAGCTGTTTGAACTCCGCACCGATGTCCTTCAATGCGCCAAGACACGCCTGAAGCGCTGCCGGGTCTTCCGGCCTCACCGGCTCCGGCTGTTTCTTCTCCGGCTTGGCCGTCTCGCCAGCCGGTGCCCCGGTCTCATCGTCCTTTTTTTCCTTGTCGTCTTTCTTCTTGTCCTCGGAACCCTGCCCGTCCGGAACAGGCTTCCCTTCGGATTTGTCTTCTTGCGGCGATTGCGGCTTGGGGATCGGCTTCGGTGTCTCGTCCGGCGTTTGCGCGCCTTTGCCATCGGGCTTTTCCGTGTCGGCGGGCGTTTGTCGCTCGTCCGGTTTTGGCTGTGGCACCGGCACCTGACGCGGCGGTTCGGAGGCGGAAATGAATGCGAGGCTCATCATCAGAAGACACAGGCGATGAAGCATTTTGCGGGGCACTCCTGACTGTTTCGGCAGGGCAGGAACGCAACTCGCGCCGGTAAGGTTCATTCCGTCGCCGGAATCCCCTTGCCAAGGCGAATTGTGCAGGCTAACAATTTTGCCATGAACATCGTGTCTAAGAACATTGCTAACTGGTGGTGGGGTAGCTTCACGCGGCCTTGACCAGTCATGTCTTCAGACAAAGTCCAAGCCGCCCGAATTTTCAGGCGGCTTTTTTGTTATTCTGCCGCCTGTCATCGGGCCTGAACAACGGGAAGTACGAAAGAAATGGTAACGATCATTCAGGATGACGGAGCGGAAACCTACGAGACGAAAGGCGGCATCAAGGTCAGCCGAAAGCGTCGCGCCGCCGATTATGCCAGCGCCATCGACAATTACATCGAAAAGCTCGATGCCCATCGCGGTGCGGTTTTCTCGTCCAACTATGAATATCCGGGCCGTTACACGCGCTGGGATACGGCCATCATCGACCCGCCGCTCGGCATTTCCTGCTTCGGCCGCCAGATGTGGATCGAAGCCTATAATGGCCGCGGCGAAGTGCTGCTCGACTTCATCACCGAAAAGCTGAAGGCGACGCCCGATCTTACGCTCGGCGCATCCTCCGTCCGCCGTCTCGACCTAACGGTCAACGAGCCGGACCGCGTCTTCACCGAAGAAGAACGCTCGAAAATCCCGACCGTCTTCACGGCGCTGCGCGCTATCGTCGACCTGTTCTATTCGAATGCGGATTCGGCCATCGGCCTGTTCGGCGCCTTCGGTTACGATCTCGCCTTCCAGTTCGACGCGATCAAGCTGTCGCTTTCCCGGCCGGAAGACCAGCGCGACATGGTGCTGTACCTGCCGGACGAAATCCTTGTCGTTGACCACTATTCCGCCAAGGCCTGGATCGACCGCTACGATTTCGAGAAGGACAGCGTGACGACGGACGGTAAGGCCTCCGACATTACGCCCGATCCCTTCAAGACCACCGATACGATCCCGCCGAAGGGCGATCACCGTCCCGGCGAATATTCCGAGCTGGTGGTGAAGGCCAAGGAAAGCTTCCGGCGCGGCGATCTGTTCGAGGTCGTTCCCGGCCAGAAGTTCATGGAACGCTGCGAAAGCAATCCGTCGGCGATTTCCCGCCGCCTGAAGGCGATCAATCCGTCGCCCTATTCCTTCTTCATCAATCTCGGCCATCAGGAATATCTGGTCGGCGCATCGCCGGAAATGTTCGTGCGCGTCTCCGGCCGCCGCATCGAGACCTGCCCGATATCAGGCACCATCAAGCGCGGTGACGATCCGATTGCCGATAGCGAGCAGATCCTGAAACTGCTCAACTCGAAAAAGGATGAGTCCGAGCTGACCATGTGTTCGGATGTGGACCGCAACGACAAGAGCCGCGTCTGCGAGCCGGGCTCGGTGAAGGTCATCGGCCGCCGCCAGATCGAGATGTATTCGCGCCTCATCCACACGGTCGATCACATCGAGGGCCGTCTTCGCGACGATATGGACGCCTTCGACGGCTTCCTCAGCCACGCATGGGCGGTAACGGTGACAGGTGCGCCAAAGCTGTGGGCCATGCGCTTCATCGAAGGCCACGAAAAGAGCCCGCGCGCCTGGTATGGCGGCGCGATCGGCATGGTGGGCTTCAATGGCGACATGAATACCGGCCTGACGCTGCGCACCATCCGCATCAAGGACGGCATCGCCGAGGTGCGCGCGGGTGCGACGCTGCTCAACGATTCCAACCCGCAGGAAGAGGAAGCCGAAACCGAACTGAAGGCATCCGCCATGATCGCCGCCATTCGTGACGCGAAAGGCACCAACTCCGCCGCCACCAAGCGCGATGCGGCCAAGGTGGGCACCGGCGTCAAGATCCTGCTGGTCGATCACGAAGACAGTTTCGTGCATACGCTGGCGAATTATTTCCGCCAGACGGGCGCCACGGTTTCCACCGTCAGATCGCCGGTCGCAGCTGATGTGTTCGATCGTTTCCAGCCGGATCTCGTCGTGCTTTCGCCCGGCCCAGGCAACCCGACGGATTTCGACTGCAAGGCGACGATCAAGGCCGCCCGCGCCCGCGATCTGCCGATCTTCGGCGTCTGCCTCGGTCTTCAGGCACTGGCGGAAGCCTATGGTGGCGAGCTTCGCCAGCTTGCGGTGCCGATGCACGGCAAGCCCTCGCGCATCCGCGTGCTGGAGCCGGGCCTGGTCTTCTCCGGTCTCGGCAAGGAAGTAACCGTCGGCCGTTACCACTCGATCTTCGCCGATCCCGCCACGCTTCCGCGTGATTTCATCATCACCGCAGAAAGCGAAGACGGCACGATCATGGGCATCGAACACGCCAAGGAACCGGTGGCCGCCGTTCAGTTCCACCCGGAATCGATCATGACGCTCGGCCAGGACGCCGGCATGCGGATGATCGAGAATGTCGTGGTGCATCTGACCCGCAAGGCAAAAACCAAGGCGGCGTAAGCATTCTGCATCGGCGGCGTCACTTCGGCGTCGCCGGGCAGGCCTCAAACCGCGCGACTTCGCGGTCGGCTGCCATCTAGCCGCGCGGCAGCGAGGCGGAAATGCACAGAGCGAATTTCTTCAAAAGCTGCATGTCGAAATGGCCTTCCCGGCGCAACATCCAGGTCAGCGCATCATTCGCCGTCCATGGCTTCTTGTAGGGCCGCACCGAGGTTACGGCATCATAGACGTCGCAGATCGCCGCAATCCGCGCGTAAAGGCTGATCTCGTTTCCGACACGCCCACTCGGATAACCGCCGCCATCCATCCGCTCGTGATGATTGAAGCAGACATCGAGAACCATGGCGGGCATCTGCTCGTTGCGCGATAATATATCCCGGCCGAATGCGGGGTGAAGATTGATGATTTCCCGCTCGTTGGCGTCCAGTCCTTCCGTTTTGTTGAGGATCGACGAGGGAATTTCCACCTTGCCGATATCGTGCAGCAGCCCGCTTATGCCGAGCAGATCGACCGTTCCCCTGTCCAGCCCGAGATGATTGCCAAAATGGATCATCAACCCGCTGACGGACACCGAATGCACGAAGGTCGTCTCGTCCTTCGATTTCAACCGGGTGACGCCGATGAAAATCGCCGGGTTCAACTGGACGGCATCTGAAATCTTTCCGGCCGCCTCCGCCATGCCTTTCAGCGATACGCAGCCGCCGGCTTCGGCAACGGCAAAGGTCCCGGCGATAGCATCGGCAGCCGAGCGCACGGCATGGGTGACGACGGCCATGGTCTCGGAAGAATTGTCCGGTTGCCGCGAGGCGGTCCCGGCGGAACGCGGCCTGCCGTCGATATCATTTCCCTTGGCGGTGTTGATGATGATGCTTTCAGCGCCGCTCAATTTCAATTGACGCATCAGCGCCTCATGCCGCAGAAGAAAGCGGTGCCGCCGCAAAAATTCATTGTTCGAAAACGCGCCTTCGACCGCTTCGATAAACATGCCAATCGTCAATTGCTGGGTGGAAATTCGTTTGAGCATTAGACGCTTTTATTTTCCTTCCCGGGGATGATAATCTCGACCCGCAATTCGCAAAAAACGCCGACGCTGAAACCGGCCTCCCTGCAAAGATTAACTTACGTATTCCAGACATTGTTCAAATGTAGAGTTCAAATGTAGAAATTGAAAAATAAGATAACACGAATATGAAAATTTTTTACTCTGGATATATTTAAAACACAAAGAATCAATTCAAACAAACCAAGAAACAACCTGAGAATGTAAATACTGAAAATTCTCGCAGACGACGTAAACCAGGAGCCGAAGAAAAGCCGCATGAATTCGAAACTTGAAACGCGCATCGATCAGGGTACGGGCCGCGAACCGGCGGATATGGTCCTCAAGGGCGGACGATTCTTCGACCTTGTGACCGGGGAACTTGTCGCCTCGGATATCGCCATCTGCGGCGATACTATCGTCGGAACAGGCGAAAGCTACGAGGGCCGCCGGGAAATCGATATTTCCGGAAAGATCGTCGTTCCGGGTTTCATCGATACCCACCTCCACATTGAATCGTCGCTCGTCACACCGCACGAATTCGACCGCTGCGTTCTGCCCTATGGCGTGACCACCGCCATCTGCGACCCGCACGAGATCGCCAATGTTCTCGGCGTGGAAGGGCTTCGGTTCTTCCTCGACAGCTCCATGGAAACCATCATGGATATCCGCGTGCAGCTCTCCTCCTGCGTGCCCGCGACGCATCTGGAAACCTCGGGCGCCGATCTGCCGATCGAAAAACTGCTGCCGTTCCGCGATCACCCGAAGGTCATCGGGCTTGCCGAATTCATGAATTTTCCGGGTGTCGTCCACAAGGATCCGGTATGCATGGCAAAGCTGGAAGCCTTTCAGGGACAGCACATCGACGGACACGCGCCGCTTCTCTCGGGAACGGCGCTGAACGGTTATCTCTCGGCCGGCATCCGCACCGAGCACGAATGCACGAGTGCCGCCGAGGCGCTGGAAAAAATCCGCAAGGGCATGCATATTCTGGTGCGTGAAGGCTCGGTTTCGAAAGACCTGCACGCCCTGATGCCTGTTATCACCGAACGCCTTTCGCCCTATCTCGCACTCTGCACAGATGACCGCAATCCGCTCGATATCGCCGAACAGGGCCACCTCGACTACATGATCCGCACGGCAATCGCCAGCGGCGTGGAGCCGCTCGCCATCTACCGCGCCGCCTCGATTTCCGCCGCAAAGGCCTTTGGCCTGCGTGATCGCGGCCTTATCGCGCCGGGCTGGCGCGCCGATCTGGTGGTGATCGACAGCTTGCAGAACTGCAAGGCGGGCATGGTGCTTTCCGGCGGACGGATCGTCGATGACGCCTTGTTTGCCACCCGCAAGCCGGTCGCGCCCGTCGGCCTCGACAGCGTCAAGGCAAGACCGGTGCTCGCCGCCCATTTCGGCGTGCCGGTCGCGGAAGGTGAGACCCCTGTCATGGGCGTGCTTCCCGGCAAGATCATCACCGAACATCGCCGCTACGTTCTGCCGACGGACGGCAACCAGACGACCGTCGATCTTGCAAACGACATCATCAAGGTCGCCGTCATCGAACGCCACGGCAAGAACGGCAACCACGCCAACGGTTTCGTACAGGGCTTCGGGCTGAAAAAAGGCGCCATCGCCTCCACCGTCGGCCATGACAGCCACAATATCTGCGTCGTCGGCGTGAACGAGGACGACATGGCGCTGGCAGCCAACCGGCTCGGCGAAATCAAGGGTGGTTTCGTAGTGGTCGAAGACGGCAAGGTGACCGGCGAAATCCCGCTCCCCGTTGCCGGGCTGATGAGCCTCGAACCCTATGAGACGGTGCGCGATACGCTGCACGCCCTGCGCAAGGCCGCCTATGCGCTCGGCACGACGCTCGAGGAACCCTTCCTGCAGGTGGCTTTCCTGCCCCTGCCCGTCATCCCGCACCTGAAGATTTCCGACATGGGCATGGTGGATGTGGATCGGTTTATGTTGATCTGATTGACGGGAAATCTATCGATCGGAAGCAGCGAAACACGCTTGATCAGCGTCTCTGATGGGCCGAGATAACAATTATCTAGTCCCTCATTCCTGCGCTTGTCGCAGGAATGAGGCAAGCAGGATTCACAAGAAGCAGAAACCCTTATGTTCTGCTCTCCGCCTCTCTTCTTATTAGGCTCGCGGCCGGTAAGTACAACGTAGCAGAACCTGACCAAGTCCTCACAAAACACAACGTAAAGATAGATTCGGACAAGTTTAATATTCTATTTATGGCCGTGTTTATTTGAGGCCCCACGCATTTGATCGCTGGCCTATATTTGAGGGACCCCAATGCAGATTCCCGGAAGCAATTATTCGGCCTATACGACCTCGACCAGAAACGCAGCCTCTCCAAGTGGCGTGGCAGCGACAAAACCTGATTACGCCAAGCTGGCTGACTACGACAGTCGCGACAATGTCATTTTTCAGAATTTGCTGAAGAACCCCACCGTTCAGGACAACGTCGTTCTGAATGAAGATGGGACCTATTCCTTTATTATGGGCGAAGACGTGCTGAGTAGAGAAGAAGACACCATGCGCGCGCTGATAGAAGAGCAAAACGGAGATTTCTTTCCGCCGGGAGATCAGGCGCCCTATTCCAAAACTGAACTTACGATGTTCAGGCAGATGACGGGTTACAACCTTCTGCAAGCCGGGGGCGGATATACGGTCGTTGACGACTTTGGACGCGTGCCACTCCCTGGTGATCAAAAAACGGTGTTAGCTGTATGGGAGATGTTCGACCTTGCGAAAGGCATTCAGGAGTTAGACAAGCCAGGCAGCGAGATAAACATCGATGGCCTGAAAGCCGTTGCCACGATGCTCCGGGATCGTTCCGGGGCTGACACCGGACTTTATCAGCACCTCATCGATATGTTGACTGAGATGGGGAAAGCGAGCGATCGCGCAAATGAAAATATCGATGCTCTTTTAAAAAGCGACCTTCCAAAAACAGAAACGTGAGCATCAACCAAATCAACCTACCTCGCTGAGCAAGGTAGGTTGATGACAAATTGCCCGCTCACGCGACGACCCCGCAAAACACATCCAGCCTTTCAAGCTTCACGATACCTGCATCGAACAGCGGCTCGAAGCCGGGCATCGGCAGGATTTCCGTGACGCGCATGCCTTTCGGCACGGGGAATTCAACCGCGTCGCGGGTCAGGTTAAAAACGAACAGCAGTTTCTCGTCGCCCTTGTGGCGCGTGAAGGCCAGCACATCGAGATTGGTCTTGATGAAATCCATATCGCCGTCGCGCAGCGCGCCGTGGCTTTTGCGGAAGGACAAAACTGCGCGGTAGTGGTTCAGCATCGAGTCCGGTTTGCGCTCCTGCCCGTCCGCCGCCAGCAGGCCGTGGACATAAGGCACCGGCAGCCAGGGCTTTTCAGCGCTTGAGAACCCCGCATTCGGCTTGCCTGTCTCCCACACCATCGGCGTTCGGCACCCGTCACGGCCCTTGAAGGCCGGCCAGAAGCGGATGCCGTAGGGATCGCGCAGATCCTCGAAAGCGAGTTCGGCCTCGGTTAGCCCCAGTTCCTCCCCCTGATAGAGACATATCGAGCCGCGCAGGCTGGCCAGAACGCAGATGGCGAGCTTCGCAACCCGCGTCTGCTCCTCGACGCCTTCGGAAAAACGGCTGAGGTGACGCACCACGTCGTGATTGGAAAAAGCCCAGCATACCCAGCCATCCGTAACCACCTTGCCGAAAGTCTCGACCGAGTTGCGTAGATGTTTCGCGGTGAATTCCGGCCCCAGAAGATCGAAGGTGTAGCACATGTTGAGCTTGTCGTTGCCGGACGTATAGGCCGCGACCGTCTTCAGCGACCGCGCGCCGTCTCCCACTTCGCCCACCGTGGCACGCCCCTCATACTCGTTAAGAAGCGCGCGGAAACGCTGGAGGAAGGCCACGTTTTCCGGCCGCGTCTTGTCGTAGAGATGGTCCTGCATACCGTAAGGATTGACGTCGGATGCATCGAGACCAAAGCTTTCGTCGTCGAAAAGCGGCGGGTTGTCGCGCAACAGCTTGTCGTGGAAATAGTGATTGACGGTATCGAGGCGAAAACCGTCCACTCCGCGATCAAGCCAGAACCGCACGGTTTCCAGCAACGCATCCTGAACCTCCGGATTGTGGAAATTGAGGTCCGGCTGCGAGGTGAGAAAGCTGTGCATGTAATATTGCTTGCGCACGCCGTCCCATTCCCATGCCGGCCCGCCGAACACGGAAAGCCAGTTGGTGGGCGCCGTGCCGTCCGGCTTGGGATTGGCCCAGACATACCAGTCGGCCTTGCTGTTGATGCGGCTCGCGCGGCTGTCCACGAACCAGGGATGCTTGTCGGAGGTGTGCGAGATCACCTGATCGATGATGACCTTCAGCCCCAGCCGATGCGCCTCGGCCATCAGCGCATCGAAATCGGCAAGCGTGCCGAACATCGGATCGACATTGCAATAATCGGAAACGTCATAGCCCATGTCGGCCATGGGCGAGGTGAAGAAAGGCGAGAGCCAGATGCCGTCGACGCCGAGCGAGGCGATATAGGGCAGCCGCTTCGTCACCCCGGCAAGATCGCCGTAACCGTCGCCAGTGGTGTCCTGAAAGGAGCGCGGATAGACCTGATAGATCACCGCTCCCTTCCACCAGTCCGATTGCGCTTGGGGTTTGTGGACCGGGACATGGGTTGGCGGCACGGGCGATCTCCTGATGGCAGCTGATCCGAGAGTATAAAGCTGAAGCGTCCGCGTAAACCGGAACTTCGCAAACGTGTCAGGCCAAAACCGCACTTGTCAGCGGCGTGCACTCGTCGTAAGCCGCATGGCTGAAAACAACGGGAGGATGACGGCGTGGGCGGACGGTTTCTGTCGATTGGCGAGTGCATGGTGGAACTGTCGCAGGCCGGAAACGGGCTGCTGCGCAAGGGTTTTGCGGGCGATACCTTCAATACGGCCTGGTATGCGCGTGCCTGCCTGCCAGAAGACTGGTCCGTCGATTATTTCACAGCACTTGGGGACGATCCCCTTTCCCAGGACATGCTGACCTTCATTGCCGATGCCGGCATAGGCACCGAAAAAATCCGCCGTATCAAGGGCGGCACGCCCGGCCTTTACCTCATCAACCTCAAGGATGGCGAGCGCACCTTCAGCTAT
Organism: Rhizobium sp. GR12; assembly: GCF_036596185.1. Taxonomy (NCBI): domain Bacteria; kingdom Pseudomonadati; phylum Pseudomonadota; class Alphaproteobacteria; order Hyphomicrobiales; family Rhizobiaceae; genus Rhizobium; species Rhizobium sp. GR12. Next base: position 97,589 of record NZ_JASXTH010000013.1, on the reverse strand, counting down.
TGGCGCAATGCCGCCGCCGCAAGGCAGCTCGCGGCCGATGCGGATTACCTGCGCAGAACCGTGGAAAGCGCCGACGTCATCTATTTCTCCGGCATCACGCTTGCCATTCTCGCCTCGCCGCATGATGTAGATACGTTTCTGGCGGAACTTCGCCGCGCCAAAGCGGCTGGCAAGCCCGTGGTCTTCGACCCGAACATCCGCTCACGCCTCTGGTCCGACAGGGACACGATGCTGGAGACGATTACCAACGGCGCGCGCGCCGCAACGCTGGTCATGCCCAGCTTCGATGACGAAGCCAGCCATTTCGGCGACGCATCCGTCGAGGCCACCATCGATCGCTACCGTTCGCTCGGCGTCGCCAATATCGTCGTCAAAGACGGCGCGAAGGGTGCGACACTCGATTTCGGCGGTCACCGCAGCCACGCACCGGCAGTAGAGGCCGTGGATGTGGTGGACACGACAAGTGCTGGCGACAGCTTCAACGGCGCGTTCCTCGCCCGTTATGTGACGGGTACTGCACCACAGGAGGCGGCCATCTTCGCCGCACGGGCGGCGGCAACCGTCATCGGCCATCACGGCGCGCTGATCAGCCCCGAGCTTCTTCCGCTTGTGGGATAGCTGCTCCGGGAAGGACGGTCTTGACCGTCATCCACCCTGACATGATCCTGTAACACGCGCGCCGCATATACGGGCGGAAGCTCGGCGGTGGGGAATCGCCCGTGCGCAGATCAGCAGGATCGGTGTTTCATGACGAGAATCACGATTGTCACAGATGCCTGGCACCCGCAGGTCAACGGCGTGGTTCGCTCGATAGAAAACACCAACACCGAACTCGCGCGGCTGGGTGTGGATGTGCACATGGTGACGCCGCAGAGTTTTTACAGCATCCCCTGCCCGACCTATCCGGAAATCCGCCTGTCGGTCGCCGGCTATCGCCGTGTCGCGGCGGAGATCGAAAAAAGCCAGCCTTCCTTCGTACACATCGCCACCGAAGGGCCGCTGGGCTTCATGGCGCGTCGCTGGTGCGTGAAGAACAGGATGCGTTTTTCCACCAGCTATCACACCCGCTTTCCCGAATATGTTGCGGCGCGTTTCCCGATCCCGGAAAGCTGGCTCTACGCTTTCGTGCGCTGGTTTCACAATGGCGGCAATGCCTGCATGGTGGCGACCCCGAGCCTCGAGACCGAGCTTGAAGCCCGTGGCGTTAAAAACCTGAAGCGCTGGAGCCGCGGCATCGATGCCGAACTGTTCCATCCCCGCCCGAAAACGACGCTGCCTTTCGATCTGCCAAGACCGATCTTCATGACGGTTGGACGCGTGGCGGTGGAAAAGAACCTGCCGGAATTCCTCGATCTCGATCTGCCCGGATCGAAAGTGGTGATCGGCGACGGACCTGCCCGCCATGAATTGCAGGAAAAATACCCGAACGTGCTGTTTACCGGCATCAAGACCGGCGAGGAACTGGCCGATGCCTATGCGCAGGCCGATGTTTTCGTTTTTCCCTCGAAGACCGATACATTCGGCAACACCATTCTGGAAGCGCTGGCAAGCGGTGTGCCGGTGGCGGCCTTCCCCGTCACCGGGCCGATTGACATTCTCGGCGGCAATCCTGCGGCGGGCGCACTGAACGACAATCTTCGCGATGCCTGCCTTGCAGCCCTCCATTGTTCGCCGCAGGAGGCGCTTGCGCTTTCCAAAAGCTACAGCTGGGAGAAGGCGTCGCGGCAATTCCTCGACAATGTCATTCATGCCGCCGGAAAATCCCTGCCGCTCCTGTCCCGTTCGCAGCTTGCCTGACGGGGCGGCGCATTGATCCCCGATATTTTATCGGAGAACGGTGGACGAAACACAGCGGGAGTGTCACAAGACGATCTGGACGCGACCGCCGTTATCTTTAGAACGGGGTCGGGCTGCTGATTGACGTCAGGCGGTTGCCGCGAGTACACGCTGGCCGTCCTAATTTCCGGATGATACCGCACCAAACCCCTTGAGATGCCGTTCAGGACAGAGGAAGAAGCTCTTTTTGCTGGGCTGTGCACCAATGATTGATCTTCTCGACAACGTCCTTTGGCGCGATTGGCAGGGCGCTGTTGGGTATGACAGCCACCGTTCCCTGAAAAACCAGCACCAGATTGTCCGCCGGCGTGACCGCGAGATGATAACGTGCCCAGCTTAGCTGCACGGTGTCCAGTCGTGAAATCTGCCTGTAGCCCTCAGGCCCGATCTCTATCTGGTAGTGAGACGAATACATTCGCTCATGGGCGATGTTCCACCGCGCCCAAATCTCGTAATATGATTTCGCCGCTTTTCTCGCGCCGTGCCAAAGAATGTACCAGACGACGAGAGCCACGAACGGTGCGGGTGCAAAAACCCAATAACCGACAACCTGCCAGACGCCCGGGAACCATGGCAGGCTTATGGAATAGATGACGGCGGCAGCCAGTGCCGAGAACAACGCCAGATTGGTCCTTGCCGAGGCAAAGTAGCGGGCCCAGGACGTGTCGAAAATCATGCGGTAATTTTCATAGGCCTGATGTTGATAGCCAAGCACATAGTCGGAGGCGTGTTTCGGATCGGGCGTGTAGCTTATTGAAATGGTGTCATCGGCCATGTGAACACGTCAATCCCGTCGCTGTTGACATCAGTCTTTGTAACAACGATTGCCCTTATTAATCAAAAGGCCTTTTGCTGCCAAAACGTCGTGCGACGTGACTTGCCTTCACCAAGCCCCAACGAGCGATTGGCCGGAAAGCGGCACCGTGCGGATTTTGCCGTCCCGCTCCGTAACCGAAAGCGACGTCGACATCTGTTTCGGTGACTTTCGAAACCAGTTCGCGGCAACGCTTGCGAGATCGCCGATCATTGCTTGTTTGTGCCAATCGGCAAAACGCCTTGCGGTGGCTTCGGGCTCGGAGCGGTAGAAGAAATCGCCGGATTGATTAAGATCGTTGATCGACGCGGCCATCGCCGACAGCGGACGCTGAAACATCTTCGGCGGCACAGCCAATCCCTGCGCGCTTTGCGAAAACGCGGGCGCCATGAAATCGATCGCCCATCCGTCCGCCTCGACCCAGCAATGGAAATTGTCGCCAGCGCCGGTAACGTAACCATCGTCGCGATGGTCGGCAAAAAGCATGACCGTTCCACCGAGATTATAAGCGGCGAGCCCACCCTTCGGCACCGCCTTGATCTTGTAGTGCTGCTGGAGGATGAAGGCGCCGAAGGTGCTGAAATACATGCACGCCGTGGCAGGGTCGGCATTGTCGTTGACGAGCAGACTGTTGATGACGCGGTAAATCCGGTGATAGTCGGTCTGCTTGATCAACATGGGTTTTTACTCTTCAAAAACAGGGTGTTGGACGAGCGGCCACCACTCGTTTCGTCTCCCCGTCGGGGAGAAGGTCGCGGCAGCGGGATGAGGGGGCGAGGTCGGAGATATACGGAAGGTTGCCCCCTCATCCGACCCTTCGGGCCACCTTCTCCCCCACGGGGAGAAGAAACACGCCGCAGCGCCATGTCTCAAAAGCGATCGCCAATCACCGCTTCTTCTTCGCCTTGCTTTCAAACGGATTGTCGGAGCCGCGATAATGCACACGGATCGGCACGCCCGGCATGTCGAAATCCTTGCGCAGGCCGTTTACGAGGTAGCGCGTATAGCTTTCGGGAATCGATTCCGGCCTGGTGCAGGAAATCATGAAGGCCGGCGGGCGGGCCTTGACCTGCGTCATGTATTTCAGCTTCAGGCGACGGCCGGAGACGGCCGGTGGCGGATGCTGCGTCGTCTGCGACTCCAGCCAGCGGTTGAGCTTGGCCGTCGAGATGCGACGGTTCCAGATCTTGTCGGTGTCGATGATGCTCTGCATCAGCCGGTCGAGGCCATAACCCGTCTGGCCGGACATCGGCACGGCGCGGATGCCACGGGCCTGCGGCAGAAGCCGCTCGGTCTTCTCGCGCAGATCGGCAAGAAATGCCTGCGGGTCTTCGACCAGATCCCATTTGTTGAAGGCGAGCACGGCGGCGCGGCCTTCGCGAATGACGAGGTCGACCAGCTGCAGGTCCTGCTTTTCGAACGGAATGGTGCTGTCGAACACGATCACCACCGTTTCGGCAAAACGGATGGAACGCAGCGAATCCGCAACGGAAAGCTTTTCGAGCTTTTCTATCACCCTGGCCTTGCGGCGCATGCCGGCCGTGTCGAACATCTTGATGGTGCGGCCGCGCCAGTCCCATTCGACGGAAATGCTGTCGCGGGTAATACCGGCTTCCGGGCCGGTCAGCAGGCGGTCTTCGCCGAGGAAACGGTTGATGAGGGTGGACTTGCCCGCATTCGGTCGGCCAATAATGGCGACGCGCAGCGGCTTGGTCTCGTCATAAACCGGCTCTTCTTCTTCCTCTTCCTCGCTGCCCGGTTCGTGACGCGGAAGAACGATATCGGTTTCCGCCTCGTCCACTTCAGGCGGAAAGGCTACATCCTCGCCGATCGCCTCGACGATGGCGTCGCGCAGGTCGATCATGCCCTGGCCATGTTCGGCAGAGACGGCGCAAGGCTCACCGAGACCGAGGGTGAAGGCATCGTAGAAGCCCGCATCCGAACCACGCGCCTCGGACTTGTTGGCCACCAGCACCACCGGTTTGCCGCGACGACGCAGCATTTCGGCCAGCGTCTCGTCGGCGGGCGTCAAGCCTGCCTTGGCATCGACGACAAAAAGCGTCACATCGGCATCGTCGATCGCCGCTTCCGTCTGCGCCCACATGCGACCCTGAAGCGTTTCCGGCCCGGATTGCTCCAGACCGGCGGTATCGATGATGGTGAAACGAAGGTCGATAAGCTTCGCGTCGCCGGGGCGGCGGTCACGGGTGACACCCGGCGTATCGTCCACAAGCGCCAGCTTCTTTCCGACCAGACGGTTGAAAAGCGTGGACTTGCCGACATTGGGGCGCCCGACTATGGCGACGGTGAAGCTCATTGATCGTTAATCCTTGGAGGTGGGAAAGCTGTATTAGACAGCTTTGCCCGAAGCAGTGATATTGTCGAGCATGATCTGCGCGCGGTTCGTCACGTTGCGCGGTGCCTGCGCGTCGCTGACGATCTGCTCGAACCATTGTTTAGCCTTGACGAAATCGCCGGCCTTGTAAGCGGCAAGACCGAGCGCTTCGCGCGCGGAAGCACGCATGGTCTGGCCTTCGGCGCTGAGCGGCTCCGCAAGTGCTGCGACCTGATCATACGTACCGTTATCGACCAGCAGCCAAGCGGCGCGCACCTTCGCCGTATCGCGGAAGACCTGCGGCGCGGACGTGTCGTTGCCGATGGCGGTGAAGGCGGCGATGGCGCCGGCCGCATCACCCTTCTGCGAAAGCAGCGTGGCGGAACGGAACTTTGCCAGCACCGGATAATTGCCGTGGCCGGAGGTTTCGAGATCGGCAAAGGCCTTCAGCGCATCGTCCGTCTTGTTTTCGGAAGCAAGCTTCAGCGCCGCAAGGAACTGATCGCCGGAATTGGAAGCACGGCTGGTGTTCCAGTATTCATAGATGCCGGCACCGGCGGCGCCCACAACCACGAGAACGGCCGCGGCAACGACCACGATACCGTAGCGGCCCCAAAAGCGGGAAAGCTGCTCGGAACGGATCTGCTCGTTCACTTCGCGGATAAAGGTATCATTTTCGTTTGCCATCAAATTCTCCGTTACCCGCGTGGAGATCGTCGCCGATCCATCCGTCCGCAGACATACCAAGCCGCTTACCCGGGTCAGCGAAAGTCAGGCCAACCGGGTCATGGTCGGCCTTCTAGCCTATTTTGCCTGATATGTAAGGGGGAAACGTTGATTTCCTACATGGCGATCGGCTGAACGCCGATCAACCATTCGTGCAGTTTCAGGATAAATGCGCCCCAGAGAACGACGCCGCCGACGATGGCCACCAGATCGTAGCGACCGGAGACGAAGGGACGAACCACCTTTTCACCCGCTCTTTCCCGGCGCTTCAGCGAAATTCGCATCACCACGCCCCAGGCGAGGAACGACGCGAAGAGAAGGATCGAGGAGGTCTCGCCATTCGCCAGAAGATGGGCCAGCGCCCAGATCTTGACGGAGAGAATGAGCGGATGCTTCGTCTTCGTGGCGATGTGGCCAGCCGGTATGAGGCTGGCGACAAGACAGATCATCGCGGGCAGCATCAGGGTCACGGCGATGTGGCTCATCCAGACCGGCGGATACCAGAGCATGCCTGTCTCCTGCCGCGCCTCGCCGAACGCATAGATGACAAGGACGAGCGTTACCAGGCTTGCGAGGGAATAGACGCCCTTGAACGGTCCTTCTCCCATCTTCGCGATCATCCGCGCGCGAAATTGCGGTGCAAACACCTTCAAAAGATGCGTCAGGAAAAACAAGGCAAGACAGAGTATGAGAAAAAGCATTGGAACACGGTCCCCCGGTGGAACGAATGCGGCCCTATCACCGCGACGCAGAAAACGAATTAGGCTGAAAGACGTAAAAAAGCCAGTTTATTCAAAGCTTCGCCTTATTCCACCCGCAAAAGGCGACGGTGTTTCATATGACGGATGACTGATGTTTCGCCCATTTACCACCTTTTCCCTGTCGCTCTGCCTTGCCTTTCCCGCTTTTGCCGAAAATGCGGAGAAGCCGAAGCAGCTCGTCATCGTCTCCTTCGATGGCGCGGGTGACAATACGCTCTGGGAAAGAAGCCGCGCGACGGCGAAGGAAGTGGGCGCGCATTTCACCTATTTTCTGGCCTGCACCCTGGTGATGGACCGCAAGACCAGCGCCAAGACCTATCAGGGCCCCGGCCAGAAGGCCGGCCGCTCCAATGTCGGCTTCGGCCAGTCGCCGGAGGAAGTGGAGGCCCGGCTGCGCAACATCTGGGCGGCCCATCGCGAAGGCCATGAAATCGGCAACCACACCTGCGGCCATTTCGATGGCGGGCAATGGACGCCCGAGCAATGGGACGGCGAATTCACCACCTTCACCAGCACGCTGGAAAACGCCTGGCAAATGATCGGCAAGAAGGGCGAGGAACCCGAAGGCTGGCGCGACATGGTCAAAAAGATCGACGGTTTTCGCGCACCCTATCTTTCGCAGGGACCGGCGCTGACCGCCGCGCAGAAGAAACACGGTTTTGTCTATGACGCCACCAGCGTCACCAAGGGGCCGGAATGGCCGGTGGAGCGCGAGGGTATCCAACATTTCGGACTGCCGCTCATTCCGGAAGGCCCCGGCAATCGCCCGATCATCGCCATGGACTATAATCTCTTCATCCGCCACTCCATCGGCATCGAAACACCTGATCGCGCGCAGGAATTCGAGGACCGCGCCTACGCCGCCTTCCGCACCGCTTTCGACAAGCAATATAATGGCGAGCGCATCCCTTTGCAGATGGGCTTTCATTTCGTGAAGATGAATGGCGGCGCCTACTGGAACGCCTATGAGCGGCTGCTGCGCGAAGTCTGCCGCAGGGACGACGTCGCCTGCATCAGTTATGCCGAGGCCATGCCGATGATCGAGGCGCGCAGGAAACAGAAGACCGAGGGGTAAAGTCCCCTCCTGTCATGCAAAAAGGGCGACCAACCGGTCGCCCTTTTTGTTTTCCGTCAAGGCTTGTTGGCTGCCAGCTCACCGGCTTCCGCTTCCCGCTGCAGATAACGCTGGTCGATATCCGGCAGGGGCTGATCGTCGATTGCGGCTTCGAAGGCCACAAGACGTTTGTGGATGGAAAGCAGCTCGATGATTGTCGTCCAGGAATTGACCAGATACTGAAACGAATTGCTGACTTGACCGAAGGCCGTGGCGATCTGCTGGTAGATACCATAGGTGATCTTGCCCGCCACGATGGTGGGAACGAGCATAAGAAGCAGGAACACCGCATCGGCCTGGATATAGAAATACCGGGCAACGTTGAAATAGAGATAGTGCCAGTACATGCGGAAATAGTTTTTCCGCACATTGGAGTAGAGTTCCTTGACTGTCGGCGGTTGGGCGCGGTCGGCGTGATCCTCGCCATAGACGAGTTCCTTGCGGTAGGCTGCTTCCACACGCTGGTTGCGGAAATTCAGGCCGGGCAGCTTGATGCCGACGGTCGCAAGAAGAACCGTGCCGAACACGGACCAGACGATCGCCAGCCAGAACAACGCGTGCGGCACTTCGCCGAGGATCGGCAATTCGGAGACATAGGATGACAGCGCGAACAGGATCGGCAGAAACACAACCAGCGTCATCACCGAATTGATCAGGGTAATGCCCAGAGCCTCAAGCGTGGAGGAAAACCGCATCGTGTCTTCCTGAACGCGCTGCGAAGCACCTTCGATGTGGCGCAGCTTTTCCCATTTGGACATGTAGAAGTCGTTCATCGCGGTTCGCCAGCGGAAGATGTAGTGGCTGGTGAAGAAGTCCGTCAGGATCGAAACCGCCATGCTGAGAAAGGCGATCTTGGCAAAGACGATTTGAAGACTGTAGAAATCCCAGACTTCGATACCCGGCTGTTTTGAAAGGGCATTTTGAAGAAGGTCGCCGAAAGGCCGCCGGAAATTATTGATGACCACGGAAATCTGAACGCCGAAATAGGTCACCGCGATGATCAGCAGCGATCCCCATATGGACCAGAGCTTCCAGGGGTGATCCTTGGCCAAAACGGTCCAGATACCCCCGAACAACACCATGCAGGATGCGAGATAGGCGTAAAAGAACAGATTTGCGGGAACCAGAAAATAGCTGAGATCGTAAGGCTCCTGCTCGGGCATCACGTAACCCCAGGACCTGCCTAGCCCTTCAACGATAAAGTACCATCCAAGAATGGCGAAAAAAGCCCAGACGACGGCCGAAGTGAAGAACAATTTCGGCTTGGGAAAGAAGGAATGAAACACGTTTAGAACTCACGCGCGTTTGAAATCGGCCATTATTGGCGAAGCACTAGTTGTCCCGAACCTAGGGCAGAAATTTGTGCACAGCAACGGAGAAGCGACGACCTTAACAAGATGTAAGGCGCAGACGGCGGATCGAACCCCGCAAAAGACCTCGAATATCGCCCTTGAGAGCGGCAAAAGCGGCTGGCGGGCTTAGCCCCGCCGCTCCGTGGCGAGGACCGGAAGCATCAGCAGAATGCTGGCGACGAGAACGGCGGAGGCGAGAATGCTTGGTGCCGTAAAGCTTCCCGTCACCTCGGCGATCCAGCCGGCGGCCAGAGGCCCGATAATCTGCCCCGTGCCGAAGGCAGCCGTCATCAGCGCGAAGGCGCGGCGCGGGCTTGGTCCGGCGAACTCTCGACCGAGCTGAAGACCATAGGCGGTGATGACCATGAAGGTCAGGCCGAGAAGCAGGCCGCCCGCCAGCACACCGGGCACGGGCGGCAGCATGACGGAAGCAAATACGCCGACGGCTTCCACGGCAAGAACGATCACGAAGGCACGCTTCAACCCTTGCGACCTCATGACCGGCTTCCAAAGGAAAAGCGAGACGGCAGCCGCGCATCCCGTCACGAACCAGGCGAGAAATTCCACGAAAGCGCCGGCGGCGGCCATGCGCGCGATTGCCACGATGAAGGTGGCGGTGATGACGTAACCAAAACCGAACAGCCCATAGGCGAGCGTCGTCAGAAAAAGCGGCTTCGTCCATTTGAGCGGCGGCTCCGCCGCCGAAGAAGCGTTCCGGGGAGGCCCCGCGGGCAGCACCCGCCAGACAAGAAGGAATGTCGCGAAGGAAAACACGGCACCGGCAATCCACTCCTCCCGCCAGGAGGCACCGCCGCCATCAAAAACGACGCCGATGAGATAGACCACAAGCGAGGAAATCGCGATGCCGGCACCGACGCCGCCATAATGCAGCGCCTGAATATGGTCCTTGCCGGCTTTCATGGCGTGGCCGATGACGATCTGCGACGTGAAGATCATGGTCATCGCACTGGCAACGCCGGCGAAAAACCGGATCAGGGTGAAGGCCGCAACGGAGTTGAATGCGGCCATGGCAAGCAGCAACGCGCCCGTGGAAAACAAGCCGCAAAGGGCGACCAGCCGTTCCCGTCCCGAGCCCCATGAATAGGCGGCGAGAACCGCCCCCGCGAGATAACCGGCGAAATTTCCAGCCGCGACGATACCCGCATCCCCCGCCGATAGCGGAACATCAGCCATCATGCCGGGAAGAATGGGGGTAAAGGAAAAACGGCCGAAGCCCATGGCGGAGGCCATCATCAGGGCGCCGGCAAAACCGAGCGCGGTCAGATGTCTGGCGGAAAGTGGCTTGTCGATACTCATGCACGGCTTATCGCAACCGCGTGGATGAGGAACAAGCCAGTTATTTTGATTGGCGTTATAAGCCTTCTTTATCTGTCACTCGGCGAGCGTCAGCACCAGCGGCCCGTTCTTCGTCGCAACCACGGTATGTTCGTACTGAACGGTCGGCGCACTCGGATCGCTGTAGAGCGTCCAGGGATCGTCATCGCCGTCTTCGGCCCAATAGGCACCCGTCGACAGGAAAGGCTCGACGGTGAACACCACGCCCTCCTGCATGATGCGCCGCTCGCCCTTGTCCGGCCAGGTCGCCAGCTCCTTCGGCTCCTCATGCAGGGAGCGACCGATGCCGTGGCTCGCCAGATTGGTGATCAGCGTGTAACGGTTCTTTTTCGCAAAAGCACCGATGGCGTTGCCGATATCGGCGAAAGGCCGCCCGGTTTTCACCTGCTGCAAGCCTGTCCACATGGCGCGCCTGCCATCGCGGCAAAGCCGCTCGATGTCCTTCTTGACCGGCGGCACGGCGAAAGACGAACCCGTATCGCCGAAGAAACCGTTCTTCACCGCCGAGACATCGATATTGACGAGATCGCCCGCCTTGATGATGCGGGGGCCGGGAATGCCGTGCGCCACTTCCTCGTTGACGCTGATGCAGGTCGCACCCGGAAACTTGTAGCAAAACTCCGGCGCCGATTGCGCGCCACTATCCTCCAGCACCTTGCGACCGATCGCATCCAGCTCCGCAGTGGTGATGCCGGGCTCCAGCGCGTCCGCCATGGTCTGCATGGCCACGGCGCAAATGCGGCCGATATCCTTCAGCAAAACCAGTTCTTCATCGGTGGAGATGACCATGTTTCCGTCCGTCGTTCTGAATGGCGGGTATCGAGATACCCGCCTTGGTAATAATCAGGCCGTGGCTTTCACCGGATCGGCACTCCCCGTCAATTCTTTTCTGACGATTGGGGCGACTTTCGTACCATAAAGCTCGATGCCGCGCATGATCTGGTCATGCGGCATCAGGCCGATGGCCATCTGCAACAGGAAACGGTCGTTCCTGAAAACGCCGTGCGCCTTGATGATCTTTTCCGCCACCAGCTCCGGTTCGCCGAGGAAGAGATTGCCCTCCGGCCCACGCGCCGCATCGAAATGCGCGCGGTTCGTCGGACCCCAGCCGCGCTCGCGGCCGATGCGGTTCATCACCTCCGCCTGCGGTCCGTAGAATTGGTCCGCCGCCTTGTCGGTGGTGTCGGCAATGAAGCCGTGCACGTTGATGCTGGTACGCAGCTTGGTCTTTTCCTGCCCCGCCCGGCGTGCGGCCTCATGGTAGAGATCGAACAGCGGCGCGAAACGGCGATATTCGCCGCCGATGATGGCAAGCGCCACCGGCAGTCCCATCGCGCCAGCCCGCGCCACCGATTGCGGCGTGCCGCCAACCGCGATCCACACCGGCAGACGCTCCTGCAACGGACGCGGATAGACGCCGCGCCCATTGATGGCCGGATGTTTGGTGCCGGACCAGGTGACGATCTCGTTTTCACGCAGCGCCAAAAGCAGATCGAGCTTTTCGGAAAACAGCACGTCGTAGTCTTCGAGGTCGTAACCGAACAACGGATAGGATTCGATGAAGGAGCCGCGCCCGGCCATGATTTCGGCACGGCCGTTCGACAGGAGATCGACGGTTGAGAATTGCTGGAAGACCCGAACAGGATCGTCCGAACTCAGAACCGAGACGGCGCTTGTCAGGCGAATGTTCTTCGTCTTCACCGCCGCCGCCGCAAGCACGGTGGAGGGTGAGGACACGACATAATCCGGGCGATGATGTTCGCCGAGGCCAAAGACATCGAGCCCGACCTGATCAGCAAGCTCGATCTCCTCGAGAAGTTCCCGCAGCCGGCGCGCACCTTCCGGTCCACGGCCATCGGTGGAGTTGGGATTGACATCCGCGAAAGTGTAAAGACCGAGTTCCATAGGCGATACCTCTGTTTGATTGCCTGAGAGATAGGGACGGGCGGCCCTTCAGGCAAATGCAAAATCTGGCGCAAAATCTGGATGCTTAGCTTCGAAAAAATGGATGGGCGTGCCATATCGTGTCCCCGGCGGGCCTCCCCCGAAATGGCGCTCTAAATCGCGATTGCCAGCCAGCCCCCTTTGGGCATACGTTGGTTAAACATGTGCGAAGTAATGCAAAAAGGGGAAAGCATGCATCGGACAGTTATCGTGACAGGCTCCACAAGCGGTATCGGCCTTGCCATCGCCCAGACATTTGCGAGAGAGGGCGCAAATATCGTGCTGAACGGCTTCGGCGACGAAGACGAGATCGAAAAACTCCGCCTTTTGTTGGAAGCCGAAAGCGGTGGGCGCGTGCTTTACCACCCGGCGGATATGACGAAACCGGACGAGATCGCCGATCTCATCCATTCCGCCCATGAAAAACTCGGCTCGGTGGATGTACTCGTCAACAATGCCGGCATCCAGCATATCGCCCCGATCGAGGATTTTCCGCCCGAAAAATGGGACTGGATCATCGCCATCAATCTGACGAGTTCGTTCCATACCATGCGCGCCGCGATACCGCTGATGAAGAAGGCTGGCAAAGGCCGTATCATCAACATCGCCTCTGCCCACGGTCTCGTCGCCTCGCCGTTCAAATCGGCCTATGTGGCGGCCAAGCACGGCATCATGGGCCTGACGAAGACGGCAGCGCTGGAACTTGCGCAGACCGGCGTTACCGTCAACGCCATCTGTCCCGGCTATGTGCTGACGCCTCTCGTCGAAAAACAGATACCGGAAATGGCAAAGGTGCGCGGCATCAGCGAAGAGGCGGTGAAGAACGACGTGATGCTGGAATTGCAGGCGACCAAGCAATTCGTCACCGTCGATGATGTGGCGGCCGCAGCACTGTTTCTGGCAAGCGACGCCGCAAGCAACATCACCGGCACGCATATTTCCGTGGATGGCGGCTGGACGGCACAATAATCAACGGCGTTTCTTTCCATTTTGGAAACAATGAATTGCCAAAACGGAAATCGATATACACGCGCGGGCGTGCATAGATAGTAGATTAGGAACCGGCTCAACCGGATAAAAAGCAAGGCAGTGCATGAACGACGCAATCAGCTTCATCCTCAACAGCGAAACCGTTTCGCTTAAGGGTTTCGGACCGACAGACACGCTTCTCGATTATCTCCGCCTGCAAAGACGGCTGACCGGGACGAAGGAAGGTTGTGCTGAGGGCGACTGCGGCGCATGCACGGTGCTGGTCGGGCGGCTTGTCGATGGCTCGCTGCGTTATGAAAGCGTCAATGCCTGCATCCGCTTCTTAGGCTCGCTGCACGGCACCCATATCGTGACGGTTGAGCATCTGGCCGCCCGCGACGGCACGCTTCACCCCGTGCAGCAGGCGATGGTGGATTTCCACGGCTCGCAATGTGGTTTCTGCACGCCGGGCTTCGTCATGTCGCTTTACTGTCTCTGGCTTTCCAGCGAAAGCCCCGCCCGCGCCGACATCGAAAAGGCGCTGCAAGGCAATCTCTGTCGGTGCACGGGTTATGAGCCGATCGTGCGGGCTGCCGAAAAGATCGCAGCCGCCCGCCCGAGCGCGCTGTTCGACCCGCTGCAACGCGACCGTACCGATATCATGGCGAGGCTCTGGGCGATCAGCGCCAACGAGACGATCGTGGTGACGCGCGGCGAGGACCGCACCATCATTCCGGCAACGCTCTCTGCCCTGACCGAAATCTACGCTGCAGAACCCAAGGCGACCATCGTGGCCGGCTGCACCGATGTCGGCCTGTGGGTGACCAAACAGATGCGGGCGCTGAACCCGGTCATATTCATCAACAATCTCGGCGACTTGCAGGGCATTACCGTGGGCGAGGAGGGCGTAACGCTGGGCGCCGGTGTCACCTATAGCCAGGCCTTCAAGACCGTCGCGCAGCATTTCCCGCCGCTTGCCCGGCTGTTCGACCGCCTCGGCGGCGAGCAGGTGCGCAACATGGGAACCATCGGCGGCAATATCGCCAACGGTTCGCCCATCGGGGACACACCACCGGCGCTGATCGCGTTTGGCGCGACGCTCACCTTGCGCTCCTCCTCCGGCAACCGCACCGTGCCGCTGGAAAGCTACTTCATCGACTATGGCAAACAGGACCGGCTGAGCGGCGAATTCGTCGAAAAACTCTTCATCCCGTTTCAGAAACCCGAAAGCCACTATGCCGTCTACAAGATATCCAAGCGCCGCGACGAGGATATTTCGGCTCTCTGCGCCGCCTTCAATCTGACGCTCGACGCCGAGGGCGCGGTCGAAGACATCCGCATCGCCTTTGGCGGCATGGCGGGCACACCGAAACGGGCAACACATCTTGAGGCGGCACTTCTCGGCAAGCCCTGGTCGCAGGAAGCGATCGACGCGGCGCGTGGTGCGCTGGACGATGATTTCACCCCGCTGACGGACTGGCGCGCCACCGCCGAGTACCGGCAACTGACGGCCAAGAACCTGCTGACGCGGTTCTTCCTTGAGACTTCGGGCGAAAAGCATGAACTCAGCCGCTTCGCACTGGCGGAGGCTTGATCATGGAAAGAGCAAACCTCCCCACCTCCCTCATTCCTGTGCTTGTCACAGGAATCCAGCCGACACGCGTCTGCGTGGCGAAAGGCTCCCTTCAGCCCAAGGACTTGGGCTGGCTGGATTCCTGTGACAAGCACGGGAATGAGGGCCTATTATCGCTGCCATATGCTGCAATTCACGAAGGAGGAGCTTGAATCATGGACACCACAAGCTTCGACAAGACCAAGACGGAAATCGACGGCCCGGTGCACGCCTCGCTCCGGCACGATTCCGCCCATAAACATGTGACGGGTAGCGCCGAATATATCGACGATATTCCCGAACCCGCCGGCCTCGTTCACGGCGCGCTTGGCCTTTCCGACCGGGCGCATGCCGAAATCGTCTCGATGGACCTTTCCGAAGTGGAGGCCACACCCGGCGTGCTCTGGGTAATGGTGGCCAAGGACGTGCCCGGCGAAAACGACGTCTCCTCCGGCGGGCGTCATGACGAGCCGCTGCTGGCCGAAACCAAGGTCGAATTCCACGGCCAGCCGATCTTCGCGGTCTTCGCTGAAACCCGCGATGTCGCCAGAAAGGCCGCCCGCAAGGCGAAGATCGTCTATAAGGACCTGCCGCATTTCACCGATATCGACACGGCGATTGAAAATGGCGGCGCGCTCGTCATCGACCCGATGACATTGAAGCGCGGCGACGCCAGACTGGAAATGGACGTGGCGCCCCGCCGCCTGACCGGCACGATGCGGATCGGCGGGCAGGAGCACTTCTATCTCGAAAGCCATATCGCCATGGCCGTGCCGGGTGAGGATGACGAGGTGACGCTGTGGAGTTCCACCCAGCATCCAAGCGAAATCCAGCATATCGTCAGCCATATGCTCAAGGTGCCGTCCAATGCCGTGACGGTGCAGGTGCGCCGCATGGGTGGCGGCTTCGGCGGCAAGGAAACGCAGGGCAACCAGTTCGCGGCCATTTGCGCCATTGCCGCCAAGAAGCTGAACCGGGCCGTGAAGATCCGCCCGGACCGCGACGAGGACATGACGGCCACCGGCAAGCGCCACGATTTCCGCGTCGATTACGAACTTGGCTTCGATGAAGAAGGCCGCATCCACGCCGTCGACGCCACCTATGCGGCACGCTGCGGCTTTTCCTCCGATCTGTCCGGCCCGGTCACGGACCGTGCGCTGTTTCACGCCGATTCCAGCTATTTCTATCCGCATGTGCATCTGACATCCCGGCCGCTGAAAACCCACACGGTTTCCAACACCGCCTTTCGCGGTTTCGGCGGTCCGCAGGGCATGCTCGGGGCTGAGCGCTTCATCGAGGAAATCGCCTATGCGGTGGGCAAGGACCCGCTCGATATCCGCAAGCTCAATTTCTACGGCGAGACCGGCTCGGACCGCACCACGACCCCCTATCATCAGGAGGTCGAGGACAACATCATCGCCCGCGTCGTCGAGGAACTGGAAGCCTCCAGCGAATACCGTGCGCGCCGGCAGGCGATCGTCGAATTTAACAAAACCAGCCCTGTTATCCGCAAGGGTATCGCGCTCACCCCGGTAAAATTCGGCATCTCCTTCACCATGACCGCCTTCAATCAGGCGGGCGCGCTGGTGCACATCTATAATGACGGCTCGATCCATCTGAACCATGGCGGCACGGAAATGGGCCAGGGCCTCTACACCAAGGTGGCGCAGGTGGTTGCCGATGCCTTCCAGGTGGATATCGGCCGGGTGAAGATAACAGCCACGACCACGGGCAAGGTGCCGAACACATCCGCCACCGCCGCTTCCTCCGGCACGGACCTCAACGGCATGGCGGCCTATGACGCCGCCCGCCAGATCCGCGAACGGCTGGTCAAATTCGCTGCCGAGAACTGGGATGTTCCCGAAGAAGAGGTCGTCTTCCTGCCGAACCGTGTGCGGATCGGGCTGGAGGAAATCGCCTTCAACGATTTCATCAAAAAGGCCTATTTTGCCCGCGTGCAGCTTTCCGCCGCCGGTTTTTACAAGACGCCGAAAATCCACTGGGATCGCGCCGCCGGTCGCGGCACGCCGTTTTATTATTTCGCCTATGGCGCGGCCTGTTCGGAAGTGTCGATCGATACGCTGACCGGCGAATATATGATGGAACGCACCGATATCCTCCACGATGTCGGCAAGTCGCTGAACCCGGCCATCGATATCGGCCAGGTGGAAGGCGCTTTCGTACAGGGTATGGGCTGGCTGACGACGGAAGAATTGTGGTGGGACGGCAAGGGGCGGCTGCGCACCCACGCCCCCTCCACCTACAAGATCCCGCTCGCCTCCGATCGGCCGAAAATCTTCAACGTCCAGCTGGCGGAATGGTCGGAGAATGCCGAACCTACCATCGGCCGCTCCAAGGCCGTCGGCGAACCGCCCTTCATGCTGGCGATTTCGGTTCTCGAAGCGCTCTCCATGGCCGTCGCCTCCGTGGCCGACTACAAGGTCTGCCCACGCCTCGATGCGCCGGCAACGCCTGAACGGGTTCTGATGGCAGTGGAACGGTTGAAGAAGGTGTGAGGACGTATCCATGCGGCCAGGCCCCCTCATCCGGCGCTTCGCGCCACCTTCTCCCCGGCGGGGAGAACAAACCCGGAGCCACCGTTTCGCGCACATCAACGGCCTTTGGGAAAATTCGCAAGAGTGCGACAAATCTCTTCTCCCCGCCGGGGAGAAGGTGGCGCGAAGCGCCGGATGAGGGGGCCAGCACCAATGCCTGACACCTCACTATCCGATTTTCTCGCCCTTGCCCCCGCCGCGATCCTCGTGGAAATCGAAGCCGTCAAAGGCTCATCCCCGCGCGAGGCGGGAACCTTCATGCTGGTCAGCCAGGAGGCGCTGTGGGAAACCATCGGCGGCGGGCAGTTCGAATATATGGCGATAGACCATGCTCGCGCCATGTTGCGAACAGGTGCCGCCGAAGACCGCATGGATATTCCGCTTGGGCCCGAAATCGGCCAATGCTGCGGCGGGCGCACCCTGCTCCGGTTCAGGCGGGTAACGGTGGAACTCGCGGCCGCACTCAAGGCAAGGCTGAAGGGCGAAGCCGAACAACAGCCCGCCATCTTCATTTTCGGGGCCGGTCACGTCGGCAAGGCGCTGGCTGAGGCCCTGTCGCTCCTGCCTTTGACCGTCACTGTCGTGGAAACGCGTGAAAACGAATTGCGCGATCTTTCAGCCGGCGTCGCATCCGTGCTGACGCCCATGCCGGAGGCGATCGTCGCGAAAATTCCGGCAAACGGGGCTGCGATCATCGTCACCCACGATCACGCCCTTGATTTCCTCATCGCCAGGGAAGCACTTGCCCGCGACGATCTCGCTTATGTCGGCATGATTGGTTCGAAGACCAAACGCGCCACCTTCGCCCATTGGCTGGAGCGGGAGGGAGAGCCCCCTTCCCGCCTTGCAAAACTCATTTTGCCCATCGGCGGTTATGGCGTCAGGGACAAGCGGCCTTCAATCATAGCGGCCCTTGTGGCAGCCGAGTTGCTGCAAGCATTTTCCGCTGCCGAAACCCGTCGCAACGAAAATCAACGCGGCCATCCTCAAGACCAAGATCACGCCTGAGCCCGTCGGGCAGGCTTTCATCGGCCAGATTGTCCGGCGCAAGGCTTTCAAGGGCAAACCGTTCCGCTGTCCGCAGACCCGCGCGCAGGCGGGACCACGCGCGCAAGAGTG
Source organism: Rhizobium sp. GR12 (assembly GCF_036596185.1). NCBI lineage: Bacteria > Pseudomonadati > Pseudomonadota > Alphaproteobacteria > Hyphomicrobiales > Rhizobiaceae > Rhizobium > Rhizobium sp. GR12. The sequence goes on along the minus strand of NZ_JASXTH010000013.1, from coordinate 79,096 downwards.
CTGTGCGCATGTTCGTCTCCATTCAAAAAAGTGTTAGAAGCTCAGTTGATGAACTGGGCTAAAAATGCTTTGTTTTCTGAATAAAAACCAATGAAACCTTTGGCCGTTGGCATAAAGAGAACTTATCCATGAAAATGTCACGCCAGTTCCCCCTGAACGCCCTGCGCGTGTTTGAAGCAGCCGCCCGGCATCTGAGCTTCACCAGGGCTGGCGAGGAACTGGGCATGACGCAGACGGCGGTCAGCTATCAGGTGAAACTGCTGGAAGAGAACATCGGCGAGCCGCTTTTCATCAGAAAAGCGCGGCAGGTTGCGTTGACCGAGGCCGGGCAGAAACTGGCGCCGAAGGTTGCGGAAGCCTTCAACAGTTTACGGGAGGCCGTCGACAATGTCCGCGACACCTCCGACGCGACCTTGACGATTCACTCCACCGCCACGTTCGCATCCCGCTGGCTTTCGCGGCATCTCGGTGCTTTCCAGCTTGAACATCCCTCTATCGCCGTGCGGCTCGACACTTCGAACACATTGATCGATTTCGCCCAATCCGACTGCGATGTCGCCATCCGCTGGAGCAGCGACGATGGCAAAGGGCTGATCTATCATCGGCTGTTGCCGGGCGTTTATACGCCGATGCTGCATCCGAGCCTTGCCGATAGCATTGGCGGGTTGCAAAAGCCGGAAGATCTTCTGCGCCTGCGCATCATCGATCCCGGCGACATCTGGTGGAGCCAGTGGTTCCGGGAAGTAGGCATCGAAAATCCGGAACTAGGCCGTTTTCCCCGCAGCCGTCTCAATGTGCAGGCCTTCGAGGCCGCAGCGGCGATCGCCAGCCAAGGGGTGGCCATGCTCACCCCTGAACTCTATGCGGACGAGGTTGCACTCGGCCGCCTCTATCAGCCTTTCGAGCACCTCAGCAGTGAAGGAAAGCATTATTGGCTCGTCTACCCTGAAAACCGCAGGAACATTCGCAAGATAAGGCTGTTTCGCGACTGGATACTCAAGCGGATCGAAGAAAGCCGGCCGCAAACATCTCAGAATCCCATATCAGGCGCATAAAAACAGCGTGGCGTGTCCTCATCCGGAAACAGGCAGAGGTGATATTCACCATCCTCGGACCGTCTTGCCTCACGCTGCGACCAGTTGAAGACATGGCGTCGCGTCACCAGCCGATGGTCGCCGGGTGCAAGCGAGACTTCGTAGCCGTCCTGCGTGACGCGAACGCTTCGCGTGGGAATCATCTGGCAATCGCCGGTTTCGGCGTCGCCATTGCAGCAATAGCTCTCATATTTGAACCCCTTGTGGGATTCATGGGCAAGCGCCGTGGCGCTTAACGCCAGCAGCAGAAAAAGGACCGTCAGAACAAGGCGCATCGGCATGGTCTCCGTTGAAAACAACGGCGGCTGCCGGAAGGTCATTGCGTCACTTCATTCAAAATCCAAGCATCAATGCACACCCGGACGCAACGGCACCGGAAACTGCAACACCCGCCCCTGAACTGCCCGCCCCCGGGGTTCGCAGCGCCCGCTTTCGGAATGAACCGCCAGCGAAAACATGTCATCGAAGCCCTACGCATCGGCCCGAAAATCGATCCCGATTTTCGACAGGAACGGTGCGCCACTTAGAAATGTCAGAGCGTCCTCTGTAGCGTCCTTTCGGACGCCGGCGCTCCAAGGCTCCGCAGCCATATATTTTAGCACATCAACAGACTGCCCAAGGGATAATAGCTGAGTCGCGTTAGCCAGCTAAGCACAAACTAAGCGGCAGCGACCCTCCATTACAACTTTACCGGGCTCATCGCCTCGGGCAATCCACGTCAACCGATGTTGTGAACACAAGCGAACCGAATTGTGAACAATCATCGCGTAGCGTTTGCTTTTCCCTTCCCTAACGGTCAAATTTCTCGCAAGGTGCGCCGCACAAGGATCAGGGGAACCGCATGTACGAATATGCCATTGCGTGGGAATGGATGGCCTTTGCCGTCCGCTGGCTCCACGTCATCACCGCCATCGCCTGGATCGGCTCATCCTTCTATTTCATCGCGCTCGATCTCGGGCTGGTCAAACGGCCGCATCTGCCGCCGGGGGCCTATGGCGAGGAATGGCAGGTGCATGGCGGCGGCTTTTATCACATCCAGAAATATCTGGTGGCGCCTGCCCAGATGCCCGAGCACCTGACATGGTTCAAATGGGAAAGCTACGCCACCTGGCTTTCCGGCTTTGCCATGCTCTGCATCGTTTATTACGGCGGCGCCGATCTCTTCCTCATCGACCATTCGGTGCTGGCGCTCACCCAGTTCCAGGCCATCTGTCTGTCGCTTGCCTCGCTTGCCATCGGCTGGCTGTTTTACGATTTCCTCTGCAAATCGCCGCTTGGCAACAACACCTGGGGCCTGATGATCGTGCTCTACGTCGCGCTGGTGGCGATGGCCTGGGGTTACACACAGGTCTTTACCGGCCGCGCCGCCTTCCTGCATCTGGGTGCGTTTACCGCCACCATCATGTCGGCGAATGTGTTCTTCATCATCATTCCCAACCAGAAGATCGTTGTGGCCGACCTGATCGCCGGGCGCACGCCGGACCCCAAATACGGCCGTATCGCCAAGCAGCGCTCGCTGCACAACAACTATCTGACGCTGCCCGTCATCTTCTTCATGCTGTCGAATCACTATCCGCTGGCCTTCGCGACGCAGTTCAACTGGATCATCGCCGCACTCGTTTTCCTGATGGGCGTCACCATCCGCCACTGGTTCAACACCACCCATGCCCGCAAGGGCAAGCCGACATGGACCTGGCTCCTGACCGCCCTCATCTTCATCGTCATCATGTGGCTTTCCACCGTGCCGAAGGTGTTGACCGGCGAAGAGGAACAGAAGGCCGCGACGCTTTCGCCGATGCAGCAGCAATTCGTCAGCGATGCCCATTTCGCCAGTGCCCGCGACGTGGTGCAGGGCCGCTGTTCCATGTGCCATGCCGCCGAGCCGGTATGGGAAGGCGTGCCCTTCACACCGAAATCGGTGAAGCTGGAAACGGACGCGCAGATCGCCGCACACGCCCGCGAAATCTATTTGCAAGCCGGCCGCAGCCATGCCATGCCTCCCGGCAACATCACCGCCATCACCCCGCAAGAGCGCAAAGTGCTGACCGCATGGTATGAAAGCGCCGTTGCCGGGGGCAAAGACGCCAAGGAAAAAACCGAATGAGCATGGTTCTGCTGCGTGGCCGCCTGTTGAGCTTCCGCCGCGCGCCGCTCTCCATCGACGATACGCAAAGCTATCTCTACATAGAGGATGGCGGCCTGCTTCTCGAAGACGGCAGGATCGCCGCCATCGGCGACTATGTCGATATTCGCAAGCAGGCACCGGAAGAGATCGAGGAAAAGGATCACCGGCCGCATCTCATTGTGCCCGGCCTCATCGACATGCACCTGCATTTCCCGCAGATGCAGGTCATCGGCTCCTATGCCGCCAACCTTCTGGAATGGCTGAACACCTATACTTTCCCGGAAGAATGCCGCTTCGTCGAAACCGCGCATGCTGAGCGTATTGCCACGCATTTTTACGATGAGCTTCTGCGCCACGGCACCACTACGGCCGTCGCCTATTGCTCCGTGCACAAGACCTCCGCCGACGCCTTTTTTGCAGAGGCTATCAAGCGCGGCATGCTGATGGTCGGCGGCAAGGTGATGATGGACCGCAACGCCCCGCAGGGCCTGCTGGACACGCCGGAAACCTCCTATGATGAGACCCGCGCCGTCATTGCCGACTGGCACGGCAAGGGCCGAAACCACGTCGCCATCACGCCCCGTTTCGCCATCACTTCCACCCCGAAGCAGATGGAAGCGGCTCAGGCGCTGGCGCAGGAATTTCCTGACCTGTTCATCCAGACGCATCTTTCCGAAAATCTGGACGAGATCAAATATACGTGCGAGCTTTACCCGGAAGCGACTGACTACACCGACATTTACGTGCGCTACGGCCTGATGGGCAACAAGACCCTGCTCGGCCACGCCATCCACCTGTCGGACCGCGAGGCGGATGTGCTGTCGGAAACCGGTGCGGTGGCCGTGCATTGCCCCACCTCGAACCTCTTCATCGGCTCCGGCCTGTTCCCGATGAAGAAGCTGCAACGGCGCGAAAAGCCGGTGCGGATCGCTGTCGCGACCGATATTGGCGGCGGATCGAGCTATTCCATGCTGCGCACCATGGATGAGGCCTACAAGATCCAGCAATTGCTGGGCGAGCGCCTGAACCCGCTGGAAAGCTGGTATCTGATGACGCGCGGCAATGCCGAGGCGCTTTCCATGGTCGACCGCATCGGCACGCTGGACGCCGGCACGGACGCCGACATAACGGTGCTCAACGCCTCTTCCACGCCCGCCATGGCGCTGAAGATGGAAGTGGTGAAAAGCCTGACCGAAGAACTGTTCCTGATGCTGACCATGGGCGACGACCGCACCGTCGTCGAGACCTACGTGGCCGGCAAGGCGATGAAGAGCGCGCTTGCATAGTTCGGTTTAGGCCGAAACATTCGGTCACCACCTCGTCTATATCAGCAACATATTGGAACGAGCAGGTGCTGCCTGCTTTCTTCTCCCCGCCGGGGAGAAGGTGGCCCGAAGGGCCGGATGAGGGGGCAAGCTCTCGATCTATCTCTGCCCTTGCCCCCTCATCCCGCTGCCGCGACCTTCTCCCCGGACGGGGAGAAGAAACCGTGCCGCACCCACTCGCTTCCTATGATTGCCTGACACCGGTCAGCCAAAATGCGAATGACTTCTGGAGTGCGCCCGTGCCGGATTTAGACACAACCACCATACTCATGATTGTCGCGACATTCATCGTCGCCGGCATCGTCAAGGGCGTCACCGGCATGGGCCTGCCGACCGTCGCCATGGGTGTTCTCGGCCTTTTCATGCCGCCGGTCGTTGCCGCAGGCCTGCTCATCCTGCCCTCTTTCATCACCAATATCTGGCAATTGCTGGCCGGACCCGATTTCAGGGCAATCGTGACACGGCTGTGGCCGATGATGATCGCCATTGCCGTCGGCACGCTTCTCGGCATCCGGCTGATGACATCAGGCACCGGCGTCTGGACCACCTCGGCGCTCGGATTGTGCCTCGCGGCTTACGCGGCCTATAGCCTTTTTGCGAAGCCCTTCGCCATTCCCGCGAGGCTGGAACCGAAGCTCTCCCCGGCCATCGGGCTGGCGACCGGCCTTCTGACCGGCGGCACCGGAATTTTTGTGGTGCCCGCCGTGCCCTATATCCAGTCGCTCCGCTTTAACCGTGACGATCTCGTGCAGGCGCTCGGCCTATCCTTCACCGTGTCGACGATTGCGCTCGCCGCCGGCCTCGCCTCTCAGGATGCCTTCCGCGTCGAGCACCTGTCGCTTTCCGCACTCGCTGTCCTGCCGGCGCTTCTCGGCATGTGGCTCGGGCAGAAAATCCGCAGCATCGTCAGCCCGGCGACGTTCCGGCGCTGGTTCCTCATCTGCCTGCTGCTGCTGGGCTGCGAGCTGTTCCTGCGGGCTTTCTGGGGTTGAAACCCCGTCGATTTTGATGTTGCACCCGCCAAATTCATGTTATGTGAAGCCATCATTCAAATGTGAAGGCTTTATCCATGGGCAAAATCCTCACCATAGCGGACCTGAAGCAACAGGCGCGACGCCGTGTGCCAAAAATGTTTTTCGACTACGCCGATAGCGGCGCCTGGACGGAAGGCACCTACCGCGCCAATGAGGAGGATTTTTCCAAGATAAAGCTGCGCCAGCGCGTGCTGGTGGATATGACCGACCGGTCGCTCGCCACCGAAATGATCGGCCAGAAGGTTTCGATGCCGGTGGCGCTTGCCCCCACCGGGCTGACCGGCATGCAGCACGCCGACGGCGAAATGCTGGCCGCCAAGGCGGCAGAGGAATTCGGCGTGCCTTTCACGCTCTCCACCATGAGCATCTGCTCCATCGAGGATGTCGCCTCCGTCACCTCGAAACCCTTCTGGTTCCAGCTCTACGTGATGAAGGACCGGGATTTCGTCAATAATCTGATCGACCGGGCAAAGGCGGCAGGATGCTCGGCGCTGGTGCTGACGCTCGACCTGCAAGTGCTTGGCCAGCGCCACAAGGATTTGCGCAACGGCCTTTCCGCCCCGCCGAAATTCACCCCGAAACACATCTGGCAGATGGCGACGCGGCCGAAATGGTGCCTCGACATGTTGCGCACCCAACGCCGCAGCTTCGGCAACATCGTCGGCCACGCCAAAAATGTCTCCGACCTCTCGTCGCTGTCCTCCTGGACGGCGGAACAATTCGATCCGCGCCTGTCGTGGAAGGATGTCGAATGGATCAAAGAACGTTGGGGCGGCAAGCTGATCCTCAAGGGCATCCTTGACGAGGAAGATGCGCGCGCATCCCTCGATACCGGCGCAGACGCCATCATCGTCTCCAACCACGGCGGCCGCCAGCTCGACGGCGCGCATTCGTCCATCGCCATGTTGCCGAAGATCGTCGATGCCGTCGGCGACAAGGTGGAGGTGCATATGGATGGCGGCATCCGCTCCGGTCAGGACGTGCTGAAAGCAGTCGCGCTCGGCGCCAAGGGCACCTATATCGGCCGCCCCTTCCTTTATGGCCTCGGCGCGGATGGCAAGCAGGGCGTGACGACAGCGCTTGAGATCATCCGCAAGGAGATGGATATCAGCATGGCGCTTTGCGGGAAGAGGTTGATCACCGATGTGGATCGCAGCATTCTGGCGTGATGTTGGAAGCTGCGGAGAATTGATTCGAAGATCGGCTGCATCATTTCGCAGCGAAATGAATTGGCGGAGTAGCATCATCCGCACTCCGTCACCCCGGCCTTGAGCCGGGGTCCAGTGCGATCAAGTCTTTGATCGCGTAAGACCCTTTCACGGCGCAGACGCGCCGTGGCTGGATGCCGGATCTAGTCCGGCATAACGGAGGAGATGGCCATCCTCCACAAGCAACAGCTCTTCAATGCCCCACCGTCTTCGAAAACACATTGACGATCACCACGCCGGTGATGATGAAACCGAGACCGACCACGGCAGCAAAATCCAGCGTCTGGCGGAATACGAAATAGCCGATGGCGGAAATCAGCACGATGCCGAGCCCGCTCCAGATCGCATAGGCGACGCCGACCGGCAGCGCCCGCAGCGTGAACGACAGGAGATAAAAGGCCGCGCCATAAAACAGCGCCATCAGCACCGTCGGCAGCAGCTTGGTAAATTGCTGCGACTGTTGCAGGAAGGAAGTTGCGATAACTTCGCAGACAATGGCCGCGACAAGCGCCCCATAGGTAAAAACAGCCGCGTTCATCGTTTCGTTTCCTTTTTCGTCTGAGCGATCATCCGGGCCTTGAGAGCCGCCCTGTCGCCACCTGCCCTGCCGTCATCGACCATCAGATCGGCAAACCAGATGCCGTCTGTGGCAAGCCGCACCAGTTCCAGTACCACCCCCTCATCCGTGTCTTTATGACGGTCGAGACGCCCCTCGAACCAGCCCGTCCACATGCGTCTGAGAGACGGTTCGCCGACCATCGACACCGATAGCGCAGCCCATTGCCTGCCCGATTCTCGGTCGCGATCGGCAAAGACGGCGTTCACATAAGCCCGTGTGAAGCACCCGTAAGCTTCACAATCCTGTGAGACGAGCACGTCGATTTCCGCATCCAGCGCCCCCAGAAGGTCTGCCATGACAGCTTCCAGCAAGGCCTGCTTGGACGCGAAATGGTGAAACAGGCCACCCTTCGTCACCCCCGCAGCATCCGCCACCGCCTGCACGGAAAGTGCCGCAACACCCTGATCGGCCGCGAGTTTCGCCGCGCAATCGAGAAGACTGCGGCGCACGATCTCGGGTTGCTTCTTGCGTTCATGAGCATTTTTCATGCTTCAAAACATACCGGATGGTTGGTTTCTTTTCAAGGAAATTGTGGGGACCGCAGGTGGGTTGAAATTCATACTTAATTAAGCATGAAAGCGATCTCTAAAGTTTTAGCGGTTTTGTTGCCGGAAAGTGTCAGTAAAACTTCGCCAATCAGGGCGATCGAACAAAAAGGGGTGAACCATGTCGGGAACGATCAAACGGGGAATGGCGGGTGCATGGGTCTTCGCGCTCACCTTCTTTTGCGCGATCCTCTCGTTGCAGGCATCGCCTGCTCAGGCCGGTTACGCCCATTTCATCATGGATGCCAATACCGGCAAGGTTTTGGCCGCGCGCAATGCCGATGTGCTGAACCACCCTGCCTCCCTGACCAAGATGATGACGCTTTACATGACCTTTGAGGCGCTGCACGCCGGCCGGCTTCGCTGGGACCAGAAGATAAAGATGTCCAGGAACGGCGCTGCCGTTATTCCCTCGAAGCTTTATGTGCGTGAGGGCCAGACCTTCACGGTGCGCGAGGCCGTTTATGGCATGATCGTCAAATCCGCCAATGACATGGCGGAAGGCATGGGCGACCATCTTGGCGGCTCCGAAGCAAGGTTCGCGCAGATGATGACCCGCAAGGCCCGCCAGCTCGGCATGACGAAGACGGTCTTCCGCAACGCCTCCGGCCTGCCCAGCAAATCGCAGGTGACGACGGCGCGCGACATGGCGCGGCTCGGCCTTGCGCTGCAACGGGATTTTCCGAAAGAATATGGCCTCTTCGCCATGGAATCCTTCAGTTTCCGGGGCAAGCGCATCCGTGGCCACAACAATCTGATGTATCGCTATCAGGGCATGGACGGCATCAAGACCGGCTACACCAATGCGTCGGGTTTCAACCTCGTCAGCGCCGTCAATCACAATGGCCGCCGCGTCGTCGGCGTCGTGCTGGGCGGCAAGACCGCGCGCAGCCGCGACACGCAGATGGCCGCATTGCTGGAGAAGGCCGTGCCGCAGGCTTCGAGAAGCCGCAATACCGAACAGCTGGTGGCGAGCGCCAATGTCAGCCGCACTTTCGACGCACCGCCCGCAGCCGTACCATTGCCGATGTTTGCGGAACGCCGCGAAGATCCGGTCGCCATGCAGATCGCCACGGCCAACAACGAGATGGCGGACATGATCCAGGTCTCGGCCATCCCGAAACCCGCGCCCGCTAACCCGTCGATCGCCCAGTCCACGAACCAGCGCAGCCGCTGGGAAGTGCAGATCGCCGCCACCGACAGCGAAGCCGCCGCCCGCTCGCTGCTTGCCAACGCCCGTTCCGACATTGCGGGAAGTTATTCGGGGATCGCCCCCTACACCGAAGCGGTGCAAAGCGGCTCGGCAACGCTCTACCGCGCCCGCTTCACCGGCTTCGAAGACCAGTCCTCGGCGGTTTCCGCCTGCAAGGAACTGAAGGCGCAGTCCTACGCCTGCGTGGTGATGACCAGTGAGGGGTGAGGATCAGTAGTGGAAGCGGCATTGATGAATAATGAGGACAGCTTTTTCCCCTTCCCCGCGAAGCTCATAGACAAGCCGGTGTTCTTGCGAAATCCTGCGTGACCAGCGCCCCTTCAACTGGAAACGCAGCGGCTCGGCTTTTCCGATGCCTTCAAACGGATGCCGCCGGCAATCCTTTATGAGTTCGTTAATGCGTTCCAGCGTCTTGCGGTCATATTGCTGCCAGTGAAGATAATCTTCCCAGCCCTGTTGGCTCCAGCCGAGAGCTATCTCGCCCTTTTGCTGCATGAGAGTTTCTCCTGATAGAAGCTCGCACTCATGCGCGATGGGTTTGAAAAATCAGTCGATGAGATCGTGGCTTTCGAAAACGTCCGCGTCTACGTCGGACATCGACTTTCTAAGTCTGGCGAAATTCTCCGGCGACGAGCAGAGATGCAGGGTTTCCATCAAGCCCTCGTATTCGTCTTTATCAATAAGAACGGCGGACGGCTTGTCGCGCCGGACGATTTCCAAGGCAACACGGTCCTGCGACACTTCATCCAGAAGCGATGCAAGGGATTCGCGTGCTTTTGAAAACATAACTGTGCGCATGATGAACCTCGATAAGAGTTGTACAATAAATAGTACAACTCTCTAGATGATTCAAGTCTCGTTACGAAGCCAACCGTTCTCCAGCGCATCGGCCAGATACGGAATGCCGTTGACCCTCGCCATCTCGGACATGGCAAGATTGTCATACCGTATCTGCCGGTAATAGACCTGCCAGCCGCGTGGCGTCTCTTCCAGCACAGCGTAGCTGGCCAGCGGATGACCGGCCTCGACATGATGGTCGAACGGCGTGTCATCCTTCCAGCCGGGACAACCGACACTGCCGGGATTGACGATCAACCGGCCATCGGAAAGCTGCACGGTGCGGGCGATATGCGTATGGCCGCATAACATCAGCGGCTGATCTATGCCTTCCGCCATGGCCTCGATTTCGGCAAGCGGCCGCAATTTCAAAACCCCTTCCGGCGAAAGCGTCTCCAGCCAATAATCCAGATCGTTACGCGGCGAACCATGACAGCAATAGGCGACGTCCTTGAAGACCATGCTGAACGGCAGGGTTTGCAGCCAGTCCAGATGCGCAGCGGTCATCTGCGCATAGGCCGGCCTTTCCCAGCTGCCCATCTCTTCCGGCGCACGCTCGATCAATTCCCGGTCGTGATTGCCGCGAATACTGGGTATCCAATTACCAACAAGCACATCGCCGGTGAAACCCGCCTCCAGCGGACCGCTGAAACAATCGCCGAGATTGACAATATCCTCGATGCCAAGCCTCGCAATATCCTCAAGCACGGCCTCAAGCGCGGCACAGTTTCCGTGAATATCGGCAATGGCGGCAAAGATCATGGCGGTCAGCTTCCTCGATAGGTGGAATAGCTATAGGGCGAAAGCAGAAGCGGCACATGGTAATGGCCGCTCTCGTCGGCAATGCCGAAACGAATGGGGATGATGTCGAGAAAGGCCGGCTCCGCCAAGGCAACACCCTTGCGGCGCAGATAGTCGCCGGCATGGAAAACCAGCTCGTATTCCCCGGCCTTGAAGCTGTCGCCGACAAGCAGCGGCCCGCCATCGACTCGGCCGTCGCTATTGGTCTTGACCGTCTTGATCTTCTCCCGGCGATCGCTCGAGAGCCGGTAAAGCTCTATCGTCAGCCCCTCGGCGGGCGTGCCATGGGCGGCATCGAGGACATGGGTGGTCAAACCGGTCATGGGTCAGGCTCCGCGATCATATAGGGCGTGTCGAAAAAATGCTCTTCCAGATTGTTGCCCGGCCCCTCGCGATCGGCAACCAGAAAATCCGATATCGCCTGCAACGGCATCAAGGGGTAATGCCAGACGTTGCGGCGGTAGTTCACGCCCTGATCGCCACGCGCCAGAAAAGCCTGCGGCCGGCCGGGTCTGCCGCCCTCGTCCTCGGCGACGACGACCAGGAAAGGCCTTCCGGAAAGCGGCGAAAAGCTCTGGCTACCGAGCGGATGCCGCTCCATCATTTCGATTGCGTGGGGAAAGGAGCGCGGCTGCCCACGGAAAATATTGAGGATGATACGCGCGCCCTCGCCCGCCGCTTCCGGGGTAGCAAGCGCGTGGTGTCGCTCGGTCTGGCCGCCATTGATGTGCCGCATGGAAGAGGGCGTTATTTCGATCACGTCACCGAAGGATGCAAATGCCTCTTTGGTAAGAGGCCTTATCTCGAGAAAATCAGTCAAATGTCATTCACCTTGGGCATGCCAGTTTCGAAGCATGGAGAGTTTGTCCAGAAGGTCGGGAATGGCCGTCTGAGTCGTATCCCAAACCGTCTCCAGATTGATGTTCATGTAACCATGCGCGATCCGGTTTCGCATGCCGCGCATTTTCGTCCACGGAATATCGGGAAAATCCGCCACGAAAGCGGGGAATTCTTCCATGACACGCGCTGTCGCCTCGCCGGCAATCAGAAGATTCATTGCCACCGCGCGCTGCAAAACGAGATCAGCCAGAAATTCCTGCTTTGTTTTCAGCCGAATGAAGTCAACGGTCTCGGAGGCTACCTGCCTGATTTCTTCCAGATAAACCTGCAGGCGCTCAACACTCATACCGGTTTTGCTTCCTGCAAAACCCTCAAGCGCACGCGCTCTGGAAAGTCGCCGGGCGTCAACAGATGAATCTCTGTGCCCCGCATGATGTCCGTCAACTCCTCCAGCAAACCGCCAAGATCGAACAAAGTCGTCCCCGGCAGCGCGTCCACCAGAATATCGAGATCACTGTCCGGCCTGTCCTCACCACGGGCGACGGAACCGAACACGCGCGGGTTTGCCGCATTGAAGCGCTTCGTCGCTTCGCGGATCGCTTCCCTGTTCTTTTCCAGCACCTCGGAAGGTCTCATGGCTTCAATCTCCAGACAGCGCGACTATAGCGGAACGGCCGCCGATCGCCAATCAGCTCTCCGGCAGCATCGAGGAAAGACGCAGCCAGACGATCTTTTCCACCTGCGCCGTCGCGGTCGTAAATTCCGTCGCCGCATCGTTGCCGATACGCGTCTCGAAGGCTGAGAGAATATCGTGCCTGTTCAGCCCCTTGACCGCAATGATGAACGGAAAACCGAATTTCTGCGTATAGGCGGAATTCAGCTTGGTAAAACGCGCATGCTCCTCCGGCGAAAGCCGGTCGAGCCCTGCCCCCGCCTGTTCGTTGCGGCTATCGGCGGTCAGTTCGCCTGCAATCGCCAGCTTGCCGGCAAGATCGGGATGCGCCCGCAGAATGCCAAGCCTTTCCGCCTCGGAGGCGGCGCGGAACTGGGCGCACAACGCCGCGTGAACCGCTTTCGCCGTCAAGGCAGCGTCGATCCCGCCGGCATCATAGGCACGCTCGGCTATGAAGGGCGAATGTTCGAACACGCCGCCGAAACGGGCGACAAATTCCTGCCGCTCTACCATCACGGAGCCACCGGCTTGTGGTTTTCATGCCAGTGGCGGGCGATCTCGATCCGCTGCGGGATCCACACCTTGTCGTGACCCAACACATATTCGATGAAACGGCGAAGGGCGGCGGCGCGGCCGGGGCGGCCGACGAGGCGGCAATGCAGGCCGACGCTCATCATCTTCGGCGCGCCTTCAAGCCCTTCCTGATAAAGAACGTCGAAGGCGTCCTTCAGATAGGTGAAGAACTGATCGCCGGAATTGAAACCCTGCGGCGTGGCGAAACGCATATCGTTGGTGTCAAGCGTATAGGGAATGATCAGGAACGGCTCGTCGCCTGCGCCCTTCACCCAATAGGGCAGGTCGTCGGCATAGGAATCCGACGAATAAAGGAAACCGCCCTCCTCCATGACAAGGCGCAGGGTATTGTCGGAAGGCTTGCCCTGATACATGCCCAAGGGGCGTTCGCCCGTCAGCTCCGTATGCAGGCGGACAGCTTCGGCAATATGCTTGCGCTCTTCCTCTTCGGAAAAATCCTTGTATTCCAGCCAGCGATAACCGTGGCTGGCGATTTCCCAGCCCGCTTCCTTCATTGCCGCAACGGCCTCGGGATTGCGGGCCATGGCGGTGGTCACGCCATAAACGGTGGTGGTGACGCCGAGACTGGTGAACATGCGCCACAGCCGCCAGAAACCGGCGCGTGAACCATATTCGTAGATCGATTCCATGTTCAGGTTGCGCTGGCCGGGCCAGGGCTGCGCCCCGACGATTTCCGACAAGAGCGATTCCGACGCCTTATCATTGTCGAGAATGCAGCTTTCGCCGCCCTCCTCGTAATTGATGACGAATTGCACGGCGATGCGCGCGCCGCCCGGCCATTTCGGATCGGGTGCATTACGGCCGTAGCCCACCAGATTACGGGAGTAGTTTTCGGAAATCATTCAGCCACCCAGAACATCTTTTCCCAAGGCGGAAATCGGCTTTGGGAGACAGAAGCAAAACAAGCTTCCAAAGCGCGCAATCCCGGGACGGGAGAACTCGACACGCTTCAGACATGCGATGCGCGGACGGTAGCATCCGCATCCGGAATGTCGAGATGAATTTTGCCGACATTCCGATGCTTTTTTGTGTACGATTCCGGAGCGGTGTTTCTCAGGCGATCTTGCGGGCGGAAACGCGGCCCATCGGATGAAGCGAGTGCACGCGGAAAGGCGCACCCGGTTCATCCTCGATAAAGAGCGCAAGGCTGGAAAATGGCAACGTCCGCGTCAAAAGCGGCTCGAAAACCTTGCGCACCGCGCGTTCGATCCTCTGGCTGCTCGCGGGTTCGACACCGCCGGTCAGCGACATCTGAAAACGGAACTCGTCCATCACATGCGGGCTGCCCCAGCGATGCAGATTGGTCAGTTGTGACGCCGAAAGCCGGTCGGGATCCGCTCGGTCGATTTCCGCCTCGGAGAGCGGCGCACGGTAACGGTCGAATTCCTGCACGACGCGGGCCGCAAAAAAATGCAGCACTTCGCAGGGACGCTCGGGAACGAGGCTGAAAACATTATCCTGCCTTGCCACCACCAGTTGCGGCAGGGTGAAGGGCTCCTGCTTGCCGGAAAAATACATCAGGTCGCGCAAAAGCGCGGCCTCGGAATGGCCTTCGGCAAGCCGGAAGGGAGCCTTGATCGTGCCGTGGAACCCATACCGGCGCGGCACGGCCGTGTGGTAGGAAATCTCCTGCATGCCGAGATCGATCATACCCGGAGGCTCCACCGCCTGACCCGAATAGGCATCACGCCCCAACCACGCGGCAGCTGCCAGCGTCAGGGGGTCATTGGGGGAAGGCGTGAAATGAATGGCGTATCGCATGCTGTCACCTCGCCGCAAATGCGGCCAAACGGGGCTCTTTGCAGGCCAGCAAGTAAGCGATTTGCGTAACAGATTAACGACGTGGACCGAACTAATCAGAACTTTCTAAAGTCCGAGACGCAATACTCACGTGTTCTTGAAGGCGAAACCCAGAGGGGATGACTGGCGTGTGACCGCACACGACCTGCAACGCCGCATCGGCAAGAAAATGGGCAATGCCGAAGCTGACCTTGAAGCCGCCCGATAGCGCTACGAGCTTCGGATGATCCGCAACAGACCCCACCATCGGATCCCTTCCAACCGCTTTCGGCCGCAGACCCGCCCAGCGCTCCAGCACCGGCGCGCGGGCAAGCGACGGCACGACCCGATAGGCCTCGGCGAGCAGGTTTTCCAGCTTTTCGTCGGTGCTGCAAGGATCGGAAAAACAATCTTCGCTGGTACTGCCGATAGCGACGGTGCCATCCTCATGCGGCACGATATAGAGGCCGTTCAGGAACACGACCGGCATGGCCGGGTCGGCCGCCGCGTCGAGAAGGGCGGCCTGTCCTTTCACCGCCTGCCCAAGCGCGACACCAGCGTCGAGACCGAGCGCATCGCGGATCAGGGGGAAGGAGGCAGGTCCGTTGGCAACAACGACATGACCGAAGAGAACCTCGTCACCCGACGACAGCACCGCCCGCCCGCCATCTGGATCGAGTGAAAGCACACTGCACTGTTCCGCCACCTGCACATGCCGGGCCTTGAGGAGAAAAGCCGCCAGAAGGGCGATCATCGCGCGCGGCGACACCCTCGCCGCCAGCGTATCGAGCACGAAGCCCGCCTGCCCCGCCGCCTCATCCACCCATCCCTGAACGGAAGGGCTGTCGCCGACATGCCAATGGAACTGGCGTTCGCCCGAAACCCAGTTTTCCCCGGCATCCCGCTCGTGTCGTTCGGCGATAGTGCGCAGATGCGGTTTCGGCAGCGGAATGATCCGGCCGCACCGCCGATAGCCGGCGGAAAGCCCGGTCTCAGCCTCCAGTTCGGCGATCTCTTTTTCCAGCGCGACAAGGGCATCGAACTGGAATTGCTTCTTGTCCGACCAGCGGTCCGGCATATGCGGCATCAGCGCGCCCAAAAGCCCGCCACTTGCGCCGTCACCAAGGCGGCCCGCCTCCACCAGCAGGGCGTTTATGCCCAGTCGCTCCGCCTTGACGGCGGCCCAAAGCCCCATGATGCCGCCGCCGACGATGAGGAGCGGCACGGAAGCCGGCAAACTTGATGTCCCCGATCTTGACGATTGACCATGTTCGAAAGCGGGATTATCGGCTTTAGCCATGAAACATTCCAATGACACTATCGCGGATACCAGTTCGGCAACCGGAGAAACCCGCACGGCGCTCGACTGGCGTGAGGGGGATATGCCCTATTCGCTGGCCTTTGACGATCATTTTTATTGCCAGACGGATGGCAGGCTGGAATGCGGCCATGTCTTCCTGTCCGGAAACGGCCTGCCGCAACGCTGGCTTGAACGGGAGGGCGTCTTCCGCATCGGCGAACTCGGTTTCGGCACCGGCCTCAATCTCTGCGAGACCTGGCGTCAATGGAAAGAGGCCCGCAACGGCCGCTCCACGCTGCACTTCATGTCCTTCGAACTCTACCCGATGAAGGCCGACGAGATCGACCGGGCGCTTTCGCGCTGGCCGGAAGTGGACGCTGAGCGCAAGGCGCTGGTCGCCCGCTGGCCCGATGACCCGAAAGGCGATGTGGCAATAGAACTGGATGACGAGACGCGTCTGACGGTGGTGTGCGGCGAAGCGCTCGCCGGCATTTCCGGCAGAAATGAAAGCTTCGACGCCTGGTTTCTGGATGGCTTCGCCCCTGCCCGCAATCCGGACATGTGGTCGCTGGAGATCATGCAAACGCTGTTCGGCAAAACGGCTCCAGAAGGCACATTCGCCACCTATGCCGCCGCCGGATTCGTCCGCCGCAACCTTATCGCCGCCGGTTTTGACCTGGAGCGCCGCAAGGGTTTTGCCGGGAAACGGGAAATGCTTTGCGGCACCAAGCCGTCGAGCTGAGGCGACCCTGAACATCGCAGCCGCAACCGGCCCGCATGGTTTTAAGCAGTCGGCACGTCGCGGCGTGGCCGGTTGTCCCCCAGCCATTGCGCGACCTTGTCCTCGAGAATTTCAGGACTGATCGGCTTCGACAGATAATCGTCCATGCCCGATGCAAGGCAAAGCTCGCGGTCCGCCTCCTGCGTATGGGCGGTGACGCCGATGATCGGAACATGCCGGCCGTCGGCGGCCGCCTGTTCGGCGGCGCGGATTGCCAGCGTCGCCTGATGCCCGTTCATGACAGGCATGGAGACATCCATGAGGATGACGGTGGGATTGTGCTCCTCCCACGCCTGAACGGCCTTCTTGCCGTTGCCGACGATCAAGAACCGCAGACCCGCCTGCTGCAAAATCTGGGTAAAGACGATCTGGTTGACGTCGTTGTCTTCGGCAACCAGCACATCGACAAGACAGGGCCGACGCCGATCCGGAACGGCCGGCGGCGCAACCCGCCGCTTCTTTTCAGCGAGGCTGTTGTCCGACCGGACCGGTACATCACCACCGCCCGGCATCTGCGGATGCTGCCGGGCGCGCTTCATCCGCACATCCCGCACCACATCGAACAGGGTGGAGCGCAGGAGCCGCGCCCGCGCCGGCTTCATCAGATGCGCCTGCACGTTGAGATCGGTGAACAACGTCTCATCGCCGACGACATCCATGGAGGTCAGGAAAACAATGGCGATGTCGTCGAAACGACTATCCGCCCTCATCCGCTCGACCACATCCAGCCCGTTCATAACAGGCATATGATAGTCGAGAATGACGGCGTCGATGGAAAAGCCGAGCAACACGGCCTCATGCAAGATGGCGATGCCCGAAGGCCCGTCCGCGACGGCATGACCGTCGATACCCCATGTCTTGAGCTGCTCCGTCAATATGCGGCGATTGACGTCGTTGTCGTCGATGACCAGCACCCGGATATTTTCGATCGCCCCGGCAATAAGCGGAACGTCGCGCCATTTTTCCGTAACCTGAAACGGAATGCTGACCTCAAAGGTGGAGCCTTTGCCAACTTCGCTCACGACGTTGATCGTGCCGTCAAACAGGCCGACGAGGCCGACAGTGATCGCCAGTCCGAGCCCCGTCCCCTCGTGCCGGCGCGTCGCGGAACCGTCGACCTGGCTGAACTTGTCGAAGATGGTCTCGATCTTGTCGGCTGGAATGCCGATGCCGCTGTCTTCGACGCGCAGCGACAGAATGGTCTCGGAGGTTTCCGCCGACTGCGCCGAAAGCTCGATCAGCACATGCCCCATTTCCGTGAACTTGACAGCGTTTCCGACAAGATTGGTGACGATCTGACGGAACCGTCCGGCGTCGCCCATGACCTTGCCGAAAACCGACGGATCGATCCGGACGACCAGCTCTATGTCCTTTTCCAGCGCCGCCGAGGACAGAAGGGAAACCACATCCTCGACCGCTTCGGCCGGATCGAAAGGCACGCTGCGCAGTTTCATCTGCCCGGCCTCGATCTTGGAGAAATCGAGGATGTCGTTGATGATCGTCAGGAGCGCATTGCCGGATTTGACGATGATATCGGTGAAGGTTTTCTGGCGCGTATCCAGATTGGACTTGGCCAGAAGCTCCGCCATGCCGAGCACACCGTTCATCGGCGTGCGGATTTCATGGCTCATATTGGCCAGGAATTCCGATTTGGCGCGATCCGCCGCTTCCGCCCGTGAAAGCAGCCGCTGCAATTCCTCCTCGCGCATCTTCATGTCCGTCACATCGGTGACGATGATGAGCCAGTAATTGCCGGAACTGTTGGTGGCCTCCAGATTGAGCCAGCTTTTGCCGGCAACATGGATGAGCCAGGAGAACGGCCTGTTGGCGGCGATATTCTCTCTCCAGGCGCTCAGCGTCGCGGCCGCCTCCTCGTCAGTGCCGAAATCTCCGCGACCGGCGCAATGGACAAAGAAACCCGACCAGTTGCAGCCTTTTTCCAGGAGATGCGGCGGCACCTCGAACATCTGTGCCATCGCCTCGTTGGACATGATGATCGTGCCCTGTTCGACAAGCACCAGCCCCTGCGCCATGGCGCGCGTGGCGCCCTGCATATATTCGCCGACACGTTCCAGTTCGGCCTTCGCCTTGCTGATCTCGGCGTCGCGCATGCGCACGTCGGTCACATCGGCATAGGTGCTGAGGATTTTACCGCCGTCGAGGCGGGTTTTCGAAATGACGGTGACCTTGCCGCTTTTGCTGCGCACCTCACGCGGCGTGAAAACCTCATCCTTGAGAAGCCGCTCCGCCCGCTGGTTATAGAGCTCCTCGAAGGACATATCGCCGTAGTCGTAAAGGCCGCTGTCGAAATTCAACTCCATGAATTCGCGATAGCTTTTGCCGACAAGCGACTTTTCGCCGCCGATTTCGCCCCAGACGTCATGGAAGAACGGATTGACATATTCGATGACGAGATCGGCATCGAGCAGCAGCACGCCCACCGGCAGGGCGTGAAGAACCGCCTCCAGCTGGCGATGCAGCGCTTCGGCCTGCGCCTGCGCGGCGATCAGTGCATTTTCCCGATCCTGCAACAGGCTGACATCGGTGATGGAGCCGACCAGATAATATTCGTCATCGGGGGTCGCCACCCGGCCGACCCGCGTTATGACCGGAACGGAGCCGCCACCCGGCAGCGGCAGGGTCTCAGCTTTCTCTATCGCCTCGCCGGTCGCAAGAAGCTGCTCGTTTTCAATGCGGAGCCTTTCGCTATCACCCGGAAACATCTCGCATTCGGTCATCCCGATATAGCGGGTGAGGTCGCCTCCGAAGAATTGTTCATAAGCCGTATTGGCAAAGGTCAGGCGGCGGTCTTCATCGCGCAGAAACACCGCCACGGGCAATTGCTCGAGTGCGGCGCGCAGCAGCCAGGTCTCGCGGATCTGTTTGCTGAGCAGGCTCTCATGGGTCTTGAACTCCGTCACATCAACGCGAAACCCGACCAGCATGCCGTTTTCCAGCCGCTTGTTGACCATTCGCACCCAGCGGCCATCGGCGAACTGCTCCACCCTTTCGAGATAGGGCAGGGAAAAATCCCGCAACTGCTCCTGCAGCCATGCCTCGTAATGCGGATCGTCCACCTCCGCGTCGCGGTAACCGCTCGAAAAATAGACCGCCTCCATCAGCGTCTCGAGCCGGGTGCCGGGCTTCAGCTCGACGTCGAAAGCATTGTAGAATTCCACGAAGCGGGCATTGCAATAAACCAGCCGGTTTTCACGGTCGTAAATCACGATGCCGGCATCGATGAGATCGATCACGCCGCTGCCGAACAGCAGGTCGGCGCTGCCGGCGCCCGAAAATCCCTCCACCACGGCGGACGGCATTTCCTCGAACACTTCGAACAGGAACAGATTGCCGTCGTCGCCGGTGAAGCGTTCGCAGCGCAGCGTGTGGGGCCCGGAGGACGCCGCGCCATGGCATGAGATCATCTCGTCCGTGGCGAAGACCAGCGAGCGACGCTCCCTGTCCTCGCGCTCGGCATCGCGAATATTTGCGGAAAGGGCAAAGCTGGTGTGACCCTTGAACGCCGCAGGCGGGCGTCCCATGACCCGGGCATAGGGAGCATTGACCATGAGATAGCGCAGCTCGCTATCCTTGATGCACGCGGGCAGATCGAGGGCAGCGATGGCCCCGTAAGCTTTTTCCAGCAACCCGCGGGCTTCGGTCAATCGATACTCCACACCGTGCAGTTCCATCCTTGTCGAATCAAATATTTCCGGACTTAGTCGCAAAAACGTTATGTGAGAAAAGCTCTCTTTGCTATGTACGAGACGGGCCGTTACCCTTTTTTAACCATAATTATTCGCTCTCGCCTGCGCCACGCGGGCAACCTTCAGCCTCTTCCGCATGGCTGCCATGCGTCGCCGGACGGCGGCTTTACAAAACTATCGCTTGACTTTAGCCCGTAAAACGCCCACATGCCGGTCAAGCTTTCACCTTCGGCAGCCGCGTGAGCTGCAGCGTATGATCAAGATGACTTGGCCCGCATGAAGGAAAAGCGCAACGAATACAGAAGACGGCGTTTGCCGCACTGATGCGCAGAAAGTTATTCCAACCCACAAGTTCCCAATTCACGCGGGGTTCTTGACGCCGAAACCGCCGGACAGCAGCAACTGCTCCGGACGATTGGTTTTTGGCGCCCCGAAAGGCAATATTATTGACCAGTTTTAGCGAACTCGGCCTCTCTGAAAAGATTGTGGCCAGCGTTACCCAGCTTGGCTACACCACTCCCACCCCCATTCAGGCAAAAGCCATTCCGCTGCTGCTTGAAGGCCGCGATCTCATCGGCCTCGCACAGACCGGCACGGGCAAGACGGCAGCTTTCGGCCTGCCCATCATCGAAATGCTGATGAAGCAAGCCGACCGCCCGGCAAACCGCACCACCCGCACGCTCATCCTCGCACCGACGCGCGAACTGGTGAACCAGATCGGCGAAAACCTGCGCTCCTTCGTGAAGAAGACACCGATGCGCATCAACCAGGTTGTCGGCGGCGCTTCGATCAACAAGCAGCAGCTTCAGCTCGAAAAAGGCACTGACATCCTGGTGGCGACACCCGGCCGTCTGCTGGACCTGATCGCCCGCAACGCGATCTCGCTTTCCAAGGTGACCTATCTGGTGCTGGACGAAGCCGACCAGATGCTCGATCTCGGCTTCATTCACGACCTGCGCAAGATCTCCAGAATGGTTCCGGCCAAGCGCCAGACCCTCCTGTTTTCGGCGACGATGCCGAAGGCGATTTCCGAGCTTGCCAGCAACTTCCTGACGGACCCGATCAAGGTCGAGGTCACGCCCCCCGGCAAGGCTGCCGACAAGGTCGAGCAGTACGTGCATTTCGTTGCCGGCAAGAACGACAAGACCGACCTTCTGAAGAAGTCGCTGAACGACAATCCGGACGGCCGCTCCATCGTTTTCCTGCGCACCAAGCACGGCGCAGAAAAGCTCTACAAGCATCTCGAACATATCGGCTTCAAGGTCGCGTCCATCCACGGCAACAAGAGCCAGGGCCAGCGTGAGCGGGCACTGAAGGGCTTCAAGGATGGCGAGATCAACGTCCTCGTCGCAACCGACGTCGCCGCTCGCGGCATCGACATTCCGGCCGTGACGCACGTCTTCAACTACGACCTGCCGGAAGTGCCTGATGCTTACGTTCACCGCATCGGCCGTACCGCCCGCGCCGGTCGCGACGGCATCGCCATCGCATTTTGCGCTCCGGACGAAACCCGCCTGCTGCACGACATCGAAAAGCTGATGAAGATCGATATTCCGGTTGCCTCCGGCGAACGTCCGGCCGGTCTCGCCAGCCCGACGCGTCCCAACAACAACCGTGGTCGTAACAATAATGGCGGCCCGCAGCGTGCGCCACGCGAAGGCGGTCGCCACACCGGCGAGCCCCGTCCTTCCCGCAACCACGCCCCGCGTGATGCGGACAACGATCTGGAAGTCACGTCCGACTTCAAGCGCGTCAAGACCGAAGCTGACGCGGGACGCCCGGCCGGCCCCCGCAAGCAGCGCCGCCCGGCCCGCAAGCCCGGTGGCAACGGCGGTAACCGCCACGCGCCTTCTGGCGGCAACGGTCAGGAAAAGCGCGCTTCCGGCAACGGAAACGGCAATCGCGGCCGTAGCCGCTAAATAACTCTGCGCGAGCCGGTTCTCCCGGCATCGCGCAGCGGAAATCATAGCGCCTGAAGGCGTCTCTCTTCAAACCCCGCAAGCTCAGGCTTGCGGGGTTTCTTTGTTTTCAACCGCCCTGCGCCAGCGGACGACGCCGTGACGGCAAGGTCATGGCCAGCACACCGGCAATCACGCAGACGAGCCCCACCCACATGGCGGGCGTCGGCACTTCCCCCAGAAACACCATGCCGATGGCGACGCCGACCGGGACCCTCAGATAGGCCTGCGATGTGGTGCCGACCGAGCCGAGCGTCTGCATCAGCCGGAAATAGATCATGAAAGCGAGCGCGGTTGAAAAGACGCTGAGGCACACAAGCGCGGTGAGCGAGGCCGTAGACGGCGACAATGTCCAGGGTCGATCGACGATCAAACTCACCGGCAACAGAAGCACCGCGCCGCAGATCAGCGAGCCGGCGGCAGGCATGACAGGATCGAGACCCCTGAAGTTCTTGCTGAAAATGGCGGCGCAGGCATAAGAAAAGGCGGCCGTCAGCACGGCAAGCTGGCTCCACAGCGCCTCTCCCGCACCGCTGAACACCTCCAGACCGATGATGAGGCAGACGCCCGTCATGCCCGCAACGGTGCCGAACAGCTTGCGCCCGCTGACCTGTTCGTGCCGGATGACGAGCGCGGTGAGCAGAAAGGTGAAGATCGGCGTCGTCGCGTTGAGGATGACGGCAAGACCGGCATCGATGCTTTGCTCCGCCCAGGCGATCAGCGTGAAGGGCAACACGCTGTTGATGCAAGCCTGAACGAAGAAAAGCCGCCAGGTGGCAAAATCCTTCGGCAAGCGCAGCCCGCGCAGCCGGATAACCGCCAGCAGCAACAGACCGGCGATCAACGTTCTCGATGCGATGAAGGTCAGGGGCGGAATGGTCTCCACCCCGATCTTGATGAAAGTGTAGGATGCCGCCCACAGCGTGGACAGCAAGGCGAGCAACAGCAATTCGCGGGCAATGGGATTTTGTGAGGTCACGGATCGACTTTCCAACAGCGTTCAGGATGAACCGTTCCTACCCCGAAAACAAGCATCCGTGCTTCGGCGGCGGCCGAAGTTTCCACCCCTTTTAGAACATGAAGCCCCGCATGGGTCATGACCATGCGGGGCTTCAGCAAAAGATATCGGTGACCGACGGTCGGACGGATCAGACGCGGCGCTCATCCACCGAGAAGGCTCCCGGACCGGCAAAGACCAGATAGAGGAAAACGAAGCAGAACAGAATGGCGGCGTCGCCGCTGTTCAAGACCGGGAAAACGCTGCTTGGCGCATGCGCCATGAAATAGGCGACAGCCATCTGGCCGGAAAGGATGAAGGCGACCGGTCGCGTGAACAGGCCGATCAGCAGGAGAATGCCGCCGACGAATTCCAGAAGTGCAGCCACCAGCATCAAGGTCGGCAGCGAACCCTGCATCTGCGATGCCGGAAAGCCGAACAGCTTCTGCGTTCCATGTTCGATGAAAAGCAGCGCCGCGATGATGCGCAATGCTGCAAGAGCATAAGGCTGGTAGCGAGAAAGATTGTTGAAAGTTGCCATGTTGATGTGTCCCCGTTGAAGTGGTGCCGCGCTCGATACAGTGCATTTCGTCCTTTATGGATACACGTCTCGAACACCGGAAATCACGTTTCCGATATTGCAGAACTCCCTTAAATACAAAAAGGGAGGCATTCTACACATGGTTGATTTTACAGCATAAAACTGACCATTTGCCGAAAAAATCAACTCAAGGGTACAGGCATTTTTTGTGTGGTAAAGACGGAAAAAACCGCCTTCACGTCACGCCTGCAACACAACCACCTTCGAACCGACCGGTATGCGGTTATAAAGATCGATGATGTCGTGGTTGAGCATGCGGATGCAGCCGCTCGACATAGCGTGGCCGATGGATTGCGGCTGGTTGGTGCCATGCAGGCGGAACATGGTGTCGTTGCCGCCGCGATAGAGGTAGAGCGCACGCGCACCCAGCGGATTGTTCGGACCGCCCGGCATGCCGCCGGCGAATTTCAGATTGCGCGAATCGCGGCGCATCATGTTGGCGGTCGGCGTCCAGGAAGGCCATTCCGACTTGCGGCCGATATAGGCGTCACCCTTGAGAGCGAGCCCCTGACGGCCGACACCGACGCCGTAACGCATCGCCCGCCCGTCACCCAGAACGTAATAAAGACGCCGGGCCGGCGTATCCACAACCACCGTTCCAGCCGGATGCGCAGTGTCGTAGGCGACTTCCTGCCGGCGCAGCTCAGGCTTGACCTTGTCGAGATGCATGGCGGGAAGTGGGAATTTCTCCTCCGGCTTCGCCGCGTAATTGAGCCTTTGCTGTCCGATGCCGGAACTCGCGCAGCCGGCCAGCAGCAGCGGCAATCCGAACAGAACACCACGACGTGAAATAGACATGTAACCCCCGCCAAATCTCTAGATTAACGAGAGGTATAATTTTATGGTTAACAAATCTCTAATATGAGGTTGTGGTAATTAACCCGTCGCAACCGGTACGGCGGGCTTGCGATTGGCCAGATAAACCCCCGTTACCGCCAGAACCGTGCCGGCGATCATGGCGGGCGTCAGCGTTTCCCCGAAAAGCAGGGCGGCTTCCACGGCAGCCAGCGGCGGCACGAGATAGATCAGCGAGGCGGCGCGCGATACCTGCCCGCGCCGGATCAGGTAGAGCAGCAATGCCACAGCGCCGATGGAGATCGCACCCACCGACCAGGCGAGCGTGGCGGCAAGCCCGAGGCTCCAGTCTACATGGCCGTCCTCCAGCAAAAGCGCGAATGGAACGGTGACGATGAAAGCGCCGACATATTGCAGCGTGGCGACCGCCATGATGTTTCCGCCATGGACGTATTTCTTCTGGTAAAGGGTGCCGTAAGTAACTGATGTCATGCCCAGCACATTCACCGCCACGGCATAAAGCGGCACGGAGATGCCGAGCGCGCCAGTGGCCATGACCTTGGGCAGAACGGCGATGGCGATGCCCACAAAACCGATGAGCAGGCCGGCGCGCTGCAAGGGCGAGATTTTTTCACCGATCACGTAGCGGGCGGCCACCGCCGTCATCAACGGCTGCAAACCGGCGATGATGCCGCCGATCGCCGCCGGCACGCCCTGCCCTATCGCCCACCAGATCATGCCGAGATAAAGACCGTGCAGGAACACGCCGGACAGGATCGCCCGGAAGACGTCGGCGCGCCTCTCCGGCCACTGAATGGAGGAGAACCGGCAGATCGCCCACAATAATGCGCCCGCCAATACGTAACGCAGACAGAGGAAGGTTAGCGGCCCGGTGTAATGGACGGCATATTTGGCGGTGACCCAGCCGGTCGACCAGAGAAAGACGAAGATGGCCGGAGCCAGACGGTCGAGCGACATCGGAACATCCCCTGTGCCGCATGGCGCCCTGCAACCGGACGCGGTCCGGGACATGAGGCATGCGGCGAATTGACATTTCTACGGCTGGACGCAAACCGGCGAACGACCGGGCTGGTGTCGGCGTGCACCCAACGCTGCCGTTTGGGCAAGGCGGTATCTCCATCCGCGCAAAAGGTCAAAGGCGTTTTCGTGATCACATCTTTCAGATTTTCTGATGCGTATCCCATGACCAATCAACAAAAAGCGGATGAACAAACTTTGTGCATTCGCCCACCGTGCACACAGCGCAGCCATCCCATTACGCGCCACCTTGCCGAGCAACCAATTTGCCGATGCCGCATTTATAGGCTGAAACCGAAAAAACGCTTCTTTTTTAAAACTCTAGGATGGTGAAAAATCTTCGCGGCGGCGTCCGCATAGTTCTTGCATTGCATTTGTCGTTGTATTCATATGGCAAAAAAGGGGACATCGAAGTTGGCATTTGACGAAATGATAAATGCGGACAACGCGCCGCGAAACCCATATGAAAACTATAACGAGTGGTACAGCCGGCAGGACAGGGCGCACCTGATCCAGAAATCAAAAGACGCGGAAAACATCTTTCGAAAAACCGGTATTACATTCGCAGTCTATGGCCATGCCGACAGTTCGGAAAAACTGATCCCCTTCGATATCATTCCGCGCATCATCTCCGGGCGCGAGTGGCGCAAACTGGCCCAGGGTATCGAACAGCGCGTTCTCGCTCTCAACGCTTTCCTCGACGACATCTATCACAAGCAGGAAATCATCCGCGCCGGACGCATTCCGCGCGAGATCATCGAGAAAAACGTCGCATTCCTGCCGGAAATGATCGGGTTCACCCCGCCCGGCGGCGTTTACACCCACATTGTCGGCACGGATATCGTCCGCACCGGTGAAGACCAGTTCTACGTTCTGGAAGACAATGCCCGCACGCCATCCGGTGTCAGCTACATGCTGGAAAACCGTGAAACGATGATGCAGATGTTCCCGGAACTCTTCCATGAAAACAAGGTGCGACGGGTGGAGGACTATCCCTATCTGCTGCGCCAGTCGCTCGCCTCGCTTGCCCCTCCCGGCTGCAGCGGCAAACCGCGCGTCGCGGTGCTGACCCCCGGCATCTATAACTCCGCCTATTACGAGCATTCCTTCCTCGCCGACATGATGGGCGTGGAGCTGGTGGAAGGATCCGACCTGCGCGTCATGGACGGCAAGGTCAAGATGCGCACCACCCGTGGTTATGAGGCAATCGACGTTCTGTATCGCCGCGTCGACGACGAATTCCTCGATCCGCTCACCTTCCGGCCGGATTCGGCGCTTGGCGTACCTGGCATCATGGATGTCTACCGCGCCGGCAACATCACCATCGCCAATGCCCCCGGCACCGGCATTTCCGATGACAAGGCGATCTATTCCTACATGCCTGAGATCGTCGAGTTCTATACCGGCCGCAAGCCGCTGCTGGAAAACGTGCCGACATGGCGCTGTTCGGAGCCGGACAGCCTGAAATACGTTCTCGACAATCTTGCCGAACTGGTCGTCAAGGAAGTCCACGGCTCGGGCGGTTACGGCATGCTGGTCGGCCCCACCGCGACGAAACGGGAACGGGCGCTGTTTGCAGAAAAGCTGAAAGCCCGCCCCTCCAATTACATCGCGCAGCCGACGCTGTCGCTTTCCACCGTGCCGATCATGGTGAAAAACGGCATCGCGCCGCGCCATGTCGATCTGCGTCCTTACGTGCTGGTTTCAGACAAGGTGAAGATCATTCCCGGCGGACTGACCCGTGTTGCCCTCAAGCAGGGCTCGCTCGTGGTCAATTCCAGCCAGGGCGGCGGCACCAAGGATACCTGGGTACTGGAGGACTAAGCATGCTGGGCAGAACGGCAAACGGGCTCTACTGGATGTTCCGGTATATCGAGCGCGCTGAAAACATCGCCCGGCTTATCGATGCGGGCCTGCGCGTTTCACTGACGCGCAGCGGCAGCGGCGATGAGGACTGGGACGGCGTGTTGCAAAGCGCCGGCGTGCATGAAGCCTTTCTCGAAACGCACGAGAAGGTGACGACGGCGGATGCGATCGATTATCTTCTGCGGGACAAGGCGAACCCTTCCAGCGTCCTTTCCTGCATCGAGGCGGGCCGCAACAATGCCCGCATGGTGCGCACGGCGCTGACGCGCGAGACATGGGAAGCCACCAACGAATTCTGGATCGAGCTTAAGAACAGCCTCGACCGCAGGGTAAAGGCGGCGGACATGCCGCAGACTATCGATGGCATCAAACACCGCGCCGGTCTGGTGCGCGGCGCTTTTCACGGTTCGATGCTGCGCAACGATCTCTATAATTTTTCCCGCATCGGCACCTTCATCGAGCGCGCCGACAACACCGCCCGCATTCTGGACGTAAAATATTACGTGCTGCTGCCCGCCGTCGCGCATGTGGGATCTTCGCTCGACAATGCGCAATGGGAGTCCATCCTGCGCTCGGTCTCGGCGCACCGTTCCTATGGCTGGGTCTATGATGCCGAATACAAGCCGGCCAATATTGCCGACTTTCTCATTCTCAACGGCCGCATGCCGCGCTCGCTCGCCTATTGTTACGAAAAGATCACCAGCAACCTCAATTACATAGCCGAGGATTACGGCGAAAAACACAAGGCGCACGAGACGGCGCAGAGCATCCGCGACAGTCTGCGCAAGACGACGATCGACCGTGTCATGGATGAAGGTCTGCATGAGTTTCTGGAGAGATTCGTCAACCGGAACGGGCAGCTGGGGCAGGAAATCATGGAAGGCTACCGCTTTTATCTGTAAGCGCGTGGACGGGGACAGCTTATGCGTCTGAAAATCACCCATACGACCGAATATGTCTATGACGAGCCGATGCCCTATGCATTGCAGCGGCTGCGCCTGACGCCACAGACCGGCCCGTGCCAGACGGTGGAAGACTGGGATGTATCGGTCGACGGCGCCACCGTCGAAGTGACCTATGACGACCATTTCGGCAACCGGGTCGCGCTGGTGGAAACGGAAGGCCCGCAACGCAAGGTCAAGGTCGTGGCAAGCGGCCTCGTCATCACCGAAGACAAGGCAGGTATGGTCGGCCCCCACACCGGCAGTGCGCCGCTGTGGCTTTTCCTGCGCGAGACCCCGCTCACCAAACCGGGAAAGCTCGTGCGCGAACTGGCGAAGGCCAGCACCGGCGACAGCGAGCTTGAGCGCCTGCACGACCTCATGGAGAAGATCAATAGCAAGGTGGAATATGTGCCGGGTTCGACCGACACCGAAACCACGGCCGAACTGGCGCTGGAAGCCAGCAAGGGCGTCTGTCAGGACCATGCCCATATCCTCATTTCCGCTGCCCGGCTGATGGGCCTGCCCGCCCGTTATGTTTCCGGTTATCTGATGATGGAAGACGTGGCGGAACAGACAGCCACCCATGCCTGGGCCGAGGTGCATCTGCAGGGGCTGGGCTGGGTTGGCTTCGACGCCGCCAACAACATCTGCCCGGACGACCGTTACGTGCGCATCGCCCTTGGCCTCTGCTACCGCGATTGCGCGCCAATATCAGGCATGCGGATCGGCCCGGCCGGCGAAACCCTGAACGTTTCGGTGACCGTGCAGCAATCGCAAAGCCAGAGCCAGTCGCAAAGCTGAGAGACCATGGCCGCCAAGGACGACGAAACAATCGGTTTTTATACGGATAACGCCAGAACCTATACGTCGAGGGGACAGGCGCCGGACCGGCCCCATCTGGAAAAATTCCTGGCACGCCTGGCCAATGGCGCAACCGTCCTTGAACTCGGATGCGGCGGCGGACAGGATAGCGAATTCATGCTCGCCGCAGGTTTCAATGTCCACCCCACGGACGGCACACCCGAAATCGCCAAGGCGGCGGAACTGCGGCTTGGCATTCCCGTCGCGACATTGCTGTTCGAGGATATCTGCGACGTGGAGGCTTACGACGGTGTCTGGGCCAATGCCTGCCTGCTGCATGTGCCGCGCCCCTCCCTGCCCGGCATCATCGGCCGCATCCACACGGCGCTGAAACAGGGCGGCGTTTTTTATGCCAGCTTCAAGGCCGGAGAAGCGGAAGGCCGCGACACCTTCGGCCGCTATTACAACTATCCTTCGAAGGTCTGGCTTGAGGATTTGTACGGGCAGTTCGACTGGGCAGGCATGGAGATCGAGGCCCGGCAGGGCAGCGGTTACGACAAGATGCCGACCGATTGGCTGCATGTGACGGCAACGAAATCCTGATCCGTTTTCAAGAACTTGTGGGTTGCGAAAGCGCTCTCCCACCGTTTAAATCGCATCATCGATTTACACGACATGGTCCGGCTTCAGCCTGCGGGTAAGGAAGTCCGCGAGGAGACGGTTTTTGTACAGGATTTCCGACTATCGGGACTGCCAGTCCCACGGCCCCGCCATTGCGGAACGGGTCTGGACCGCATGGTGGCAGGATAGCGGCCTCCAGATAAACGACGTGGCGGAACATCTGAAGGATATGACCAACCCCCATGCCCTGCCAACCGGCTTCGTCGCCCATGATGACAACGGTTATGTCGGCTCCGCCTTCCTCATTCATTGCGATCTGGAGGAGCGCCCGCAATATCTGCCTTGGGTCGCCGCACTCTGGGTGGAGGAAAACAGCCGGCGCTCAGGCGTCGCCCGGGCGCTCATGCAGGCCGCGACGCAAAGGGCCGCCGAACTCGGTCACGAGACGAGTTACCTGTGCTGCCGACGCGATCTCGAAACCTATTATACGAACTGCGGCTGGACCGTTCTGGAGCGTGGCGTCGGCAAACACGATCTGACTGTGCTGACCTACAGCACGAAAACTTAAAGCCGTCCGTCCTCGTCCCGGACAGTGCAGGAACCACCGGAGGAAACCATGCGACCGCCAGCCGCCATTATGGAAACCGCGATCTACGTGGACGATCTCGACGCCGCCGAGGCATTTTACCGTGATGTCTTCGGGCTGGAGGCGGTGCGCAAGCTGCCCGGTCAGTTCGTGTTCTTCAAATGCGGCCGACAAATGCTGCTGATCTTCGATCCGAAGCAATCCCGCACGCCCGATGCCAACAATCCGATCCCGCGTCATGGCACGGTTGGCGAGGGCCATTTCTGTTTTTACGCGGAGAATAAATCGGAAGTGGATGGCTGGAAGGCCCGCTTCGAGGAACTCGGTATTGCCATCGAACACTATCACCGTTGGCCCAATGACAGCTATTCCGTCTATGTCCGCGACCCGGCCGGCAATTCCGTGGAGGTGGGCGAAGGCAGGCTGTGGGGGTTCGAGTAAGCCCAAATACCCGGAAAAGCGCTATGAAGAACATTTTTGTCGTCACGCACACTCAGTCCGTCCATCATGTCGAGAACAAGGTCGGTGGCTGGTATGATACCGAACTGACACCCAAGGGAAGAGCCGATGCGGAGGCGACAGCCGGTAAACTTGCGGCCTTGATCGGCAACGCCTCAGTCGAAATCTTCAGTTCCGATCTTCTCCGGGCCTCCCAGACTGCGGCAATCATTGCTGAACACCTCAAACGCCCTTTTGAAACCATAAATGGCCTGCGGGAAATCAGCTACGGTTCGGCAGGTGGTATGCCGCAGGAATGGCTCGATGCCCGTCAGATACCCGCCCCCCATCACGATCGGATGGATCATCGCGGTGGAATTGCTGATGGCGAAACGAGACGTGAGGTGGCCGAAAGGGTATATTGCTCTGTGGACGCGATTATATCGCGTCCTTGCCCCACCCAGATCATCGTCACCCATGGCTTCGCTCTTACCTTCGTCATCGCGGCTTGGATAAAAATGCCGATCGATAGCGTCGGCTATGTCAGCTTTCCCGCGCGTTCCGGCAGCATCACGCACCTAAGACAAGATGATTACTGGCAGAGTCGCTCCGTTATTGCTTTGGCGGATGTTTCCCACCTGAAGGCGAGCTATGAAGGATCAAGTGAGGCAAGCGCTTGAAAGTTGCCCGATGCACAACGGGATAATGGGATGAAAGAGCTCTCATCTAGCGTCATCCTCGGGCTTGTCCCGAGGATCTATCCACGTCGCGTAAAATCAATCGGTTGCAGATCCTCGGGACAAGCCCGAGGATGACGTCGAGAGGGGGACGCTGAGCGTCCCCACCCTCAACCGTTTAACGTGCAGCCCCGCCAGATCAAATCTGGCGAACGGCGATCTCTTCTTCCGCTTCCACGGCAAGTACGTTCTTCAGCGGCAGGCCGAAACCGGCAGCCTCGATCTCGAACACGTCGCCCGCTTCCGGCTTGATACCCTCGGCAAAGGACAGCGTCGCGGTGCCGAACATGTGCACATGCACGTCGCCCGGTGCGCGGAACAGGCCGTATTTGAAGTGGTGATATTCGAGGTTCGCGAAGGTGTGGGACATGTTGTCCTCACCCGAAACAAACGGCTTTTCGAAAATCACCTTGTCGCCACGGCGGATGCGCGAGGTGCCGCGAATATCCGACGGTGCAACGCCGACGCGGATTTCCGGGCCGAAGCTTGCCGGGCGCAGCTTGGAATGGGCGAGATAAAGATAGTTGATCCGCTCGGTGACGTGATCGGAAAATTCGTTCGATACGGCAAAGCCGATGCGCACGGGTTCGCCCTTGTCGGAGATCACGTAGATGCCAGCCATTTCCGGCTCTTCGCCGCCATCAAGCGCGAAGGACGGAGAGGTGAGAGCCGCACCGGGTGCCGCCGCCACATGGCCGTTGCCCTTGTAGAACCACTCGGGCTGAACGCCCTTTTCGCCAGCCTTCGGCTTGCCGTTTTCCAGACCCATGCGGAACATCTTCATGGAATCCGTGAGGCTCTCCTCGGCGGCTTCCGTGGTCTTCTTGTGCATGCTGTCGCGGGTCGCAGCGGAGCCGAGATGGGTGAGGCCGGTGCCGGTCAGATGCAGATGCGCCGGATCCGGATGGGTGATCGGTGGCAGGAAACGACCCTCGGCATAGGCCTTTTCGAGATCGACATCATCGCCCAGACCATGGGCGGACACGACATCGGCAAGGCTTTTGCCGCCATTGGCGGCTTCCATGGCGAGCGCATAAACGGAGGCTGCATTGTTGACGGCGTGCGCTTGGCCACCTTCTTCGCGAACGGCCACAACGATCTTACCGCTTGTGTCCTTGATCTGTGAAATTAGCACGGGATTTCCTTCCTCCGGCGCAGCGCGCCTCATCTCTCTTCGGCGCATCGCGCCTGCACCTTATGAAAGTGGCCGGAAACCGGCCACTTTTTTGACTTGCTATATGGGTTGGGCGATCAACCCTTGTTCTTGTTGTAAACGTCGAAGAACACGGCGGCGAGCAGCACGAGGCCCTTGACCATCTGCTGGAAATCGATGCCGAGGCCGACGATCGACATGCCGTTGTTCATGACGCCCATGATGAAGGCGCCGATAACAGCACCGGTGATCTTGCCAACGCCGCCGGAAGCCGAAGCACCGCCGATGAAGCAGGCCGCGATCACGTCCAGCTCAAAGCCCACGCCAGCCTTCGGCGTCGCCGAGTTGAGGCGGGTCGCGATGATCATGCCGGCAAGACCGGCCAGCACGCCCATGTTGACGAAGGTGAGGAAGCTCAGGCGTTCCGTGTTGATACCGGAAAGCTTGGTCGCCTTTTCATTGCCGCCCATGGCGTAAACGCGGCGGCCGATCGTCGTGCGGCGCGTCACGAAGCTGTAAAGCGCAATGAGAACCAGCATCACGATCAGAACGTTCGGCAGGCCGCGATAGGTAGACAGCTGGTAGCCGAGGAACACGATGGCAGCCGAGATCAGAAGATTCTGGCCGATGAAGAAACCGAAGGGCTCGACATCGATGCCGTGCTTCACATTCACGACACGGCGACGCCATGCGAGATAGAACAGCGCGATCGGGATCAGCGTCGTCAGGATCATCGACGTGGTGTTCAGGCCTTCGATGCCGCCGATATCAGGCACGAAACCGGTGCTGATGACCTGGAAATCGGTCGGGAACGGGCCGATGTTCTTGCCGCCCAGCACAAAGAGCGTAAGGCCGCGGAACACCAGCATGCCCGCCAGCGTCACGATGAACGACGGAATGCGGTGATAGGCGATCCAGTAACCTTGGGCAGCACCGATGATGCCGCCGATGACAAGACAAATCAGCGCCGCGAGAAACGGGTTCAGGCCCCATTGCACGGTCAATATGGCCGCGATCGCGCCGACGAAGGCGACGATGGAACCGACAGAAAGGTCGATATGTCCGGCCACGATGACAAGCAGCATGCCAAGCGCCATGATGACGATGAACGAGTTCTGCAGGATGAGGTTGGTCAGGTTCACAGGGCGGAACAGGATGCCGCCGGTGTAGAACTGGAAGAAAACCATGATAGCGACGAGCGCGATCAGCATGCCGTATTCGCGGATATTGGAGCGAATATACGACCCGACCGAGATGACGTTGCTTTCTTCGTTTGTGGTGTTTGCCGAACTCATGAGTTCTTCTCCCCTGAGCGCATGATAGCGCGCATGATGCTTTCCTGGCTCGCCTCTCCCTTCGGCAATTCAGCGACGATGCGGCCTTCGTTCATGACGTAGATGCGGTCGCAATTGCCGAGCAGTTCGGGCATTTCCGATGAGATCATCAGAACGCCTTTGCCGTCGGCAGCGAGCTGGTTGATGATGGTGTAGATTTCGTATTTCGCACCGACGTCAATGCCGCGTGTCGGCTCGTCGAGGATCAGCACATCAGGATTGGAGAACAGCCACTTGGACAGCACAACCTTCTGCTGGTTGCCGCCCGAAAGATTGACCGTTTCCTGAAAGATGCCCGAAGAGCGGATGCGAAGGCGGGAGCGGAAGTCGCTCGCCACTTTCATTTCCTTGATGTCGTCGATGACGCTGGCTTTCGACACACCGGCCAGATTGGCAAGCGTAGTGTTGTGCAGGATGTTGTCGTTGAGCACGAGACCGAGATGTTTGCGGTCTTCGGTCACATAGGCGAGACCGGCGTCGATCGCCTTGCGCACGGTGCCGACATCCACGACCTTGCCGTTCAGCAGGACCTCGCCGGTGATCTTGTGGCCGTAGGACTTGCCGAAAACGCTCATGGCGAATTCCGTGCGTCCTGCCCCCATCAACCCGGCGATGCCGACGACCTCGCCCTTGCGGACGGTCACGTTGATGTCGTGCAGAACCTTACGGTCGCGGTGCTGCTGGTGATAGGCGTTCCAGTTCTTCACTTCGAGAATGGTCTCGCCGATCGGCACGTCGCGCGGCGGATAACGATCTTCCAGATCGCGTCCCACCATGTTGCGGATGATAACGTCCTCGCTGATTTCTTCCTGATGACAGTCGAGCGTCTTCACCGTCATGCCGTCGCGCAGCACGGTGATCTGGTCGGCCACCTTGCGCACTTCGTTCAGCTTGTGGGTGATGATGATCGACGTCATGCCCTGCTTGCGGAACTCGATCAACAGGTTGAGCAGCGCCTCGGAATCGCTCTCGTTGAGCGAGGCGGTCGGCTCGTCGAGGATGAGGAGCTTCACGCTTTTCGACAGCGCCTTGGCGATTTCGACCAGCTGCTGCTTGCCGACGCCGATATCGGTGATCAGCGTCTCCGGCGATTCCTTCAGACCCACCTTCTTTAGAAGCTCGCGGGTGCGGTTGAAGGTCTGCTGCCAGCTGATGACACCGTTCGAAGCGACCTCGTTGCCAAGGAAAATATTTTCCGCAATCGACAGGAGCGGCACAAGCGCAAGCTCCTGATGAATGATGATGATACCAATGTCTTCGCTGTCATTGATGGCGCGAAAATTCCGCACGGCGCCTTCATAATGGATTTCGCCCTCATAGGTGCCGGCGGGGTAAACACCGGAAAGGACCTTCATCAAGGTCGACTTTCCAGCGCCGTTCTCGCCGACGAGTGCGTGGATCTCACCTTCCTTTACCTTGAGGTTGACGTTCTCAAGCGCTTTCACGCCCGGAAACGTCTTGGTGATGTTCCGCATTTCGAGAATGGTATTGGCCATATCGCAATCCAGCGCCCGATTAATTCAGGCGTTTTTATTTTTATGGAAAAACGGGGATGACGCCAAGTCATCCCCGCATGTGTTTTCAAGCTTATTTCAGCTGGTCAGCGGTGTAATAACCGCCATCAACGAGAACCTGCTTGTAGTTGTCCTTGGTCACGGCAACCGGCTTCAGCAGGAAGGAAGGAACAACCTTGACGCCATTTTCATAGGTCTTGGTGTCGTTCACTTCAGGCTCCTTGCCCTGCAGAACGGCGTTGACCATGCCGACAGTGACCTTCGCGAGTTCGCGAGTGTCCTTGAAGATGGTCGAATACTGTTCGCCGGCAATGATCGACTTGACCGACGGAACTTCAGCGTCCTGACCGGAAACGATCGGCAGCGGCTGATCCTTCGAACCATAACCAACGCCCTTCAGCGAGGAGATGATGCCGATGGAAAGACCGTCGTAAGGCGACAGAACGGCGTCAACCTTGGCGTCGGTGTAATAAGCCGACAGCAGGTTGTCCATACGAGCCTGGGCCGTTGCCGGATCCCAACGCAGCGTGCCGACCTTGTCCATGCCGGTCTGGCCGGACTTTACGACTAGCTTGCCGCTGTCGATGTAAGGCTGGAGAACCGACATTGCGCCGTCATAGAAGAAGAAGGCGTTGTTATCGTCAGGAGAACCGCCGAACAGCTCGATGTTGAACGGACCCTTGCCGTCCTTCAGGCCAAGCTTGTCGGTGATAGAAGTCGCCTGCAAAACGCCAACCTGGAAGTTGTCGAAGGTTGCGTAGTAGCTGACGTCGCCGCTGTTGCGGATAAGGCGGTCATAAGCGATGACCTTGATGCCCTGCTGGCCAGCCTGCTTCAGAACGTCCGACAGCGTCGTGCCGTCGATCGATGCGATCACGAGGACCTTAACGCCCTTGGTGACCATGTTCTCGATCTGGGAAAGCTGATTCGGAATATCGTCGTCGGCATATTGCAGATCGGTCGTGTAACCGGCTTCCTGCAGCTGCTTGACGATGTTGTTGCCGTCATCGATCCAGCGCGCGGAAGACTTGGTCGGCATGGCGATACCAACAGAACCCTTGTCCTGTGCGAAAGCCGGCGCTGCGAAGGAAGCAGCACCGATGGCACAAGCCGCCATCAGCGAAATAATGGACTTCATTAACTCTCTCCCTTGAACCCTTCTTTGGTGCCTGCATGTTGCGACGCACCATAAAATTCATGCCATCAGAGGAA
Source organism: Rhizobium sp. GR12 (assembly GCF_036596185.1). NCBI lineage: Bacteria > Pseudomonadati > Pseudomonadota > Alphaproteobacteria > Hyphomicrobiales > Rhizobiaceae > Rhizobium > Rhizobium sp. GR12. The sequence goes on along the minus strand of NZ_JASXTH010000013.1, from coordinate 42,026 downwards.
GAAGCTGCAGCGCGCCCGCCCCGATCTCGCAACTGCGAAATAGAACGGATGCCGCTCCTCCCCGGCATTCCGCAAATTGTTCTGAATCCATATAACTGTCAAATAGAATAAATCAGTTTCCATATATCAATTATGATATATTAAATCGATACAATAACCATTGAGGGGTATGAAGCAGGGCATGAGCAACCAGAAGGTGTATGAGCAGACGCAAACAGCAGATGCACTCTTCGTCTTCGAGGACAACCCTTTGCTGCGCGCCGGCTTGAAGATGAGCCACCTGCGCATGCTGGTCATGATCGAGGAGCACGGGCAGGTCAGCGCGGCCGCCGCCGCCATGAACATGACGCAGCCCGCTGCCTCGCGCATGCTCTCGGAAATGGAAGCGATCGTCAAAAGCCCGCTCTGTCAAAGGGCATCGCGCGGCGTGGTGCTGACCAAGTTCGGCGAGGCGCTGGCGCGGCGGGCCCGCACCATATTGCTGGAACTGCGCGAGGCGAGCCGCGAACTGAACCAGATGAAATCCGGCAGCGGCGGATCGGTCTATATCGGCGCCGTCACCGCCCCGGCCATCAGCCTCGTCGTTCCCGCCATAAGGCGGGCGATGGACACCTATCCCGGCATCGAGATCAACGTACAGGTGGAAAGCAGCAACGTGCTGGCCCGGGAATTGCTGGCCGCGCGTCACGATTTCATCATCGGCCGCATCCCGGATGATTTCGACCCCGGCCTGTTCTCCATCCATGAAATCGGCATAGAGCGCGCCTGCCTGGTGGTGCGCGAAGGCCACCCGCTGCTGGGCAGCGGCCCCGTGAGCCTGAAGGAGCTTTCCGGTTACGACTGGGTTTTCCAGCCGCCCGGCGCGCTCTTGAGAAGAACGACGGAGGACGTGTTCCTCACCCATGGCGTCGCCATGCCGCGCAACGTTATCAACACGCCATCCGTGGTGCTGACGCTCGCCCTGATCTGCAACACCGACGCAATCGCCCCGATCGCGCAGGACATGGCCGAGTTCGTGGCCGGCCAGCGGGCCGATATCGGCCGCACGCGCATCCTGCCGACGGATTTCGAGCTTGTCGTCAAACCCTACAGCATCATCACCACCAAAGGCCGCGTTTTGCCGCCCAGCGCCCGCCTGCTCTATGATCTCGTCCTGGATGAAAGCCGCAAGCTGACGGGCCTTTGAGAACGGCAAGCCAGACGCCACCTTCATTATATATAAAGGCCGGATCTATTGAGGCCGCCAGGGAACAGTCGCATGCTTTTCGGACAATCCGTCTTCCAGTCGGTCGTGGAAAGACTGAGACAGGAAAAAGAAGAAGAGAACGCGGAACCGCCACCGCCCGCCGGTCACCGCATTGCCGGTTTCAGCTCGGGCTTCGTCGTCGATACGCATTTTGATGCACCGCAACCGGGAAATGGCGGTCTCGACGCCTATCTCGCCTTTTTACCGGACCCCGCTCCACTTCCCGAGCCCCAGCCGGAAGCCGAACCGGAACCTATGCCGGCCCACCTCGAAAAGACCTCGCTCGCGGATGTTTCAGTGGAACTGGCAATCCATGAGACAGACACAGCCGCAACGCTTGCGGAAAAGCGCCGCGCCTTCGCAAGGCTCAATCATCCCGACGGGGTGAGACCGGAATTCCGGCACAATGCGACCCTGCGCATGACGGCGGCAAATCTCCTGATCGACCAGGCGATCCGGATGCTTCGAACCCGTGAGCATTTCCAGTAAAAGTAGGTAGCCCTCTTACATTCGGAAAACGCGCCTCAGCCGGCGTCGTTTTTATCAGCGGGCGCGCTTTCGCCTGGCTGGCCTGAATCGTTCTCGCCTGACTCATCCTTGCCTTCGGCTTCCTTGCCCGGAGCATTCTCGCCGCTGGCGGGTTTGAACTTCACCAACAGCTCATAGGCCGCATAAACCGCCACGCCGCCGACAACCGTTCCCCAGAAGGCCTCGCGATTGACGAATTCGATGACGGACCACGCGGCGCAAAAGCCGACGATAAGCAATCTGACCCATAAACGGCGATAAAGCGGATGGCTCGAATCGATAATCATCATGGCGTTCCCGTTTCGGGCCTTTCCAGAACATGTCACTGTTGCGGCATCGCGCGCGCCAGGAGGCACAGATACGCTTAAGCCTCTTGGCCGTTTCGCAGGCAAATTGCAACGCAAATCGACCCGCCAACAGCCGGGCTTACCGTGAAAAGGCAAGGAGGAGAGATGCCGCACCGGCTGGGGCGATACCTCAGTCCCGCAGGCGACCGAGCAGGGCCAGCAGCTGGTCACGGGCTTTTTTACCGCCGATCCTGTCGATCAGCTTTTCCTCACGGTCGCGCCATGCATCGGAAAGGCGGTCGAGAAGGCTGCTGCCCTCCTCAGTCATGTCGAGGAAATGAACGCGCCTGTCTTCTTCCGACCTGCGGCGGGCAAGCAGCCCCTTCTCTTCCATGTTGTCGACGATCGCGACGAAATTGGCGCGCTGGATGCCAAGCGCTTCGGCGACATCGCTCTGTTTGAGACCCGGATTGCCACCGACGATGACGAGAACGGAAAAATCGGCCGGCCGCAATCCCATCTCCGCCAGCACATCGGAAAACCCGTTTGCCACGGCAAGTTGCGAGTGTCGCAAATGATAGCCGATCGCCGTGGTCAACAATCCATAATCGACTGTTGCGGAGTGCCCCGCCTGCCCGCCGCCGCTTTCAGCTTTTTCCACCCGCGGCCCGCTGCTATGTGCCAATTGCAAAGCCATCCGATCCCCCGCCTGATTCGTTCTCTACCCTGCCGGAATCATAACCGACAACATTGCGAAACTGTATCCCAAATAAATGTAGATGATACTAATATTGTATAATAATTTGACAGTTAACCCCGACGAACAAACCTCAGCTTCCCGATCGTCATCCGGCGAGCAATAAAAGTATGATTATTTACCCATCGATTTTCAGGGTCTGAAACCGTCTCCCGTGCCTTGTTTGAAAGGCATCGCGGCAATCCGGCCCCATGCCTTCAACAGAGACGAAACAGCTGCCGGATCCGGAGATAATATACTACTTATAAGGGAACTTCCTTTTCGATAAAAAACACACTACGTCAAACGACGCCCCGCCCCGTTTCACCGCAAACACAGCCGCAGCCACCCCACAACAAGCCACGCCCTCCCCGCAGCCGGAAAACAGGCAACCTTTCGCAAATCTTTGATTTTTAGACATTGATGCGGAAAGAAAGCTGGGGTATGAACCAACCGCTGCACGCGTTTCAAGCGTGACCGCTGCACCCGTAGCTCAGCTGGATAGAGTGTTGGATTCCGATTCCAAAGGTCACAGGTTCGAATCCTGTCGGGTGCGCCATATTTCTCGGCATGGTCTGTCGAAGCAAGATCGATCAACCTAACCGGACAAATGCTTCTCAAGACCGGAGAGATAGCTTTTAAGCTGGCTGATGGATCGTTCCGTCAGGCGCACCAACTGACGCCGGCCATCGGTCTGATCGGCGAACCGTTCAATGAGGCCAGCCTCCTCCAACTCATCCAGCCGTCTTGCTGCCGTGGACGCTGAAGCGCCGGATGCCACATAAAGCGAGGAGACGGAGACCTCCTGATCCAGCAAATGTTGCTCCATCAGGTCAAGCAGCATGTGCCATGCGGGATCGATAAAAAGGCGATCGCTGAAATATCGTGTTTTGATGTCCCGCGTACGCAGGAGCTCGATCATCCGTTCTCGAGAAAGATTTTGGCCGTCATCCTCTTTACCGTTACCTTTAGCAGGATGCGCCGCCGGGAGGATCATAGGGGGATGGTCCGGAGACGAGGCAAGCATCTCGCTCAGTTGTCGCGTCTCTTCGACCAATCGATTGAGGCGTTCTTTACCTTCGAGCCATTTGGCTGACACGGTTTTGCTATCGGTCGCCTGGGAGGCAGCCTTGGCTACGGCATCGAGCAATTGCTGCCGGCGGATGGGCTTGTAGAGAAAGTCGGATGCGGCGAGACGCAATGCTTCGATGGAGTTTTCCAGTGTCGCATGACCGGTGGCAAAAATTATCTGTAGCCAGGTTCGATCCGGGTAGCATTCGCGGATGTGCCTGAGAAGCTCGATCCCGTCCATGCGAGGCATGCGGATGTCACTGACAATAACGTCTATTTCCGGCGTTCGATCGAGGATCTTGATTGCGCCTTCCGCCGTTCCCGAGCGCAGGCAATGATATCCCTCGTCAACGAGGATCGAGCCCAGCATATTCAGGATGGGTTCCTCGTCATCGATTAACAGAACTGTCGTTCTTGCGCGGCTGTCAGGGTTCATTGTCAGGCTCCTCTGTTGCAGCCTGTTTCAAGATCAGTCTGAACTCGGCTCCGTTGACGTGATTACATGCTTCGATGCGGCCGCCCATGTCTCGCGCCATTCCATAACTCAGGGACAGCCCCAATCCGGTTCCTTTACCTTCGGCTTTCGTCGTGAAAAACGGCTCGAACAGCCTGTCTATAATTGCAGAAGGAATGCCTGGACCCGTATCCGAAACACAGATCGCAATTCGTTCGTCAGCCAGTAGCTCGCAAGCGATGCGAATGGATTGACGCTCTCGACCGTCGCTCTCGCCAAGAATTGCGTCCCGTGCGTTCAGGAGGAAGTTCAATAATATCTGTTCGATCAGCAGAAGATCGCCGGCCACGAGAAATCTTTCAGGACCGCAATCGACATGGATGCCGATCCCCTGCCCTTCGATCTCGCTACGCATAATCGTCAACGCACCGGCGACGGCGTCCGCCGGATCGACGGTTTGAAGAGAGCCGTCGCTTTTGCGGCCATAGATGCGCATATGCCTGACGATGTTGGCGGTTCTCTCGATCTGGTCGCTGAAAAGTTCCAGATCTCCAAGTATCTTGTCAGGGCTGGCCTTACCTTTGGCGACAGTAGCATGGAGATGATCGACGCCTAACGCCAGTGTCGTCAAGGGCTGATTGATTTCGTGCGCGATGCCAGTCGCCATTTCGCCGAGATTGGCGAGCTTGCTTGACTGATAAAGGGCAAGTTCGGCCGCTCGTCGGTCAGTGATATCCAGTCCAACGGCAACGAGATTTTTGATCTGGCCAGTCCCGGTTCGAATTTCAGATATCGACCAGGAAAGCTGCCGGGTCGCGCCATTATCCAGTTTGATAGAGCGAATGTTTTGCCACGGAAGGGCTCGCGTGACGGAATCCAGATCCGTGGCAATTGCCCGCGACAAACAATCCGATCGCGCCGCATCGGCGCCAGTTGTGGGAAAGAGGTGACGAAACGCCTTGTTTGCAACGATAATTTGTCCGCTGGTGTCGCTGACCGCCATCATGACTTCACCCGTATTCACGATCGTTTCCAGAAACTCCTTTTCCTGTTTTTCGTGTGCGGCCTCAATCATGGATTGGAACAGGGATTGCCGGCCGCGCATATACTTCCCAAGGATAATCCCAAGAGCGGTGAGAGCGGCCAGAAGCGCCAGCAAGGCGAGAAGAATAACGGATGATGCGATCAGCCAGGCTTTTTTGATGGGTTCGGTCGGCAGTCCCACATAGGCAAGAAGGGGGGCCGCCGATGATGAATCAAAGGCAAAAATCCTCTCAATGCCTGTACGAACAGAGGGATCAATTCTGATCCCGCGACCATCCTGTAAGGTCATTGGGAGATAGGATTTTATATTGCGGCCGATGACTTCAGGTATGTTGGAAGCCCGAATTACTCCGTCTTCCCCGACAATGCCGACGACCCGCCCTTCCTCTTCATCCAGTTGATTATAAAAGCCGTAGAGATATCCCTCATCAACGACGATCAGAACATAACCGCCGAAACCACCGTCGGCGTTCTGAATGCGCCGGGCATAGCTCATTGTCCAACCGACCGGATGGCGGGATAGATCCGACGCCGATTGATAGGGTCGACTGATATAAAAATCGGGAGCGCCGCTCTTGCTGAGAATTTGAAAATCCGCGCTCTGGCTTAGGTCTGCCCCGATCGGGAAAGAAGCCATTCCGCTCGCGATTACTTTCCCGCTGCCGTTGATCAGCGTGATCCCCATTGCTGCGGGTTCAGCGGAAGCTCGCCGACGCAAAACCTCGGAAAGCAACCCCTCATCGACGATGCGATCCGTGCTGTCTTCGATGATCGCGCGGCTCAACGCGTCCAGTTTCACAAATATCTGCGTCGTATGCTCGGCCAGAGCCTGCGCAAGGTTCATTGCGTGCTGACCAGCCTCATCGATCCGACCTCGATAATCACGCCAGATGATTGTGGCCGCACCCATGAAGGCGATTAGAACGACGAAGCCGGTTGCGAGCCAGTAGGCCCGCATCGTTCTTCGATCTATTCGCCCAAAACTGTCCATAACACGCCCTGTCTCATTATCGGTATTTGTCGTGCCTGCTTTTGGTTCCAGCGATACTCCTGACAGAAAATCTGGGCATCCGCCTTCAAAATATTACAGAATCCTCTGACTTTACGGGAAAATCCGTGCTGCCGCTGGTTGCTTGCTTGATCTCCAGTCGGGGTTGATCTCCCGGCACGACGAGTGCACCGGGAGATCGACGGGCTTAACGGATAAGGTCCGCGTTCAGTTGGCTACCAGGTGATCCTGAGGCCTGCGGTGACCTTGCCGGCAACATCGGAAGGCCCGCCGAATTCGACCGCCGCGCGACCATAGATGCCGACATGCTCCGATACTTTCGCCACCGCACCGACACCGATGTCGAAACGTGTGCCGCCCATGTCGGCGCCGATCGGCGTGCCGGAGGCAACCAGTCCGCTATTGCCCTTGAACTCGTGCCTGACATTGGCGTCGACGAAACCGGTCACCGACTTGACGAACTTCTTCTTCTGACCCGTTGCCGGACGGGTGACGGCAACTGCCTTGCCCTTGCCGTTCCGGCCCTTCGCGGACCTACGCGGCTCGACCGGAGCGGGTGCAACCGTTTCCACCTCGTCGAGATACCAGGTCTTTTCCAGCCGCATGCCGAGACGGCCCACCAGCGATTCCGTCTCCTGGCCATGCACCGCGATACCGTAGCCGTCGGTGAAGCTGTCAGCCGTCACTTTCGACCAGGTGAGCTGCGCCTGTGGCTGCAGCACCACATTGTTGCCGAGGTCAAAGCCATAGCCGGTCTCGATCGAGGCGGTGTTGGCCTTGCCCTTGTAGCTGTGCCGCAGTTCGAAATCGGTGACCGAGCGGGCACGCACGCCGAAGTCCAGCCAATCATGCTTGGCCACCACGTCGATATAGGCTCCGGTTCCCGGCTTGCGCTCGCTGGGAGCATTCTGCTGCCAGGTGGCGTAACCGCCGATACCCTTGGACGAGATCGAGCCATGCGCGGTGCGACCATCGACGTCGAAGTCGGAATGAGCAAGTTCGCCGAAAACGCCGAAGGTCAGCTTGTCACCGGCGATAAGAACGCCGCCCAACGAATAGTCGCCGCCGATCTGCATGCCAGCGGTATCGAGACCGAAACCACCGCCGTTGTAGCCGTTGATCTTTGGCGAATACGAACCGGTTTTGCCGATGCCGCGGGTCCAGGCGTGGAAGCCATCCTCCATCTCCTGCGAGCGCAATTCGCCAACCCGCTCATGGAAGGTATCGAGCGAGGTGAGCACGTGCTCCTGCGCCGCCGACAGGGCGATATTGTAACCCGGTACGATATCCACGATATGGCCGCTGGGAGGACCCACCGGATCTACCGGATCGTCGCCTTCGGTCTGGAGATACCAGTTCTGGCCGTCGGCCTTGACGAGCTTGTAGTCATAGATGCCGACGATAGCGGCAGAACCGAGCTCGAATTCCGCGTCGCTGCTGCCGGCAATGTCCGTCAACTTGATACCGTCGGTCGCGCCGGTTCCGGTAACGGCCCCCTGCCCGCCTTTGTTGGCGATGAAGAATTTGCCGTCGCCTGCCGTATCTCCAGCCACCACAAGTTTGTCCGTTTCGCTTGCCGCACCACCCTCGTTGAGTTTGGTGTTGAAGAGAAAGGACCCATTGCGGCTGTCGAGACTGCCGACCGTCGATGTCTTGAAGGCGCCATCCGGACCAAAAGCGACCGTGCCATTGTCATTCAGCAATGTGTCCACATTGGAATCGCCGGTGATCTGCCAGATGCTGTTGTTGGCCACATTGAGTTCATGCAAGCCATCGGTTGCACCCTTGAGCACCGAGCCCTGATCGAGAGAAATGGCAGCGTGCTGACCATCTCCCGCACCAACATGAACATCGCCCTCGAGGTAGGAGCCGTTGGTGGCTTTGATATTGATCACGCGCGGGTCGGTACCCGCATATTCGGGTACGTTGAAGAGCTGCCTGCCAACAACCGACGATCCGTCCAGTTCGATATCGAAGTTGCTGCTATAAATTTGAATGGCGGTTCCGTCTTTGGCTTCAAGGATACTATCCTTCAAGCGCACCGTGCCTTGACCTCCGGTGGCCGCACTAAGACCGGCAGATCCCTCGCCACCGACAATGATCGATGAGTTTGTCAGATCGATCAGAGGATTGCCATTGTCCCCGAACATGTTGAGGCCAATGGCTGCAATGTTACCAGAACTTTGCACATCCACAGCCACATTCGTACCGATGACAGCGCCGCCATCGCCGATGGATATCCCCTTATTGCCATTAGTCCCGGTGATTTTCACGCTATCAAGATTGATGGTCCCACCATGGCCGGCCTGCACACCTGAATTGCCGGCGCCGTCAACGATTACCTCGACATTCGTGGCATTGACTGTACCAGAGAGGAACGCGGCAAGCCCAGGGCTGGCATGGGTGGTTACACGCGAATTGCTCAGATTGATCGTGCCAACATATGCTAAAGCGCCCGCTGCCTGAGAACCACTTGTGGTCACATCGACATTGTTGGCATCGATCGTTCCTCCTGCCGTAAATAGTCCATCAGAACCGTACCCGGACGTGTTGATGATGGCCGAATCCACGACGACGTGCCCCCCAGCGCCAGCCCAGACTGCATGAGATCGTGGGCCGCCGGTCGTTATGATAACGTTGCTGGCCTTGATCTCCGACGCCGCGCTGGCTGCAAGCCCGTAGGCCGTGTCTCCCTGCGTTTCAATCATCGAGTTTTCGATTTGGGCGCTGCTGTCCTGAAAGGCCTGGAGACCGTGGCCGTACGTTCCGGCCGTAGCGATACTGCTGCCGCTTATGCTGAGATGACCGCCGTTTTCCGCACGTGTCGCCAGAGAGCCAAAGCCCTCTGTCCGTATGGTGCTGTTCGTGATCGAGATACTGGAGCCGGCACCGCTGCTGCGCGCGCCAAAAGAGTCGTTCCCGGTTGTGGAAATAGTGCTGCCGTCAACAGTGATTTGGCCGCCGTCTCTCGCCCACACGCCGGCTGCGTTGTTGCCGCTCGTGCCAATCGACGTGTCGATAAGGTCGGCGCGACCGTCCGTTAACACCAGAACGCCAGAGGCATTGTTGCCATGTGTGGTGATCCTGGAATCGCTGAGATTAACGACTCCCGAATTTAAGTGTATTCCGTGAGACGTGTCTCCCTGAGTATCTATTGTAACGCGCTCGCCGGTAATAGAACCATTGTCACTCAGGAACATTCCGACGCCGTAAGTGCCGGTTGTCGTGATCGTTGTGTCGGTCAGTTGCACAACACCGCCATTTGCCCAGACGCCGTGCACGGAATTGCCATCCGCGAGGATGTTCGTGTTGCTGGCGCGGATCGTGCCACCGGACTGTGACCAGAGACCGTCGGAATTTGCGCCGCTGACGTGAATATCGACGCCATCGAGATTGGCGACGCCACCGTTCTGCGCACTCAGTCCAGTGGAATGTTCGCCGGTTGTCGTAATCGATCCACCATTGAAATTTATCGCGGAACCGACGCCGTCCGCCCTTGCACCATGCGAGTATCCGCCGCTGGTGGTAACATCGACGCGTGTTGCATTGACGACACCTCCCCCCTGCGCAAAAATCCCGTGCGAATAGTCGCCTGTCGTTGTGACCGAAGTATCTACGAGGTCCACAAGGGTGCCAGATCCGGATGCGAATGCGCCATGGGAGCCGACGCCGGCCGTCGAAATGCTGCCTCCTTCCATACGAAGACTGGAACCATTGCCCGAGACTTCCAACCCGTGCGAGCTGGTTCCCGACGTCGTGATATCAACGCCAGTGATTCCTGCCGTGCTACCGCCCGCGATCTGGTATCCGCTTGAATTGTTCCCCGTCGTCGCGACGCTTCCGCCATTTTGCACATAAGTACCGCCATAGATTACCGCCACGCCGGGGGAGTACTGGCCGCCTGTGCTGATATCGGTATCGGTCGCAACAATTTTGGACCCCACACCGTTCACTGTGATCCCGGGCGCCAGAGGACCCGACGTGTTGATCGTTGCACCGGTCAGATTGATTTGACCACGATCGAAAGCTGCAACGCCGATCGCGCCGTATCCGCCTGTGGTGATGCTGACCGGCCCGTCGGCCAGGATTGTCCCGTCGTTTCTCGCAACCAGACCTGAGCCGCTGCCGCCTCCTGCCGTGCCGGTATTGATGATGGTGCCCGGCGCAACGGTTTCATCGGTTCCGTCAGCAATGATTTGCTGAGCAACCGAAGGCGCCGAGAGCACCGATACGAGAGCTGTTGAAAGACAGAGCTTCTTAATGGATTTGCGCAGCGTACTCCGCTGCTCGGCGCCTTGTGACGGCATGAGTAAATTCCTTTGTTTTCGGTCATCACGAGAACCCCGACCGTCGCATGGCGACGGTGGTTGTCCCTTCGTGTGTCTGGAGAAGAGTTGGCGGACTGGGAGGGTCAGGAACCGGCGGGGCTCCCGAACCCTCCCAGCCGCAACTGTCCGAAATGCTGAATAGACGGACAGAAGATCGGTTGAACGGCTACTTCGCCAGTTCGTTGACGCGGTTGAGCGCGCTCTGGAAGCCGTTAAGCGAAACGGAGAAATTGGCGTCCTGGCCCTCATCGGTCACTGTCTTGACCGACAGCGCCTTGCCCTTGCCGAGTGAGGCGACCATCTTGTCGTCGGCAGCCACATCGATGAGGCAGCCGGTGAACAGACAGGTGCGGAACGACTGCGGTCCGGCTCCCTTTCCGTCATCGATCTGCAATACCGCGCCCTTGTCGAGCTTCAGGCCCAGCGGCAGCACCAGCACACCGGCAAGCCCCTTTTCCTTCGGTTGCAGCTCGACCGCCAGCACGCGCTGGCTCGGACCGTTCTTCACCTGGCGAACCTGTTCCTGCTGCATGGAGCAAGCCTTGGCCTTCTTGTCGCCATCGGCAACGATGCCGCAGAGAACCGTCCAGTCGGCATATTGCTCGCGCAGCGATGTAGCGCCGCCGGGAAGCGACGGCTCGGCAGCGAGGACCAAAGTTATGCCGGACAAAGCGGCGATACTGACGCCCACAGCGATAAGCGAGAGACGTTTCAACATTTCATGTTTCCTTCGAATGGGCGTTGCACCAGGATAAGCGGCCGCGACTTCGCAGGCCCGCAACTGGCGTCGGCAATCTCGAGTTGTCAGAGCGTGACAAGTGCGTGGATGATGAATGCCCAAAACAGCGCGCAGGCGGCAGTCATGCCTATCCAGACCGGCACCATGATGTGCGGGGGGTATTTTGCTTCGTAGTTCTTGTCAGGCGCACTTCTTCCGAGCGCCCGGAATTCACTCTGATTCATTTCTGTCATGGACACGATCACACCAGCCTTCTCAAATTCGGCGCACCTGCATGGGAACGCCTGCTGGCCAGGGTGAGTTCGGTTTGATTAGCCAGTTGGCAGCTTGATGCACAAACTTGACGATAGAATCATGCGGAACTGCCCCCAAAATGGCGGCATCGTGAAATCCGCCATGGCGCGCCCGCCACAAGCCATTGATTTAAAATAATTTAATTACCACCAATACGGTGACGATTTCTCGTGGCTACCAAGTCTTTGAAAATTCAATCAGCCAGAATCGACGCTGCCAAGCCGTAGCTATTACCGTTGGCGCCAGCGAGGCGAACAGAGGCGACCCTTCCTCTCCACCAGTCTTCGGCGAAAACGGATCTTTTTCACCGAGGTGCTGGAGGTCCTTCCTTGGCGGTACGAATGTATTCAGTACGCCGACAATATTCCGAAGCGCCGCGAGTCATGACCGCTGCGATCTCGGGCGAAAGCCAAGTCATTCGGACACGGGTGCCTAGTATATGTTTTTTTACGCAAAAACATATCTTCGCTCAATGTTGAATACGCGCTGGAAGCAAATCGAAGGAAGCAAGAGAAATGCCGAGAAAGCTTGCAGATGCCAGTTTGCTGGATCCTTGGCCCGAAAATGTAGGGCTGAGAATGATGGCGTCTCGAGGTGCGGCGGTTCATTCCAGGCGACCTGCAATCGCGCAGGATTTCCTTCCGGCAGGACACTGGATTGGCATAATCATGGCGCCGTCACCGGAAATCAAAAATGCCTTCGGTTCCGAGAAATATCGTTATGCATTCGGCGCTGTGCGAGCCCCGGCGTCCGTCGTACGCAGCAACTGCTCCGCCATGGCCAGCAATGCGTTGAGCGGCCGGTCATCAGAGTAAAAAGGAACCACGGAACGAACACGCCGATAAAGTGCGCCGGTGCCCGGCGCCATTCCGCTTTTTTCCGATTGGATGTCATAAGCCTGCGCCGCGCTCATGATCTCGATCGCGAGGATCGTTTCCAGATTGGCGATGATTGAAAGCGCCTTGTCGGCAGCCGGCGTGGCGTGGGTGAGAATGTCTTCCTGCAACGCGGAGGTGATACCGCCATCGAGGCTTGCTGGTGCTGCCAGCCGCCGGTTTTCCGCCGCCAGGGCTGCTGCGGTATACTGGATGATCATGAAGCCGGAGCAGACGCCGCTGCCCTCCGCCAGAAACGCCGGCAAGCCGCTGACCAGCGGGTTCACGAGACGATCGATCCGGCGCTCCGAAATGCTCGCCAACTCCGCAGCGGCAACGGCGAGACCATCCATGGCAAGCCCAAGCGCAGCGCCGACGGCATGGGCCTGGGAATGCACCTGTGGTACATCGGGTGACCCGGCGACAACCGGATTGTCCGTGACGCTCGCCAACTCCCGGTTCACCACTTCGCCGATCTGCATGACGCTGTCGCGGACGGCGCCATGAATTTGCGGCACCGCACGAAGGCTAAGTGGATCCTGCGTGCGCGAACCCGCCGACCGCGCCAGCAAAGGACTGCCTGCCAGAAGATGGCGAAGATTGTTCCCGACGTGTTGAAGTCCGACGGAGATACGCAGAGCAAGCGGCGACGCCGCGAAGGGATCGGATTGTGCTCCGAGGTTTTCGTAGGTCATTGCAGCTGCCGCATCCGCCCAGTCCAGCAGGCTTTCCATGCGCGCCAGCGCCAGACATGCAAGTCCGGTGGCGCAAGGCGTTCCGTTGACGAGGCTCAAACCCTCCTTGGCCACAAGCGTAAGCGGCAACAAACCGGCAGCAGCGAGCGCTTGCCGACCTGAGAGCCTTTCGCCATGATGGGTCGCCTCGCCTTCACCGATCAGGATCAGTCCGATTGCCGCTGCGTGCGTCAGGTATCCGACCGAGCCGCGCGAAGGGATCGCGGGCAGCACATCAGCGTTCAACAGGGCAACCAATGCTTCGACGGTCTCCACCCTTATGCCGGAGAACCCATGGGCGAAATTGACGATTTGCGCGGCCATGATGGCACGGGTTTTCTCGCGCTCCAGCGGTTCTCCGACACCGCAGGAGTGGCTGAGCAGGATGTTACGCGACAGGGCCTGCTGCCGATCCCCATCCACGATAACGTCGCAGAGGGCGCCGACGCCGGTATTGATGCCATAACCGCGCACGCCCCTGGAGACGAGCGCCTCGACGATATCGCGCGCGGCGGCGATGCGCGTCCAGGCGGCATCCGCAACACAGAGCCGGGCGCCTTTCGCCACTGCGGCAATATCCCGCCACGAAGCGCTCCGATCGATGACGACGGTCTCAATCATGGTGGACATGTCCAGCAGCATTTGCAGCACCGGCGCGGCGCTGCACGAACCGCGCGACATAGTCGCTTGCCGGACGATTGAGAATATCGTCCGGGGTTCCGACCTGTACCAGCTTCCCGTCCTTCAGGATCGCGATCTGCGCGCCGATGCGCAGCGCCTCATCAAGATCGTGCGTGATGAAGACGATCGTTTTCGAAAGGTTCTTTTCCAATTGCAGAAGCTGGTCCTGCATGTCGGCGCGGATCAGCGGATCGAGGGCGGAAAACGCTTCATCCATCAGGATAACGTCGGTATCGGCTGCAAGAGCACGCGCAAGGCCGACGCGCTGCTTCATGCCGCCGGAGAGTTGATATGGCATCTTGTTCTCGTAACCGGTAAGTCCCACCGTCTCGATCCATTTCATGCCGATGGGGTCCGCTTCCGCTCTGGAAAGACCGCGCACGCGCTGGCCGTAGATGACATTCTGGAGGACGGTGCGATGCGGCATCAGCCCGAAATTCTGAAACACCATGCTGACGCGGCGATTGCGGAAATTTCGCAGGTCCTTGGGTTTCAGGTCGAGCACATTGCTGCCGCCGACTAGAATTTCACCGCTCGTTGGCTCGATCAGACGATTGATGTGGCGAACGAGGGTCGATTTGCCGGAACCGGACAGCCCCATTATGACAAAGATGCGGCTGCCGGCGATGTCGAGACTGACATTGTCGAGGCCGACGCTGCAGCCGGTCTTGGCCAAGATCGCGGCCTTGTCGGCACCGTCGCGGGTCATGGCAAGCGCGGTCTTCCAGTTGCCGCCGAAAATTTTGGAAACGTTACGGATTGCAATATCAGTCATCGCCGCGTTCCTTCCGGCTGGATTGGCCAAAGCCTTGCGTAATACGGTCGAGGACGATTGCGAGAATGACGATGCCAAGCCCCGCTTCGAGACCTTTTCCGACATCGAGTGTCTGAATTCCGTTCAAAACCTGCTCCCCCAGCCCGCGAGCACCGATCATGGACGCGACCACAACCATGGAAAGCGCCATCATGATCGTCTGGTTCAGGCCCGCCATTATCGTGGGCGTGGCAAGCGGAAGCTCGACCCCGAACAGGATTTGCGACGGACTGCCGCCGAAAGCGGTCGCCGCCTCCACCACTTCGCTATCGACCTGCCGGATGCCGAGATCGGTAAGGCGTATCAACGGCGGTACGGCGTATATGATGGTCGCAAGGACCGCCGGCACCTTGCCGAGACCGAACAGCATGATTGCCGGAATGAGATAGACGAAACTCGGCATCGTCTGCATGACGTCCAGCACGGGCAGCGTTATGCGCCGCATGATCTGGCTCTTGGCGAGCCAGATACCCACCGGGACACCGATGATGACGGAAATCAGGCTGGCGATGAGCATCAGCGCCAGTGTCTGCATCGTCAGGTCCCAAAGGCCGAGAGCGCCGACGACCAGCAGCATCACCCCGACCATCAGGACCAGCGAGATTTTGCGGGCGGCAAACCATGCGAGCGCCAGAAATGCGAGCAAAACCAGCCACCACGGCAGGCCGCGTAATATCCACTCCATGAACAGGATGACTTGCAGAATGGTCTGCGAAATCGCCTTGAACACGAAACCGTAATTGACCACCAGCGTCTGGACGAACTCGTTGATCGGGCCGCGAATGGAAAAATGAAAAGTCTCAGGAAACATCGGGTAACGCCCTCGCACGTTGCCGTCCTCCGCCCTTGACGGGTTCCGGCCCTGACGGGAAAAAAGGCCGCGCGCCGATCCGGCACGCGGCCCAGCGATTGCTACTTGATCGCCGCTTCGATGCGGGTTTTGGCCTCCGGTGACACCCATGCGCCCCAGATGTCGGCCTTGGTCTTGAGGAACCTCGTGGCTGCGGCAACCGCATCGATCTTCTCGTCAGCCATAGAGGCGAGGCTGGAATTGACTTCTTCGAGCGGGAAAGTAGCTTTGCCGAGGATTTCCATAATGTCGGGAGCGGCCTTGGCGAAATCGCTATTGACGCCGTAGGCGACCTCGACGGCCGGGAATGCGCATCCGGCGTCGCGTTTACCGTCGGCGCTCGTCAGATCCTTCCAGCAAGCCTCGGTGTAGGCCGGCTCGGCAAGCTGCACCAGCTTGTATTTACCCATGATCGCGGTCGGGCTCCAATAGTAGAACAGGATCGGCTCCCCCTGGAGATAAGCGGAGCTGATCGCCGCATCCAGTGCCGTGCCCGTGCCGGGACGGAAGTTCACGTAGGTCGTGTCGAGCTTGTAGGCCTGAAGCTTGGCGGTATTGACGCCCTCGCAGGTCCAGCCCGACGGGCAGTTGAGGAAACGCCCCTTGGATGGCTCTTCCGGATCCTGAAACAGCGCGGCTATCTTGGGATCGGAAAGCTGATCGACACTTTTCAAGTCCGGAGCCTTTGCCGCGATGCCCTTTGCGGCATCACCCTTGACCACATATTCGGGAACGAACCAGCCTTCGGAAGCGCCCACGAAGGTCTTGCCGACAGAGGTCACTTGCCCTGCGGCTGCGGCCTTGTTCCAGATGTCGGACCGGCCGATCCATTCCTCCGCAAAAATCTGTACGTCGTTGTTTGCGGTCGCCTGTTCCAGCGTCACGGAATTGCCGGGAATGGAATCGACCTTGCAGTCATATCCTTTCGACAGGATGGTCTTCATGACTTCGGTAATGAAAGAGCCGCTCTCCCAGTCGATGCCGGCGAAAGTGACGGTCTTTCCCTCTCCGCAGTAGCTGGCGGCATGGGCGGAGCCCATCGGCAATGCCGCGAGCAGGGCGGTGGTGGCAAGCGCGAATTTCAACTTTGTATTCAACATTATATTCCCCATTTTTGGTTGATGTTTGGCATTTTTGTCGGCGCAAATTTATGCGGTATCGGTGCGGGTTCTCCCGGAAAATTTGTCGACATCGAATAGGACCAGGGCAGCCGAGCAAATCACAATTGCCTCTTTGCATATGAGAGACGGGATTCAGCAGAATTTATATGGGTGCGGGCGCCGATTCCCTGTCGGCACTGCAACTCAATGCTGCAACCCGGATAACTTACGTCAAGTTCACTATACAACTTCACTGAAACCACGCCGATTTCAGAGATCGGTAGCCCCGTAAGCATGTAATATTCCGGCACTTGCCGCGAGCAAAAATTGTCGGCGTCCGCTCTGGAGACATTGGCTAATCTGGCCGTTGCCGGTCGAAACGAAGAGGCATGCTTATATGTCAACGGAAGCGCGATTGATGCATAAAAATGCTCATTCATAGCCTATCTCCTTCAATATGGGAGATAATAGGCCTGATTTTCTTCTCAGAGCCGGTCGGCATGCGAACATCCTCACCTCAGTCACCGCGAGAAAAATGCGCTCGCAAAAGATTGACCCTTCCGCCCTTCATTGGATGCCTCGCAAGTTGTATATGTAACTTTGCATGGTTTTAGAAGACAAGCAAGGGGAAAGATGATATTTTGCATAGGTTGCCGACTCTGGTTATATTTTAGGCAATCGACTGATTTTTAGGGAGTTCCAATGCCGTCCGTGATCGAAAGTGGCCTTTCCGCATCCAGCGAACATCCTTCTCTGCCGCTCTACGAGCGTGTGAAAATACAAATCAAGGAAAAGATCGCGAGCGGTGAATGGCCCTTGCACCACAGGGTGCCTTCGGAGAACGAAATGGTGGAAACGCTGGGTGTAAGCCGGATGACCGCGAACCGTGCCCTGCGGGAACTCGCGACCGAAGGCGTCATCGTGCGTGTTCAGGGGCGCGGTTCATTTGTTGCGCTGAAAAAGCGAAGCGCCGGCATGATGGGTGTGCGTAACATCGCGGATGAGATCAAGGAACGAGGTTCTTCCCATCTGCCTAACCTGATACTGGCGCAAACCGAGGTATGCGGTCCCGATCTCGCTGCGGCGCTGGAGATCGAAGTGGGGTCGAAGATTTTCCATTCGATCATTGTCCATCACGAGGACGACGTACCGATCCAGTTGGAAGACCGCTTCGTGAATGCGGAAGTCGCCCCCGAATATCTCAGGCAGGACTTCAGTTCCCTGACCCCGAATGCATATCTGACGACGGTTGCGCCGATCTCCCGCACCGAACAGTTCATAGAGGCCGCAGCGCCTCAACCCTGGGAATGCAAGCTGTTGGCGATTGGCCGACATGAACCTTGCCTTCAGGTGCGACGCCGAACCTGGTCTTCCAGCGATGCGGTAACGTCCGTACGGCTATTGTACCCTGGCACCCGCTACCGGCTCGAAAGTCAGGAGTAAGGGCTCGAAAGATGAGCTAAAAATCGCACCAACAGCGTTGAGGCTTAGGACCGATCGACATTAAGTGAACCTGCGTTCAAAGCGGGTGGCGAAACGACAAAAGTTTTTGAGGCGATTGATGCACCGTTCGATACGGTTTCGATGCTTGTAGACGATCGGACCGTGGGTGACAAAGAGGAGTACGGCATGAGCAACTTCGACCTTTATTACTGGCCCGTTCCATTTCGCGGCCAGTTCATCCGGGGAATTTTGGCCCATGGTGGATGCTCCTGGGACGAACACGATGTCGATGCGATCGAAGATATTATGGGTCGTGAGGTGGGGAAACAGCCGATTGCTTTCATGGGGCCGCCGGTTCTGATTGACCGTGAGCGTAATTTTGCGATCTCCCAGATGCCGGCGATCGCCCTCTATCTTGGCGAGCGGCTGGATATCCTGCCGGCCGCCGCCGAGGGTCGCGCACTCACCGCCAAGGTCGTAAACGACGCCAACGACGTCCTTGATGAGTTGACGCTCAACGGCGGCCGCGAGATGTGGACACCTGAGAAGTGGGAGAAGTTCGTCCCACGTTTAAAAAAGTGGGTCCGCATTTTCGAGGATACAGGAGCGAGAAACGGCCTGACTGCTGGTTCCGGTTATATGCTTGGAACGGAGAAACCCGGTATCGCGGATATCGTCACCGCCATTTTGTGGGCGACGATGGCTGACCGATTCCCAGCCATTAGGGCCATCGTCAAGGAAACTTCGCCAGTGATCTGGGGCCTTTCCGAACGAGTGCGCGCCACGGCTCCACTGGCTGCTTTGAACAGTAGGAGTTTTGAAGACTATGGTGATGCCTATTGCGGCGGAGAGATCGAGAAATCGCTCCGAAAGGTAGCGGGATAGTCACTGCCCCCGCCCGAACCCGCACCGTCAAGATCGCAATCCCGCGCGCTTCCGTGGCAACCTCCTGCGTGTTCAAACTTCCGCTAGCCTGGAGGACAGGAATTCGATGAACGCTGGGTCTTAGCCGGCATCACGCGCGTTTCGGTGACGGCGTAGATGCCGACCAACGCATCCTGCCATTCGGCAGCATATCTGAAGCCACCGCATCTCCAGCCATGCCGCGCAGGCAATCAGATCCTGCGCGGCATGTTGTCAGGTTACCGCCCGGATATCAGGCTCGCGAGCCTTTCATCATCCCCGGGCGTAGATCGGCATGATGCCGATCGAAAGGTGATCAGAACTCCTGCCAGTCGTCCTTTGACGTATCGACAGCGGCATTGCCCGAGAATGCGGAAGCAATCTTGCGGCCAAGCGCGCGCACGGGAGATGCCACATATTTGTCGTTGCCGCCGGCATTGCGAACCGGAGCGGGCTGGCTCTTCTGCTGATAGGCGACATCGGCCAGCTTGAACTGCGCGAGCAGCTGGTTGAGCGACGCCACCTCCTTGGCGAGGTTGTGGCTTGCGGCATTGGTCTCTTCCACCATGGCCGCGTTTTTCTGCGTGTCCTGGTCCATCTGGTTGACCGCCGTATTGATCTGCTGGAGGCCGGAGGATTGCTCCTGCGCAGATTCCACGATGGAGACGACGTGCCGGTTGATTTCCTGCACTTCCGACACGATGGTCGCCAGCGCTTTCCCGGTGTCGCCCACCAGCTGAACGCCCTGCTGCACCTGATCGTTCGAGGTGTTGATCAACGCCTTGATTTCCTTGGCTGCACTGGCGGAGCGTTGCGCAAGCTCGCGCACCTCCTGTGCGACGACGGCAAAACCCTTGCCGGCCTCGCCCGCACGCGCGGCTTCCACGCCGGCATTCAGCGCCAGAAGGTTGGTCTGGAAGGCGATCTCGTCGATCACGCCGATGATATTGCTGATCTCGTTGGCGGATTTGGAGATCTGCTCCATGGCGACCACGGCGCGGCGCACCACCTCGCCGGATTGTTCGGCGCCTGCCTTGGCGCGGCTGACGATCAGGCCGGCCTCCTGGGCGCGCTTGGTGGAATCCTTCACCGTAGTGGTGATTTCTTCCAGAGCGGCGGCGGTTTCCTCCACGGCTGCGGCCTGCTGTTCGGTGCGCTTGGCCAGATCGTCGGCGGCCGACTTGATCTCGTTTGCGCCAGCGCCGATGCCACCGGCGTTCTGCGCAACCCGCGTCAATGCCGATTGCAGCTTTTCGGCGGACATGTTGAAGTCGTTGCGAACGCCGTCGAGCGTCGCGGTGAACGACTGGTCGATGCGATAGGAAACGTCGCCGTCAGAAAGTTTTGAAAGACCGGCAGCAAGATTGTCGACGGCGAATTTGACGTCGGCCGCTTCGCTGGCCTTCTGCTTTTCGCGCTCGATGCGTTCTTTTTCCGACAGGCTGCGATTGGCTTCGGTTTCCCGTTCGAGCCGGATGCGCTCGATCGCATTTTCGCGGAAAATCTGAACTGCCTGCGCCATCTGGCCCACTTCGTCCCTGCGGCCCGTACCGTCGATCTCCGCCGTCGTCTCGCCGCCGGCGAGGGACACCATACGCTCCCGCAGACGGGAAATAGGTGCCGTGATACCGCGGGACGCCACGAAAAGGGCGAGAAGTATGCTGGCTGCAAAGACAAGCCCGACAACCGTCAGCGATGTCAGAATGGTCGAATCGGTCTGGTCCGTCAGACCGTCGCTTTCTTTGGCGACGCCCTTGGCGAGCTTGTCGAGCAGCGCCACCATGGCGAGCGAAGTGGTTTGAATAGAAGCGTCCGCCTTGACCAATTGCGCGGCAGATTCCTGATTCTGGTTCGCCATGCCAAGCTCGACGGCCTTGTCCGTCATCAGGCTTATGGCCTGGGCCTGCGCGATGAAGGCTTCTATGGCGGCGGTTTCCTCAGGGAAAACGGTCTTGACCTTGTTGAGGCGCTCCACAAGCAACGCCTTGCTATCGGTGTAGTTCTGTCTGGCGGTCTTTATCTCGGGCCCGTTCACATCATATGCCATGACCTGATAAGCGCTGTAGGCCACCGACAACAAATTGCGGTTGGCGCGCGCAATTTCGACGAGAGCGGCATTGTCGTTGGCGATAAAATCGGAATATGCCGTGTCTGCTTCCTTGAAGCGACTGGACATGAAGGCGGTCGCGCTGGCGCCCACGATGCAGAGGGGGAGAATCAGTGACAGGATTTTGGTACGGATACTGGCATTTTGGAGGAAGGACACGGGGAACCTCACGTCAACGAAAAACCGCTCCTTCCCCGTGCCGGAGGTGTTCGGTAAGACTGACATTGCACGTCGGACACCTCGGTCATCAAGGCTTCGGCAGCCGCATCATCGGCTTTGGCGACAGCCGCAATCAATATGCGGTAAAAAACACTCCTGCCCTTCAAACAACGACAGGCCATTTCCCGGCAGCGCAGCGGCCCGCCCGCAAGCGGAAACGCAGAGCCACGTTTCGAGGGAAAAAGAGCGCAAGACAGTCGATTTTCGGCCGCTGTTCTCAATTCATTTCCCTGTAAAATCATTATAGTTAAAAACTTTACAATTTCTTCACGCGCAAAAGCGGGCGGACGAAACATGAGCCGGTAAATTGCGAGGGCGTTTGCCCCAACCCTTGCAATCAAGACATAGCCCGTTCACCCCGTCCCGCTTGTCGACTACATATTATCCGCGCTGGGCAAATGGCCGTGGCTTTCGCAACGCCGCCCACCGCTGAATGACGGCCGCCATTGTTGCAAGGCCGGCCATGACGGCGAACACCACGGCGATATCGCGATAGGCCGTGGCAAAACCGAACCGGGCAATCCATGGCTGGCTTGCCAGCGGTGATATGAAATGCCCGAGAAACATCGACGCCGTGACGATGCCGGCGATACGCCCACGCAACCGCAGCGGCGCGAGCATGATCGTGGTGGACATGATCGACGGCATTACGAGGCCGAGGCCAAACCCCACCACGGCAAGCGCCGAAAGCATGGGCGCCAGCCCTTCGGCCACGGCAAGCAGCGCAAATCCCGTTGCCATCAGGACCAGCCCGGCCGCCAGAATGACGGTCACGCCGATCCGCGCCCACAATCTTCCGAAGTTGAGCGCCGCCAGCGCGCCGGCCAGATTGAAGATGCCGATGGCGTATCCGGCAATGCTGCCGGAAAACAACCCGAGTTCCCGCAGGAAAAACGGCAATTGCGAGGGAATGGTGTAGAACAGGACGTTGACGAGAAACACCGCCAGCGCCAGCACGGCCACCAGCAGCCAGTTGGCTGCAACAGTCTGTTCGTTGTGGCTTTTGACGCCGCTATTGTTCCTTGCCGGCTCCCTCAGAAAAAGCAAAGCGGCCGGCAGAATGAGCAGGGCCACGGCATAGACCGCGAAGGGTGCGCGCCAGTGAACATCCGCCAGTAACCCGCCCGCCACCACGAAAACGACGCCGCCGAGCTGGGTGAAGGCCTGTTGCAGGCCGAGATAACGCTCCCGCGCCGGCCCCTCGAAATAGTCGCCCACCAGTGCGGTGCCGATCGTCATGATGCCGCCGATCGCCAGACCCAGAAAGGCGCGGCCGACGAGCAGGCCCGCAAGACTATCGGCAAAAAGGCCGGATATGCCGGAAAGGCTGTAAAGCAGGATCGCGCCGAGCAGCAGCCGCTTGCGGCCGAAACGGTCCGCCAGCACACCGGCGACAGGCGCGCAGAGAGCCACGAAAACCGATGGCAGTGTCAGCACCATGCGGCTCATGATCTCGACATCAGGCGTCGACAGGAAGCTTTGCTCGATGGCGGGCAGCGAGGGCGCGACCGTGGTTCCGGCCATGATGGTAAGTGTGGCGACGAACAGAAGCGTGAGTTTCAGCGCCGTGGAATTGTCAGCCATTTTCACGCCCCTTTATAGGGCGTTGTGGCACGCGCCTGCTTCAGCGCATGCGCCCACCAGCCAAGCTTGCCCATCATCGTCTTAAGCGCGCTTTCCGCGGCCGCTCCGGGGTCGAACTGCCCTGCCTCATCGACACGGTCCCAGGGGTTTGCAAAGCTGACGACATCACGGATCGTCACCGCATGCAGTTCCGCAAACACCGGGCGAAGCTGCTCGACGGCGCGCAGACCACCGGAAATCCCGCCATAGGACACGAAAGCCACCGGCTTGGCGCCCCATTCGTCATAGGCGGAATCGATCAGCACCTTCAGCGCGCCAGGGTAACTGCGGTTATATTCCGGTGTGACGACGATGAACGCGTCGGCGGCATCGAGACTTTCCCGAAGTTGCCGCACCGAGGCGCGGTCGGGCGTGTGGCCTTGCGGCAGATCAAGCTCACGCGGATCGACCACCGCAAATTCGATCCCCGGCAAAAGGCCGAGCCGGTCCAGCAACCATTTGCCGATGACATCGCAGAACCGCGGATCGCGGGCGCTGCCAAATATGATCCGGATGGAAAGTGTATTCTCACTCATGGAACGTCCTTCAGTCATGTTCCACTCCCTGATAATTCCTCAACCATAGTTGAGGTCAAGGGCTACGCGCAAAAAAAGCGGCAGGCATCGAGCCTGCCGCATCCATTCTGGACGTTGCGCTGAAAGCGTTGCGAAGGCCTCAGGCGGCGGCCCGGCGCAGCGCTGTCGCGACCGTATGGATATGGGCGGCGCCAATGCCGCAGCAGCCGCCGATCATCGTCGCGCCCGCATCCGCCCAGGAGCAGGCGAAACGTGAATAGACATCGTCGGTGAGGTCCGTGCGGGTGCCATGCAGGCCTTCATTGGCGGCGGCATCGCCCTGTTCGCCTTCGAAGGCATTGGCATAAACGCCGATTTCCAGCGAGACACCCTTTTCCGCAAACACGGAGGAGGCCGTTTCGACGGCGGCTTTCATGATTTCCGGCTTGCTGCAGTTGAACAGCAGCGCAGCAGCGCCCGATTGCGCCGCCCATTCGGCCGCCGCCTTTACCGTTTCACCGGAGCGCAGCGCAGGCTCGCCGACGCTTGTCGCAACCGCATCGTCGTTGAGCGTGAAGGAAATCCAGAACGGCTTGCCCGTTCCGGCAACCGCCTGACGCACAGCCTCGCCCTCGGCGATCAGGCTCAGCGTCTCGCCGAGCCAGACATCGACGGAAGGCGCGAGATTGTCGACCAGCACCTTGAGATAGCCCTGCACCCGCGTCACATCGAAATTCTGCGGTTCGTAGGAGCCGAAGATCGGCGGCAGAGAACCGGCCACCAGCACGTCACGGCCGGAAGTATCCGCCGCCTCGCGCGCCAGCTTGCCGGAAAGGGCGATCAGCGATGCGCCATCCTTCTGGAAACGCTCCTCGCCGATATGGAACGGCACCAGCGCATAGGAATTGGTGGTGACGACGTCGGCACCGGCCTCGATGAATTCCTGATGTACCTGCCGGACAATGTCAGGCGAATTGATGAGCGCCAGCGCCGACCATTCCGGCTGTTTCAGCTCGGCGCCGAGCCGCTGCAATTCGCGGCTCATGCCGCCGTCGAGGATACGGATAGTGGCCATGTTCAAACTCCTTGAACGGTTTACCGCCGGACCGGCACCTGCTGTTCGATGAGACCGAAACAGCGGGCGATGATGGCGGTGAGAATGAGATAAAAGACGGTGACGACGATCAGCGGCTCATAGACGAGCAGCGTGTCCTGCCGCACCTTGTAGGCCACGGCGTAGAGGTCCATCACCGTCACGGTAAAGGCAAGCGGTGTGGCTTTGAGCTGCATCACCACCTCGCCGGCAATGGTCGGCAGCGCAATGCGGATCGCGCGCGGCAGCCAGATGCGGCGAATGAGGGTGAAACGGCCCATGCCGAAAGCCCGGCCCGCCTCCAGCTCGCCCTTCGGTACGGCTAGCAGCGCGCCGCGCAGAACCTCGGCCTCATAAGCCGCATAATTCAGCGTGAAGCTGACGGCGGCGAAAAAGAAGCCCTCGCGCAGCACCGGCCACATGAAACTCTGACGTAAGCCGGGGATCATCGGCAGAAACGAGCCGACCCCGTAATAAAGCAGCCAGAGCTGGATCAAAAGCGGCGTGCCGCGGAAGAAGGTGCAATAAGCGCGCGCCAGAATTTTCGTCACCCGCCCGCCGCTGACCTGCGCAAACGCAAGGCCGATGGCAAGCACGAAACCGATGCTGACGGAGATGACGAGCAGCGCCAGCGTCTGCCATGCGCCGGACAGAAGCAGCGGCCAATATTTGGCGATCCATGAAAAATCCATGCCGTTTCCCCCTCAGGCCAAAGCCGGTTGGCCGCGCCGCACGCGGCGTTCCACCAGCGAAAAGACGAGGTTGGAGACAAGCGTGATGGCGAGGTAAAGCAGGGCAGCGGCAAGGAAGAACAGGAAATATTGCTTGGTGCTGGCCCCCGCCAGACGTGTCGCCAGCGCCAGCTCCTGATAACCGACGACCGCCACCAACGCGCTGTCCTTGGTCACAGCAAGCCAGAGATTGGCAAGACCCGGCAAGGCGTTCGGCAGCAGTGCGGGCAAGACGACACGGCGGAAACGCAGGGCCGGCGACATGCCGAAAGCGCGCGCCGCCTCGATCTGGCCGTTCGGAATGGCAAGGATCGCGCCGCGCAGAACCTCGGTCATATAGGCCCCCTGCACGAAGCCGAGAACCGCGACGGCGGCAACGAAACCGTTGACCTCCAGCGGCGGCAGGCCAACCAGTTGCAGCATCCGGTTCAAGCCATCAGTGCCGGCATAATAAAGCCCGACGATGAGGATCAGTTCGGGAACGGCGCGGATAGCTGTGGTGTAAAGATTGAGCAGAAGGCCAAGCGGCCGATTGCCGGAAAGCTTGCCGAGCGCACCGGCAAGCCCAATGACGATGCCGATCAGATAGGCGCCGGCGGAAATGGCAAGCGTCGACGCCGCACCCTTCAAAAGGGTGCCGCCCCATCCCGGAGGATAGGGTGACAGCAGTTGCAGCGTGGTTTCAAGGCTTGCCATTTACGTGACCGGTCAGGAGAAATTACTTACCGTAGATATCGAAGGTGAAGTATTTCTTGGTGATCTCGTCATACTTCCCGCTGGAGCGCACGGCGGCGAGAGCAGCGTTCAGCTTGTTCTTGAGTTCGGTATCGTCCTTGCGCAGACCGCCGGAAACGCCAAGGCCGAGGATTTCCTTGTCATCCGCCACATTGCCCATGTCGGCGCAGCAATCCTTGCCCGCATCGCTCTTCACAAAGGCGTCGAGAACCAGGGAGTCGCCAAAGACATAGTCGATACGGCCGGCGGCGAGATCCTGAAACGCCTCGTCCAGCGTCTGGTAGGTCTTTTCGTCGGCGACAGCTGCGAAATATTTCTTGTAATATTCGGACTGGATGGTCGCGACCTGAATGCCGATGGTCTTGCCCTTGACGTCTTCCGGTGCAGCACCCGGCTTGCCGTCCTTGGCGCCGATCAGCTTGCTCGGCGTGTTGTAATATTTGTTGGTGAAATCGATGACCTTCTCGCGCTCTTCCGTGTTGGACATGGACGACCAGATGACATCGAACTTCTTCGTCTGCAGCGCCGGGATGAGGCCATCCCAGGAAAGCTCGACGATCGAGCATTTTTCCTTCATTTCCGCGCAGACGGCATCCATGAGATCGATTTCCCAGCCCTGCCACTTGCCGCTGGCGTCCTTGGCGAAGAAGGGCGGGTAGGATTCGTTCATGATGCCGAAGCGGACATCGGCGCTGGCCGTGAAGGCGGAAACTGCAAATGCCGTTCCGGCAAGCAGCGTGGCGAAGAATTTCATTCAAGTCTCTCCTGTTAAAACAAACGGCGAAGCGAAACGGTCATCACGCCAGTGCGCCGGTAAATTCCCTGCAACGGGCGCTTGCTGGATTGCCGAATACCTGTGCCGGCGGCCCTGCCTCTTCCACACGGCCCTGATGCAGAAACAGGACATCGGTGGAAACATCGCGCGCAAAACGCATTTCGTGGGTGACGAGCAGCATGGTGCGGCCTTCCTCGGCCAGATCGCGGATTACCTTCAGCACCTCGCCCACCAGCTCCGGATCAAGCGCCGAGGTGGGTTCGTCAAACAGCATCACCGCCGGCTCCACGCAGAGCGCGCGCGCAATCGCGGCGCGCTGCTGCTGTCCGCCGGAAAGGAATGCCGGATAGGCGTCCTTCTTGTCGTAAAGGCCGACCTTGTTCAGCAGGGCTTCGGCCTTCTCCACCGCTTCCTGCCGCTTCACGCCCAGAACGTGGACCGGAGCCTCGATGACGTTTTCGAGAACGGTGCGATGGGCCCAGAGATTGAAGTTCTGGAACACCATGCCAAGCCCGGTCCGCAGCTTTTCCACCTGCCGCCAGCTTTTCGGCACGGCCTTGCCGTCCCTGCCGGTCTTGGTGGCGATCTCCTCGCCATTGACGATGACCCGGCCGCGATCCGGCGTTTCGAGAAAGTTGATGCAGCGCAGAAAGGTACTCTTGCCGGAACCGGACGAGCCGATGATCGATATGACGTCGCCCTTGTGAGCTTTCAGCGAAACGCCCTTCAAAACTTCATGCGTGCCGAAGCTCTTGTGGATGTCATCCGCCTCGAGCGCACAGGCGCCTGTATCTGCCATCGATTGACCTTGCCGATCCGTTTCAGTGCGTGTCTGGCAAAATGCGGAGCGGTTTTGCGGGGGGACATGCATAACAACAAAGACTTAAGCCACGCATGTTTAGCGAAATCCGCCGTAAACGCGCGCAACAATCGGTTCTTTTACACATCTGCGACGAAAAATCATTTCAAAATATCATCCGGGACGAACGGCGTGCGCGGTTTGCCTCCGAATGCGCTTCGCCACGCCGTCCATCTCGCCACCGGTTCGGGCGGGTTCCGGCTCCGCCTCGTCGTCGACAAGGCTGGCATTCGCCTGCAAATGCAGGCCCATCACGGCGACGAGAAGGAAAAACCAGACGAAGCCCGTGCTGAGCAGGAACAGCGTTTCCAGATAGCCGTAGAGCAGGACATAGAGCCAGACGCCGACATAAAGCCGCGTCAGTGGGCTCTTGCGCGTGGCATCGTCCATCTTGCCGAGATAATAAAGCGGCAGCAGATAGATCCATATCAGCACCAGAACCAGGCCCGGTACGCCGCCCGCAAGCAACAGGTCGAAATAGCCACTGTGGGAAGCCGGTGCGGTTGTCGCCCAGGTATTGTTTTCGGTAAAGCTCGACATCAGGGTGTCGCTGCGCCAAAACGCCTGATAACCATAACCGACGATCGGGCTTCGACGGATATAATCGATGGCGACGGCCCAGATATCGGTTCTGCCGGTAAAACTGGCATCGATACCCATCTTCGTCAGCATCTGCGAAAACACCGGATCGACCGTGGTGCCGACGGTAACGACGGCGAAGACCAGCAGAAGCAGGGTCACGACCATATAACGCCACCGGGGCCAGCGCACGATGAACCAGCCGGTCGCGATGACGATCGGCATCAGGCCGAGCACCGTCTTGCCGCCCGATTTGACCAGAAAGAACAGCGATAGCAGCAGCACCAGCAGGCCGCCGATGAAGGACCAGCGCCTGGAGAGATAAATCGCCACGATGATCAGCACCGCCATGACCGAGGCGGCCTCGTTCTTGTGCTGGAAGACCCCGCGCCAGTTGCCCGCCAGAAGCGGCTCCAGCGCGTCGCTTGCCTGATGGATCGCCCGCGAAGGCAGGGCGACGACGCCGAAATAACACAGGAACAGGACGATCAGCACGCAGCTGGCAAGCAGGGTGGTGAAATGCCGCTCCGTGCGCGGCAATTGCAGGAAGCCGCCGGCAAACACGCAGATGAAGGCGCACATGACGAGCCGCCGCAGCGAAAACATCGGCGCCTCCCCCACCAGCGAGGTATAGATATACCAGCCGAAGATCGCCGCCATCAGCAGCCGCGGCGTGAAGACGAGGGAGAACGAACGTTCCTTGGCCATGAACGCCACGAAACTGAAAAGCAGAATGATCGCCGTAAGCTGGTTGAGCAGGTTGGACCCGGCCGCCATGGCGGATCCGTGATAGGTCGAGGAGAGTGAAATATAGGGCGAGAAGCCAACCGTGAAATAAAAGAACGTCACATAAAACAGTACGTTTCGCCAATTTCCACGCGCCTGCTCTTCGTGCGCTGCATCCATAAGGGGATCTTCCCTGCCTTTTTCCATGCGTGCCCGACACTTCATTCCGGTAACGTGAATATCCCGCTAAAACCCTATTTTTTAGTTATTTATAATACACGTATGAATAGTAATCCCGCTATAAAGGAAAGAAACGGGAGGCAAAGAAACGGAGTGGAGTTTTCGAAGTCGACATGGAAAACCCCCGTAGAATACCGATCAGGAGCGAACTTAGTCGCTCAAATTTAAGTTACTGATTTCCCTATTATTTGCTGGAAGTTTCACATCGATAAGGTTTCTGGCATGCGTTTCACGGAAGTGTCCGTCCGCTGTGCTGCGGATATACCAACCAGATGATCCCAACCGCTGTTTAACGTATATTAACAACTCAGAATATATCTTTGATCTGTTAATACATAAACGCGGAAAAGCTGGAAACCCACGGTGGACGTTCCGATACACACCAAAATGGACGATAGCAATAACGATCAGCCGGCACAACGCCCGGTTCAGCCGAGTGCGCCCGGTGTTCGCCCCATGCGCAGGGAAGATGTCCCCGCCGTCGAGAGAGTGCTCAACAGCGCTTTCAAGAAGACCGGACGAGATCGCAACTTCGACTTCCGCTCTTACGTCGAGACATTGTTCTTCGATAGTCCCGCCTTTGACCCGGAATATGGCAGCGTTGTCTATGATGCGGGGGAAAGCGGCGTCACAAGCGTTATCCTCGCCGTTCCCATGCGGTTCGTCGCGAATGGAAAAACCGTTACCGCACGGTTGCTCTGTGCTTTTGCATCGGAGGGAAAACTCGGCGCGCTCGGAGCCGCACGCCTGTCTCGCGGCATGAGGGCGACGAAACACGACATGCTGTTTTCGGACACGGCCTCACCCGTCAGCGCCGATCACTGGATTGCGATCGGCGGCATTATGCTGCCGATGGAAAGCCTGCAATGGCACAAGGCGCTGAAGCCCTTCAGCGCGATTGCCCTGCGCATGCCGCGCCGTTCGAAACTGGTCAAATCCACGGTCAGTCTCATGGCGCTCGGCTTCGTGGACCGTGTCCTGCGCTCGTGGAAAAAAGGCATAAGGGGCCATGAGGTTGCCGGCCTCGGGGTAAGACCGGTCGATTTCGAAACGTTCCGCCGCAACGCGCTGGCGATGATCGAGCGATTTTCCGTCCGCCCGGAATGGTCCCACGAGGAATTCCACTGGCTGATAGAAATGAGCAAGACCAACGACACTCTCGGCGCATTGGGCAGCCTGGCGATCGAGAATGCCGAAGGCCGTGCGATCGGCGTTGCGCTGTTTTTCGGCCAGCCGGAACGAACCGCCTATGTGCTGAACCTCGTCTGCGATGCCGGTCGCGAAAACGACGCGCTCGGCGCGCTGTTCCACCATTTCGATAACGAGAACTATGCCCATGTCACGGGCATGTCACAGCCCTTTCTCATGAACGCGCTCTACCGCCAGAACCACATGACCTTCCACCATCGCGGCTATTTCTGCATGGCCACCCGGGATGAAACTCTGAAAGACCGGGCGCTGGCCGGCGATATCTATATTGGCGGGTTAAGCTCGGAAAGCTGGAGCAAGCTCATCACCGATTTCTAAGGCGCTTTCACTGGTAGTGAGAGAGTGCCGAGCCTTCTATGCCCCGGTGAAACGCTGCACATTCGCCGAAATCAGGTGGCGTAGCGCTTTCGCGTAACGTTTGGAGCGCGTCTTGGCCGCAAGCGCGCTCGCCCAGTCCACCATCGATCCGTTGATATCGAAATCGCCGAGCTGGCCTTCGGGAATATCACCCTTTTCGATGCGCTCGACGATGGACCCCAGCGCCGCGTAAAACTCGGGTGAGCGATAGGGCGGGTGCAGCGAATACATGCCCTTGCCCGTGCCGAGAAAATCCAGCCGGTGCAAGCCGATGCGCATCATATTGCTGCTCAGCACCTCTTCGGCGGGCATCGAGACCGGCTGCTGGTTATAGGCATAGGAGCGGATGCGCCGTTTGACGTCCGGTCTCAGCAGTTCGAGCGAACCGATCCGCTTGGCGAAACGATCCATGTCGATCAGGAAAAGGCGGGTGGAAACGGTGGCGAAACGCCATGTGGGAATGCGTGACGGCAGCTTGCGCGGCTCAGGAATATTCCTGACCCCCGGCATGCCGACATGGCGGGAAACATCGAGATCGCCGCGCACGGTCGGCGGCCCGGAAAAGGGCGTGATGCACAGGGCGTCCGGATTGGCCTTCTGGAGCGCTATGGCCTCGCCGAACCAGCTCTGGCTGCCGCCGCCGAACATCATGTCGCTGTCCATATGCAGCACATAGCGGGCATTGGCGCGTTTCAGACCGTGGAAATAGACATGGAAAGGCCCACCGTCGAAGGCCTTGGCCGGATAAGGGACCGGCGAGCGCGAAAAGAAGGTCTCCGTCACGGCGCGGCGCGCAGCCTCGCTATAGTCGACGGTATCCACATGCAGATGCGGATAATTGGCCTGCATTTCGTCCAGCATGTCGAAGAGGCGTGTGCTGGCCGCCTCGAACCCGTTGCCCTTGTAGCGGCCTGCCCCGACCTGGCCGGTATCCACCGTCAGGAGAATACGGTCCACCTGCCCGCCCCAGACCCGCAGCTGATGCGGAACGGTGAGGGCCGCATGCGGCGCGTCGAAGGGATGCAGATTGATTTGCAGTGCCTTTTGTACGGGAGGAAGCGGTATTTCTGCACTCATAGTCACGCACCACGGTTCCGGAATTCATTGATGATGGCCATCATGGGTTTTTCTTTGAAGCTCCAGTCGAGCGGCAGCGGCCGGTTCGCGGTGCCGTCCCGGCGCGGATAGGCCCAGCGGATCCAGGTATATTGGTCCGAAATGCCCCAGGTGGTGATGGAGGAAAGCGGGCCGCCTTCTGAGGCCGCTTCGAGAAAATCGCGGACCTGGCCGTTTATCAGCATGTCGCGCTCGGCTTCCGGGCCGGGCAATGTCTGGTCCATCACGTCCAGTTCCGTCACCAGAACGGCAAGACCGTAACTGCGCATTTCCTTGGTAAAGGCGGCAAGCTCGTCCTTGGCGATGGGCCAACCGCCGCGCAGATGACCCTGCAGGCCGACGGCGTTGATCGGCGCGCCCTTCTCGAGCAGTTCGAGAATGAGATTGCGGAAGGCCGCGCGCTTGGCCGGCGATTTCTCGACCGAAAATTCCACATCATATTCGTTGAGGACCAGCTGGGCCTTCGGATCGACGGCATGGGCGATCTCGAAAGCCTTTTTGATCGCGTCCGGGCCTGCGCCGTAATACCAGGCATCGCGGCGTGAACGCACATTGCCGGGCACGTCGGGGATCGGCTCGTTGACCACATCCCAGCTATGGATCACATCCTTGTAACGTTCCATGGTCTTGACGATGTGGTTTTCCATCAGCCGCTCGACCTTCGCACCATTGCCGATGCTGGAAAGCCAGGGCGCGTTGGACGCGTACCAGATGAGCGGATGGCCGTGCATGGAAAGTTTGTGCTGACGCGCGAAGTTCGCGAGCGCATCGGCGGCGGTAAAGTCGAAGGTCTCTTCCGAAGGCCGCATGACCTCCCATTTCATTTCCGTGACGGGGGTGATGCGCGAGCAATATTTGACCACGGCCTCGCCGAGACGGCTATCGGCTGTAAGGTCCGGCAGATAGATGGCCGAGCCGAAAGGGGCCATTTTGGCTGGCGCTTTCTTGGACGCGGCAAAGCTCTGGCCAGCCATGCCATGCAGCAGGCCCGCGCTTGCCGCACCGCCCATAAAACTCCGCCGCCCGATCCGCATTCACCCGCCTCCCCCAAGCGCATCGGCCCGAAAATCGGAATCGATTTCCAACAGGAAGATGCGCAGATCAAAAATGTCAGAGCATCCTTGGTGCGTCCGAACAGACGCTGGGTGCTCTAATTCTCAAAACATAACATTCCGATCATGCCAAAAGGATATTAAAGATTTGCAAGGTTAACTGACGCTATACCACGTCACAATTGGCGCAAGCGGACTTAATCCGGTAGTAACTTCGCTGTGAGAATTCTTGGTCCGCCCGTGATGGAGTAAAAGTCTTGGTTTCCGTTTCGATTGTCATTCCCGTTCGCAACGGCGAGCGTTACATCGTGGAAGCGATCGAAAGCGTATTGTCTCAGGGGGAAATCGTCTGCGAAGTGCTCGTCGTCGATGACGGCTCCACCGACGCGACGGCGCGAAAGGTGCAGGATTTCTCCGATCCGCGTGTCAAGCTGCTTGCGCGGCCGCAGGGCCGGCAGGGCGTTTCCGCCGTCCGCAATTTCGGCCTGTCGCAGGCGCGCGGCGAATGGACGATGTTTCTCGATGCCGACGACCGCCTGAAACCGGGCGCCATCGCCGCATTGTGCACCGGTGTCTCGGGGCCGGATGTCGTTGCCGTCTACGGCGATTACGAGCGCATTGACGAGAATGGCGTCAAGATCGGCCGGCGCAATCTCATCCGTCGGCGGGAAAAGCCTGATGGATTCATCCTGCAACCCCTGCTTGGCGGAAACTTCATCGTCAATGGCGGCATCATGCTGGTCAGAACCCGCATCTTTCAGGATTTCGGCGGTTTCGACGAGACATTGCGTTATGCGGAAGACTGGTATGGCTGGTGCAGGCTGGCCGCTGCCGGCCGTTTCACCTATCTGCCCGGCCACCATGTGCTGGATTACCGGGTGCACAGGACGAGCGTGATGATGAACCGCCTTCTCACCTTCCGGGATTGCCAACCAGCAATCGAGGCGGTGTTTTCCGACCCCGCCATCGTCGCCGCCATCGCTCCACAGGAATTAAAGCGGCTTCGCCGCAAATCCGAAAACCACATGAATGCCTATACGGTGGCGCAGGCATTTCGCGCCCGGCGCTATCGCGAGGCCTTTTCGGCGCTTGCCGATACATTTCTTCACCGCCCGCGCCAAAGCCTGCGCGCCGTCATTTTTTCCGCCGCAGCGCTTGCAGGAATTTAGGAGTTTCCATGTCCGAGATCATGCCGGAAGCGGTGGTCTGCATTCCGAGTTTCCGCAGGCCGGAAGGCCTGCAAAAGACGCTTGTATCGCTGGCGGCCCAGAAGGTCGATTTTCCCTTCGCCGTCGTCGTGGTCGATAATGACGGTGCAGGCCAGGCGGGCCTTGCCGTCGCGCGCGCTTTTTTCGCACAAAGCGGAATGACGGGCCAGGTGCTGGTGGAGCCGACACAGGGTAACTGTTACGCCATCAATACGGCGTTTCGCACCGCGCGGCAGAGCTACCCGTCCGCCGAGTGGTTCCTGATGATCGATGACGACGAGGCGGCCTCGCCCGTCTGGCTCGCAGAAATGGTCTCTGCCGCGAAATCCTTCGGCGTCGATATTGTCGGCGGGCCGGTCAATCGCGAATTCGATGCGCCAGCGCCGAAGGCGGTCCTGTCGCATCCGCTATTCGGCTCCATCGAGGCGCCGACGGGGGCAGTCGATCAAATCCATGGTTCCGGCAATTGCCTGATCTCAAGGCGGGTTTTCGAAACGCTGGCGAAACCGGAATTCGATGTGCGCTTCAATTTCCTCGGCGGCGGCGATATGGATTTCTTCACCCGCTGCCGCAAGGCGGGTTTCAAATTCGCCTGGAACGCCAAGGCCCTCATCATTGAATATGTGCCGGAAAACCGCATGGCGCCGCGCTGGATCATGGAGCGGTCGCTCAGAACCGGCATCATCAATTACAGCATCGACCGCGCCCGCCGTCCCGGCCTGAAAGGCGGGCTTCTGCTTGCCGCCAAAAACGCCGTCAGCCTGTGCCTGTCGCTGGTCCGCGCCGTTTCCGCTTTTCTGAAAACCGGGGCGTTATTGCCCGCCACCCATCCGCCGCTGATGTCCATCGGCCGCGTCATGGCAAGCCTTGGCATCACGCTCTCGCCCTACAAGGCGCCAGTGAAAAAGGTCTAACAGGATCGTTCCGTCCGCATGTCTCAGTTCAGGGTTTTCCCCCGGCCCAGAGAAATTGTATTCACATGCCGTTTCCGGGAAGCGAACGACGAAAAAACAGCCGCGAGAATGAGAAGCGGCACGAGAACCGGCCAGAAGAAACAAAGGATGATACCGGTCACCCGGTAAAAGTCCCATTCCTTGTCGCGGCGGGCGCCCTCAATATAGGTCATGGCAAGAGAAGTAACGGTGCCAATCCCATATACGAAAAGAGAAATGGACGTAATCACCATCGCTGTCCTCAATATATTTCTGATTCGAATAAATTTATAATATCTGGCCAGTGTACCGCCGTTGTTCGCAGTTGCAACGAATTTCGGCAGCAGACGCATTCGTTCAATACGTTAAGGCGATCTCATAGGGTGGCGGTGAGGTGCAGACGGCGATCCGATGATTGTGATGCGCCAAAATATCTTGCCTGCACAGTTCCGGCCCTGAACGGATACAACCGGCAATCCCGCGAAATCCAACGGCAGATGCGCGCCGGTTCAGACCTTGCCGGCCTTGAGCCGGTAGTAGTGTTTCAGGAGAGAATATATGGCGATAGGATTGGTCAGCAGATAGCGCTTCCCGAGGCGTTTCGGCTCAAGCATGGCCCTGTAGAGCCATTCCAGCCCCATATCCTGCATCCATTGCGGCGCCCTGCTGTTCTTGCCGGCGAGAAAATCGAACAGGCCGCCGCAGGTCTTGATCACTGCGACGCCGGAAAGCCGGTCCAGATTGCGCGAGACGAAACGTTGCTCCAGCGGTATGCCGAAACCAACCCAGAGAATATCGGTCTGCGATGCGACGATATCGGCGAGGATCGCCTCCTCTTCGCCCTCTCTGAAATAGCCGTTGCGCCGGCCCGCAAAAACCAGACGCGGATAGAGCTTCTGCATTTCCTCGACGGCGGCGCGGTTCACCTCTTCGGAGCCGCCGAGAAAATAGAACCTTGTGCCCGTCTCTTCCGCCCGCTGGGCCACCGCGTGAACGAGATCCGTCGTCGCAACGCGTTCCCTGAGCCCTCTCAGACAGAATTGGCGGGAAAAGATCACCAGCGACATGCCGTCGGCATGAATCTGGTCGGCCTGCCGCAGCAGCGCTTCGAATTCCTTGTCCTGATGGCAGAACGCGATGACCTGGCCGTTCGCCGATGTCGAATAGAACGGCCTTGCGTCAGCCGCGCGCGCGCTTTGCGCACGCAGAATGAAATCCTGCGCCGTCTCTTCAATGGTCGCATCGGCGATGGGTAAAGCCGCAAGCGGAACAATCGGCCAGAACTCGCCTGGCCTTTCCGCATCCGGGACATCTCTCCCTGTCATATTCTGTCCGGTGTCCAAGATAGGCATCGTTTCATCGTTATATTCACGCATATGCTTAAGGTGTAAGGCTTCAAACACTACGAAGAACTATCATTAATATTTTTATAAATCCGCCGCCTCAATCAGGCAAATCCACGTCTGAAGGTTGAGTGACCACCCTCTCCTCGCCTCCACCCTATTCCGGTTTTACGGCCGATGGGTTAAGGGACGGCGAAACCACACCACGGAAAGGGTCCGGCCATGGAAACCATATCGATCGACAACCGCGGCGATTTCGGCCTTTGGGCGATAGAGCGGTCAAAGGAAATCGTCGCCAACGAGGCGTCCGATCTTGCAGTCTCGATACGCGACGGCGACGAGGCCGGCATACGCGATGCGGGCAACGCGCTGGGCGCCGCCATCGCCGCCGCCCTGCTCGAGGTTTATGACGGCCTTATGTCCGAGGAATAGCTGCGGCACGCTCACCGTCTTCAGGCGTGGCGTGCTGCTGTTTCCGGGTGATCGTCCCGGCGCAGATAACCCAGAAGCCCGAGTGCGACGGCAATGCCGAGACCGAGGAAGAGACCGCCCGCACCGCCGGCGATCAGGAAGGTCAGCTTGCCCGGCGGCCAGCTTCTGGAGTTCGGCGCAACCGGCTGCGAAATCACCCGCACATTGGTGGAATCGATTGCCTGCTGCTCGGCGATCTGGCGCGAGCGGTTGAGATAGGTCTCGTAGATCGCGGCGGCGGAGCGGGCGTCGCGATCCAGATCGCGCAGCCGCACCTGCGCCTCATTGTCGGTGAACACGTTGGCGCGTTCGGCGACCGCCTTCAGCCGCAGCGCGTCGAGCGAGGAGCGGGCCTCGGCGACATTGGTTCTCGCCGCCTGCAAAATCCGCTGTGCCTCTTCCGCTATGCCGCGTTCCAGCATGTCGCGTTCCGCTCCCGCCGTCGCCAGACGCGGATGTCGGGCGCCATAGGTCAGCGTCATCGCCCCGATCTGCTGCTGCAAGGTGCTGTATTGCGCACGGATGGTGTTCATGGTCTGGCTGTCGAAGATTGCGTCGCTCTGGGTGCGGTTCTGGGCGATAGCGGCCTGCATCTGTTTCAGGCGCGACTCCTCCTGAATGACGCGCTGCTGCGCGGCAAGAACCTGCGCATTCAGTTCGCCGGACGCCAGATTGCTGACCAGTTGGCCATTATTTTCCTGCAAGCCGTTTTCGCGGCGGAAATCGGCCACGCGCTTTTCGGCCACCGTCACGTTCCCACGCATTTCCTCCAGCCGCGTCTTGAGATCGTCAACGATGCGCTGGCTGCTGTCGGAGGTCGTCTGGAACAGCTCGCTTTCGAACGCCTTCACCATGGCCCTGGAGACCGTCACGGATTTTTCCGCATCGTTGGTCCACACCGAAAGCGTCACCACGAAGGAACGCGGATCGCGTTCCGCTGCAACCCGCTCCCCGAGCGAGCGAAGCGCGCCGACCTTGTTGTCGCCGTCTTCCGGCTTCGGTGAAAAAATCGCCTTCAGCCGGGCAAGAGGCGGCGGGGTTATGAATTCCGGGTCCTGATCGAGCTTCAGCTCATCCACCACCCGCGCCAGCACGTTGCGCGAGGTGATGGTGCGCAGCTTGCTCTCCACCTCGAGAATCTGGGTGTCGCGCTGCTGGTTGGGTGAAAACACCCCGTCATTGACGACATTGAGATTGGAGGGATTAACGACGATATCCGAATAGGCCGTGTAACGCGGCGGCGTCATATAGGCATAGGAGAGGGCCGCTGCGACGCAGAGAATGATCGCAAGCACGATCCAGACGATACCGTCGCGCAACCACACGAGCACGTCGTCCACGCCGATCCTGTCGATATGTTTCAGACCCGGCAACGCAGCCGCAAGACCGCCGCTCGCGCTCGGCAAGGCCGCCTTTGCGGGTTTTTCAGCCGGAGCGGGTTCGGCAACGGCGGCCGCCGGCTTCGGCTCAAGATGCTCTTTCAGCACCGTGCGCTCGAAAACCTCGTCCTCGTCCACCAGATCGTCCAGCAGGGAACCGTGGGGTCTGGCGGCGGGCGCCGCTTTTTCATCCAGCGGACGTGCCTGCTTATGTCCCGCCTTTTGAAGCCTGTACATCAGCCAATCCAACTCGAACGAACCACAAAAAAGGCCGGCAACAGATGGTCTTCACCGTCGCCAAGGCCGCTATTAACGGGCAAGTTTAGATATAACGGGTGAATTTTAAGTTACCCGCCTCATCCCCTTCATCATCGCCTATTCCCGGCCGCCATGAAAGGGACGATTGACTTGAATGGATCGATACGGTTCTTTCAGACGTTATATTTTTGTATTATCCATTTGAACCTCAAAGATTTTATCGAAACGGAGTTTGGCATGAGCCTGAAATTTGGAACGAGCGGCCTTCGCGGCCTCTCTGTCGATCTGAAAGGAAAAGCCTCCGCCGTCTACGCTACGGCATTTGCAAGGCATCTTCTCACATCGGGTCAGGCAAAGGCGGGAGACCCCATTCTCGTGGCCCGCGATTTCCGCGATTCGAGCCCGGATGTTTCCGCAACCTGTATCGCCGCGCTGAAAAAGGCGGGTCTCACACCACTGGATTGTGGCACGGTGCCGACACCGGCGCTGGCGCTCTATGGTCTTTCCCTGAAAGCCGGAGCACTGATGATCACCGGCTCGCATATACCGGCCGACCGCAACGGCATCAAATTCTACCGCCCCGACGGAGAAATCGACAAGCAGGACGAGACGGCGATTGCAGCCCTTGCCGCCAAAATCGAGGCGGAAGGCTTGAATGACGAGGCGGCGACGGCGGACGATCATTCCGCAATCGCAGCCGAACTTTTTTACGAACGCAACATCGCGCTTTTGCCGGAAAAGGCGCTGTCGGGCCTGAAGATCGGCGTTTACCAGCACAGCACGGTCGCGCGCGATCTCTTCGTCAACGTCCTTGCCCATTACGGCGCGGATGTCGTGCCGCTCGGCCGCTCCGAAACCTTCATCCCGGTCGATACCGAAGCGGTCTCGCCGGAAACGCTGGAACTTCTCAAGGCATGGTCGCCGGAGCATGGCCTCGACGCCATCGTTTCCGCCGATGGTGACGGCGACCGGCCCCTGCTCGCCGATGAAAACGGCGTACCGCTGCGCGGCGACCTGATCGGGCTTATCACGGCCAATTTTCTCGATGCCGGTGTGGTCGTCACCCCCGTCACCTCCAATTCCGGCATTGAAGCGAGCGGTTCGTTCGAGGTCATCCGCACCAGGGTCGGCTCGCCTTTCGTGATCGCCGGCATGGCGCAGGCGCTCGCCGAAGGAAAGAACGGCGTCATGGGGTTCGAGGCCAATGGCGGCCTGCTGACGGCCTCCGCCTTCACCCTCAACGGCAAGCCGCTTTCGCCGCTGCCGACGCGCGACAGCTTCCTGCCTATTCTCGCCGTGCTGCTCCTGTCCGCCGAACAGAAAAAACCGCTGTCGGAAATCGCTGCCGCCTACAAGCTGCCAGTCGCCGCCGCCGATCGCCTCGAGAATTTCGCGCAGGAAAAGAGTGCTGCCCTCATGGCGCATCTGCGCGCTTCAAGGGACAACCTCGAAACCTTCCTTGCGCCAGTCGGCAAGGTCAGGGCGCTGAGCGACATTGACGGCCTGCGCGTGGCGCTCACCGACGGCAGCACCATCCATTTCCGCCCCTCCGGCAATGCCCCGGAAATGCGCTGCTATGTCGAGGCCGCCAATCAGGACGAGGCCGAAACGCTTCTGAGCAAGGGCCTCGATCTCATCCGCAATTTTGGATGAGTGGATGGCGCATACGGGATGATATAAGCTGAACGCATGAAGAGAGCGGACGCAATCAGGAAACTCAAACGACATTCCCATGCGGTGAAACGCATGGGTGCGACTTCGCTTTACCTTTTTGGATCAACCGCCCGAGATGAAGCCTTGGTCTCAAGCGATCTGGACGTCTTCATCGACTACGATCCGGGCAGCCGTTTCTCGTTGCTCAATCTGATCGGCATCAAGCAGCTTCTGGAAGAAGAGTTGGCGGTGGAGGTGGACGTCACGACGCGCAACAGCCTTCACCCAATGCTTCGAACTGACATCGAGCAATCCGCAGTGCGAATATTCTGATGATCAAGCGCAAGGTCGGACCGGTGCTGGGCGAAATTCTGGAGGCGATTGACGGCATCGAGACCCACACTGCCGGCCTGTCGCTTGCTGATTTCCAGCAAAATTGGCTCCTCAAACTTGCAGTGCAGCGCGCTTTGGAAATCGTTTCCGAGGCATCGCGTCACATACCCGAAGAATTGCTGAGCCTTGCGCCGGATGTACCATGGAAACAGATTCGCGGTATCGGCAATATTCTGCGTCATGAATATCACAAAATCGCGGACGACGTGGTTTGGGCGGTTGTTACCGAACATGTAGCACCACTAAAAATCGCCGTTGAGATTATCCAACGGTCCGTCGGAAACGAGACCTGAAGACTTTTCCAGCACGCTGTCGCAAATGTCGCATCCCGCCTTTACCTGTTGCTCTTGGCGCTTTGGAAAGCGATAAGGGCCACAGGGTTCAAGGAGGCGGGATGTGAGCGGCGAGACCATTACCCTTTATGAAGCGATCGGCGGCGATGCGACTGTGCGGGCCCTCACCCGGCGCTTCTACGAATTGATGGACACCCTGCCCGAGGCGGCGCATTGCCGCGCCGTCCATCCCGCCGATCTTTCCGGCAGCGAGAGCAAGTTCTACGATTATCTGACGGGATATCTCGGCGGACCGCCGGTTTACGTCGAAAAATATGGCCACCCGATGTTGCGCAGGCGTCATTTCGCGGCCCCGATCCGCCCTGCCGAACGGGATGAATGGCTGCTATGCTTCCGCCGCGCGATGGACGAGACCATCGAAAATCCGAAGTTGCGGGACATCATCTGGGGTCCGGTGGAGCGGCTGGCCTTTCACATGCAGAACCAGGAAGCGGATAATTCATGACCCACGAAAGATTGCGCGCCTTCATTCTTCTGTTGGGCGGCCTTTTGGGTGCTTCCGGCGTCATGCTTGCCGCCGCCGCCACCCATACCGGCGAAACCTATATGCTCGGCAATGCCTCAGCCATGGCGCTTGCGCACGCGCCGGTGCTGGTGGCGCTCCATATCGGCACGGACCGCATCAGAACCGCCATTCCGGCGGGCCTAATCCTCGGTCTCGGCACGGCGATTTTCGTCGGCGACCTCGTCGTCAGGCATTTTTCCGGCCACAGCCTGTTTCCCTTCGCCGCACCCGCAGGCGGCCTCGGCATGATTGCCGGATGGCTGGTGCTCTGCGCCGGTGCGTTTTTGAAGCCGAAGGGCTGATTGTGTTTTAGAGCATCTGCGTTGTGACGCATATTGCGCGCGCGGAGCTTCCCTCACACTCGAGTGGATCCTCGGGTCAAGCCCACTACTGTCCGGTTTAAATTTTGTAGACAAGGCGCACGGTGTTGATTCTACTTGTGTTCGAGCGTTTGGCGAC